>CAJUCO010000033.1 GCA_910585245.1 uncultured Oscillibacter sp.
GCCTCCGGCGTCACCACGCCGCTGTCCGTCAGCAGGCCGAAGCCCCCGTCGGGGGTGTCGAAGCGGTAGCCCCGGGAGCCGGGGGAGTCATGGGAGGTGGGAAAGGCAGTGACGGCGCAGTCCTTCACGAAAAAGGTCCCCTCCGCCTCCCGGAGGCGGTCCTCCAGAAGAACCATCCGCCGCAACAGGTCCCGGCCTGCCGGGGCGGAGGCGTAGACGGGGCAGCCGGTGCGCTTTAAAAGGGTCTGGAGGCCGGAGATGTGGTCCGAGTGGGTGTGGGTGATGAAAATGCCGTCCAGGTCCCCCAGGTCCAGCCCCAGGGCCTGAAGCCCCTGGCGGATACGGCGGCAGGAGATGCCCGCGTCCACCAAAAGGTTTCCCCCCTCCCAGGAGAGGGCCAGCGCGTTGCCGGAAGAACCGCTGGCCAGAGTATGTACTGTCGTCAACCCGGGGGACCTCCTTTTTCTTTCAGCGCGTCGCTGAATTCCTTCAAATCCGCCTTTACTTCCGGGGGGAGTTCATGGAAGTCCACACCCCGGACCGCCCCCTCCAGGGCGTAGAGATGGACCAGGCAGACGCCGGGATAGAGGGTTTTCAGGCGGAAAAAGGCGTCCTTGGCCCCGGCCTCCGCCAGCTCCTCCGGAGTGCGGACGCCCACCGCCGCCAGCTTCCGGGCCATCTCCCCGCCGATGTTTCGCATGGTTTTCAAATCCGCCATGTTTTTCCTCCTTGGGTGGTCACAATTTCATATACAAAAGCGGGTAGGGCCCACCCTGCTCGTCCGTCTCCGTCCGCCGGTAAACCCGGAAGCCCATGTACTCATAAAAGCCCCTGGCCTGGGGATTTTGTTCGTTCACCGCCAGCTCTCGGAGGCCGTAGCGCTCCATTCCGTATTGGAGCATCGCCCGTCCAAGGCCCTTTCCCCGCGCCTCCGGCAACAGGAACAGCATTTCCAGCCGCTGTCCATCCGCACCCAAAAAACCGACGGGAACACCCCTCCCGTCCTCCCCCACCACCAGGTGGGGAACCTCCCGCAGGGCCTGGGGGACATAGGCCTTGATGGCCTTCACCTCGCCGCCGGACAAAAACGCGTGGGTGGCCCGGACGGAACGCTCCCAGACCTCCAGCAGGCGGTCCAGACGCTCCGGCGTCCTGGAGTCCAGCTCTACAATCCGCATAGGCCCTCCTTCGCAAAAACCGGGAGACGGAAGGGCCTCCCCTCCATCTCCCGGAACCGTTTCGATGTTACCCAAGGTTCAACCGCTGGTGCTCCTCCGATTCCTCCACGGCCCGGACGTTGGCCCCCAGCCCGCGGAGTTTTTCCACCAGATTCTCATAGCCCCGCTCAATGTAATGGATACAGGAGATCTCGCTTTGTCCCTTGGCGGCCAGGGCGGCGATGACCAGAGCGGCCCCCGCCCGCAGGTCCGAGGCCTGAATCGGTGCGCCCACCAGATGGTCCACCCCCTCCACCACGGCGGTCTTGTCGTCCACCTGGATATTGGCCCCCATGCGGCGGAGCTCGTCCACATAGCGGTAGCGGCTGGACCACACGCTCTCCGTCACCAGGGAGATGCCCTGGGCCAAAGAGAGCACGGTGGTGATCTGGGGCTGCATATCCGTGGGAAAGCCGGGATAGGGCAAGGTCTTGATGTTGGCCCGGCGCAGCGGGCCGTTCCGGCGGACCAGGAGGGTGTCCTCGTGTTCCTCCACCTCCACGCCGCACTCCTGGAGCTTGGCGGTGATGCAGTCCATATGCTTGGGGATGATGTTTTTCACCAGGATCTGTCCCCCTGCGGCGGCGGCGGCGGCCATATAGGTGCCCGCCTCAATCTGGTCGGGGATAATGGCGTAGCTTCCGCCCCGGAGGCGGTCCACCCCCCGGATCTTGATGGTGTCCGTGCCCGCGCCCCGAATATTGGCCCCCATAGAGTTCAAAAAGTTGGCCAGATCCACAATGTGGGGCTCTTTCGCGGCGTTTTCGATGACGGTGCGCCCCTCCGCCATAACAGCGGCCATCATAATGTTCATGGTGGCCCCCACGGAGACCACGTCCAGGTAAATGCTGGTGCCTTTCAAACGGGACTCTCCCGCGGTGGCCCGGATAAAGCCCCCCTCCACCACCACGGTGGCTCCCAGGGCGTTGAATCCCTTCATGTGCTGGTCGATGGGCCGGACGCCGCCGAAGTTGCAGCCCCCCGGAAGGGCCACCTCCGCCTGCCCGAACCGGCCCAGGAGGGCCCCGATGAAGTAGGTAGAGGCCCGGATGCGCCGGGCCATGTCATAGGGCGTACGGGTGGAGTGAATGTGGCGGCAGTCCACCTCCACGGTGTGGCGGTCGATGCTGCGGACCCCTGCCCCCAGCTGCCCGAGAATGCTGAGGCACAACGTCACGTCGGAAATCTGGGGAATGTTCTCAATGCGGCAGATCCCGTCCACCAGCAGCGCGGCGGGAATAATGGCTACGGCGGCGTTTTTCGCACCGCTGATCTCAACTTCGCCAAACAGGGGCGTTCCGCCCTGTACAATATATTTTGTCAAAATATTGACCCTCTTTTCAAGCAACAGTTTGCCGGTCCTGGGCATTCGTGAAAGGCACAGAGAACAGTTTGCCCGGCCGGCGGCGCTTCATACCCGCGATGAACGCGGGGAGGTAAATTCTTCTTTGCGCTTTTTTACATACTTTGTAATCATAGCACAGGCGCCGGAAAAAAGCAAACCTTTCCTTCCGTGTTTTTACATAATGTTTGGTCGAAAAAGCCCGATTGCTTCCATAGACGGCCTGAAAACCCGGCCCAGTGGGCCGGGTTTTCAGGAGAAATATGGATGGGCGTTACACCGTCGGCTCTCCAGTCCGGGCGCCTCCGGCGGTCACCGCGCCGCTGAGACTGTTCACATAGTAGTCCTCCGTGTCGGTGACAACCCGCCAAGCCGGAACCAATGACATGGCCGCGCCGGTATTTTGAAGCTCATAGCACAGCTGGGTCTCCGTCACCGTGGAGGCCACGGCCGCGTTCTCCCGCCGCATCCGCTGAAAGGCCAGAAGGGCTCCGGCGGCGGAGAGAGGCTGTTCTCCCAGGGCGGGAACGCCGTCCTGGGGCAGGAGCGTACCGCTGACGGAGGTGAGAACGTAGTTTTCTACGGTGAAGGTAACCGAGCAGTTGAAAACCGGCAAGGAGTTGAACACTCCCACGGCGCTGAAAACGCCGTCTCCCTCCTCATCCAGGGAAACGTCCGTGTCCTCGTAGGAAAACTCCCGGCAAAACTCCCGGCAGACATCCTCCACATTCTCCTCCGCCAGGGTCCCGCTGGCCTCGAAGCCGCCGCTGGAACGAAAGAGGGCCTCCCCCCCGGGGCCGGTGTAGTGGAAGATGCCGCCCCCCTGGTCGGAGACGGTGGGAAACTCCCCCAGGAGGAAGGCGGCGGCCCGCTCCTCCAGGGCGGACTCCCGGACAAGGGTCACCCCCTCCGGAGGCGCGTCCCGGGAGATCGCGCCGCCGTCCAGCGTCATGCCGTCCTCCTCAAAGAGGGCCACCAGCTCTTCCACCGTCCGGAGAAAGGCGTCCCGCTCCGCCGCGCGGCGCTGGGCCAGGGAGAAGAGCAAAAAGCCGTTGAGCAGGACCAGAATCAAGATGATGATATTTTTCAGGCGGCAGCGGTCCAAAACGGGGCCTCCTTTCTAAAAGGGCGGTTTCGCGTCTCTGGGCCCAGTCCCAGAGTCCGGACCTTCCCGCTTACTCCCCCCGGTTATGAATGCAGCTTCTCAGTCCGACAGCCAGCAGGCCCGGCATTCCCCGTTTCGCTCCACATAGCCGATGGACAGTTCCTTCCCGGGGCTGGAGGCGGCCACGGCCAGAGCCTGGGGCAGAGGCAGCAGCAAAGAGGATCCTTCCGCCGGAACGTATTGCCGGAACCGCAGGGTCATGGCGGTGACGGAGACGCCGGTAAGGGTGATCTCCGCGGCGAAACTCCCGTCCTGAAACCGGACGGGCACGCCTCCCACCTGATAGCCAAAGCGGAGGACCGTCACGTCCCCATTGCGCCGCAGGCTCTGGAGCCAGGGCTGGGCCTCTCCGGAGACGGGGGAGAGCAGGCCCCCCAACAGGGACCCGGCCCCCAGGGCTGCCTCCCGGGCCGTGGGCAATTCCCCGGCGGCGCGGACGCTGAGACTGGGGTCGTCTCCGCTTTGATAGTAGACGGTGTTGTCCGGACGGATGCGCAAGGTCCGGTCTCCGTCCATGATCAGCTCCGTGCCGTTGGACTCGGTGTGGCGGGTGCGGCTTCGAAGGTTGAAGCCCAGGGCGGAGAGCAACCAGTCCGTCCCCCCCGCCAGGGGGGCCCCCACGGTGAAGGCGGGAAGCTGGGGGGGCTGGTCCGGCAGCAGTGAGCAGGGGTCCAGTGCTTTCTCCAGCCCCTCTCCGTCCAGGGCGAAGGAGGCGTTCCCCAGCTCATAGCGGCCGATCACCTGCTCCAGACTGTCGGTGGAGACGGCGGTAGAGGCCCGGTAGTAACTCTCGCCGCCATCCCAGAGGTAGAGGCTCACGCTGCCGGACTGAAGAGCCAGAAGAAGGCGGCGGGCGCTCAGATCCTCCCGGGGGGAGACGTCCTCTCCGCCCCCCAGAAGCCCTGCCAGAACGGACAGGGGCAAAGGCTCCACGAAATCATAGTAAAGGGACGGCCTCCCCAGAGCCCGGAGAAGCTCCGTCCGGGTGCAGGCAGCGTATTCTTTGGCGGAACCCAGGGCCTCCAACAGGCGGCGGCCCAGAGGGTCGGCAAAGTCCCCGTCCCCGGTGGTAAGGGCCACGCTTGCATAGCGCCCATAGTCCCCGGTGACGGCCACCCGCACCGGGGCGGTGAGATCCGCCGCCGGGGCGGCGGACTGGCTGGTCCCTGCCGTGGCCGCCGGTTGCCCGGTGGTCAGGTCCAGGTTGTAGAGTTGGGTCTGGGCGAAAAGCACCGCCGCCGAGAGGGCGAGGACGGTAATGACCAGGTTTTGCGCCAGATTCCGGCGGTTGCGCCGCTGTTCTTCCATGGCTCATCCCTCCGTCCCGCCGCCCCGGCCCTGGGCGATGGGCAAGGTCATGCGAATGGTGGTGCCGGGTCCCTCGTGGGGAACCAGGGCGATGGTCCCCCGGTGCCGCTGGACGATTTCCCGGGCGATGGAGAGCCCCAGACCCGTGCCTCCGGACTCCCGGGAGCGGGCCTTGTCCACCCGGTAGAACCGGTCGAAGATCCGTTCCCGGTCCTTTTCCGGGATGCCGATGCCGTCGTCCCAAACCTCCATCCAGACCGTGTCCTCTTCACAGCCTGCGGAAACGTGAATGTGGCCCCCGTCGGGGGTGTATTTGATGGCGTTGCCCAGAATGTTCATCATCACCTGTTCCAGGCGGCTCCGGTCTCCCACGATCAGGGGCAGGTGCTCCAGATCGGCGCAGGTGAGGGCGTGGCCCCGCTGCTGGGCGTTCAGGGCGCTGGAGCGGACCACGCTTTGAATGGCCTGGGCAAAGGGGAAGCGGGAGAGGACCAGCTCCGCGTCCCCCCGGTCCAGGCGGGAGAGGGTGAGGAGGTCTTGCACAATGTGGGTCATCCGGTCCGTCTCCGTGATGATGATGTCCAAAAAATTGTTGGCCATGGGCTGGGGGATGTCCCCCTCCGCGTCCCGAAGCGTCTCGGCATAGGTGCGGACGTTGGTCAGGGGCGTGCGGAGCTCATGGGAGACGTTGGCCACAAATTCCTTCCGGCGCTCCTCGTTGCGGTGCTGCTCCGTCACGTCGTGGAGGACGATGAGCACGCCCCCCCGCTCCCGGTCGGAGAAGGGGGCAAGATAGACCTCCAGGGTTTTCTCCCCGGCCTCCAGCTCCCCCTCGGCAAAGTTGGGCCGCTGAAGGGCCAGCATCTCCCGGAAGGGGTGGAGCGCGCCGAAAAGCTCGTCATAGGTGCACGCGGGCCCCACGGGGCGCTGAAGCATGGTGTTGGCGGCGGGGTTGCAGTGGATCAGCCTCCCATCGTGGTCAAAGGCCACCACGCCGTCGGTCATGTGGAGGAAGAGGGTGTCCAGCTTGTTCCGCTCGTTCTCCACAGCGGCCAGCGTGGCCTGGAGCACCCCGGCCATTTCGTTGAAGGTTCCGGTGAGAATGCCGATCTCGTCGGTGGACTCCACAGGCAGGGCGCTGTCAAAGTCCCCGGAGGCCATCCGCTCCGCCCCGGCGGTGAGCTTTTCAATGGGGCCCACCATGGTCTTGGAGAGGGGGAAGCTCAAAAGCGCGGAGATGAGCAGGCCGATGAAAAGGGCCTGCATGATGATTTGAAAGAGCTGGCTGTTCAGGCCGGAGACGGTGTCCCGGGTGTCCAGAATATAAATGATAAAGGCGTTGTCCCCCCCGAAGA
Source organism: uncultured Oscillibacter sp. (assembly GCA_910585245.1). GTDB lineage: Bacteria > Bacillota > Clostridia > Oscillospirales > Oscillospiraceae > Oscillibacter. The sequence continues at coordinate 6,388 of CAJUCO010000033.1, forward strand.
TGGGGATGGCCGCGTCCATGTAGTCCGCGGTGATGTCACTGACGTCTCCGATGCCGGATTCGTCGTGACGGAGCACGGCGTTTCGGGCGGTGAGGAGGTTGGGGCTTTGTTCCCGGGGCATGGAGCTTTCGGCGGCGGAGCCGTTGAGGTAGGTTCCGGTTTCCCCGTCGAGAACGAAATAGTTTCTCGTCCGATAGTCGATGCCCAGCTTTCCGGCGGTGAGCTCCATCATGTCGTGGACCCGGTCGGCGCCGTCGTCCTGAGCAGCCTCTCCCCGGAGGGACGTGACAAACTCCCGCTGGTCCGCCCCAAAGACGCTGTCAATCTGCTGGTAAAACGTGTTGGTGAAGAAGGTGGAGACGTTGATGGTCAAAAAGGCCCCCACCACGGCCATAAGGGAGGTGATCAAAAGCAATAAGATCAGGGTCAGCTTCATGTGGAGGCTGCGAAACATCACGGTACACCTTCTTTGCTTCCCCCTGAGAGGGGAGGATTGTACCCGCCTGAAAGACGGGCATAGGTCCTGTCTTTGGCTAGGAGACCGAGAAGTAATACCCCGCTCCCCGGCGAGTCAGGATATACACCGGCGAGGCCGGGTCGGCCTCGATTTTCTCCCGCAGCCGCCGGACCGTCACGTCCACCGTCCGCACGTCGTCCCCCACATACCCGTAATTCCAGACCTGCTCCATCAGGTCCACCCGGGAATAGACCTTGTTGGGGTGGCTGGCCAGGAAGGTCAAAAGCTCGTACTCCCGCTGGGTCAGGTCAATGGCCTTCCCCGCCCGGAAGACCTGGTGGCTGTCCGTGTTGATGGCCAAGTCCCCCGCCACGGGCATGGCGCTGTCTGCCGCCGCGCCTCCCGCGGGGGCCGCCATGGAGGTGCGGCGGATGTTGGCCTCCACCCGGGCGATGACCTCCCGCATGGAAAAGGGCTTGGTGATATAATCGTCCGCCCCGGTTTCAAGTCCGCGGACCTTGTCGTCCTCCTCCTCCCGGGCGGTAAGCAGAAGGATGGGCACATTGTCCCCGTCTTTCCGGAGGGCCTCGCACACGTCAAACCCAATCATCTTGGGTAGCATGATATCCAACAAAATCAGGTCCGGTTTCTCCGTCCGGGCCTTGCGGAGGCCGTCCTCCCCGTCATAGGACTCCAGGACGCGGTATCCCCGCCGCTCCAAGTTATAGCGCAGAATGTCCACAATATTTTTCTCGTCCTCTACAATCAGGACAGTTTTTTCCTCAGCCATATCTGACCTCCAAACTCACTTGCCGCCCCTTGGGGAGGGCGGCGGTCCCCCCGACCCGGACCAATGAAACACCGGCCCGCCTTTCCCCGACGGAGACCTTGGCAGGTCCCGCCGGGGCGGCGCGGGTTACAGGTTTAAAAGTAGTTTCGCCTTCAGCACGGCGGCCACGGTCTTGGCGTCCTCGATCTCCCCGGAGAGGCACCGGCGGACCATCTCGTCAAAGGGAATCCGCTCTACATTTAAAAACTCATCCTCGTCCAGGCTCTGCTGCTCCATCCGGAGATCCCGGGCAAGGTACAGGTGCAACGTCTCACCGTAACAACCGGGGGAGGGCAGAAGACGCCCCAGGGACTGATAAACCCCGGGCACCGCGCCGGTCTCCTCTCTCAGCTCCCGAAGCCCCGCTTCATAGGGGTCCTCCCCGGGGTGGTCCAGCTTCCCGGCGGGAATCTCCAGCAGGGGCTTTCCAAAGGGATAGCGGTATTGCGTCACCGTCAACACCCGGTTCTCCCCGTCCAGAGCCAGCACCGCCACGCCGCCGGGGTGGTCCGCCACCTCCCGAAGGGCGGTGCCGCCACCGGGCAGCTCCACGGTGTCCACGTGGACGGTGAGAATGCGGCCGGAGAAAACATCCTCCCGGCCAAGGGTTCGCTCCGTCAAGTCCATCGGTTCGTTCATGTCTCCGCGTCCTTTCCCGGCGGGCCTGGGAAACAGGTCCGGCGCTTTTACTCCGCCGCTTGCGGCAGCCGCTGGTGCGTATGGGTGAAATTATACCACGCTGGAAGGAAAATGAAAAGAGAAAATGTCCAAAGGCTCTGGCGGCAGGCAAAAAAGTCGGCTTCGTTCATAAATTCCCCCTTGTTTTTGGGGGAGGAATGGCGTATGATGGGGAAAACAAGCCACAAGATATGCGGGCGTGGAAAGGATCTGCAACAGATGAAATGGACCAAACGGGCGGCGGCCTCCCTGGTGTCGCTGCTGTTGTTGTCAACACTTGTCCAGGCGGGAGGGGTGTACAAGGCTCCCCCCAGAGAAGAGCGGCCTGTTCCGGACTTTCGGCTGGCCTCCCCTGTGGAGGCGGAGGAGTCCGGGAAGCTGCCGGAGCTGACGGTGGTGTCGCCGGAGCTTGCAAGGCCGGAGGAGCCGGAGGGCCCCCGTTTCCCGGCGGCGGAGGATTGGCAGCTGCTGCTGGTAAACCCCTGGAACGAGATTCCGGAGGATTACACGGTGGAATTAAAGACCCTGCCCGATGGGATGAAGGTGGACGAGAGGGCCTATGAGAGCCTTACCGCCATGTTGGAGGCCTGCCGGGAGGCGGGGCTGCGCCCCAAGATCTGTTCTGCATACCGGACCCAGGCCAAGCAGACCTATCTCTACAACAACAAAATCACCCGCCTGCGCAACGCCGGCTACAGCCGCGCCGCCGCTCAGGAGGAGGCAGGCCGCTGGGTGGCCCGTCCCGGCACCAGCGAGCACCAACTGGGTCTTGCGGTGGACATCGTGTCCCAGTCCTATCAGGCCCTGACGAAAAAGCAGGAGAAGACCGCCGAGCAGAAGTGGCTCATGGAGCACTGCTGGGAGTACGGTTTCATCCTCCGCTACCCCAACGACAAAAGCGAGATCACCGGCATCGGCTACGAGCCCTGGCACTACCGCTATGTGGGGGTGGAAGTGGCCCAGGACATTCGGGAGAGCGGCCTTTGCTTGGAGGAATACTTACTGCTGCGGGAGGAGACCCTGGCGGCAGAAAAGGAGGCGCAAATCAGGTGAAGACGGCGAAAGCCGTCTCAGGCTGCCGAAAATTCTTTTTCGGCAGCCTGAGCAAGTTTTTCAGACCTTCCAAAAGGTCTGAAAAACTTCTGATTGAAAACGAGAGAAACCCCTGATGGGTTTCTCTCGTAGCTCTTTTCCTTTCCGCTCCGTTTTAGACGGTACTTTTTTGACAAGCTGAGACGGCGAAAGCCGTCTTCTTCTTTTGCCCTTGGACAGTTTCACCAGCCCTCCGGTCCGGCGGGGCCGCCGTCTTTGGCGGCCGGTCTCCCTTCCGGTCAAAAATTTGGCCATCTTGTCCAAGGTGACTTGGATTTTTTATGAAAAAGTCCCGAAAAATGTGGATTTGTCCGTTGAAAAGCGGCGCGGAGTGGCATATAATAAGAAACCGCAAAATTTTATCCTCTATTTTATGGCTTTACGGCAGGAAACCCGCCCTGCCGGAAAAAATTCCCACGCCGCCTCGTCCGGCGGCGGGAACCTCGCTTTGCTCCATCTCTCCCTGAAAAACCGCTCCGCCGGATTTCCTCGGGGAGGTTGAGATCCCTGTGAATTATTATAAACGGCCCTTCGCGCCGCCCCGTCTCCGGTGGGGTCTCGAGGGCTTGCCGTTGGAAAATAAGGAGATTTTGATATGCAAAATGAACACCTGAGAAATATTGCCATCATTGCCCACGTAGACCACGGCAAGACCACGCTGGTGGACGAGATGCTCAAACAGGGCGGCGTCTACCGGGAGAACCAGGAAGTGGTGGACCGGGTCATGGACTCCGGCGACCTGGAGCGGGAGCGGGGCATTACCATTCTGGCGAAAAACACCGCCATCCAGTACGGGGACACGAAAATCAACATTGTGGACACCCCGGGCCACGCCGACTTCGGCGGCGAGGTGGAGCGGGTTTTGAAAATGGTCAACGGCGTCATCCTCCTGGTGGACGCCGCCGAGGGCCCTATGCCTCAGACCCGCTTTGTGCTTTCCCGGGCCTTGGAGCTGGGACACCGGGTCATTGTGGTGGTCAACAAGATCGACCGGCCGGACCAGCGGGTCTACGAGGTCATTGACGAGGTGCTGGAGCTTTTGATGGACCTGGACGCCACCTCCGAGCAGCTGGACAGCCCCATGCTCTTCTGCTCCGGCCGCAACGGCACCGCCTCTTGCTCCCCCACGGTGCAGGGCACGGATTTGCAGCCCCTTTTCGACACCATCCTGGAGTATATCCCCGCCCCGGAGGCGGAGGTGGACCAGCCCTTCCAGATGCTGGTTTCCTCCATCGACTACAACGAGTTCGTGGGTCGCATTGCCATCGGCCGCATTGAGCGGGGAACCCTGAAGCAAAACCAGGAGATCGCCGTTTGCAACTACCACGACCCGGAGGCCGTCCTCCGCAAGGCCAAGGCCACGGCGATTTACGAGTTTGACGGCCTGGGCCGCAAACCCGTCACCGAGGCCTTTGCCGGGAACATCATCGCCATGAGCGGCATTCCGGACGTGACCATTGGGGACACCATCTGCGTCCCCGACACGGTGGAGGCCCTGCCCTTTGTGAAGATCTCCGCCCCCACCCTGGAAATGACCTTCTCCGTCAACGACTCCCCCTTCGCCGGACGGGAGGGGAAGTTCGTCACCTCCCGGCAGATTCGGGAGCGGCTGTTCCGGGAAACGCTGCGGGACGTGTCCCTTCGGGTCACCGAAACCGACAAGGAGACCGCCTTCAACGTGGCGGGCCGGGGAGAGATGTCCCTCTCCATCCTCATTGAGACCATGCGCCGGGAGGGCTATGAGTTCCAGGTGTCCCCCGCCCGGGTGCTCTATAAGGAGATAGACGGAAAGAAGTGCGAGCCCATCGAGCGGCTGGTGGTGGACGTGCCCGGGGACTGCGTGGGCGCGGTGATTGAGAAGCTGGGCCAGCGGAAGGCGGACATGGTGGAGATGACCCCCGTGGGAAGCCGGATGAAGGTGGAGTTCCTGGTTCCCGCCCGGGGCCTTTTCGGCTACCGGAACGACTTCCTCACCGACACCAAGGGCGAGGGGATCATGGCCTCCGTCTTCGACAGCTACGCCCCCTTCAAGGGGGACATCCAGCGCCGGGGCAACGGCTCCCTCATCTCCTTTGAGACCGGGGAGTCCATCACCTACGGCCTCTTCAACGCCCAGGAGCGGGGCACGCTGTTCATCGGCGCGGGTGTGCCGGTATACGGCGGCATGGTCATCGGCGTGAGCCCCCGGAGCGAGGATATGACGGTGAACGTGTGCAAGAAAAAGCAGCTCACCAACACCCGGGCCAGCGGGTCCGACGAGGCGCTGCGGCTGGTGCCCCCCAAGCAGATGAGCCTGGAGCAGTGCCTGGAGTTCCTGGCGGACGACGAACTTTTGGAGGTGACCCCCAAGAGCCTCAGGATGCGCAAGAGCATCCTGGACCACGAGAAGCGGATGAAGGCCCTGCACGGGAAGAAGTAAAGCGATGAGGTGAGGGCGTCTGGCGTGAGGAAGATCTGCGATTTGGATATGAAAAAGTACCGTTGCGTCACGCCGGAGATTCGCACCGGGGAAGTGATTATCACAGAGGAACGTATCCGCCACATTCAGGAGCGGCATCCCCTTGACTTCGAGCGGTACTCCGGGTATTTGAAAGAAATGATCGAAAATCCGGACTATATCATCCAGGACGAAAGACCAAATACCGCCATTGTGCTGAAACAAATCGAAGACCATGAAGAGCGCTTTCGTTTGGCCCTCAGAATTGTTACGCCTGCGGATCATCCGGGCTATAAAAATTCGGTTATTACCTTTTTAAAAATCCGGGAAAAAGAATGGGACCGCTTGATACGCAACAAAAAAATCCTTTACAAAGCCGAATAAAGCGGCTATAATAAACATAGGATAATCAGGTTCTTTGAGGTGGTAGATTTCGTCCCGACCACACGCCGATGGTAACGACAGGGGAAACCCGAGAGATGCAGGAGAAGGGGACGCCTGCCAAAGAATCATCCTATGAGAAGGGACCGCAGAAATGCGGTCCCTTTTTTATAGATTGTCAGACCTTCCGGAAAACTCACGGGAGGTCTTTTTGTTCCTGCGCTCTTGGATAGGGCGCCGGGTCGTCGGTCAGACCAACCAAATAATCTATGGAAACTCCGTAAAATTGAGCAATCCGCATGAGGATGCTGACCTTTGGCTCATGGACGCCCAATTCATAATTTTGATATGCCTTTTCCGTAATGTCACAATAGATTGCAACTTTGATTTGGGGTAAACCCGTCTGTTTCCGGCATTTCTTCAAACGTTTCGCTAAAATATCCTTCATATGGAGCACCTACAATCGTTATTGACAAGTGCAGTATATGATACTAAAATGTAAAGGATACTAAAGATTATTACAGAACGATTATAGGTGATAGGTGAAACTATGAATCCAGAAATTTTAAAGAACTTGTATGCAAACGCCATTGGAGAGCTGGTGGTAAGATACCTGGAAACCATTCAACCCGAGGCGCTGCCGCTCCAAGTCGAGTCCAAAGCCCTGGAGCTGATCGCCCAGATCAAGTCCATCCTGGATGACGAAACCCTGGATGACCCCGCGTGCTTCTTCCGGATCGACGCGCTGGTGAACGCCTTCCACGCCCGGGGCATCCTCACGCCCCGCCACGACTGGTAGTCCCGGGGGAAGGGTACAGATTTTTTCAATGGCAAATTTCCGAATAGCTCTTGACCTTCCGGGAAAAATCCTTTAAAATAAGAGTTTGTGTACGGCCCTGGCCGTACCGTCACCACTTTAGACGGAAAGGCGAGACGACGTTATGAAGCATCCCTACAAGACGCGAAAGGGCGGCGCCACAGTGACGATCTTCGTTCCCTACGACTGTAAAAACCACTGCCCCTTCTGCATCAACAAAGGCGAGTACGCGGACCTGACCGGCTTCTCCGCCGAGAAAATTCGGGCCAGCATCCGCCGGATGGACGCCATCACGCCTTATTGTGACTTTGTGTTCACCGGCGGCGAACCCTTCGCCGACCTGGAGGTTCTCCAGTCCATGTTGGACGAAATCCCCACCACCCACAAGGTCTATATTAACACCACCCTCCCCGTGTCCGAGTTCCAGACGGAGGAGGACATCCTGGCCTTCGCCGAGAGAAACCGGCACAAGATCACCTGCATCAACGTCTCCCGGCATATGCAAAAGTACGTGGTGGAGTCCAACGACGGTTTGCTGGCCCGGTTGCCGGTGCCCTTCCGGGTAAACTGCGTGCTGTACAAGGACTACCCGGCCAAGGACCTGGTTCCCTATCTGGAGCGCTTTAAAAAGGTCCCCGGCGCGTCTATTCAGTTCCGCTTCGACTACACGGCCACCACGCCGGAGAACCTCTATGACGAGGAGGGGGATAAAATCCTCCAGGACCTGAAGAAAATCGCCCGGTACACCGGGCTGGACGGCTGCCGGATGCGCTGCGGGTTCCACTTTGACTATCAGGGCATGGAATTGACCTACCACAAAACCCTGCCCTATTCCACCGTTGTGGAGACGGACCCGGCGGACGGGGTGACCTATGATATCCTCTATGATATCCTCATCAAGCAAAACGGGGATATCCACGGGGACTGGGACGGCACGCCTCTGGATGTGGAGTCCTATGAAAAGGTGGTCTTCGAGCCCTATGACCTGAAGTGGCTGGCGCGAATCGCGTAAATAGAAACAGGAAAGCGGACGGCCAAGGCCGTCCGCTTTTTATCCCTGCGCCGCCTTGCCGCAATAGAGAAATTCCCCCGTCCTTTTGGGCGGAGCCGTCAAAAAGTCACGGGGCAAACCGGTTCCCCTTTTTCTTACAATCTCGTCAAAACCCCTTGACGGGAAGCGGGCGGAGGTCTATTCTTATTTTATACAGAGTCAACCATAGAAATCGCGCAACGCGGAGGAGGGCTTCCTTTGAAAAAATTCTTATCGTCACTGCTGGGGCTGGCGCTTTGCCTGAGCCTCGCCACGCCTGCGGCCCTGGCCGACGGGCCCTGGAACGGGCGGACTGCCGCTCCCTCCCAGATGTGGACCAGTCTCACCCTGGGGATGAACAATTTCCGGAGAGTCCGGGACTACGCCCCCGGGACGTTTTCCGATGTGCCCGCCGGAGCCTGGTATGAACAGGGGGTTCAAACCCTTTACGAGCGGGGTCTGACCGAGGGCGGGCGGTCCTTCGCCCCCCAAGGGGGAATTACCTTGGGCGAGGTGGTGTCCCTGGCGGTGCTGATCCACCGGACCTATAACGGCTGGTCCATGCCCGAGGGCATGAGCGGACTCCAGTACGCCCTGAATATGGGGATTGTCACCGCGGGGCAGTACGACGACTACACCCTCCCCGCCACCCGGCGGAGCTTTGCCGCCATCATGGCAAACGCCCTCCCTTCGGAGGCGCTGCGGGGCATCAACATCGTCATGGACGGAGCCATCCCCGACGTGCCCATGGCGGACCCCGGCGCTCCGGGGATTTACCTCCTCTACCGGGCGGGCGTTCTGGAGGGCGGCGACGCCCGGGGCACCTTCCACCCTGACCGCCCCATCCTTCGGGGCACAGCGGCGGTGATCGCCGGGAGAATGGTGGACCCGGCCCTGCGGCAGGGAAACACGCTTTTGAAGGAGGAGTCTTTCAGCGTATCCCTGAACCGGACCGCCATGGTGCTGGTTCGGGGACAGAGCGAGAAACTCTCCGCCTCCATCTTCCCCGTCAACACCGAAAACCGGACCGTGACCTGGGCATCCTCCGAACCCCGGACCGCCACTGTGGGCCAGGACGGCACCGTCACCGCTTTGCAAACAGGGACCGCCCTGATCATGGCCACCGCCGAGTCCGGAGCCATGGCCACCTGCACCGTCCGGGTGGTGGACTGGACCTGATCTTCCGCCGGGAGGCGAAACCTCCTCCTCCTTTTTGTCGTCTATTCAGGTGAAAAGGAGGTTTACGCCATGAAGACACGTCGATTCGCCCTGCTCCTCATCCTGTTGCTCCTCGCCGGCTGCGGCCAAACTGGGGGGACGAGAAACCTGACCCGGAATGTGGACCCCGTCTCCACGGAAGTCTCCCAGACCTTGGAAAGCAGGGAGGCCGCCGCCTTGGCCGGATTTTCCCTGGAGCTTTTGAAGGAGACCTGGACAGGGGAACCCATCCTGATATCCCCTCTCTCGGTTCTCTCCGCCCTGGGCATGGCCGCCAACGGAGCGGAAGGGAGGACCCGGGAGGAGATAGAGTCCGTCCTCGGCCTTCCGGTGGAGAGGCTAAACGCCGTCCTTGCCGCCTGGACCGCGAATCTGCCCCAGGAGAAACGCTGCCGGGTAAATTTGGCCAACTCCCTCTGGATTCGGGACGGCGGGACCTTCCAGGTGGACCAGGGGTTTTTGGAGACGGTGGCGGGGTGGTATCAGGCGGAGGTTTTCGCCTCGGAGTTTGACGCCGCCGCCCTTCAGGAGCTCAACCGCTGGGTGAACAAAAACACCCACGGCATGATTCCGGAAATTCTGAAAGAAATTCCCGGCGAAGCGGTGATGTATCTTGTCAACGCCCTGGCCCTGGAGGCGGAGTGGGAAACGGTCTATCGGGACGGCCAGGTCCGGGCGGACCGGATTTTCACCACGGAGGACGGCAGGGAGCAGCCTGTGACGTTGATGTATTCCTCCGAGGGATTGTACCTGGAGGATGAGACCGCCCTGGGATTTATGAAACCCTATCAGGGCGGCCGCTGGGCCTTCGCCGCCCTGCTGCCGGAGGAGGGCGTGACCCTGGAGGCGTACCTGGCCTCCCTCACCGGGGAGCGGCTCCACGAACTGCTGGAGGCGGCGGAGGAGACCCTGGTCTATGCCGCCATCCCAAAGTTCCAGTGCCGGTACGGGGCGAACCTTTCCAAAAGTTTAAAGGCCATGGGGATGCCGGAGGCCTTCGACCCGGACCGGGCGGACTTCTCCGGCATGGGCAGCTGCTCTTTGGGGCCGCTGTATATCAGCGGGGTCCTCCACGAGACCTATCTCGCCGTGGACGAGAAGGGCACCCGGGCGGGAGCCGCCACGGCGGTGGAGATGTCCGGGGGCTCCGCCGGGCCGGGAGCGGCACCGGAGGTGTATCTGGACCGGCCCTTCCTCTATATGCTGGTGGACCGGGAGACGAACCTCCCCGCCTTTATTGGCGTGGTTACAGACATACGTTAAACGTAAAAGCGGACGGCTGAGCCGTCCGCTTTTTTACCGCTGTATCTTTTGCTTGCGCCTGCCGCCGGGCTACGGGGACCCTTACAGGACGCCGCCGGACCTCCGCCTGTCCTTTAGGAAAAGGAACTTTCCTCCCCGGTACTCCCGGACCGTTCCGATGCGCTGGGCGCTGGGGACGCTGGCTCTTAAGTCCTCATACAGGGCCTCTGCATCCTCCGGGTCCACCGCCATCAGAAGGCCGCCGGAGGTCTGGGGGTCGTAGAGCAAGTCCTGCTGCCACAGCTCCGTCTCACCGGGGTCCACAAAGCCACCGGCAAAAGAGCGGTTGCGGTACATCCCCTCGGGAAGGATGCCCACCCGCGCCAGCGCCGCCGCCTCCGGAATCAAATCCACGGACTCCACGTGAATCTCCAGCTCCACACCGCTGCCCTGGGCCATCTCCAAACCGTGGCCCAGGAGACCAAATCCCGTCACATCGGTGCAGGCGTGAACCCGGTGTGAAACCATGGCGTCCCGGGCGGACTTGTTCAAAGTGGTCATGAGGCGATAGGCCCTCTCCAGAGCCGCCGGAGGAGCCAGCCCCGCCTTGGCGGCGGTGGTGAGCACGCCGGTTCCCAGGGGCTTGGTAAGCAGCAGCACATCCCCCGGTTTTGCCCCGGAGTTGGTGAGCATCTTCGCCGGGTGGACAAAGCCGGTGACCGCCAGACCGTACTTGGGCTCGTCGTCCAGAATGCTGTGGCCTCCGGTGATCAGGGCCCCGGCCTCGTAGACCTTTTCATACCCGCCCCGCAAAAGGTCGTGGACCGCCTGAGAGGGCATATCCCCGGGAACGGCCATGATATTGAGACAGAGCTTGGGCTCGCCGCCCATGGCGTACACGTCGGAAAGGGCGTTGGCCGCGGCAATCTGTCCGAAGAGGTAGGGGTCGTCGGCGATGGGGGGAAAGAAATCCACCGTCTGAACCAGGGCCAGCTCCTCACTGAGGCGGTAGACGGAGGCGTCGTCGCTTCGGTCAAATCCCACCAGCAAATTGGGGTCCCGGTGGACCTGGAGCCCCTCCAGAAGCCGGGCCAGGGTCCCCGCTCCCACCTTCGCGCCACAGCCGGCACATTTGGCCAGTTTCGTCAGCTTGACCGGGTTCTCAGACATGAAACCGCCTCCTTAGTCAATCCGAATTGTAATTATATATCTCTATTCAACACATTGGATAGGCATAACACCGCCTCCAGCACCCCGCCGCCCACGGACAGGGCCTTGTCGCTGGCGCAATAGCAGTGCGCTGGCTCGCACCTGGGGTCAACGTCTCCCGCCTTCATTCCCCTGTGGACCGGAGTTCCCTCCGGCAGGATGCCCCGGAGCACGCCGTCCAGAGTGCAGGCCATGGGAACGCCGTTTACCTCACCGGCCACATCCCCCATGCGCACCTGGGCGCCGATGTCCAGCCGTTGGTGGAACACCCCGTCCGCCGGAGCCCGGAGAACCCGTTCCCCGGCAAAGCCGCCGATGAGGCCGGGAACGCCGGTGTTGGGCTGGGCGGAGCCCCGGTAGAGCACCCGGCCCAGGTAGTGGCCCCGCATGGTTTCCACCACGGCGTGACAATCCTCCCCCGCCGTGAAGCCGGGGCCCACGCCGATGACCACCGGGGCATCGGTAATCCGGGTGCCCAGGTTCCTCTTTGCCAGGATGGCGTCCACCACCGCGTCGGGCCTCAGGTCCGGGAGGCAGGTTCCCTCCGGGTCCACCAGCACGGGAATCACCCCCGTTTCCAGCAACTCCCGCGCCTGGGACAGGGACTCCGCCCGGTGGGCGGCTATGTCTTCCACCAGAGCTTTCCCATGGACAACGGCCTGGGAAAAGGACACGGTCCGGCGGATGGCAGTGGGCTGGGGCAGATCTGTCATAACTACCCGGATGCCCGCCCGCCAGAGGCGGAGGGCCACGCCGGTGGCAATGTCCCCTGCGCCGCGAATAACGGCTAGCATGAAAAAAACTCCTTTCGCAACAAGGACCCCGCCCCGGTGGGGCAGGGCAACCGCGCCGCCAGGGCGGCGGCCAGACGACGCTCTCCGGCCGATTCCGTCTGATTGAGGAAGACCCGGTCGTGAACTTTCTCCGCCAGCAGCACCGACGCCTGGGTTTCCGGCGTGGCGGCGTCTTCTTCCAACACCCCCGCCAACCGGGCATAGAGGGCGGGGCGGTGCGCCGCCTCTTGAATGGGACGGCCAAAGCCGGAGACCCCGGCGACAAGCACGGTCTGGTTTGCCTCCGGGGGAATCACCGGCTCGTGGGGGGCGTGAGCCTTGAGCGGGCGGCCCGCCGCGCCGTCCGCCTCCACCAGCACATAGTCCGCCATTGCCGCCAGACGGGAAAAGGGAATCTCCACTCCGGTGAGTTTTCCCGTGCCGGGAACCGGGGCCCCGGCGCAGAGGAGGCGGCGGGACTTCAAAGCCGCCTCCAGAGTCTCCTCCCTGGGGCAAATCAGGTTGGGAAGGCCTTTGAAGGGGAAGATTTTCGTCGTGGTGCAGAGGAGGACCCGGGCTCCGCCGGAGGCCAGCTCCTCCCCCAGAGTTTGAAGCAAGGCCGTCTTCCCCCCGCCGCCGATGACGGCGGTGACCCCAGTGCGAATGGCCAGAAGCCGCGAAAGGCGCAAAACATCCCCTCCCAACCGTTGTTCTTTCTATAGAATAACATTAAGGGAGTCCGCCGTCAAGGGCAGCTTGACAGCGGCGGCGGAAGGGGCTATGATGGAGCGGCAAATCCAGAAAACGGAGGAATGGGTCATGTATGACGAGTTGACGGCTGTGGATATCAAGAAGATGAAGGAAGAGCTGGACCACCGAATCCAAGTGCTGCGGCCCCAGCTGATTGAGGAGGTCCAGACCGCCCGGGCCTTTGGGGATCTCAGCGAGAATTTTGAATACAAGTGCGCCAAGCAGGCGAAGGGCCGCAATGACAGCCGTATCCGGTATCTGGAGCGGATGATCCGCACGGCGAAGGTCATCCAGGTACAGGACACGGCGGACGCCGTGGGGCTGTTTGACCGGGTGACGATTTACAACGAGATGGTGAAAAAAGAGATGGAAGTCCGCATTGTCACCACCCTGCGCCAGGACGCGCTGAAGGGACTGGTGAGCAAGGAATCCCCGGTGGGGAAGGCGCTTCTCGGCCACCGGACCGGGGAGCGGGTGGAGATTGAGGTGAACCCCAATATGAAGTATTTCGTTGAAATACGGAAAATTGAAAAAGGGGAAGACGACGAGAGCTTAACTATCAGTTCCTATTAAGAAATACAGCCATGATGATGGCTGGTGCATCGCACCCCCCATTTTCTCTTTTCCTTCTGGAAGAAAACGAGAAAACGGGCCGTGCACGGTCCAAAAGAGAAAAAGAAGTAACGGAGGACGCGACGGGGGCGCGCCTGAATGAACGGCGGAGCCGGAATGACTTCCCACGCGCAATGAAATTAAGCGGGGGTTTGTTCCTCGACGAATGGACAAGCTGCTCTTTTCGCTGCCGCTACCCTGGCAATCGGAAAAGTATAGAAGGTCTACCGTTTTTCAGCGGTAGACCTTCTTCTGCTTTTGGTGCGGGGTTCTTCAAAGCCCGGTAAACGCAGCTTTACAGCAACCACCGGGGTGCGGCAGCAAAAAGAGGAGCTGGTCCATTCAGTGAAGAGCAACCCCCGTGCGAATGAATTGCGCGAGGGTAGTCATTCCGGCTCCGCCGTTCATTCAGGCGTGCTCCCGTCCCTCGTCCCCCCGCAGGGCGTATACTTCCTTTTCTCTTTTGGACCGTGCACGGCCCGTTTTCTCTTTTCCTTCTGGAAGGAAAAGAGAAAATGGGGGGTGCATTGCACCAGCTAGCATCCTAGCTGAAATCCCCCCGCCCGCAAGGGCGAGCAAAATCCCCCCCCCGCTTGGCAAAGCGGCCTTACAGCTCCTTTCCCTCAATCACCTGGGCCTTGATGAGGTTCGTGGACCCGCTCTGCCCCAGGGGCACCCCGGCGGTAATAACCACCGTGTCCCCGGGCTGGACCAGCCCCTCCTTCACCGCCACCTCGGCGGAGAGGGAGAAAATCCGGTCCGTGGAGTTCACTTCTCCGGTGAGGAAGGGAATCACGCCCCAGCAGATGGACAGCTGCCGCCGGGTCTTTTCGTGCATGGTCAGCGCCGCCACCGGGCAGGCGGGGCGGAAGCGGCAGATCATCCGGGCCGTCCGGCCGGAGCTGCTGGCGGCCAGGATGGCCGTGGCGTTCAGGTCCCGGGCTGTGAGGCAGCAGGTGTGGGTGATGGCGTCGTTGATATTATTGGAGGTGGTAATCACCAGCTGTTTCTGGAAGCGCTTCCAGTAATCAATGGACCCCTCCGCCTCCGTGACGATTTCCAGCATAGCCGCCAGAGCCTCCACAGGGTACTTGCCCCCGGCGGTCTCCCCGGAGAGCATGACGCAGCTGGTGCCGTCGTACACGGCGTTGGCTACATCGGAGACCTCCGCCCGGGTGGGGCGGGGGTTGCGCATCATGGAGTCCAGCATCTGGGTGGCGGTGATGACGGGCTTGCCCGCCTGGAGCCCTTTGCGAATCATCTGCTTCTGGAGGGCGGGAACCTTGGCGGCGGGAATCTCCACACCCAGGTCACCCCGGGCCACCATGACCCCGTCGGCGGCTTCCAGAATGCCGTCCAGGTTGTCGATGCCCTCCTGATTTTCGATTTTCGCAATGATTTTCACTTGGTCTCCGCCGCAGTCGTGGAGAACCTGCCGGACGGCTTCCACATCGGCGGGGCGGCGGACGAAGGAGGCGGCGATGAAGTCAAAGTCATTCTCCACGCCAAAGCGGATATCCGCCACGTCCTTTTCCGTCAGGGCGGGAAGCTGAATGCGGGCCCCGGGGATATTGATGGATTTATTGGCGGAGAGGGTTCCGCCGTTCTCCACCTCGCAGATGATATCGAACCCCTGGATTTCCCGAACCCGCATGGCCACCAGCCCGTCGTCAATCAGAATTTCCTGGCCGGGAATCACTTCCTCGTGGAGCCTGGGGTAGGTGACGGAGACCCGCCGGGCGGTGCCGGGAACGTCCTCCACCGTCAGGGTGAAGGTCTCCCCGGCGGTGAGGTCCACGGTCTTGCTCTCAAAGCTCCGGATGCGGATCTCCGGCCCCTTGGTGTCCAGAATGGTGGCTACAGGGCTGCCCATCCGGTCCCGGATGGCCTTCAGGCGGTTCAACCGCTCCAGGTGCTCCGGGTGGCTGCCGTGGGAAAAGTTGAACCGGGCGCCGTTCATGCCCCCCTTGATCAGGGCGACGATCATATCCTCGCTGTCCACGGCGGGGCCCAGGGTACAGATGATTTTGGTTTTTCTCAGCATATGAAATTCCTCCTGTAAACTCCCTCCGGCGGGGAGTCAAATCCGTTCTTGTTAACTTCTTGCGGTTTCTTATTATACAGAAATCTTTCCCATCTGGGTAGGTGAACATTCCATAAATTTTGCGTAATCGTTTAGCCCGGTATCTGTGGAAGTGTTCTTGCAAACGTTTGTAAGAAGAGGAGGAGGGCCCGTGGACCCTCCCCCTGTCTGCTTATTCTTCCCAAAAGAGCTCGTCCAGAGTTTTGCCCAGGCGGCGGCAGATGGCGGTGCAGAGCTTGATGGTGGGATTGTAGTCCCCCTTTTCAATGGCGTTGATGGTCTGGCGGGAGACCCCCACCGCGTCCGCCAGCTGCTGCTGGCTCAGGTCCAGGGCGGCCCGGGCGGCTTTCATGCGGAGATTTTTCATTCCGCCTCCTCGTCCCGGGGGCGGAGGAGGTAGTTGACGATGTACACAAGGAGAATTACCAGGGTCGCCGTTCCCATAATGGGATTCACCGCCCGGTAGGTCAGCAGGCCGTTTTCCGTCAGGCCGGGGGAGATGTGGTACATGACGCCAAGGCCCAGGTTGACGGCGGACAGCAGGGCGAAGAAGGTCATGATGGTCCGGGGTTTTTCCCGGAGGCTGAGGTAGGCGTCCTTCAAAATGCAGGTGATGGCAAAGACGCAGATGGCCAGGGCGATACAAAGGCTTACCCCCGCCAGCGTGTCGCACCACCGGCCCAGCAGCAGGTCGGAGATACCGTAGGCAAAGGCGGCGATGAGCAGGGTGAAAAACCCGTATTGAAAGGCCTTGCCCCTGGCCTGCTCCTGCCGCTCGTCAAAGTGCGTGTCCAGGATTTTTTTCTTAAACAGGAACACGACGAAGGCCAGTCCGGCAAGGATGCCCGCCGTAAGGCCAACGAGAATTCCGGTATGGTACTGATCCATAAAAATCCGTCCTTTCCCTGTTCCGGGTTATTCGCGGGTAATAACCGGCTTGCCGTCGGGGCCCAATAGAGGCGTGAAGCCCGCTGCGGTGCCGTTCCGGTGGAATAGGTAGTGGACGCCGGTTTCTGTGTCCACCCAAATTTCCATCACATCCAGGGTTCCTTGGGTATATACTTTCTGAAAGCGATTCATAAAGTTCCTCCTTATTTTGCGTCGGTAGGGTCAGTGTACAACTAAGACGACTATTTGTCAAGTATATTTTACTAAAAGGACGATAAAATTTCCGCCCGGTGGGAAACCGAGCGGAGCGGGGAAAGGGCGGGCACACAGGTCCGCCCCTACACGGTGTTCGAGTGGTAGGCAGACCGCAAGGCCGGTGTGTCCGCCTTTTGGGAATGGCAGGATTGCGGGGGACCTTGCGGGCGCCTTACTTCTTCTTCCGCTTTTTCTTCCCCGCGTCAATCTCCCCATAGAGCCATTGGAGCCCGTCGGAGAGGCCGCCGATTTCGTCGATGAGGCCCAGGCGTACCGCCTCCTCGCCGTAGACGACGCTGCCAACGTCTGCGGCCATGTCGTCCTTTTTCAGCATCAGGTCCTGGAAGTCCCCGGCGGAGATGTGGCTGTGTCCGGCGACAAAGGCCACAATCCGGTCTTGGAGCCGCTGGAAGTAGCTGTAGGTCTGGGGGGCGGCGATGACGGTGCCGCTCATGCGGACAGGGTGGATGGTCATGGCGGCGGAGGGCACGGCGAAGCTCCGACGGGCGGCCACCGCCAGGGGCACGCCGATGGAGTGGCTGCCCCCCAGAACGATGGAGACTGTGGGCTTGGTCATACCGGCGATGAGCTCCGCGATGGCAAGACCTGCCTCCACGTCGCCGCCTACGGTGTTCAAAAGAAAGAGGACCCCCGCCACCTCGTCGGACTCCTCCAGCTTGGCCAGGAGAGGAAGGACGTGCTCATATTTGGTGGTCTTTGTGCCGGAGGAGGCGGTCATGTGCCCTTCAATCTGTCCGATGATGGTGAGGCAGTAGAGATTGCCGTGGGGTGTGGCCGTCATGGCGGAGCCAAAGTCCAGGATGGACTGGACGGCCTCGTTTTGTGTATCGGTTTCCGGTTCTGTGGGTTTGATGGATTTGGTCATAAAGATCCCTCCCTTTCGTGCAAATAGCATTTCCGGTTTTTCGGAAATTACCCGCCCGGGGCCGGAATCTTACGGCATTGTAAGATACGGCGGCAAAATGTAAGGCAACGCTATGGCAGGCCCGGCGGCGGTTTGCTATACTGACGTCAGTTCCAAGAAAACAGAAATGGAGGAAAAAATTATGAAGGATATGATGAAAGGGATTGCGCTTGGAATCCTGTTGGTAGCGGCGGTGGTCGCGGGACAGATGGCCCTGACCGGCGTGGTGGGCTTCCACACCGCAGAGCTGGCGGGGGGAACGGCGTTGACCTTCCTGCTTTTTTACACCCTCTTCCAGTCGTGCCGGAAGCGGCGGGAGGCCAAGGCAAAAGAACGCGCATAAACAAAAACCGGCGGACCGGAGCGGGTCCGCCGGTTCTGTCTGGCAACGGGGTCTTTTCGCCGGACCGGGTAAGTTTTCAGGACCTTCACACCGTTCAGGCGCGTTTCAGTTTAAAAGCGCGGGAACCCCGGACGAGGTTCCCGCGCCTTTTTCTTCTCCTTAACGGAGATTTTCCGTTTTAACGGTGCGAAACCTCCGGCGACGCCAGACGGCCCAGCAGAGGCTCGAAGTCCACGCCCTCCCGAAGGGGGAGGCCCTGCTCCACCGTCCGCACCGCGCAGGCGTGGATAAAGTCCACGGCATGGGCCGCAGCACTGCGGAGGGAGTCCCCCCGGAGCAGAGCCCCGGTGAGAACGCTGGCAAACACGTCCCCCGTGCCGTGCAGGGGGTGGGCCACGAACTCCGTCTGAACCGCCTCGGTTTTCCCGGTCCGGGCATCGAAACACATGGCCCCCGTTTGCCCTGGAGCCAGAGCCGCCCCGGTGAGCGCCACGGAGCGCCTTCCCTCCAAACTCAGCTCCTCTACCAGATGCCGGAGAGCGGTCTCATCGTGAAGGGCTCTGCCTCCGTCCAGAAGGTCCCCGTACTCCCGCCCCAACAGGAAGGCGGCCTCCGTCAAATTGGGCGTGATCACGTCCGCCAGCGCAGCCAGACGCTCCATCCCGGCGCACATGGCGGGGGTATAGGTCTGGTAGGCCTTCCCGTCGTCTCCCATCACCGGGTCCACCACCACCAGCGTGTCCGGTCCCCGGAACTGGCGGATGAAATCCGCCACTATGCCGATCTGACGCTCGCTGCCCAAAAATCCGCTGTAAATGGCTTGAAACTGAAGATGCAAGGACTTCCAGTGTTCGGCCACCCGGGGCAGCTCTTCCGTCATGTCCAGAAAGGTGAAGCCGGTGAATCCCCCGGTGTGGGTGGAGAGAAAGGCGGTGGGCATCGGGCAGCACTGGATGCCCATGACGGAGAGAATGGGGATGACCTCCGTAAGGGAACAGCGTCCAAAACCGGAGAGATCATGGATCACGGCGGCGCGGGGTGTCGGCATAAAAGGGACCTCTTTTCGTTGAAGTAATGGGGATATTCTATAACGGAACGGCAAAAAAGGCAAGAGCGAGGGGCCCTTTTCTCCCGGGGGAACCGGCCGATTTTCGCAAGAGGTGGAAAAAGGGGTAGACGGCGGGCGGCAGAGTGTGGTATACTATTATTCGAACTTTCTTATGCGCCCGTGGTGAAATTGGCAGACACGATGGATTTAGGTTCCATTCCGGCAACGGGTAGGGGTTCAAGTCCCCTCGGGCGTACCAGCTCAGAAATTCCCGCCACCGTTCCGTTTCCGGCTTTGCCGAAAACTCCACTATGGCGGGAATTTCTTCGCTTTCGGCCCCGACTCGCTCCGCTGGACTCAGGGCCGAGGTGGCGGGGGAGAGTGGATGTTCTTGTGGGAAAATCCATACATATCCTCACATATTCTCTATCGCATATCGCAAAAAGGAGACAGGCTTTGGCTGTCTCCTTTTCCCGTTTAGACGGAAAAGATTAACTATTAGATGTCAACGCTCAAAATGAAGGATGGAGGAAAAAGACAAATGGTTCAAAAAAGCATAGCAAAGGCTCGGGAGATCCCCAGATAGCTATTGAGGGGAATCAAATCACTGGACAATAAGGCTGTCTGGATTTCTCCAGAGCGAAGATAAGCCGTACCAGCTTCTTGGCGGCATGGGATAAGGCGATGTTGTAATGCTTGCCCTCAGCGCGATTCTTGGCAAGGTAAGCAGCGAATGTAGTATCCCAATGGCAGACGTACTTGGCAGCGTTGTAGAGAGCATAGCGCAGATACCGTGAGCCGCGTTTTTCCATGTGAGGATAGCAGTTTTTAAGCTGTCCTGACTGGTAGGTAGAGGGAGACATCCCGGCGTAGGCCAGCAGCTTGTCGGCAGAGTCGAACCGGGAAAAGTCACCAACCTCGGCCAGGATCATGG
>CAJUCO010000034.1 GCA_910585245.1 uncultured Oscillibacter sp.
TATAGAAGGGATTGATCCGGGGATGGGGGGACTGTTCAATGTACTTGTAACCCCAGTCCGCTACCTTCCGGACATAGTCCCGAATGGGCATTTGCTTCGCCAGTACATCCACGTCAAAGGCTATTTTCATGCTTCGCGCTCCTTTCCCAAATGTAATATATCAAAGAGAGTTTTACTTTTTGTAAAAATCAGGGGTGCCGCCGGTGACAACTTTCTCCATCTGGCCGGAGGTCTGGGATTTCACCAGGGCGTCTGCGGTGATGGAGGCAACATACCCATCCCAGGCGGAGGAACCGCCGGTCTCGCCTTTAAGGGCATGGTCCACCCAGTCCTGGAGCTCCACGTCGTAAGAGTCGATGAAACGCAAGATCCAGTTGTCCTCAATCTTGGTAGAAACCTGATTGGCATAGCGCACTGTGGGGAAAGAGGGGCAGGGCAAATTCACCACGCCGTTTTCACAGACCACTTCACAGTTGATGTCGTAGCCGAAACCGCAGTTGACATTGACTTCCAGCATGACCACTACCCCGCCCTTGGTTTTCATAATCATCACCTGGGGGTCCCGCAGCCCTTCGTGGGCCTTGCTGGAGACCTTGGGGAGGATGCACTGGACCTCGTCCCATTCGTCGTTCACCAACCAGGGCAGGCAGTCGATTTCATGAATGGCGGTATCCGTGACGGCCATGGCGGTGGTGTAACTGGGGGCCACACCGTCGGCCCGGTGGGTGCATTTTACCACCAGAGGCGCGCCGAATTTGCCGGACTCCAGCAGCTCTTTCACCTGGTTGTAACCCCGGTCATAGCGGCGCATGAAGCCGATCTGGACCAGGTGCTTGCCGGAGGCCATTTCCGCGTCCACCACGGCCTTGCAGTCCGCGGCGGTGTTGGCCAGAGGCTTTTCACAAAAGACCGGCTTTCCCGCCTTGATGGCGGCCAGGACGGGGTCTTTGTGGAACTGGCCCGGCGTGGTCACCACCACGGCGCTGACCTCCGGGTCGTTGATGGCCTCGTTGAAGTCCGTGTAGGTTTTGGTGCCGGGGCCCGCCAGCTCCGCGCCTTTTTTTACGCCTTCTTCAAACACGTCGCAGACGGCCACGACCTTGGCCCCCCGGATACGGTTCTGGATGCGCTCGATGTGTTCCTTTCCAATCATGCCGCAGCCGATTAAGCAGATGTTGAGTTCCATGATAAGTTCCTCCAGTTCAAAATTCTTGTGAATGATGCCAACACGTCTACGTGCTCGTTTTGTAAATTCCGGCGGACTCTTGCCGGAGCCGCCGCGTCCTCCCGATGCGTACCTTTGCCTGCGCTTACCTTCCTTTCTCTGGATCTGATTATAGCAAAGCGTTCACGAGAACGCAACAAAAATATACCCGTATTCTCCACAATAATTTGGAGATAAAATTGTGAGATCCTCTGTCGCCTCCATAGATTCCCGGTCTTTTTTGACGAAGATGTACAAATATGAGAAGCTCTCTTTGCGTGCAGAACGCACCGAAGGGCTTTCCTTTTTTCAGCCGTCATACCGGCCTTCCCCCGGGAAGGAAACCTGTGCCAGTAAACGTATCCGCCGGAATGGTTATACGCGGCCGGCTTCTTGAGGTAACATCAGAGTTTGCCTTAAAGACATCAAAACCCCCGGCCGAACCGGAGGTTTTGATGTTTTCGGAAACCGCTCAGGCCGCAATGCCCAGAGGGGAAAAGACCAGGTAAATGGCCACAGCAACAATCAGGCCGACAACGGACACAATATGCCGGTATTTCCATGGGGTCAGGTCCACCGCTCCCACATCCTGGGGAACGTACTCCTGGGCGGGCCGGTATTTATTCAAAGCCCACATAATGAAAAGCTCCACCGGGAACAACACCGCCATGGCGTACAGGTAGTGAATGGGGTTGTCTGTGCCGGGGTAATTAGGGGCGATGAGGAGAAACCCGCCATAGCAGATCACATGGAAAATGGTGATAACCTTCGGCGTATAAGCGGGCAGGCGCCTGAAAAGGAACACGCCCAGAATAGCGCACAGTACCGGCAGAGAGACAAACTGACTCATGGAGTTGAGGAAGGTGGTGATCCCCTGGGCGTTCATCACAAAGGGGGCGATAACAATGGAGACACAGCCCGCGACGGTTCCATAAATTTTGCCCACCTTCACACAGTGCGCGTCGGAGGCATCGGGTTTAAAGGCGGAGCGGTACAGGTCCAGGGTAAACATGGTGGAAGCGGAGTTCAGCACTGAGTTAAAGGAGGAGAGGATGGCGCCGAACATGACGGCGGCAAAGAAGCCCATCACCGGCTTTGGAATGATAGCGGCGATGAGGGCGGGATAGGCAAAGTCGATGGCCTTGTCTCCCGCTGTGGCAATGGCGTCCTGAATAGAGGGTAAATAGAAGGCGATGATACCGGGGATAACCAAATAGAGCGGGCCCAGGCACTTGAGGAAGCCGCAGAAAATTGCGCCCTTCTGCCCCTCTTTTAGAGACCTGGCCGCCAGGGCCCGCTGGACAAAGGACTGGTTTGTACACCACCAATAGAGGTTGTTGAAGAACATACCGGTGATGATCAGAGGCCAGGGGACCTCCGGCTCCGCCGCATTCCAGGCGTTGACGGCGTTCATTTTCGCCGGGTCCGCCTGAACGATATAGCGCATACCGTCCAGAATACCCTCTCCCCCGGTCTGGGAGGCCAGCACGGCGAAACCGATGAAAGGCACCATCAACCCGCCGATGATCAGCCCAATGCCGTTGATAGTGTCCGACACCGCCACGGCTTTCAGTCCGCCAAAGATGGCATAACATCCGCCAATGATACCGATGATGAGACATAGGACCGCCACGGATTGGAATTTCGAAATGTTCAGCATCTCGGAGATGCCGAAAATCTGCTCAAAGACTACCGCGCCGGAATAGAGAATAACAGGCAGGTTCAAGATGGAATACATCACCACAATGACCAGAGAAAACATGGTCTTGGTGCCTTTTCCGTAGCGTACCTCCATCAAGGAGGGGATCGTCATGGCTCCCATTTTCAGGTATCGCGGCAAGAAGTAATAGGCCAGCGCCAGCAGAGTGAACATGGACCCCACCTCCCAGGCGATGGGACCCATATTGGACGCCCAACTCTGGCCGTTCAGGCCCACCAGCTGCTCGGCGGAGAGGTTGGTCAGCAACAGGGACCCGGCGATGACTATGCCCGGTAACCCCCGGCCCGCCAGAAAATAGCCCTCGGCGGAGTCCAGATCGTCTCCCCTGGTCTTCCAGCTGGAGATAACCGCCACCAGGGCGGTGAAAAGGACAAAGGAGATCAGCGTCCACGAGACGGAACTGAAAAATGCCATTGTTACAGCCTCCATTCATGTTTTCAAGAAAGTGGAAAAGAGGCACGCAAAATGCACACACGCAAAGAGGATAAGCTGTGATTTTTTCAGGAGACGCGCGGCAACGCGCCTTGCGGTTCCCCTGGGGAACCTTTGACTATCTGATACCAAAGTACCATAGATCCCCCCCGTTTGCAAGGAATTTTTCCAGAAAAAGCACTGAAATCATAAAGTTTGGAAGAGCCGGAAAACCCTGGGACCCTTTCTTGTGCAATTCTCCCGCTCCAACCGCAAAAACGCGTGCAATTGCGTTCTTTTTTGCTGAATCTGAGAAAATGCCCTTGTCAGGAGGTGCGGGCACGTGCTATAATGACCGCAATAACAGCACAAGGAGGGCGTACCATGGCAGTGACTTCACAACAGATTGCCCAATTGGCGGGAGTCTCCCGGGGAACAGTGGACCGGGCCCTCCACAACCGGGGCCGGATCAACCCGGAAGTGGCCGCCCGCATCCAGAAAATTGCCGAGGAGCTGGGCTACCGCCCCAACTCCATCGGGCAGGCCCTGGTTCGGGCCCGGCAGGGGTTTCGTCTGGGCGCCATTCTCCAGTCTGCGGAGACGCCCACCATGCAGGACGTGGCCGCCGGCGCCCGTCAGGCGGCAGCGGAACTACAGGTCTCCGGTCTGGAAATTGAACTGCGGGAGATCCAGGGCCGGGACACCACAAAAGTTCTCCGGCAAATCGACGAGCTGATAGCCTGGGGGGCAAGCGGCCTTGCCATTTCCGCAGGCAATGCTCCCGATCTGGTCCGGCGCATCGACCAGCTCCACCAGCAAGGCGTTCCGGTGGTGACCTTCAACACCGACGCACCGGACAGCAAACGCCTTTGCTTTGTGGGCATGGATAATTACCGGGCGGGACAGACGGCGGCGGGGCTGATCCGGCAGATGCTTCCAAACGGCGGACTGGTCCTCCCCATTGCCGGACACATCAACAATGGCGCCCATTACAGTCGCTTGCAGGGCTTTTTGGACACGCTGGCGGACGCGGGAAACATTCACCTTCTCCCCTTCCAGCCCTGCTTTGACCGGGACGACTACGCCCATGAGATCACACAGCACACCCTTCGGGAATCCCCCTCTCTCGCCTGTGTCTACATCACCTCCAACGGCCAGCGGGGCGTTTGCCGCGCCATTGAGGACGAGCGGCGCAAAGGACGGGTCCGGGTGGTGGCCTATGACCTGAACGCGCCAAACCGCCAACTGCTGCAAAGCGGGGATCTGAGCTTTGTGTTGGACCAGGTTGCCCTGGAGCAAGGTAGGCTGCCCCTGCAAATTCTATACCAATATCTCATGAATGAAAAAGCGCCGGAAAAGGAACTGCTCTATACGGACATCTTGATCCGCACAAAGTATAACAGCGGAGGCGAACCCTGAACGCCGCCCCACCGTCCCCGTCCCTGGTCTCAAGGCCTCCGGCAAAATATAAAGCAGGAACCTATTCCGGGGATTGAAAATTGGATAAATTTGTGATATCATCACTTTGTTACCCCTTTCACATACCTGTGACGCCCCCGCAAATTGAAACGAATGGATAAAGGAGAATCGCTATGGATCGTTTTGGCATCAACGTGACATTAAAGCACACGCCTTCCCTGGACCCAGACTTTATCCCCCTTATGCGGTTTAACCGCGCCTTTTTGGCTACGGCAAAAAAACCTGTGGGCGTCGCCGTGGAGCGGGCGGATGGCCAGATGGCCTCCTGCCAGACCTTTATTCACGGCACTCCGGAGATGGAGGCCGCCGACCACTACTACATTGAGCGGTTGGTGAAGACCATTCTCTGGATGAAGGGCGGCTTCAAAATTTACGTCAGCGGCGACGAGGGTGTCTGTGAATATCTGAAATCCGTCTATTGCGCCGGTGGGCGGCAGGAGTTCGATTGGGACTATATGGCCAGCGTCTTTGAACACCCTTTTGAAGTAGTGCTGGTGGATGAAATCCCCACCGCCAAAGACGCTCCCAAAGCCATTGGAGGCCATATGGAAGGCTGCCGCATCGGCTTTGACGCCGGTGGGTCTGACCGGAAGGTCTCCGCCGTCATCGACGGGGAAACCGTCTACTCTGAGGAGGTGGTCTGGTTCCCCAAGACCAATTCCGACCCGGACTACCACTATGACGGCATTGTCTCCGCCCTGAAATCCGCCGCGGAGCATATGCCCCGGGTGGACGCGGTGGGTGTCAGCTCCGCCGGTGTGTTCATCAACAACCGGACCATGAACGCCTCCCTTTTCCTCAAGGTCCCCAAAGAGATCTACAACGAAAAAGTCAAAGACATCTACATCCGGGCCATTCACGACACCTTTGGGGACGTGCCCTACTGCGTCATCAACGACGGAGACGTCTCCGCTCTGGCGGGAGCCATGAGCTTAAATGACAACAGCGTCCTGGGAATCGCCATGGGCACCAGCGAGGCTGTGGGCTACGTGGATGAAGAGGGCCGGATCACCGGGTGGCTCAACGAGCTGGCCTTCGTCCCCGTGGACGCCCAGCCCGACGCCATGCGGGACGAGTGGAGCGGCGACATCGGCTGCGGCGTGAAATACTTCTCTCAAGACGGCGTCATCAAACTGGCCCCCCGGGCGGGCATCCAGCTGGATGAGAACGACTCCCCCGCTGAAAAGCTGAAGGCCGTTCAGAAGCTGATGGCGGAAGACGATCCCCGGGCGGTCCAGGTTTATGAGTCCATCGGCGTGTACCTGGGCCACACTCTGGCTTATTACTTCGACCTCTACGGCTGCCGCCACGTGCTGCTGCTGGGCCGGGTCATGAGCGGCAAGGGCGGCGACCTGATTCTGGACACGGCGAAAAAAGTGCTGGCCGACGAGTATCCGGAGCTCACCGGGAAGATCGTTCCCGAGCTGCCCGACGAGAAATTCCGCCGGGTGGGCCAGTCCATGGCCGCCGCCAGTTTGCCGGAGATTAAGTAAACCATACTGTTATGGAGGGGCCGCCGCCTCCGGCGGCCCGCCGCAAGGTTTTGCAAAAACGCGGGGCGCCGGGGGCGGCGCCCCTACAGGATTTTGACAGAAAAGAGGAACCTTATGGACCGTCAAACATTACAGGACGCCCAATCCTGGGTGAAACAAGAGCTGGAGCGCTCCGCCAGCTTCTGGCTGGAGCACGGCATGGACCATAAGCACGGCGGCGTCTATACCTGCCTGGACCGGAAAGGCGAGATTTACTCCACAGACAAAAGTGTCTGGATGCAGGGCCGCTGCGGCTGGATTTTCGCGTTTTTGTGCCACCGTTACGGCCCGCGGCAAGAGTGGCTGGACGCGTCGAAAAGCTGCTTGGACTTTATGGAGGCCCACTGCTTTAATCACGCGTGCGGCGACCGGATGTACTTCACCGTCACGGCGGAGGGGCAGCCCCTGCGCCAGCGGCGTTACTACTTTTCCGAGGCGTTTTGCGCCATTGCCAACGCCGAGTACTACGGCGTGACGGGGGACAAGGCCCGCCTGGAGCGGGCCCGGCAGTGCTACGACCTGTACTGGGACCTGAGCCAGGGAAAGCCCGACCCTGTGGGCATGGGGCCCAAGACCATTCCGGAGACCCGGACGGGACGGGCCTTCGGCACACCTATGATCATTTTGAACGTCACCGGCGTACTGTTGCGGACGGACCCGGAGAGGAAAGCCCTCTATGAGGAGCGGGCCCAGCGGTGCGTGGACGACATCTTCCGTTACCACGTGAAGCCGGAGCTCAAGTGCACGCTGGAAAATGTGGACGTGGACGGGACCCCACGGCTCTATTACACCGAGGGCCGCACGGTCAATCCCGGTCATGACATTGAAGGCGTGTGGTTCTTGCTGGAGCACGCCCAGCGGACCGGGGACAAGGCCCTGGTTAAAAAAGCGGCGGAGATGTTCGACTGGGCCATTACCGCCGGGTGGGATGAAACCTATGGCGGGCTTTTGTACTTCACCGACGCCCTGGGCAAACCCCCGGAAGCCTATGAACACGACATGAAGCTCTGGTGGCCCCACAACGAGATTCTGATTGCCTCCATCATGCTCTACCGGGACACCGGGGAGGAGAAGTACCTGGACTGGTTCTACAAGACCCTGGACTACTGCAAGGCTCACTTTGCCGACCCCGAATACGGCGAGTGGTACGGCTATCTCCGCCGGGACGGCCTGCCTACTGAACCCAGCACCAAGGGCAGCACTTTCAAAGGGCCCTTCCACCTGCCCCGGAGCATGATTCTGGTGGATAAGCTGATAGGAGAGATTTTGGAACCGTAACAGCAGGCCTCCCGGCCAAAGGAGACGCGGATGGGCAAGGATATCATCGCGCTGATGCTCCAGGAATACGAGCATTTTACCCGCGCGGAGCGGAAGATCGCCGACTACGCGCTGGAACACCAGGAGCAAACCCAGTATATCAGCATCACCGACCTGAGCAGCCAGTGCGGCGTGGCAGTATCCACGGTGTCGCTCTTTTGCCGGAAACTGAAACTGGCGGGATTCAACGACTTCAAGCTGGAGCTGGCCCGGGCGGCCTTGCCTGCCCGGGAGGCCCTCTGCGAGCCGGGAAGTGAAATCATGGCGGAGGATTCCGCCGCCACCGTCATGGGTAAGGTGCTCTCCGCTGTTCAGGACGCGCTGAGCAACGCCTACCATATGCTCTCCGAACGGGAGCTTCACCGGGCGGCGGACCTGGTGTTTCAGGCGGGGCAGGTGATCTGTCTGGGTCAGGGGAACCACGCGGTGGTTGCCCTGGCGGCCTGGGCCCAATTTTCCACCACTTCCCCGAAGTTTAAGACCATCCAGGACTCCCATATGCAGACCGTGGTCCTGTCCACCCTGTCGAAGGGGGACGTAGTGCTCTACTTTTCCTACTCCGGCGCCACCCACGAGCTGCTGGAGGCGGTGGAGGTCATCCGGGCCCGGGGGGCAAAGCTGATTCTGGTGACCCGCTACCCCAACTCCCCCGCCAGCGCCTATGCCGATGTGGTGTTGCTCTGCGGTCCCAACGAGCAACCCTTTCAGTTTGGCTCCACCTCCGCCCTGATGGCCCAGCTCTATGTGGTGGAGGTGCTCCTCAGTGAGTTTGTCCGCCGGAACCCGGAGGCAGCGGAGGAAAACCGCCGATCCGTGGGCAAGGCCTTGACGCAAAAGTGCGTCTGACGGTCCTCCTTTATGAGATTTCGCGGGTGAATGCGTCCCCCCCGGAGGCCTCACCCGCTTCCAGAGCCTGACGGAATCGAAGCGCCGGCCAAAAAGCCCTTAACTTTTTGAATCACTTCTCGAGGGGAGGCGGAGGCTTGGGAGAGTTTTTTAATCCTGAAAAAGGCATCTGGGCCTGGCTCAGCACCCTGGTGGACATCTTCGGACTGTCCATCCTGTGGGTTTGCCTGTGTCTGCCTGTTGTCACCGCCGGTCCCGCCACGGCTGCGCTGTACTACGCTGTGGTTACCTGTGTTCGAAAGCGGGAAAGCGGGGCTTTCCGGCGCTACTTCCATTCCCTCCGCCAGAACTTCAAAGTGGGACTGCTGGCGGGGCTTATCGTAATTCCCCTGGCGTTGTCTCTTTTCGGCGGGCACTTCATCGTTCGCTGGTACGGCACCCGTTGGGGAGGCGGGGCCTATGTGCTATACGTGGCGTACTACTTCGCCCTGATTCTCCCGGCGGGAATGTTATGTTGGCTGTTTCCCCTGTTGGGGCGGTTTGACTATGGCGTCGGCGGGCTCTTCCGCACATCTCTCCAGCTCACCGTCGCCCATCTGCCCAGCACCGTCGTGGTGACGCTGCTGACGGCCCAGACCGCCGTTTTTTGCATAGAGCGGTGGTGGCCGGTGGTATTCATGCCTGTGACCGCTACACTGCTGGCGTCGCTTTTCTTTGAAAAAATTTTTCAGGCCCACTCCCCGGAGCTGGCTCTGAAGGAAGAACCGGATGAATAAAAAGCAAGTTTTTCAGACCTTTCAAAGGTCTGAAAAACTTCTGATTGAAAACGAGAGAAACCCCTGATGGGTTTCTCTCGTAGCTCTTTTCCTTTCCGCCCCATTTTAAACGGCACTTTTTTCGCCTTCAACCTAAGTAGGGACCTTTTTCAAAAACCGCCGTTCCAGGGAATCGAACTTGCTTCTTTCAAACTATAAGCCCTCAGGGAAGCAGCTCCGGCACCTTCTCCGCCAGCAGTTCCGCCAGCTGAGCGTGGCCCTTTCGGGTCAGGTGCATCCCGTCCACCCCGTTGAACTCACACTCCGCCGCGTCCAGGTAGTAGGCCCCCACCAGTTTGGCGGTCTTCTCATAATACCGGGGCAACTCCCGGGACTTCTCCAGGCAGCCTTTCCCCATGGGAATGCCGTTTTCAGAGCGTTCCATCTCCGGGCGAATGGGTGGCGGGCAGACGATCAAAATGTTAGGCGCATGATCTCCCCAGCAGTCCACGCTCTGGGCCTTTCGGACCAGCCGCTCCATTCCGATGGCAATGCAGGCCGCATTCACCCCCAGGCGCTCCTTCGTATCGTTGGTCCCCAGCATGATAATAAGCAAGTCAATAACTTCGTGGCTTTTCAACAGGGAGTAGAGAACCGTAAGCGCGTCCATCGTCTCATGAAGCGGGTCCTGGAAAACGGTGGTCCGCCCGCTGAGTCCCTCCTCCGTTACCAGGATCTCCGGTCCCAGGGCCTTTTGAAGAAGGCAGGTCCACCGCTCGTTTTCGTTGAACCGAATTCCGCCGTCGGCGCAGTCGGCGGTGTCGGCACAGTAACCGTGGGTATTGGAGTCGCCCAAGCATAAGATATGTTTTTTCATCGTCTGTCTTCCTTTCCGCTTGCAGCCTGTTGGTCTGGATTTTACCCTACACGGTATACGTTAGCAGTTTTTTCCGGTTTGTCAAGGCATACTCTCCTCTTTCTTTTCGAATTTCAAGGAAAAAATCACCAAAAATCGAAATTATTTTTGAAACATTCCCTAAATATCAAGATTTTCCAGAAAACCTTTCGATTTTAATTGACAAGAGAAGGCGGCCCTTGTATAATTTATACAGCGGGCTAAAGCTTGCCGGTTTATTTTTTGTAAACATTAAAAGGAGGACTCGCGATGAAGAAGCTGCTTGCATTGGTATTGGCCATGACCATGGTCATGGCCCTTGTTGCCTGCGGAGGCAACAACGACTCACCTCCCTCTACTCAGGACACCCCACCGGCTGAGACCAATACCCCCGACACCTCGCCGGAACCCGCTGCCGGAGGCGGCGAACTGACCTTGTGGACCTATCCCATCGGTGACTGGGGCAAAGAGGAACAGGTCAAAGCCATCACTGACGCATTTACCGCCGACACGGGCATTACCGTAAAGGTGGAATACTTAGCCTATGCGGACGGAGACGACAAAGTCAACTCCGCCATCACCGCCAAAAGCGCCCCCGACCTGATCATGGAAGGTCCCGAGCGTCTTGTGACCAACTGGGGTGACAAGGGCTATCTGGTGGACCTGAGCGATATGTTTGACGACACCGACAAAAGTGAAATCAACGCCGCGGCCATGACTGCCTGCACGCACTCCAACGGAGAAGTTTACGAATATCCGCTGGTCGTCACCGCCCACTGCATGGCTGTGAACCTGAACGCCTTCAAGGAAGCCGGAGCCGACCAGTATCTGGATCTGGCCACCCGCACCTGGACTACCGAGGACTTTATTAAGGCCGTGGACGCCCTGTACGCGCACTTCAACGCCCCCGTGGGCGCAGTCTTCTGCAAGGGCCAGGGCGGCGACCAGGGAACCCGTGCGCTGGTCAACAACCTGTACGGCGGAACCTTCACCACTGCGGCTCACGACAAATATACCTGGGATGATCCTCTGAACGTCAAGGCCCTGGAGCAGCTCAAGAGTATGCCCGGTATCGCCTTTGACGCCTCTTTGGAAGGCGGCGACGAGATCAAGGTCTTCTATCAGGGCATCCTGAAAATGGCCTTCTGCTGGAACATCGCCCAGCAGCTCAATCCTAACCAGGCCGACACCGGCGCGGGCCTCACCGCCTCCGGCGAGGAAATCGTCTTCATGGGTTTCCCCTCTGAAAACGGCACTCCCGCTCTTCAGGGCGGCATCTGGGGCTTTGGTATCTTCGACAACGGAGACCAGACCAAAATTGACAACGCCAAAACCTTTATCAAATGGATGTGCGACTCCGAGCACACTGTGGACGCGGTGAAAACCGCCAACTACTTTGCCGCCCGCTCCGCCGCCGAGGGAACCGATCTCTCCGGCATCTGGGCTGACAACGACATCATGAACGACTATCAAGTTCTGATGCCTTACCTGGGCGATTACTATCAGGTCACCAAGGGCTGGGCCGGCGCCCGCACCGAATGGTGGACCATGCTCCAGAAAGTGGGCGAAGGCGCGAATATTGCCGAAACCGTCGCCACCTATGCTGGAAACGCGAACGCCGCCGCCGCGGGTTAAGCGCCCCAATACACGGTCAAAGAGATAAGGGTTTTTGCGCCCCTCTCCCGCGAAGGGCGGGAGAGGGGCGCGCTTCTACCCGGAAAAACCCAGTCCTTTTGAATCCAGTTGCAAAGGAGTGTTGATCTTGGCAAAACAGTCTCACCCCACTATGAGCCGCGCCTTGCAGCGGCGGGAGAATATCTCCGGTTACCTCTTCTTGCTGCCCAGCCTGATCTTCTTCATTGGCTTTGTGGTCATCCCCATGGTCATCTGCATCGTCACCAGCCTCACCAACGCCAATATGCACGACCAGGGTATGTTTGGCAACTTCGTCGGTCTATCCAATTTTACGAAACTGATGTCGGACGAGACCTTCCTGGAGGCGCTGAAAAACACCTTCATCATCGTCATCGTCAGCGTCCCGGCGGTATGCGCCTTCTCCCTGTGGGTGTCCTCCGCCATTTACAAGCTCAGCGGGCCTGTGCTGTCCGCCTTCCGCTGCATCTTCTACCTTCCCGTGGTCACCGGCTCCGTGGCCGTCACCGTGGTGTGGAAATGGATGTATGACAACTACACCGGCATTTTCAACCACGTTCTCAAGGGCGCGGGCCTGATTGAACAAAACATCAACTGGCTGGGCGACTCCAAATACGCCCTCTGGTGCATCATCCTGATCCTCTTCACCACCTCTGTGGGCCAACCCATCGTGCTCTACGTCTCCGCTCTAGGCAACGTGGACCAAACCCTCATTGAGGCCGCAGAGGTTGACGGGGCCAACGGTTTCCAGGTCTTCTGGCAGGTCAAGTGGGCCCAGATGATGCCCACGACTCTGTACATCCTGGTGATCACCACCATCAACTCCTTCCAGTGCTTCGCCTTGATCCAACTGCTGACCAAGGGCGGCGCGGGAACCAACACGGTGATGTACCATATCTATTGGACTGCTTTCAAGCTCACGGAACAGGCGGGACACTTCGGCTACGCCAACGCCATGGGCGTGGTGCTAGCCATCTTCATCGGACTTTTGTCTGCCCTCCAGTTCAAGCTGGCGAAAGAGAAGTAAGGGGGTGCTGGTATGAAACTTGAAACCGGACGCGGCCGCGCGTATAAAATCGTCTCCATTATCATCCTGGTGATCCTGGCTTTCCTCTTCACCTTCCCGCTGTACTGGATCGTCACCGGCGCTTTTAAAAACGGCGCGGATATCAACGCCACCAAACCCATCTGGGTTCCCACCGAATGGGTGATGAACAACTTTGACAAACTGATGAAGCAGCGCAGCGTCCCCCTGTGGGAGGTCCACCTTCCCTTTGGCAGCTTCTTCAACGGCGGGAAAAAAGTGCTCCTCACCGCCGGACCGGAGGCCCCCGCCGCCATCCGCTGGCTCATCAACGCGGTGCTCATGAGCGTGCTGGCCATGCTGATCACCTGCCTCACGGCGGCCATGGCGGGCTATGCCCTGGCGAAGAAGCGCTTCAATGGCCGGGCCATTCTGTTCTCCCTCATCGTCTGCGCCATGGCCCTTCCCAAGCAGGTCATTTTGATCCCCCTGCTGAAAGAGATGTCCGCCCTGCGCCTGTACGACAGCCTCTGGGCGGTGATCTTCCCCACCGTGGGCTGGCCCTTCGGCGTGTTCCTCATGAAGCAGTTCTCGGAGAGTATTCCCGGAGAGATCTTGGAGGCCGCCCGGATCGACGGCTCCAGCGAGTGGAACACCTTCTCCACAGTGGTTATGCCCATGATTAAGCCGGGTATCGGCGCCCTGGCAATTTTCACCTTCATCAACTGCTGGAACGACTACTTCATGCAGCTGGTCATGCTGGCCAGCGGCAGCAACTTCACCATCCCCCTGGGCATCGCCACACTCCAGGCGGAAACCTCCGTGGACAACGGCTTGCTGATGGCCGGAGCCACCCTGGCCGCCGCCCCCATTATCATCGTCTTTTTGATCTTCCAGAAATATTTCACCCAGGGCATTACCATGGGCGCGGTGAAGGGGTAACGCCATGATTTACGCCAAACACAAGGATGCCCTGGCCTACCGGGGCATCCACCCCAACCTGGACCTGGCGCTGGAGCATATCACACCGGAGTTCCTGGCCTCTGTGGGTTCGGAGCGGGTGGAGCTTAAGGGCGGCGACGTGTACGCCACCCGGTTCACCTATGCGACCGTCCCGGCGGAGGAGAGCTTCTTTGAAGCGCACAGAAAGTACCTGGATATCCATATCATGGTAGAGGGCTCCGAGGGCGTGGAAATCGCTCCGCCGGAGGCTTTGGACGAGTTTGACAGGGTGGAGGCCAACGATTTTTACGCCTACCGGGGCCGGGGAGATTACAAATTGGCCCTTTCCCCCGGAGACTTCCTGGTGGTCTTCCCTGGCGACGCCCACCGTATCAAAATGCAGTTGGACGGCCCCAAGACTGTGAGCAAGGTGGTCTTCAAGGTGAAAATCTACGACAAGTAAGGAGCAAAAACATGAAAGACCTTTCCAAATACCAAGGTATTTTCCCCGCATTTTACGCCTGCTATGACCAACGCGGCAAGGTCAGCGGTCCGGCGGTCCGGTCTCTGGCAAAGTTCCTGCTGGACAAGGGCGTCAAGGGGTTGTATGTGGGCGGTTCCTCCGGCGAGTGCATCTATCAAAGTGTTGCGGAACGGAAGGAAACCCTGGAAAATGTCATGGCCGAAGTGGGCGGCAAGCTGACCATTATCGCCCATGTAGCTTGCAACAATACCGCCGACAGCCGGGAACTGGCCGCTCACGCCGAGAGTCTGGGAGTGGACGCCGTGGCGGCGATTCCTCCCATCTATTTCCATCTTCCCCCCAAAGGCATCGCCAAATACTGGAACGACATTTCCGGCGCAGCCCCCAACACGGATTTTATCATCTACAACATTCCCCAGCTGGCGGGTGTGGCCCTGTCTGTGCCCCTGCTCCAGGAGATGCTGAAAAATCCCCGGGTCATCGGGGTGAAAAACTCCTCCATGCCTGTTCAGGACATTCAAATGTGGCGCGACGAGGGAGCCCTGGTGTTTAACGGCCCCGACGAGCAGCTGCTCAGCGGTCTGGCCGCCGGAGCCGCCGGAGGCATCGGTGGGACCTACGCGGCCATGCCGGAGCTTTACTTGGAGATCTTCCGTTGCTTTAAGGCCGGGGAACTGGAGAAGGGCCGGGAGGTCCAGAACGAGTGCTGCCGCATCATCTACAAAATGTGCTCCACCCAGGGGAATATGTACGCCGTCATCAAGGAAATTCTCCGCCTCCAGGGCGGACCTGATGTAGGCAGTGTCCGGGCTCCCCTGTTGGAGCTGGCCCCCGGCGACCAGGAAATTGTTGTCCAGGCCCACGAGATGATTCAGAACTCTATCGCAAAATATTGCCAATAAAGAAGGTCCCGCTTTTCCTTTGGAAAAGCGGGACTCAGCTTATCAAAAAGTACCGTCTTAAATGGAGCGGAAAGGAAAAGAGCTACGAGAGAAACCCATCAGGGGTTTCTCTCGTTTTGAATCAAAAGTTTTTCAGACCTTTTTGAAGGTCTGAAAAACTTGCTCAGGCTGTCGAAAATCCCTTTTCGACAGCCTGAGGTCCCGCTTTTCCTTTGGAAAAGCGGGACCCTTTTTATGAGAATCAGCCCCGGCCCTTACCGCGCGGCTCTACGAACCCGATCCAGCGCCTGTTCCACCGCCGGCAGCTTGATTACCACAACCGTGGCTGCCGCCTCCGCCAGCAAATAACTGTAATTGTAAATAATGGGGTAAAGACTCCGAAGGGCCTGGGGAAAATTATCCGGCATATAGTCCATCCAGTAGAGATATCCCCCCAGGGAGTGGAAGGCTCCCCTGGCCAGCACCGCCAGGAGATAGCCCGCTAAAAGGCCGTTTCGCTTTTCCCGGAGCAGTCCCGCCAGACCCAGGGCCGCGAAAGCCAATACATAATCGCAGCACACTTGGAATAAGGAGAGAAAATAGGGCTCTTGCAAAAACTGCAGGATGCCATAGGCAAAGCCCACCAGCATCCCGGTCTTGACACCGTACCAGTTGGCTACCAACACGATGAACAGCATACTTAAAAGCGTGACAGAACCTCCATAAGGCATTTTGAAAACCCTGATAAAGCTGGTCACATAGGCCAGTGCCACGGCCATGGCGCAATAGGCCAGCTGCTTGGCGGCAAGGCCCTTTTTCTCCCCCCGGTCCGCCAGGGAAAGTCCCGCCAGCGCGCTCAGAATGAAAAGGACCGTACTCAGCCCATAGCCTCCGGCGGTAAGGCCCCCCTCCGCGTTGATAAACAGATCCCGCATCAATAAGTTCCTCCTTGTTCCGACCGCAAAACTGACGGCAATCAAAAGAAGCCCTCCCGAAACCGGGAGGGCTGTTCCTCATGCGGAAAAAGCATGGTGGTTCATGACGGCTCCCTACGTTGGCATTACCCAAATCAGGTCATGGGTCGAAGCGTCCGCTTCCTCTCAGCCCGCCAGCGCGAGCTCCCCAGTTCACGATCTATGTAATTGGTAATTTGATTATAGCACACTTCGCCCCCCGGCGCAAGCCTTTTTCCGTCCGGGTATAAAGGAAATTTATAGTTGCGAAACCGAAGTGGTTTTGGTATGCTATTACATTATTGCATGACCCCCGTTGGCGGGAAAAACAAAGCAAGGGAGAGCCTATGAAACAGATTTTTTCAGGAACCAACCAATATGTGGCCTCCGCCGAGCTGATGTCGGCGGTGAACATCGCGGTGACGCTGGAAAAGCCGCTGCTGATCAAGGGCGAACCGGGCACCGGAAAAACCATGCTGGCCCAAGCCGTAGCCCAGGCCCTGGGGAAGGAACTCATCATCTGGAACGTCAAATCCACCACTAAGGCCCAGGACGGACTCTACGTCTATGATGTAGTACAACGCCTCTACGACAGCCAGTTCGGCTCCCACGGCGTGGACGACATCGCCCATTATATCAAACCGGGCAAGCTGGGAGAGGCCTTCTCCTCCGAGGAACAGGTGGTCCTTCTCATTGACGAGATCGACAAGGCAGACCTGGAGTTTCCCAACGACCTTTTGTGGGAGTTGGATCAGATGGAATTCTACATCCCGGAAACCCGGGAAACCGTCCGGGCGAAAAAGCGGCCCATCGTCATCATCACCTCCAACGCCGAAAAGGAGCTGCCCGACGCCTTCCTCCGCCGCTGCGTCTTCCACTATATCGACTTCCCCGACCAAGAGCAGATGGAGCGCATCCTCCGGGTCCACTTCGACCATTTGGAGGAGGAGCTGCTTCGTCAGGCCATGGCCACCTTCTACTGGCTGCGTCAGCTCCGGGGCATTGACAAAAAGCCCAGCACCTCGGAGTTGGTGGACTGGCTCCGGGCTCTGATTGCCGGGGGCGCGGACCCCAGGCGAATTCAAAAGGAGATTCCCTTTGCCGGGGTCCTTCTGAAAAAGGACAAGGACCTGCGAACCCTCCGGGGCGCCCGTTGAGCCTATGTTCATCTCCTTTTTCTACCTGCTCCGGGGCCGGGGACTGGACGTGACGCCAGACGAGTGGATGACTTTGCTGGAGGGGCTGGCCCAGGGGCTGCACCAGTCCTCTTTGACGGGGTTCTACCAGCTTTGCCGGGCGGTGCTGGTAAAGAGTGAAGCGGACTTTGACCGCTTTGACCAGGCGTTTTTGGAATTCTTTCAGGATATTCCCTGGCAAGGCCCCCTTCCCAGGGAGCTGCTGGACTGGTTGGACCACCCGGCAGAAGACCTGGGCCGGACCTTGGAAGAACTGAAGCAAGGCGGCTTTTTGGAAGAGAGCGCCGAGAAGATTCTAAAAATGTTGGAGGAGCGTCTCAAAGAACAGACCGAGGAACACAACGGCGGCAACTATTGGGTGGGCACCCAGGGCCGGTCTTCCTTTGGTAACAGCGGCTGGCACCCGGGCGGTCTTCGCATCGGCGGCCAGGGACGGCACCGCACCGCCATGATGGTGGCCGGAGAGCGGCGCTTCCGGGACTTCCGCAGGGACAACACACTGGACACCCGCCAATTTCAAACCGCCTTCCGCCGGCTGCGCCAACTCTCCATCCAGGCCGACGAAAACGAGGAGGTTCTCGATGTGGACGGGACCATCCACGAGACCTGTGAAAACGGCGGCCTTTTAAAAATTCAAAAGACCCATCCCCGGAAAAACGCTGTGAAAGTCCTGCTTCTGATGGACTCCGGCGGGTCTATGGACTATTACGCCGGACTCTGCTCGCAACTCTTCCAGGCCGCCCAGCGCTCCAACCATTTCAAGGAGCTCCACACCTACTATTTTCACAACTGCGTCTATTCAGAGCTCTATACCGGCCCCTCCCTCCTTTATCGGGAGGCGGTTCCCACCGACTGGGTTCTCCAAAATTTTGACGGCGGATACAAAGTCATCATCGTAGGCGACGCCGCCATGAACCCCTATGAGCTGCGGGAGCGGCACTACGACTGGGAACGGCGGTCTTACGGCCCTTCCGGCCTGGAGTGGCTGGAGGGGATGAAGAAGCAATACCCCTACCTGGTCTGGCTGAACCCGGAGCCCATGCCAAAGCAACCGGACTACTGGGGACAGACCCACTGGCAACTGGGGCAAATGTTCCCTATGTACGATCTCACCACCGAAGGACTTGAGCGGGCCATGAAGCGTCTGATGAGCCGGAAATAGTTTTCAGATTTTCACAAAAGCCCTGAAAACTTATGATCAAAATGACGGGGGAAAACCCCTCCTGGGTTTTCCCCTTTCCCGTCGCTTTCGTTTCCCGTCTTTTCCACCACTTGAAGCAGGGGCCGCCAAAAGGCGGCCCCTGCTTTTAAACTGTCTCAGACAGAAGCTCCTCACCGGAACAACTGCCGCACATCCTCTTTTCCCCGTTTACCATGGGTCCGCATCGCCTGGGAGGACGGAAGGGGAATAGATTGCCGGGCGTCTTCCAGCAGTGTGCCCGCCGCCCCCGCGTCCCGCACGGGCCCTCCGCTCAGATACTGCTGAACGCCCAAAAGCCCGTTGTAACTCCGCTCCAGACGGTGATACAACACATGATAGGCGTTTTGAATCTGGGCCACCCAGCGCCGGTCCCGCTCGACGACAGCCTGGGCCGCCTTGGCGGCCTCCTTTGTCGCCACGCTGAGCCGGTCCAGCCCCAAAGCGTGGGACGAGAGGCGGAACTGAGGCAGCGTCACCGTCTCCGCCCCCATCTGGAGGGGAACCCCCGAACGGGTCCACAGCCGCGCCCGTCCGATATCCGCGCCGTCGGAAATTCGAACTTCTCCGCAGCTGCCAAAAAGGCAGGCTCCGATGTCCGCGCCTGGGTCTCCTCCCAGGGCCTTTTGAATCCGAGCAGTTCCTCCAATCAAAATATCACCGCAACCGCCCTGAACTCCCGCGCCGATGGCCGCCGCGTGTCCCACCGCCACAGCCGTGACGCTGCCGCCCTGGATCGTGATGTTTCCAACAGACGCCCCCAGAGCGCCGCCGATGCCCGCGCCGCCGCCAGTTTCCCCGGTGGCGGTGATCACGCCCCCCAGAATTTCCACCGGGCCCATGGCGCCCCGCTTTCCCGCGCCGATGCCCGCGCCGCCGCCGGTTCCCACGGCGGTGACCGCGCCGCCCCGGATTCGAATAAAGCTGGTCTGATCCCGGCTGCCGCCGCTGTCCCGGCCGATACCCGCACCACCGGCGCCGCCGGAGGCGGTGAGGGTCCCCACGGGATTTCGCCCGTTTTCCCGGGCCTCCGGACAATCCACATAGAGGGACGTGCCCTCCCCCAGCGAAACGCCCGCCCAGCCGGCGCCGCTTACAAAGTGATTCTCCGCGCCGCTTCGCAGCAACAAGGTCACGCGGTTCTCCCGTCCCAGGTGGAACGCGCCCCCCTCGGACACACGGCAGACCACGCCCCCCAGCGTCAGCTCCATATCCCCGATGCCGTCCGCCAGGGCCAACCGCCCGCTAAAGGGAACCCGGTTGGCGTCGATTCCCACGCCGCCGGAGATGGCGCTGACCTGATTGGTCAAAATCCGCAGCGTGTGAGTCTCCTCCTCATAAATCCAGTCTTTTCCAGGTTCCCCTCCGGTAACGGTGAAGGGGTTTGGATATAGGACGATCTCCTCAAAAGTTCCGGCGTGCTCGTTCCAGCGCAGGTAGGCGTACCGGGTTTTGGGCCGCTGGATCTCATCTTTCCCCCGGATGACCACAGTGTGAACCGGAGAGCCCCGCTCCCCCTTTTCCAGCCACAACCGCGCGGGCTCGCCGCTTAAAAGCGCCACACGCCCCTGCTTCCCGTCCACCGTCAAGGATGTGAC
Source organism: uncultured Oscillibacter sp. (assembly GCA_910585245.1). Classification (GTDB taxonomy): domain Bacteria; phylum Bacillota; class Clostridia; order Oscillospirales; family Oscillospiraceae; genus Oscillibacter. The sequence continues at coordinate 20,089 of CAJUCO010000034.1, forward strand.
GGCGCTCCAACCCGGCAACAATGTCCGCCAGACGATTTCAAAGGGGGCCATGGGCTTTCCGCTCCCACTGGTAACCTTAGCCGCCTGAGTCGCCAGGAAAACCGGCCCCTCTATAACCACGGGAACCGCCAGTCTCCCCGGCGTTCCGTCCTCCTCCGCCGCGAAAATCACCGCGCCGCCTGTCAGACGCAAGACATTGCTCTCGTCCCCCCGGAGCGCACCTATCCGCACCAGCCCGCCGCCACTCAGGGTCAGCGAAGCGCCGGGGCGCAGGTGAATCTCTTCCAATGTGGCCTCCTTCGGGCTGGACAACTCTGCCCCAGATCCAGTTACCACCAGCATCGGAACCCGCAGCTCTCGCAACGTCACCCTTCCCGTACCGGAGAGGACGACCGTCCGCTCCCCTTGGCCGGTCCCCTGAAGCGCCACCTCCGTCTCACCCCTCAGCGTCACTTCTCCGGTAGCGCCGTCCACAGATACCCCAGAGAGATCCCGGCCCGCCGCGCTCACGTCCCCAAGGTCCAAAGCCGCAGCCCGGGGCGCGGCCTCCTCCAAAAAGGCCCCTTCCCCGACGCCACCGGCGTTTTCTCCGGCGTTTTCCTGGACAGCTTCCGGATTATTGCCGCCGGTGCTTTGGACCGCCGCCAGCAGGCTCATCATCAGCTCCAGCTCCATGCCCTCCATCTCCGCCAGGAGCGTCAGCATAGAAGCCTTGGACAGCAAAGCGGCGGCGTCCCCGGCATACAAAAACAGTCCCCCCAGGAAATCGTCCAAGCCGGGGGCTGTGCCGCCAATAAACTGGGCTTCCAGGCTTGAGAAGCTGGTAAACGTACCTTTTGTCAAAATCTCCAGCGCCTGGTCCGGTGGAACGCCCTTTTCAACCTTCTCTAAAAGCCGCTGCAACCCCTCCAAAGCCGCCTTCAAATCCAAACCCTTGGAGGCGGAGCCTCCGGCGATGACTCCGCCCAGATACAGCGCTGCCAAGTAGCGCACCGCGGCGCTATTTTCCAAGGACTTTCTGGAAATGGCATCCAGAATATCCGGAATGCCGGCGCTCTTGTCCAGCCCCAGCAGATTCAGCAGCCGCTCCGGACTCAGTCCCTTATGCGCCATTCCCCTTAGCAGCCAATTGGGGAGTTTCTGCACGCCTTCCGGACGCTCCTCCCCCAGGACTTCGTCCACCGGAGGCTCCATTCCGTCCTCCACCTCCATGTCTCCGTCCAGAAACAGCTTGGTTCCACCGGCCAAGGCCCCGCCGGTCATGCGGTCAATCTCCTCCACCAGGCGCTCCAGTTCCGCCTGAAGGGCGGCCCGGTCCGATTGGCCGCCCTCGGCCTTTTGAAGCAGTCGCGCCATACTCTCCAGGCTGTCCTGCACCTCCGCCAGCACCGCTTCCCCCACCTGGAGCGTCCGGTGACTCTCCCGTGTGTGGTTTTCCGCCTGACCGATTTTGGTCATGAGCCAACGGAGGGTCTCCGAAACCGTGGCCCCCGAGGTCTTGGCCGCCGGACGGCTCTCACCGGCGGCGGCTTTCTTTTCCGTCTTCTCCGCCGCCTGATACCGGGGTCCGGTTACCCCCCGCTCCCTTCGAATTGTCAGCTCACCCATTCCAGGCGTCCCCCTTTCTTGAAATCCCGCAAACCGCCGGTTTTCATAACAGCCTTCCAAATACCCGGCGCAAAGCGATCTGCCGGACGGCGCGGGTGAACCGCTATTTGTCCCGGAACAGCAGCAACGCCCCTTGCCATTCGCGTCTCCACTCCTTTGCACGGCACTTTAAAAGTTGCCATATATATTCTATATATCGGCAGTCAGGCCGGAAAGATAAGAAAGGAATGGGGAAACGCACCATGTGTATCTCCCCGTCACCCAGGCTGTCTAAAAACTCTTTTCACTTCCAAAACACGCTCAAATAGAAAACGAGAGGAACCCTTCCGGCTTCCTCTCGCAAGGCTCTTCCTTCCCGTCAAATCGGTTCTTACATACATTTGAAAAACCAAGTAACGTGGAAATACGCGATACGTCTTCCCACATTACGCCCTAATTGCCAAGTCCCAGACCACCTCGCTCGCCAGAATCAACCCCGCCACGGCGGGCACAAAGGCGTTGCTCCCCGGCACCTGCCGCCGAACCTCTCCCTCCAGGGCGGCCTGATCAAGCGCTCCCTCCGGTTCCCTGGGAGGCTCTTGGGAATAGACCACTTTCAAACTTTTGACGCCCCGGCGCTTCAATTCCTTGCGCATCACCCGGGCCAGGGGGCAAACGGAGGTCTCGTAGATATCCGCCACCCGGAAAGCGGTGGGGTCCAGCTTATTTCCCGCCCCCATACAGCTGATCATGGGAATCCCCGCCGCCTGGGCCTGCTGAATCAAGGCCAATTTCCCTGTGACGGTGTCAATGGCGTCTACCACATAATCGTACTGGGAGAAGGCAAAATCCCCGGCGGTATCGGGCCCATAGAAGATTTTCCAGGCGTTTACCACCGCCGCCGGGTTGATTTCCAGCGCCCGCTCCCTGGCAACCTCGGCTTTGTAGCGGCCCAGGGTCTGGTGAGTCGCCAAAATCTGGCGGTTGAGGTTCGTCAAACTCACACGGTCGCTATCGATGAAGTCCAACGTCCCCACACCGCTGCGGACCAGGGCCTCCGCCGTATAGCCTCCCACACCTCCCAGGCCAAATACCGCCACCCGCGCCCTGGCCAGACGCTCCAAGCCCTCCCGGCCCAGCAGCAGTTCCGTTCTCGAAAACTGATCCAGCATACCCTCACTCTCCGATTCCCTGTATCGCAATCTGCTCCAAAACGTCTTGCCCCCGCCCGGTCAGCGCCATGCTGCCGTGGAGCGGGAACTCCCGGTAGGCTCCATAGTCAAAGTTCTCCAACGGGATATCATAGTCCAGCCGGACCAGTCTTTTTCCCACAAGCGCCAAAATGGCGGCAGCATACTCTTCCCGGGGCCGTTCCCGGTCCTCCAGGTACACCGGAATTTTCATGTCATATGCCCCGGCAACCGGGAGAAAGGGCGTCTCTTCCAAGCGCCGCAGCAGCGCCAGTTCCGCCTCCGTCAAAAACAGCTCCTGTCCGCAACCGCATCCCCCGCAATCGCCGCATCCCTTACAGCCCATCTTCCCCCTCCTTTTCCTTCAAAACTTCCACAATGGTCCCGCCTCCCAAGACAACGTCACCGCCGTAAAACACCGCCGCCTGTCCCGGCGTCACTGCCCGCTGGGGCTGATCAAACACCAGGCGCACCCGGCCGCCGCTTTCCGGGCAAACCAGCGCCGCCTGCTCCTGTTGGCGAGAGCGGGTTTTGACCCTCGCCCGCAATGGACCGTCCAGGCCCTCCAGCGCAATCCAATTTAGCTCCTCCACCAGAACCTCCCGGGCGTAGAGGGCGCTCTCCGGTCCCACGGTAACCGTGTTAGCTGCCATATCTTTCCCGCAAACATACACCGGCTTTCCCATAGACAGCCCCAGACCCTTTCGCTGCCCCAGCGTATAGCGGACCGCGCCCCGGTGCCGCCCCACAGACCGCCCTGTCCGGTCCAAAAAGTCCCCGGCCGGGAAGGTGATTCCGGTATAGGATTCCATGAAGGCGCCGTAATCACCGCCGGGAATAAAGCAAACATCCTGACTGTCTTGTCTCTTGGCATTGGTAAACCCAAGACTCTCCGCCAGTTCCCGGACCTGCCGCTTTTCCATGTTCCCCAGGGGAAACCGGACGCGAGCCAGCTGCTCTTGCGTCAAGGTGTAGAGGAAGTAGCTCTGATCTTTCCCAGCGTCCAGGGCCTTTTTCAGCCGCCAACGGCCTGTCTCCTCATCTCGGTCCACCCGGGCATAGTGGCCGGTGGCCACGCAAGTGAGTCCCCACCTATCCGCCTCTTCCAACAACCGGGAGAACTTCATACAACGGTTGCAGTCCACACAGGGGTTTGGCGTCCCCCCGGCCTGATAAACCCGGATAAACTTCTTGATGACGGCCTCTTCAAAGGCATCCGCCAAATCCAGCACCCTGAACGGGATGCCCAACCGCCGGCAGACAGAGTCCGCGTCTGCGGCGTTTCGTCCGTCGTCCGTTCTCAACAGGCGCATGGTGGCTCCCTGGCAACGGAAGCCCTCCTCCTGCATCAAATAAGCCGCCGCTGAGCTGTCTACGCCACCGCTCATGGCGATCAGCGCGCTTGCCTCTCTGTTTTCCCCCATAGTATGCCTCCTGAATTGACGTTTCGTTTTCGGTCATCATTATAGTACAATCCTGTCATTTTGTCACGTAATATGTGCGAACGCCTCGGAACCCATCCCCATCCTCTGCAACATTCCTTTCATCCACCGTCTTTTTTCCAAAAGATCTTCCCCCTTTTCAACAAAAAACCTGCTTGTCCAGAGGAAGTTTCCAAAACAGGTGGAGAAATTTTCAGACCTAAAAGTTTTATGTAAACTTATTTCTGTGGAATCAGAAGGTGGAAAAGTTCATTTCAATTTTTTGAAAGCGGAATATCAACTGAAATTGCCCGAAACTTCGGGAAAACTTCCTGTGGAAAACTCTGTGGAAAGTGTGAACAACTCTTAGTAGAAGGGTTTTATAGATCGCTTTATGTAAATCTCACAAGAGCCTGTGGGTTTCTAGAGGAAGCAAGGGGAAACTTCGTGGAACCCGTGGAAAATGGGAAAACTTCGTCAGGAAAAAAACAATGGCCGTTCCTCGATCCGGTAGGAGCTTTACAAAAATACGTCAAAAACCGACAAAGTGCTCAATTAAAAACGCAAGATTTCTTGCGATAATACAAAATGTAATTGCAAACCCGGCGGAAGGACGAAGGAAAATGCAAAAATAAGGTTGACGGAGGGAAAATTTTATGGTATGATAGCAATCGTCTTCCAGGGTTACCTTCACTTTTTCCAGGCGAGCACACTGATCGCCACTATAATTTGCTACTGTAGCTCAGTCGGTAGAGCAGCTGATTCGTAATCAGCAGGTCGTGTGTTCGAGTCACATCAGTAGCTCCAGAAAGAGGCAAAAATCGAACGGTTTTTGCCTCTTTCATAACTTTTAACGCAAACAATTGACCCGCTTCTCACTTCCGTTTTGACCCGCAAGGAGCTTTTCACATGTACGCTCTATGGAGACGTTTCTCGCCGAGAAGCAGTCAAGACCCACAACCTGACCCACACGGGAAACGACGCAAGAGCGCCGGATTTTATATCCGGCGCTCTTGCTGTATCCCGTTTCTCTTTTACATCATCTGCTCCATAAACGCTCCTATTTTTTCCGCCGCTTCGTCCTGCGCCTGCCGTGTGGCGTGGGTGTAGGTGCGGAGGGTGAAGTCGGCGTCATAGTGCCCCAGCATACTGCTGACGGTTTTCACGTCCACACCGTTTTGCAACGCCATTGTCGCGAAGGTATGACGCAGGTCATGGAAGCGTACCTTTTTACATCCGGCGTGTTTTAGGATCTTAGCCAGACGATGACTTGCGACAGACGGGGCTATCGGAGCGTCTTCTTTCTTTGGAGAAGGGAACATCCACCGGGAGAAAACTGTCTGTTTGTATTTTTTCAGTGCGGTGACCACTGCTGTTGGCAGGATCACACTCCGGATGGAGGCTTTGTTCTTCGGCGGCTGTATCAGCAGTTCACCTTTGATCTGACAGACCTGCCGCTCAATCCTCAGCTCGCCGGTGTTGAGATTCAGATCATCCCACTGGAGGGCCATCAGCTCCCCTACTAGAAGTCCGGTGGTCAGCTCCAGCAGGAACACTTCGTAGTAGCTCTCGGCCCTGGCTTGGATCAGCAGCTTTTGCAGTTCCTCCCGACTGAGCAGCCGCATCTCCATTCGTCTGGCCGGTGGGAGCTTACATTCCTCCGCCGGGTTGCGCACGATCAGCTTTTCGGTGACGGCCTTCTCCAGAGCCCTGCGGCACAGGCCGCAGCAGTGCCGTATCGTATTGGCGGAGAGTCCTTCCCCTCTGGACTCCCGGTATTCACTACGGCCATCTTGCCTCATCCAGTTTATGAACTGCTGAATATCATTTGTGGTCAGCTTGTTCAGAGGAATGTCACCGAGCCTTGGGCGGATATACAGGCGGATATTATTTTCGTAGCCTGTCCGTGTGTTTGGCCGGACGGCGGGTTTACAGCAGGTCTCATACCAGAATGTCATCCACTCGCCGAAGGGCATATCTGCCCTGACCTTGACAGCGGTTGCGGGAACCACGGACTCTTTCAGCGATTCCAGTTTCGCCACGCACTCCCCCTTGGTC
>CAJUCO010000035.1 GCA_910585245.1 uncultured Oscillibacter sp.
TCCTGCTGGGGGATTCCCCTGGATTGTAGATACCCCTATCAGGGGGAACCCAAGGGTTCCGGGGTTCTTTTCCGGCTGTTGGGAAACTGCGGCGTATGTCCCGGCAAAACTTGTAAAATATTCTGGACAGGGGAACTTCGGTATGATATAATCAGCTTTGCTTTTTCACTGCAAAGCGATATATCAATAAAGCAAGGGGAGAGAACTTTGAAAACACTACTCAAGAAAGAGAACCTGTTCCTGCGCGTGGCCATCGGCTTTGCCCTTGGCGTGCTTCTGGGCCTGACGGCCAAGGACTTCTCCATTGCCACCAAGGTGGTGGGGGACCTCTACCTGAACCTCATCAAGCTGATGATCATTCCCATCGTCGTCTGCGCGGTATTTTGCGGCATCGCCAACATCAAAGACGGCAACCTCCTGCGGCGTATCGGCCTGCGGACCGTGGCGCTGTACGTGGTGATGTTTGTGGTTTGCGCCGTGATCTCCCTGGCCATCGCCTGGGTAATCCGCCCGGGCCTTGGCACGGTGTTTGACAACGCCCCCGTCTACGAGGGAGAGATCACCACCCCCACCATCACAGGCTTTCTGATGACCATTGTGCCCACCAATATCATCAAGGCGGGGGCGGACGGAAGCACCCTGCCGGTGATCCTCTTTACCATCGTCTTTGCCGTCGCCATTTTGTCCATCGGGGAAAAGGGCCGCCCGGTGCTGGACTTTATGAACAGCCTCTCCGACGCCTTTTTCAAGATGCTGGGCTATTTCATGGAGCTCTCCCCCATCGGCGTGCTGTCCCTCATGGCCTATTCCGTGGCCCAATACGGCGCGGGCATCTTCAGCGCTCTGGCCAAGTACATCGGCACCTGCTGGCTGTGCTGCGTCGTGGTGTACCTGATCGCCATGGTTCTGCCCGTCTGCCTGTACACCCGGGTCCGTCCCTTGAAGTTCCTCCGGGCCTGCGGCAAGGTCGCTTTGGTGACCCTGTCCACCACGTCTTCCGCCGCCGCCCTGCCCACCACCATCAACGTCAGCACAGAGGATCTGGGCGCGCCGGAGGGCGTCTCCAAGTTCACGCTGCCTCTTGGCTGTACCATCAATATGTGCGGCGGGGCCTGCTCCTTCTGCTGTCTGGCGGTTTTCGTGTCGGATTTCTACAGCATCAACCTGCCTTTGGGCACCATCGTTTTCCTGGTCTTGGTTGCCACGCTTTTGAATATGGCGGCTCCGGGCATCCCCGGCGGCGGCGTGGTGCTGGGGGCGTCCTTCCTCTCCATTCTGGGCCTGCCCATTGATCTGATGGGCCCCATCAGCGGGTTCTACCGCCTTTTGGACATGGCCTTTACCACCATCAATGTGGAGGGCGACGTGGCGGCAAATCTGATCATCTCCAAGAGCATCGGAGAATACGACGGCTCCAGGGCAAAGTGAGGACGCATCTATGAAAATCGGTTATCAAGGCATTCAGGGCAGCAACTCCGAGGCCTCCGCCCGGAGCATGGCGAAACGGTTGGGGTGGACCGGCGTGGAGTACGTTCCCTTGGTTCACTCCCGGGGCGTGGTGAACGCGCTTTTGTCCGGAGAGGTGGATTACGGCGTCATGGCGACGCTGAACCACGTGGCCGGAGTGGTGCAGGAAACAGAGGCGGCTCTCCGGGGCCTGAACTACCGGATGTTGGCCCTGGACTGCATCCCCATCCACCACTGCCTGTTTGTCAAGGACGCCTCTGTGACGGAAATTCACGCCGTGGCCTCCCACATTCAGGCCCTGGAGCAGTGCCGCGGGACCTTGGCCCGGGACTATCCGGAGGCCGTCTGGAAAGAGGAGGAGGACACCGCCATCGCCGCCCGGTATCTGGCGGAGGGGGTCCTTCCCGGAGACACCGGCGTGCTGTGCCGCCGGGACGCGGGAGAGTCCTTTGGTCTCCACCTGGTGCGGGAAAACCTGGAGGACGACGTGGAAAACGCCACGGAGTTTGAGCTGATCCGCCTGAGCGAAAAAGGCCCGGACAAGCTGGTGGTGGTAGCGGGCCTGGGCTTGCTGGGCGGGTCCATGGCCAAGGCGCTGAAGCGCTACACCGGATATACGGTTTATGGCTGGAACCGCACCCGCTCCGTGGCGGAAGCGGCCCTGGCGGAAGGGGCCATTGACAAAATCGCCGGTGAGGAGGACCTCGCCCGGTGTGACCTGCTGATTCCGGCTTTATACCCGGAGGCTTCCCTTCGCTTCCTCCGCCGGGTCGTCCCCACCATGAAGCCCGGGGCCCAGGTGGTGGACCTGGTGGGGGTCAAACAGCGGCTGGTGGAGGAAATCACCCCCATCGCGCTGGAGCGGGGCGTCCGCTTTACGGGAGGCCACCCCATGGCCGGACTGGCCCGGGCGGGATACGGCAGGTCTTTCCCGGACCTGTTCCAGGGGGCCAGCATGATTCTCGTCCCCACGGAGGCCACCGCCGGAGGGGATTTGGAGGCGCTGGAGAGCCTCTTTACCCAAGTGGGCTTTCGCCGGGTGCGGGTTTGCGATGCCAGAACCCATGACCGCATGATCGCCCACACCTCCCAGCTGGCCCATATCGTCTCCAACTCCTATGTAAAAAGTCCGGTCTCCCCGGATTATGTGGGCTTCTCCGGGGGGAGCTACAAGGATATGACCCGGATTGCCTGCCTGGACGAGCGGGTCTGGAAGGAGCTGTTTTTGCTCAACCGAGAGGCCCTGCTGCCGGAGATCGACCTGCTGGTCCGGCACATGACGGAGCTGCGGGACGCCATTGGAAACAACGACGGGGACCGGCTGGAGGAGCTGCTCCGTCTGGGACGGGAGGCCAAGGAGCACATCGACGCGCTGAACCCCGACCAGCCTTCAGAGTAAACGGCCGGTCAAGGGACTGCCCACAGCGTCCTGTTGCGAGATGTTATTTCGTAGGGACGGACCCACGTGTCCGCCCCTACGAGTTTCCTCTTTAAAATGCAGCCCCTTCGAAGGCGGGGCTTAAAAAAACGGGGACAGGCCCAAGCCTGTCCCCGTTTCAGGCTGGCAAAAAAGTTTTTTGCCAGCCTGAGCAAGGTTCCAAAACGTTTAAAAACATTTTGAAACCTTATGATTGAAAACGAAAGGAACCCTTCCTGGGTTCCTCTCGTAGCTCTCTTCCTTCCCGTCGGGGAAGGGTTTTACGGTTTTTCCACACTCTGAAACGGGGACAGGCCCAAGCCTGTCCCCGTTTTTCAATGGGACGGAAAGCCAACGGCCTTCCGCTCCTCAGCTCTGCGCTATGGCGGTTTCGTAAACCCGGTGGACCAGCGCCACAAAATGCGCCCGGGTGGTGGAACCGGCGGGGTTCATCCGCTGTCCGCCCACCCCCTTGAAAATGCCGTATTGGTAGAGCACCTGGAAGGCGTCGTTACCCTCCCGGGTCATCTCCTCCGCGTCGGCAAAGACAACGGGTTGGTCCGGTAAAGAGGTGTCTTTTCCCATGCTGGTCAGGTACTTTGCCAGCATCACCGCCATCTGGTTTCGGTTCGTGGTCTCGTCCCCGGTGAAGGGGCTCTCCGGCAGCAACCCGGCCCGTTTCGCCCAAACCGCCGCCTGGGTAAAGGACCGTCCCGTCTGGATGCCGGGTTCCGTTTCATCCCGGAACCGGGTCAGGTCCACCTTGGCAAGTCGGGCCAGCACCGTCACAATGGTGGCCTGAGAGACCTCCCTCCGGGGGGCGAAGAGGCTGTCGCTGACCCCCACCATCACGCCGTTTTCATAGGCCCAAACCGCGTCCTCATAGAACCAGTCCGAGGGGGAGACGTCTGTGAACGGCAGTTTCGGCTTTTGCGCGGGCTTGGGGGACTCCGGTTTTTGCGTGGAGCCGGTGGGGCGGCTCCCGCCGCCGGAAGAACCGCCGCCGGAGGGCCGGGGGAGCGTCAGCGTGTAGTTCTGGGCCACCCGCTTCAGCGTTCCGTCCGGCGCGCCTCCCGCCCGAAACTCAGCGGCGATGGTGTGCGTGCCCTCTCCCACTCTCTGGAATGTCTGGGACCGGATGGTGATGACCGTGCTGCCCTCCCGGACGGTATAGTCCACGTCTTTTCTCTGCTCCACACCGTCAATCAGAAGGCGGGTAAACTCCTGATAGGGGCCGTCGATGATCAGGTCTTCCTCCGTATAGGCGTTTTTGTAAAAGTGACCGGGGCGGCCGCTGTCCGGTCTGCCCACAGGGTCTATGATATCATAGTCATTGGGCCGTTGGACCGCGGCGTCCGTGTTGCTTTGGACGGTCAGGCTGTAGGGCTCGCTGCCGGCTTCCTCCACAAGCGCTCCGCTCTCCCGGTCGTAAACCGACACCGAGAAGGCCAGGGGCCAGGTTCCGGAAGCCAGAGGAACACCGGAGACAATGCCGCTCTCCCGGTCCAGGCTCAGGCCGCTTGGCAGAACGCTCCCGGTTTGCAATTCATATTCAAAGCGGTAATGGTCCTCTTCGCCGTGGGTAAACGCCGGGATCTCCTCATAGTAGGGCACGTATTTCACGCCGTCGGGGAATTTGACGGCCTCCGGCTCCCGGACGGTCAGCACATAATTATGGTAGGCCCACGCGTCCCCAAGGTTGTTTGGCCGGTCTCCCAGTCCCACCAGCTCTATCACAAAGGTTCCGCTCTCTTCCGGCGTGCCTTCAATATAGTACATGGTCCGGCTCTCGTCATATCCGATCTCCAGCCCCCTGGGGCCGGTTTGGAACTCCACAAGTACGGAAAGATTCTCCAAAGACCACTCCAGGTCATAGTGGTAGGGGGTTCCCAGCACGCCCTCAGGCAGGGCGGGATAGTTCACTTGGGAAGGATCTTTCACCGTAATTTTAAAGGGAGAAGCTCCGGACCCGACCCCCTGAGAATGGAAATCCACATAAAAATACCAGGTCCCCGCCTTTGTGGGCGTGCCGGAAATCACGCCGGTGGTCTCGTTCAGCGTCAGGCCGTCCGGAAGGCGTATAACCTCATCGCTGTCAAAAAGTTCATGAATGGTCCAGGAGTCCTGGAACTCGTAGGTGTAGGGAACGCCCACAATGCCGCCGGGAAGGGTGGCGTAATTCCTGGGCCAGATGGCAAAGGGTTGCGCAGCCCGGTGGGTGACCGCCTGATCTCCCACGCCTGACAAAAACTCGGCGGCGATGGTGTGAACGCCGGTGGACAACCGATGGATGTCAATTTTTTTGAAGACCGTGGAACCGTCGTTCAAACTCTCCATCTCAAAGTCTGTGTCCAACCCCGGACCCGGGGTCAGCCTTTCCCCGTCTATGTACAGGCCTGTAAACTCCCCGGCAGGCGCGTCGATGGCAAAGGACCACTCCTGGATGTCGTCCACCGCGTAGTAGCCGGTCTCCTCATCCAGAACCCCGAAGTAGGAGTTAATTCCGTAGGTATAGGACGGCTCCGTGTTTTCCGGCGCAATATCCCCGTCAGAGCAGTGGATGGTGGCGGATTTGAGTGGGTCGTTGCCGTCGCCGACGGTCATCGCGCTCCATTGCGCTTTTGTTCCCGCGTAATTGACGTCTGCCAAAGCGGAGCAGCCTGAAAATGTGCTAACAGGAATCTCCGTCAGACTCTGGGGAATCGAAATTTCCCGCAAGTTGGAACAACCAACAAACACGCCAAACTCTAAGTATTCCACACCTTCGGCAATCGACACATTTTCTAAATTCATACAGCCTTCAAACGCATTATCACCTACCCCCTTGACGTTGCCGGGAATGCTCACAGAGGTTAAATGATTACACCCGGAAAAAGCATCGTCTTCAATTCTAGCCACGGTCAGGGGAATATCGTAGGATGAACTTGTCCTCCCAGCCGGATATTGCATTAGCAGGAGCTGACCGTCTTGCTCCTCCAGGAACAATATGCCATCTCTGCCTAAATAGCCGCCCAGGCCTCCGCCTTCAACGGTAATAGCCGTCAGGTTGTTACAACTTCCAAAGGCACCGGCGCCGACAAACCCGACACCGGCTGGAAGCGTTACGGTTTCTATTAGGCAGCCATAAAATGCTAAAGGCCCTATGTGCTCTACGCCTTCTTGAATTTCGACTTCGGCCAGATTCCTGCAATCTACAAAAGCCCTATATCCAATATCTTTCACAGTACCAGGAATTGTGACACCGCTCAAACCAGAATCTGCAAAGGCATTTTCTCCGATTGACTGCACGGTATCAGGAATTTCAATGTCAGAAATATTGCTTTCACGAAAAGAGTAATCACCGATATGCGTTATCCCGTTTGCTATTACAATTCTCGTAATCTCCTCATTCGGATACCAGGGAGGGAAATGGTCATCTGAGAAACCGTAATCAATCATCGCTCCAGTTCCGCTGACCGTCAGAGTTCCCGCGCCGTCCCACGTCCAGGTGGCGTTGCCTCCCTCCGCCCCGCACTCGCCGGACGCCGCTTCCGCCGCCCGCACCGTCCCCGGCAATAGCGTCAGCATCAAACAAAAAACCATTCCCAGAGACAATATCTGTTTCCTCATCGCGCCTTCCTCCGTTCATTTGCTCTTTGCTCAGGGGGCCGGACGTATCCGGCCCCCTCTTTCTCTCAGGTCCCCACGAACACCGACAGCCGGTGCAGCAGCACCGCAAACTGCGCCCGGGTGGTGGACCCCGTAACATCCATGGTGTAATTTCCGATTCCCTTGAAAATGCCGAACTGATAGAGCACCTGGAAGGCGGCGTTTTCCTCTTCCGTCATCTGCGCCCCGTCCCGGAACTCCACGGGCCTGGAGGGCAGCGTGCAGTCGATGCCCAGATGCTTGAGGTACTTCACCAGCATCACCGCCATCTGGCCCCGGGTCATGGGCGGCTCCGCCTCAAAGGAACCCTCCGGCAAGAGGCCGCTGTCCCGGGCCCAGGAGGCCGCCGCCGTGTACCACTGGCCCGGCGTCACGTCCGCCGCCGCCTTGTCCGCCCAGGGGCCGAGATCCGCCTCGTTCAACCGGGCCAGAACCACCACCACCGTGGCGGGGGAAATGGTCCCGTAGGGCTGGTAGGTATCGCCGGTGACGCCTACCATCAGCCCCTTTTGATACGCCCAGTCCACGTCCGGGAAAAACCACTGGCCCACGTCGATGTCCCGCATCACGTCCGCCACGGTGGGCGTTGTCTCCGGCTTGGGAGCGGGCTTGGAGGTCTCCGGCTTTTTCGTCCCGGTGGAGGAACTGCCGGAGGAACTGCCGCCGGAAGACCCGCCGGAGGAACCTCCGCCGGTGTTGCCTCCCGAAGACCCGCCGCTGGTGATGCCGGAGAGGGTGAAGTTCTGGGCCGTGCAGCGCATGGTGCCGTCAGAAGACGCGCCGGACCGGAACTCGGCGGAGATGGTGTGGCTGCCGTTTCCGGCGTTTTGGAAGGTCTGGGCCCGGACCGTGATCTTCGTGCTGCCGCTCTCGGCAGTATAATCGGTTCCCTTAGTCAGTTCCCTTCCGTCCAGATAGAAGTTCATGAACTCTTCAAACGCGCCGGAGGAGTGGAACACCTGGTCCTTGGGCGTGCCGCTCTGGTCCGGCACTGCGCCGTTTTCCTCCAGGGGATAACCCTGGCTGCCGGTGTTGGCCGCCAGGACGTTTTCATCCGTGTTGGGCCGGACGGTCAGGGTGAATTCCTTGCTGTCGCTCATAGAGGGGTCGCCGTTGTAGACCGCGGTGACCGTGAATTCATAGGTGCCCGTCGTTTTAGGCACGCCGTAGAGCTCGCCGCTTTCTTTCAGCCGGATGCCATCGGGCAGCTTGCCCCCGGTCAGGGAGAACCGCACCGCGTCGGAGCCGTACATATTGTTGGTCTGAATCAGGCAGGAGTAGTGGACAAATTTCACGCCGTCCCAGACGGTATCCGTGGTGATCTTAGGCGCGCCGGACACGCCGGTGAGCTTGATGAAAATGGGTTCCACCCCGTCGGCGGAGATTTTCAGCGTGCCGCTGACCACGCCTGCCTGGGCCACGCCATCCTTCATAACGGGAACCAGACGGATTTTGGACACGTTCCAAAGCTCGCCGTAGCTGGAGCGCTCATAGGTGGAAGTGAAAGGAGCCAAAGTCTTTGTTTCGCCGATTTTCCAATAATCGTCCAACCGGACATTCCCGGCGTCCAGCAGCTCCACATTCAGATTGCTTAGCTCCTCGCTTCCGATGTTGGCGAAGAAGACGTCGTGGTGATTTTTGTACTCCTCTGTTAAGAAGACTTCCCGGACAGGATAGCCGGTTTCCTCATCCCGGCGGGTCTCGTCGTTGATTCCATTGACAAAGAGGGCCTTTCCAGGCTGCCGGGTCAGGAAGGTGACCCAGTAGTTTTTCAGATTCCGGCCGTTCTCCGCGGCGGCGGAGTAGGGAACCGCCACGCCGTTTTCAAATGAAAGTTTGCTCTCGCCGCTGATCTGCTTTTGCGCTCCGGCCATCTGGCCGTCCATGTCCAGACCGGCGAAAACCTCCACCGTGTTTTCGGTCCAGAAGGTGGGGGCAATCTCCCCGGAGACCGGCTTTCCCTCCCCGTCCAGCAGCAGCACGGTCTGGAAGCCGTTGTAGTAGTAGCTGTCCGCGTCATAGGGCATGGTGTAGGCGTTCAGAACCCGTTCGCCCTGCTTTGCGCCCTCCGCGCGGAAATAGACGTCCTCGGAGAGGGGCCTGGGGTCATCGGGTAATTTTGCCGAGGTCTGGGCCGCCATATAATAGAGCTTTCCGCTTTTCCCGATAACCGTGAACGTCACCTTGCGGCTGTAATCCGCCGGATACCCCTCGCCAAAGAGCTGATCGGTAATATCCGCCCCAGCCGCCTGGCCGGCGGAGGTAACATACCCGGCGACGGTTTTTTCAACATACGTGCGGATATTCTCCGGCGGAACCTGGCTGCCATTATGTACATAGTAGGCAGACAGATAGTACGTCTCATTTACCGGAAAGCGCCCGTCTTCCATTTCATAGACGTCCACATTCACGCCGCCGCTTTCAATCGTATAGGTGTTTCGCGCCACAATGTCCTTATAGTGCAAGCCGCTTTGGCTGTACATCTGGTATTCAAGATGTGCGCTGTCGGCGCTTCTGTAGGCGCGGATGCAAAAGGGCACCACCATACTCCCGCCATTGTCCCGCTTCAGCACAACGGTTACGGAGGGCATCTGGGCAAAGCTCTGCTTCCGGGTAAAATCCCCCTCGTATCCGTCGGTTTGGAGCTTTGCGGTAATATCCCGGGCGGCTTCGGCCTGGGCGGTGGTTTCGTGATAGCCCTCATAGGCTTTCCAGGTAATTCCGCCGGCCAGACCGTTTACTTCCATCGTCACGGAGAAGGGGCTTTTGCCGTCCCAGGTGTCGGCGTTGACGCTAAGCTGCATTTCCCCTTTTCCGTTCCAAAGATTGCTGTTGGCCAGATAATATCCATGGTTGATTTCAACGCCGTTCAATCCCGTGAAGTCAAACATATTGCGGAGATAGAGCGTATTGATCCGGATGATATAGCGGAGGTTCCCCCGGTCCAGAGGGTCCGCTCTGCCGATGATCAGTTCCAGGCTGATCTGATTGGAGTAGTTCCTCTCCCCCGGGGAGAGGTCCAGCACTTTCTCGCTTCCAATCAGGGCGTAGCCGTCGTTTTCATTGACAAAGTTTCCCGCTTCATCATAGTAACTCCACTTCGCCCAGGCCGCCACCTGGTTGGGATCGCCGGTCACATTTCCATATCTGTCCGACAGTTTTTCCAGAAGGTCGGAGATATCCACCGCCTTCAGCTCTTGGGGAAAATAGCTGCTCAGGTCCAGAATGAAATACCGCTCCTCAACCGGCAGCATGGTCAGCGGGGCGGCCTCGTCGGGAATCAGGTCCACCCGCCGGCCGTCAACGGTCACATACAGGTCTTCCTCCACTTCCGGGGCTTCCTCCAGGTTCACGCGAAAAACGTGTCCCCCCACTTCGTTGCTCTCCGCCGCGTTGCCGAAGACCGTGCGGAAGGTCCGCCCCTCCACCACAAAGTCCACCGCCGTGGGAAACGCCGTCCACCAGGGCAGGGGGATGGTATAGCCGCCGTCCTCCTCAAAGAGGACATAGGGATTTCCCTCCCCGTCCACCGTTCCGGCCTTGCCGGGGTCCGCCGTCACAACCGCCGCGTAATGGCCTTCCGCGCAATAGGCCACCTCCGCCGCAGAGGTCTCCGGCGCCTCCGGGCCGTCTTCCTCCGCCGGAGTTTCCGTCTCCTTCAGCACGTCTTCTTCCACCGGCGTGTCCTCTTCCGCCGGTAGAGTCTCTTCCATGGCCGCCTCTACCGGCGGAAGGTCCGCGTCCTCTGCCGCCAGCGCCGTGACCGGCAGGGCGGAAATCACCAGCAGCAGCGCCAGCAACAGCGCCAGTCCCCGTCTCATTCTCCTCATGTTCCATTCCTCCTTATTTATTTTGCGCAAGAGACCTCAGTTCTTCTATGGAATAAATGCGGCTTTCCCGCAGAGTCCCCCTCATGTCGTCAAACACCAGCGTCCCGTCCGGCAGGATGTCGCACAGATCCGGCAACCGGGCCAGGGTCTCACAATGCTTGTCCAGCAACAGCCCGTAGCGCCCGCCCTGGGAGGTCACGTACTCCGTGACAACGTACTCCCCCACCTGTGTGGCGTAGGTCAGGTAATCATCCCGTTCCAGCTCCCGAACCAGTTCTCCGGTTTCCAGGCTGTAGGCCGCCGCCGCGCCGTGGAGCGGGGCGGCAATGCGCAGACTGTCCGTGTAAAATTCCTCGTCCAGGGACGCCTCCGGCGGCGTCCCCGCCTCCTCGAAGAGGAGACTTCCGTCCTTGGCGGAATAGGCGCGGACGGTCCCGTCACGGTAGAGAACTTCCAGGTAATCGCCGGATTCCCCCCGGCGGTACTGCTGGTCGTAAACCTGGCCGCTGTCGGGGAGGACGGCGTCCTCCAGCAAGCTCCCATCCGGGCCGTAGAGCCGGAAGCGGTCGTAACGGTAGAGCATAACCGTTCCCCCGCCGCTTACCCGAGCCTCGTCGTGGGGATAGTCCCTGTCATAGGTGAATATCCGGGCCTCCGGGTGGGTCTCCAGCCGCAACAGTCGCAAAATGGGCGTGTCCCGGTTGGCAAGAAGCGCCCACTCTCCCGCCGCCGCTACAAAATCGCAGGGGCCGTCCCAGGTTTCTATGTGCGTGGCTCTTTCGTCAAAGACGGAAATAGAGCCGCTGGAAAGGGCGGTCAGGGTATAGGGACCGCCTCGGGAAAAGGCGGTGATGTCCGCCTCCCCATAGGCAAGCTCCCGCTGCTCCCCCGTAACCGGGTCCAGCGCCACCAGGAGATTTTCCGTGGACACAAGGACCCCCTCCCGGTCCGCGTGAACGTGAAACGGGTTGGGGGAGGTAAAACCGCCGGTCTGCTCCCCCGTCTCCAGGTCTAGGACCGCGAAGACGGACTCGCCCTCCCTGGACGCGGAAAAGGCGAAGTAGCGGCCGGAAAACCCGCCCTCGAAATGGCGGTACTCCGATGTGTGGAAAATCTCCACATCCTCCCCACCGTCCCGGAGATTAAAGAGGCGGAGCCCTCCGTCAGAGAAGCTGACCGCCAGCCACTCCCCGCTTTCGCTGAGAGAGAAGAGGCTGTCCTCCGGGTCCGCGAAGGCGTCGCTTGCCGGAAGACCCTGGCGCTTTTCCTGAAAGGAGACCGCTTTTATGGCCTCGCCGGTACCGGCGCGGTAGACCGCCGCCAGATTCTCGTCCTTGTAAACCGCGGCCACGGTGGACCCATCTCCGGAGAGGGCAATACCCGTAGCGGGCTTGCTGCTCCAGAGCTCCTCTCCCGCAAGGAGGTCGTAGGCCCGCAGAGCTCCCTTCCCCCCGTAGAGTATGGTGTTCTCCCCGGCAAACACGGCGTCCGCCAGGGCGGAGGCGTCCATGGGCAAGGCGGCCAGCCGGTCCCCGCTGGCGGTATCAAAGACAAGCGCCTGTCCGCTGACCACCGCGGCGGCTCTGGAGCCCTCCGGAGAAAGCGCCGTTTTCAGCGGCGCGCTGGGCAGCGTCCAGCTCCGGCAGGGGCGAAAGCCGGCGGACAAATCATAAACCCCCAGGGCGTCCGTCAACGCTTTCTGGGCCTGGGAGGCGTAAGGAGACTCCAGATCCAGGGCTCCGGCGGCATATGCCGCCGCCCCGTCCACGTCGCCGTCCCGGGCGGCGCGCTCAGAAGCGGAGATAAGGGACAAGGCCTGCCGGGCCGCTTCCGCGGCCAGTCTTTCCCGCTGTTGCACCTGCTCCATCTGCCCAAGGCCGACGAATGCACAAAGCGCCCCCGTCAAAAAGAGTGCCGCCAACGCCGAGGCGGTTGCCACGCCCCGGCGCTTATGGCGTTTGGCCCGGGGGTCGTCCTGGGGCAGCCGCCGGAAGGCCCGGAGCATTTCCTCCGCCGTCTGATAGCGCTCCGCCGGGTTCAAGGCCATGGCCTTTTGGATGATGGCGGCAACGGCGGGGCTCGCCTCCTGGGGCTGAATCGGCGTCACCTCTCCGGCGTCTTGGGCGGGCCTTCGTCCGGTGAACAGATGGTAGAGCGTGGCGCCAAGACTGTAGATGTCCGAACGGACGTCCAGCAGCACGGAGCCGTTGGTGGCTCTGGACCCTCTTGAGAGCCGGGTGTCGGGGGCGGTGGGAAGCTGCGTCTCCGCGCTCACCTGCGTTTTAGCGGGGTCGATTCGGGCGGAGGGGGGCGCGTAGGCGATTCCGTAGTGCTCCGGAGAGGCATAGCCCCGGCTGAATCCCACCCGGACCGCGCCCTCCTCGCCAAGCGCCAGGGCAATGTTGAAATCAATCAGGCGGATATCGCCCTGGGGCGTCAGCATGATGTTGGCAGGCTTGATGTCGCTGTGCAAAATGCCGTAGGGCGGACGGCTGTGGAGATAGCACAGGGCGTCCAGCAGCTGTCCGGCCCACTCCACCACCTTGGACTGTGGAAACCGCTCCCCCCGCCTCAATGGCCCGTCCAGGCTTTCGCCCTCAATAAAGTCCATGACGGAGTAGACGTTTCCGTCCTCCTCCACGTAGTCATAGACCTGGGGAATGTAGGTATGGCTCAGATTTTTCAGCGCGTCCACTTCCCGGCTGAGGGACGAGGGCTTTGTGGCGGCGGTGCGCTTGTATTCTTTCAGTACGATTTGCTTGTTTAACCGCAAATGCCGTCCCAGATAAACCACACCTCCGCCGCCGGAGCCAATCTTCTGTAAAATCTCATAGGACGACGCGACGATTTTCCCCATCCGCAACACTCCCCGCTGTCATTTGCCTCCCCGGTCCTCCAGGGGGCTTTAGCGATGTATTTTTCCGTACTCCGCCTCCAGCCGCGCTTTCAGCCTCTTCCCCGATACGCGGAAGATTACCGCGGCGGCAACGGCGGCGGCGGCGGACATCCCCATCAAAACCAGCCCGCTATAAAACAAGAGCTCCGGCATCCGCTATCCCTCCCAGATGTAATCCGCTCCGGCAGTTCCAAAGGATACCCGGCAGCCCCGTGTGAGCGCCCGGGGAACGTTGGGCGTCAGGCGCTCTCCATCCACATAGGTCCCCGCCGTGGAGTCCAGGTCCGACACCGTGTAGCCCTCTTCCGTCCGCTCAACGGCGGCGTGATAGCGGCTGACGGCTTTGGTTTTCCCTTCAAACTCGAAATCCGACTGCCGGCGGCCTACGGTCACATCATAGCGTCCAATGCTGAACACGCCCCCCACCGGCAGGCTCACCGGGATCTTCCGGGGCAGGGTCTGGTCTCCCACCAGGCGGAAGTAAGCTCCTTTCGCCTCGGTCTCGTCCAAAAGCACGGTCTCCCCGTCTAGCGTATCCCCATTCCTCTCCGTTACTTCAAACCCTTTCCCTTGGATAAACGGGGCGTCAAAGGGAGCCGGATTTGCAGCCGGAGTCTCTCCGGCGGCTCCCAGAAGAAGCTCTTTGGACGGCTCCTTCTTCTTGCCGAACAATCCGCCCTCCTTTTGGGGCTTTGGGGGCTTTTTCTCCTTTTTCTTCGCTTCCTTGCGGCCAAAAAGGCCCTTCTTCTCCTTTTTTTCCTTCTTCCCGCCGGAGATGTCAATCCGGATGTCTTCCCCCTCCGCAAACTTGGGGGTCTCCGGCTCCGGCTCGGGGGCCTTTGGCAGGGCGGGTTGCGGCGAGGGCCTCTCCGGAGGAGAGGGCGGCAAGAGCTCCGCAACCGGAGGATGCGGCTGAATTTTCCGCAACATCTGCAAGAAGGAGCGGGGCTGGAAGTCCTGCATAATGGCCCGCAAAACTTTGACCTCCAATCCGGCGTCTGCCGGCGGGTTCTTTTGGGCCAGGTCTTCCACCATCTTTTGCAGGTCCCTCATGCCGGTGCAGTCCCGCTTGGAGGGCACATAGATATAGCTGACCAGGTTGCCCTCCCGGTCCGTGTAGAGATACTGGGGGTCCAGCACAAAGGAAAAGGGCTTGCAAAACCAGTCGCCACAGTCCAGCAGCGGCTGGAGCACCCGCTCCCAAAAGGCCGCGAGCTCTCCGGGGCTCTTGCTGGAGCAGCGGTAGACCAGCTTGATGCGGCGCCCCAGTTGATAGGCGCACTCCGCCTGCCCGTCCACGCACCGGTAGCGGAAGGGGACCAGGAAATCCGGCTGGTCAGATTGAATCGTGTACAGCGCCTTCGCGTCCAGGTCCTCTACAGGGAAGCGAATGACCAGCATAGCGCCTGTCAAATCGCTTTTACTCTCTATGGAATAGATCAAAACAGTCCGCCTCCTCCTTTATACTCCAAAAGCGTGATGAATTGCCAGCCAAGTTCCGTGCGCACAGGGGCGTTGCCGCCGGAAAAGCGCTTTGCCTCCAGGAACTGGGGTTCGATGACCACCTCGCCCCGGAGGCTCGCATAGCCCCAGAGTTCACCCAGACGCACCGCCGCCAGATGCTGCCCGAAGGACCGCGCCTCGTCAAACCGGCAGGAAATTTGTTCCACACCGTCCGGGTCGATAAAGCCCCATTTCCCGTTCCTTTTCACCGCGGCCCAGCCGTCATAAAACGGCCGGGCGTCCTCATAGGGCCCCCCGGCCTCCTGGCCGTCCCGCCAAAGGAATACGGAGCCGTTTTGCCTTACAAAAAGCGCCTCCGGATCGCCGCAGCTTCCCAATTCGTCCTGAATCACGCCGTCAAACTGGGGCTCTATCAGCCATTCGCCGCCGCTGTTGTCCACCACGCCCCATTTTCCGTTTTGCTTTGCAGGCGCGTATCCGTCACGGTACATCCCAAGCTCCTCAAAAACCACGCCGTTGGTCCGGAACGTCCCGTTGGCCAGGGCCCAGCCCTCCGCCGTTTTCAGCGCCAGACGGTTTTCGGCGAAGGCGGCAAAGTCCTCCGCCTCTTCGTGGAGAAGCGCCACCCGGTTGTTGTCCTGGTCCACGGCGGAGATCACGCCCTCTTTTTGCACGACGGCCCGGTCGTTGTCAAAGGCGCTGATTTTGTCATACTCACAGGGAATGCTCAGCAGTCCGGAAGAAGAGGCCAGCCCCCAGCGGCCATCCAGGGCCACCCGGCAGGTTCCCTTGTAAATTTCCGACGCCTCCTGGTAAAAATCCCGGCTCAGAGTGAAGGCATAGCGGCTCTTTTCATAAAGCTCCGTCAGGTCCTCGCTTCCGGTTTTGGCGATGCCGTCTCGCAGGGCGGACAGGGCGTCCGCCGTTTTGTCTTTTTCCAGATAGTACCGGGCGGCCTCCTGAAAGATCTCGGGGGCGGCGTCCTTCCGGGCCATCTGCCTGTCCAGAAGACTTGTGTAGCGCCGCTCGAAGTCCCCCTTTTCCGCCAGATTCAAATAGACCGCTTTTAGCGCCGCCTCCGCTTCCAGGGTGTAGTCGTCCTGGTATCCGGCGGCCTCCTCCAGCAGGGGCACCGCCAGAATGTAGATTCCATCGTCCGTGTAAGCCTTGGCCTCGCCCATCAGTTCCCGCTGGCGGTCCGCGCCGCTTTTCGCGCCGGCCGCCGCCGCCCAGGAGGCAACCAGCAGCGCAAGGCAGGCAAGACCCAACAATATGCGTTTTGTTCGTTTCATGATACCCTCCTATGACTGGGTGAACAGTACGGTCACGATCCCCGCGTATAAAAACGGAGCCAGGGGAATGGCGTCCCGCCGCCCTATTTTCTTCGCCAGCAGCAGGCCAAGGCCTACCAGCGCCGAGAGAACGGAACCATACAACATGGCGGGCAGCACGTCAACCCCCAGATACAGCCCGGAGGCCGCCATAAATTTGACGTCCCCGCCTCCAAGTCCCTTCCGGCTCACCAGGTAGACCGTCAGAAATACCGCCCCGGCCAGCAGAAAACCGGCGCCGCCGTTCATCAAAAGCCACAGCGCGTAGTCGGTCCGGTAGAACAATTGCGGAACCAGAATTACAATCCAGGCGCACAGCATAGCGCCCACCAGCCGGTTGGAAATCCGCTTTTCCCTCAGGTCTCCCAGGGCCGCCAGGTAGCCAAACGCCAGCAAAACGCCCCCCAGCAAGAGCGCCGCAGGCTCCGCTCCCCGCCGCAGCGCCCAGAAAGCCGCGCCCAGAACGGGAAGTCCCCCGTATGGCAGGATCTTTTTCCACTCTTCCTTTGTCATTTGCGCGGATATCCCTCCCCGGCGCCGCCCAGCCAGGCCTTCGTCACCACCTCCTGGGTCACGGTGAGTTCCCCAAAGGGCAGCGGCAATGTGCCGAACGTGTAATCAATTTCGTAGGAGACGACGATGCGAATGTCCCCTTCGCTGGTGAGCAGCATACTGTCATCCCTGGGAGACGATTGCAAACGGTGATTCTCCGCATCCCAGCCGATGATGTTGAAGGTGGAAAATTCCAAACCGTCCAGACCGTCTTTCACCCGGAAGGCTTTTAAAAATTCATCGCCGCTGGTGCTTCCGTTGGTCAAATAGCGCCCTACCAGGGGGCGGACCAGAGCGCCAAACACAGCGCTTCCCCCCTTTTGCAGCCCGTAGTTCATCAGCTCCTGAAGCAGACTCTTGGGGTCGTTCTCAACCCGCTGGGCCAGATTGGCCCCCTGGTTGTACAGCGCCTCTCCCGACGATTGGATGCCGGAGACGTTCAGATTTTCGACGGCGTCAAAAACGTCGTTGACATTTTTCACGAATTCATTCTTCTCCTTGTCCACGGAGCCCGCCTGTCCGGCGCTTTTCATCAGGTGTTCCGCCACCCCCATGGCGTCCAGGGTGTAGGAGTACATGGAGATGGTTTCCGCCGCCTGGGTAATGGCGTAGTGGACCCGCGCCTGCACCGTCACAATGTTGATGAGGCTCAAAATGGACATCATCAAAAAGACGAACAGGGTGAAACAGGTGATGGTCTCCACGACGATGTATCCGCCTTCGTCTCGTTTCATCCTCAGTACCCCCTGTAGTCCGTCGCGGTAATGGCCAGCGTCTTGGGCGGGATTACGCCGTTGATCCCCTCTTGCGCAAAGGGCATGGACAAAAACAGCATTCTCAGGTCCACCGTGGTGGTCAGAGAGAAGCCGGTCATCAGTTTCCCCAGGTCATACCGCTCCGCTTTTTCCATCTCGTTTTCTTTCGCCTCCAGTCCGCCCTTGTAATTGGTCACGTTCAGCTCAATCAAATTGCGGGTCCGGTCCGCCAGCGTGTCGCCGGGAACCAGCATCAAAAAAAGGCGCATATAGTCTGTGTAGCCCATGGTGATGCCCTCGTCCCCGCCTTCTGCGCTGTCGCTTTTTTCGGACATTCCCTTTTTAAAGGCGGCGTCCAGCGCGCTGTCGGAGAGTTCGTCGGTGGCGATGCCGGTCATTCCGGCGATGCTGAGGGTCCAGTTGCCTGGGGTCTTGAACACGGCCACCTGCTGGCCGTCCCGCAGGCGGGAGACGTCGATGGCGGCCTCGCCGATGGACAGGGCCAGACGGGCCAGCTCCCCGGCCAAAATGGCAAAGGGCCCCGACCAGGCCATGGCGCCTTTGATAGCGGAGACCACGCTGTTTACCTCGGGAATTCCGAAGGAGGCCACATAGTCCATGACAAAGCGCACCAGGAGCATCATGCCCGCCACGGATTTGAGATTGTCCACGGCGTTGGCAAGATTTCCGTTATAGAGGTACTCCAGCTCCGACTGAAAATAGTAATTTACCTCTACCGAGAGGGGAATTCCCGCCATGTTCTTTTTGGGATAGCCCTCGTCGTCCTTGCCGGGAGTGGAGAAGTCGGAGAACATCTCTGTGTCATAGACCAAAAGCAGCAGCTTGTTTCCCACCTCGCTGGCCATGCCCGCCAGCTTCCCCAGGAAATCGCCGTCCAAACAGTCCTCCATCTCCTCTTTTCCGTCGTCCTTGTCCTTCCAATTGTCTCCCGTGCCGAACTTGGAGCCTGTGCCCTCTCTGGACTCGTCCACCCCGCCGCGAAGTTTGTTCGCCCCCTCCGGATCGAAGTTTTTGAACAGGTTTTTAAAGATCGACTGAGACTTTTTGAACACCTTTCCAATGGCGTTGTTTAAGGTTTTCTTCTTTGCTCCGCCGCCGCCGGTGTCGTCATAAAGATTCTGGAGCTCATCCCAGAACTCCTGGCTCTCCGGGGGCTTGCCTTCCTCAAAGCGCAGATAGGCTTTGCCGTTGGGCATCACATAGGGTTTGAAATCCGTGGAATCTTCCGCCGCCTCCGAAAACGCGTCGGCAGCGTCCGGATTCAGGGGGAAGTAGAGTTCCTGGTTGACGGTGCAGTAGTTTGTAAGAAGAATACCGCCCAGACTGGCGCCCTGTATGATTTGGATGGTCTCCGTGATCTGAGGGACGTCGTGGTCATACATGGCTTGCCCCATCCCGCCGATGTCGTATTTCAGCAAGGCCTCGTAGCGTTCCAAGATGGACAGTCCGTCCGGCGCATCCTCCTCCGGCTCCGTCAGGCCGTCTTTCAGCGTGGTGGAGCAGCCGCCTCCCTCCAGAGCGCCCCGGAGCTCCTGAATTTTCGCCTGAAGCTCGGCCTTCTTTTCCTCCGCCTTTTTGCAGTCGCTTAAAAGGTCTTCCAGCTTGTTGATATAGCGCTTCAAGGCGGATTCATACTTTTTGCAGCGTTCTTTCAGCCCCTTGCTGTCCCGCTGGATCAGCGTCCAATAGCCGTCATACTCCATTTCCAAACGTTCCATGGTCTCTTTAAGCTCATCCATCTGCTCTTTTGCCGCCGCCCGCGCTTCTTCGTCCTGGGTGGTATTATAAATTTCCTCCTGCCGCTCGTAGGAGTCTTTCACCCTCTCGTAGCGGTCCTTAATGTCCGCCATTTCCCCCAGCTTTCGCTGAATCCCGGCGGCGGTGGCGCTGAGGTCCCGCATCATTTCCTCTTCCCGGGTTTTGCCGTCCTCCAGCTCCTGGACGTGGTCGTATATTTTTTTATAGTATTTCTCCAGCTCCTCGACGCCGTCGTCCACCTCCATTTTTTTCTTGATGACTTTGGCGTCCTCCTTGATCTTTTCAAAAATCTCCAGTTTGCTCATCAGTAGCTCCGCGATGATGGGCGGAGCCCGGAACTTAGAGTACTCCTCAATCTGGCGGCGAAGCACCGGGACATTTCCCAGGCTCTGACCCGGCGCGGGCGTCAAGATGGCGGGGTTTAAGTTGGAACCGTAAAAAACCTGAAAGGTCCCCATGCCCTTGTCCCAGTCTCCGCCCATGACGGCCTGTTCTATGTACGAATCCGGGTCCACGCCGCCGCTCATCACGCCGAACAGTCCGTACAGATCCTGAAGCAGAGCCTCATAGCTGGCGAGAACCGAGTTGGCCGCCAGCTGGTTGGCGTCCTGGACAATACTCTTGGCCGTGTAAATCCGGGCCAGGTCCACTCCTGTGCCGCTGACCAGAATGGAGGGGATCAGCAGCAGCGTGACCATGACGGTCACCGCGCCCTTGCAGTTGTGAAACAGCTTTCGCATAACCCCTCTCCCTTTACACGCCGAGGAATTTCCAGGCCTTGTTGACCCAATTCGCCAGCTCCTTAATTTTCAGATCATATTCCTCGTCCAGATACTTCACAAAGTCCTTGGCGATATCAATATTTCGAACAAACTCGTCGCCGTTTTGCACCACCGCCGTGGAGGACACCGTAATGGGGATCTCCTCCGGAAAGTTCACAAACGACAGGTTCACCGGAACCGGAATAGTTCTGGTGGCAGTTACGGCGATCTCCTTGTAAACGACAAAATTATGAATTTCACAGGAAACAGTCAGCTCACCGGCGCGGCTGACGATGTTGTGCTCTTCCAATTTCCCGACAACGGTTTCCGCGTCGCCGTCTCCCTTGAAAAAGGCCGCGAACAGCGCCGCGTAGACGTTGCTGGGGGGATGGTTGGCGTCCCGCCAGTAAAACTTCAGCTGGTCCTTGTCAAAGTCCAGCCAGGTGTCGCTTTGAATGGTCGCCAGCGCCGTGGCGGCGTATTGTGTCTCCCGCTGCAACACCGCCCGGGTGGGCAGGTACATGGACAGCAGGACCAGTCCGGCGAAGGCCATCAAAATAAAAGGGAAGAGGATGGTCGCCTCCACCACGGCGTAGCCCTCCGTGCTTTTCCAAAGACTTTTCCGTCGTTTCATGGCGGCCATTCTCCTCTCTCTTAGCCCTGTTCCGGGGATTACCCGAGATTACTTTTATCTGTGATTGTCTTCCACATATTTTCGATCCATACTTTCAGCTGGTCCCACAGCAGCACCACCGCCAGCACCGCAACCAGAATCAGCAGCACCGCCACAACGACGCCGGAAAGACCCCTCTGGTCCTCTTTCAACTCCCGCAGCGATTTGCCCGCGTTTTGCGCCAGCAGCACCGCCTTAATATAGACGGCGGCGGACATCCGGTTCCATTGGTTCCACATTCTCCTTCCCTCCTCTCTTCCCGTGATAGCATATATGTATACCGTCCAAGCTGGCCGCCCGGAACAGATATACCAAAAGGTTCCTTCCCGCCCGTGTGGCGGATGGCAATCCACGCGCTTTTAAAAACCCTGAAAGCTGGTGGCCACGGGAACCATGATCATAACCAAAATCGCGATGAACAGCAGCATGGTGGGAATCATCAGCTTGGAGTTGGCCGCCTCGGAGTCCCGCTTGGCGGTGTGCCGCCGCTCCTGCCACGCCTCATGGGCCATGGATTTCAGCAGCTGTCCGACCTCCGCGTTCCCCTTGGACTGGTTTTGAATGATGGCGGAGGCCAGTTTGGTGGTCTCCTTTGTGTTGCAGCGGTCGATAAACCCGGCGTAGGCCGCGGAGGGCTCCACCAGATTGTTGAGCTCGTCGGAGGTCCGCCGCATTTCCACATAGAGCTCTCCCCCCTGGCTCAGGGCGGTCTCCCTCCAGGCCCGGTCCATAATCATGCCGGAGGTCACAAGCAGCGCCAACTTGGAAACGACGTTGGGGAACTGGCGGCTGATGGCGGCCCGGCGTTTATTCAGCCGGTCTCCCACCTCGTCGTACAGGGCGTACACCAATACCAGCACCAACAGCGTGCCAACGCTCAAAACCGCAAGCCCGCCCTTCGCGTTTCCAAAGCCCAGCAGCATCGCCCCCAAAGCCAGGGTCACCGCAAGGCCAATGAGCGGATAGGACAGCAGTTGCGCCATCAGCTGCCGGGCCTTGTTGGGGGCGTACTTCTTGCCGTAAAGCTCCAGGCATTTTTCCAGCACCTCCTTGTGGACCGTCCCCCGTCCGATGGACGCAAAGCGCCGCTGGAGCACATAACCGGGCATGGCAAACAGGCTCACGCTTCGAAGGTCCCCCCTCTGAAGGGCCTCGTTTTCCGCCGTCAACTTCCGGATCTCCTTTTCCCGCCCGCTGCCCAAAAACAGCCCCATGACCTTTCTGGAAAGCCCCTGGTACTCCTGTAGGGCCGCCTGGTTGGCTTCGGCCTTTCGCCGGAGCGTTTCCATCGCCTCCCGGTTGTCCAGGACCTTGCAAAAAGCGGCGGAAACCCAGTCCTCCTCGGACACCCGGCTCAAAAGTAACAGCCACGAAACCGCGAAAGCCGTGGCGGAAATCAGAATTACAAACAAAACCGGCATTTTCCCGCCTCCTTAAATCTGCACGTTGCTGAATTTTTTTGCCATATAAAAGCTGATAATAAACACAATCAAGCCTCCTGTTGCAACCAATTTACCCATAATTGTGGTGTAGATTGCGTCCATGAAACCCGCCCCGGCATAACCGATGACGCCCAGGATTACCAGAGGCATAAACAGCATGATGTTCACCTCGGATTTCGCCGCCGTCATCAGCGTGTCGATTTCCATTTCAATCTCCATTTTGTCCGCAATGATCTGTTGGGTCTCCCGGACGATTTCATCCGCCCGGCCGGACTTGCCCTCAATCGTGGCATAGACGGAGGCGAAACTGGCCACATCCTCCAAGCCGCTGCGCCGCGCGAAGTCCGAGAAGGCCTCCGACAGCGCAATGGCATTGTGAAAGCGCTGGATGACGATGTCCAGCTCCCGCAAAATGTCGCTGTCTTCTGAGTAAATCATCGCCAAATCGCCTCTGGCGCTCTGAAGGGCCTTCAGCGGGGGATTTCCCGCCCGCATGGCCACAGACATGGCCTCCAGCATATCGAAAAACTGGACCCGCAGTTTGGTCAGGCGTTTTTGTCTGGCGGCGTGGTCCGCCGTGACAATGTGGACGGCCCCCGTCAAAACTCCGCCGATCACCGAGAGGGGGATGATCTTATAGAAAATAAACAGCACCGCGGCTCCGGCGGCGCAGCCGGTCACAAACGCCAGAATGTGGTCAAAGACGGTAGACGGACTGGCCGCATAGTCCGGCGGGACCAGGCGCGCCTGGTCTGAGCGTGGTGTCTCTGCAGCGGCAACAGCGTTGCGCATGATATCACTCCCCTAAATCTTCCGGTAGATTCCGGCGTTTTCCAGTTTGCGTGGGTTTTGCATGGGGTTTTCCGTCCGGACCAGCTGTCCCACCACCTTCTCCTTGCAGCTCTCCGGCAGTTCCCGGAACTCATAGAGGGTGTTGGTTTTGAAGTTCCGGGTCTCCGGGTCATAGCCCAGGATCTCCACGATCTCCATGGTTTTGCGGCTCTTGTCCCGGAGGCGGGAGAGATGGATGATAATATCCACAGCCGAGCCGATCTGCTGGCGGATGGCCTCCAGAGGAAGTCCGGCGGCCCCCTGGAGCACCATGGTCTCCAGACGGCTGAGCATATCGTAGGTGGAGTTGGCGTGGCCCGTGGAGAGGGAGCCGTCGTGGCCGGTGTTCATGGCCTGGAGCATATCCAGGGCCTCCGCCCCACGGACCTCGCCCACGACGATGCGGTCCGGGCGCATACGCAAAGCGGACTTGATCAAATCCTTGATACTGATGGCCCCCGTTCCGTCGGGACCGGCGTTCCGGGTCTCCAGGCGAACTAGGTTGTCGATGTTTCGAATCTGAAGCTCGGCGGAGTCCTCAATGGTGATGATACGCTCGTCTCCAGGGATGAAGTTGGACAGGGCGTTGAGGAAGGTGGTTTTTCCGCTGCCCGTGCCGCCGCTGACGAAAACGTTGTACCTGGCCCGGACCAGCAGCTCCAAAACCTCCGCCACCTCCGGCGTAATGGAGCCGTAGCGGATGAGCTTTTCCACGGTCATGGCCTCTTTGGGGAAGCGGCGGATGGTGACGATGGGACCGTTAAGGGCCACCGGCGGCATGACCACGTTGACCCGGGAGCCGTCCTCCAGGTGGGTGTCCACAATGGGTTCGCTCTCGTTTACCGCGCGTCCGGCCTGGGAGACGAATTTGGTGATGACGGTCTCCAGCTCCTGGCGGCTTTCAAAGTGGTTTTCCAGCCGGCTGAGCCGTCCGGCCCGTTCCACGAAGATGTGGTCGAAGCCGTTGATCATCACCTCCGTCACCTCCGGATCGCCAATGATCTGTCCCAGGACGCCCAGCCCCCGAATGGCCTCGAAGACGGCGGCGGTGATGAACGATTTTTCCTTGAAGTTCATGGAGGATACCGCCGCGTGCAGCTCGCCGCCCCGGGTGCGCTTTTCCTCCAGGACCCGGGCAATCAGGCGGCGGAGCTCCTCATCGCTCATGACGGTGAGGTCCGGGTTTTGGTGGACCTCCGATTTCAAAAGGGCAATCAAGTCGTTTCGTGCCTGGTCAGTCATGGCGTCCTCCCTCTGTCAGGCTTGAAAATAACCGGCGGAAAGGGTTTTGTAAACGACCACCGGGTCCTCCGACTTCACCAGCGGCAGCCTTGCCAGGGACGGGGCCAGAGACGAGTCGTACCGGCTTCCCCGGTTCGCCACCAAAACCGCCTTTTCCCGCAGCTTGCCGTAAAGCTCGTGTTGCGTCTGGAACTGTTCCCACTTTGTCCGGCAGAGCTTCGAACCGTCCACCACCAGCAAAACCGTGTTCGCCAGCGCCAGCAGGGCGGCGGTCTTCTGGTCATATCCCGTCCCCAGGTCCACCACCAGCGCATCCACGTCCGCCGCAGCGGCGTTTACCAGCCGGACCATGTCCTCCCCGGTCAAGAGAGAGATGTCTTCGTAATTGTCCGGGCGACGGAAAAAGAGGATGCCGGACCCGGCGTCCTCCTGCCGGATACCCTGAAGCGCCAGTTCCGCCCGCTCGTCCAGCTTTTCAAAAACCGCGCTGATGCTTTTGCCGCTTTCCGGAAAGTAGGCGGGAACGCTGGAGAAGGGCTCCAAGTCCAGATAGACAGCCCGTTTCCCGGCGGAGACCTGCTGGGCGGCATAGGCCAGGGCGGCGGTGGTTTTCCCCACGCCCCCCGCCGGGGACCAGACGGCGGTTATATGGGCTTTGACGCCGCCGAGAGCGGAACCGATGGACGTCACCTCCGCACAGCGCTCCAGCACCTCGCCGGCGATGGAGGAAATCCGCTGATACTTCCGCAGGACCTCCCATCCCCCCGAATGGCCGGAAGCGGTTCCGTCCCAGAGAAGGAGCGGAAGCTGGACCCGGCTCAGATCCGCCTCCGTCGCAAGGCTTGGCCCCAAAAGCGCCGCGTCGTAACCATGGTGGCTCAGCAGCTCCGCCAGCTGAGAGGCTCCGGAGCAGGCGCTCACCTCAAACACGTCCGCGTATTTTTCCACCAGAATTTGGGAGAGGTGCTCCGTATAATCCCGGTCGCTGTCCGCGATCAATAGCTGTATCCTCATGACAATCCTCCTTCACTTCCCCTTCAGCACCACCGCCAGGGAGATGTTGTCGCGCTCTCCCCGGCAGGTTACGTGACGAATAAGCCGCTCAATAGTTTTTCCCATGGTTTTGGGACTGACGTGCTCCAGTTCCGCCTGGAGCGTTTCGTGTTCCATACGTTTGTAAAGTCCGTCGGAACAAAGAAGAAAGCGTCCGCTCCGGAAGCCCCCCTCGTTGTAATAGAGATCCGTTTTTTCGCCACGGCCCAGGCAGGCGGTCAGGCGTCCGTCCAGGATCTGGTCTTCCGTCAACGGTCTCAAAAGCCCGTCCTGACAGATATATATCCGGCTGTCGCCTGTGTGGACCACGTAATACTCCTCTTCCGTAAGCAGCAGGGCAGACAGTGTGGTTCCAGTGCGGAGGCCCTGGTCCTGGGCCTGTTTGACAATGTGGGCGTTAATTTCAAGAACGCTGTCCCGCATTTGAAGGCCCAACCGCCCAAGGCCGCTAATTCCGCTGAACCATTGGTTCAGCATCCGCACAGCGGTGGAAGAGGCGAAGGCGCCGTCCTCCAAGCTGCCTATGCCGTCGCACACCACCGCGATGCACACGTCTGTCCCCTTGATGTTGCGCTCTTTCAGCAAAAGACTGTCCATGTTGCTCTTTCTGAGGTTTTGAATGGATATTCCATCAAAAAAGAAACTCATACTTCCACCACTTTTGAATGCCGGTCTATTTTTAAAAGCCCATTTATCAGAGGAAATCTGTGTGCTTTTTCATAAAGTTGTACTTTTTGGTAAAGCTCTCACCCCTTGGAAAAAAAGCTGTAGAAGTATTGAAAAATGGCGCTTTTTATGCTATTCTTTCTATAAATGGCAAAAAGAGCTTTTTGACAGAAAAGTACAGGTTTCCGCAAATTCACCCCATTTACAACAGCTTATTCTTATGACA
>CAJUCO010000036.1 GCA_910585245.1 uncultured Oscillibacter sp.
GCGCGAGTGGTGGAATTGGCAGACTCGCTAGATTCAGGTTCTAGTGTCCTTTACGGACGTGCGGGTTCAAGTCCCGCCTCGCGCACCAGCTCAGAAATTCCCGCCGTTGTTCCGTTTCCGGCTTTGCCGAAAACTGCACTCTGGTGGGAATTTCTTCGCTTTCCACCGCGACTCGCTTCGCTGGACTCGCGGCGGAAGGGGAACGGGGGAAAGCGAGGGGGCCGAAAATCGATTTTGACCGCTTATTGCAGATGGGAAAAGGTAGGCACTGCCTGTCTTTTCCCATCTGGTGTACCTGTTTGCAAAAGAAATAGACCGCGGCGGACATATGGCTTGGGGTGTTCTTCAAGCTGGGAGGATGTATATGGAATATACCGAGCAAGATCTCATAGAGGCCCTGGGGCAGATCAACTCCACGTTGCACAAGCTGCGGGAGACGGTCAAAACCCTTCGGGGGAAGGAGCATCCGGAGCGCTACAAATCGCAGGTGACCTTGGCGGAGCGCCGCATCCGGGCGTTTGAAATTTCAGCGTATCTGGTGGAGCGGGAGTGGAAGAAAACGTGAGCGTGAAAAAGAACGTCCGGCCAAGTGGCGGGACGTTCTTTTTTGTTAAGACCGGCTGCGAAAGGGTGTTGTCCCGGGAGAAGACGGACACGAAGCCCTGTCCGCACGGGGCGTTTGCCGGGAAAAGGACCACTTTGGAAAACGGTATCCCATTTCCTCCTGTGGGCGCCTCCGCCTGGCAGGGCCGACAGGTCAGATCTCTTCTTCCGGCTCCGGCGGAATCGCCAACTGAAATCCATCCCAATCGTACCCCTGGGCCTCCACAAATCCCCAGGTGTACCCGGCCCTTTCGCATTCCTCCCAGGTGAGATACCGGAAGTAGAATTCCACCTCCAAGTGGCAGGGCAGGATATCCAGCACAATTTTCTCAATCTGCTCAAATTCCGGCGGGATGCCCGCCGTTTCCGGGAAAACCACCCGGATCTTATTGGTGCCCATTTCAATGGCCCTGGCCCGAATGCCGCAGCCCCGGATGGTCCGGTCAATGGCCTCCGGCGTCAGGCTGTCCCCGTCGATTTGCAGCAGGGCCGCGATGGCCGCCCTGCGCTCTTCCGGCGTGGAGGCGGCGGGCCGCCGGAGGAACAGGGACTCCCGGCGGCGAAGGCCCTCGTCCTCCGCCGTGGCGGTGACGCTCTCCCGCTCCACCTGGTCCAGGCGGTCCGACGCGGCGTCCAGCCCCTTTCCCAGGGCGTAAATTTCCGCCCCGCTGAGGGAGTCCCGGTCCAGCCGGTAGATGCCCAAGGGGCTCAAGAGCGCCCGTAAATACTCCTCGTACATATTACGCCTCCGTCATCTCCGTCACGCTCAGCGTTCCCAGCACCGGCAGCACCGTGCTGTCCCCCGGGAGATCCTCTGCCGGAGCGGTGAAGCGGTAGTTCTCCACGCCCTCCAGGGCGTAAAGCCGGTTTCCCAGCTCCGCCAGACGCACCGCCCGTCCCAAGAGCCGCCCGCCGAAAAAGTCGGCCACGGCTCTCCGGGCGGACTCCAGCACGGCTTCTTTGTCCGCCCCCTCCTTGGGGGCGATTTTTACCGCCACGTCCACCGTCCGGGCGGTGGGAGCCAGAACCTTCACGGTCACGGCGATCTCCCGTTTTTCCTGAAGCTCCGCTTGTAAACCCGCCAGCAGCGCCTCGTCGGGAAGGCCGTTCTCTCCACTGACATAGACGTTTACCGTTCCCGGTCCCTCCGCCCGGCCCACGGCTTTGGCCGCCGTCACGCCGGGCCAGCGCATGGCGGTGGTCTCATACCAGGCGGTGTTGGCTCCGTTGGGCAGGCGCTGGTAGCTCTCCAAAATGCGGGCGCGAAAGATCTCGTCGTCTTCCTGGTCTGCGCCGCCGGTAAAGGCGTTGGGATTTGTCACCGCCGTCACCGCCAGGGGGCAGGCGGTCAAAAACCGCACCGCCCCCGGCGCCAGATTGCCCCCGGTTCCGGGTTCCAGAGCCTCGGCGGGGGCGTCCGCATACAGCACCCCCACCGGGAGAACCGTGTCCGCCGTGGTTTGGACCCGAACCTCCTCCGCCGTCATGCACACCGTTCCCGCAGGGATGAGGATGTCCATGGCCGGGGCCGTTTCCACGGAAAAGCGCAGTATTCCGCCTGAGCGGGTGGCTTTCAGCCGCTTCAGCCCCCGCATGGCCCCGTGGCGGTCCAGGTACATCCCCTGGGCGGTCTGGGGAAAGCTCTGGTCCAGCACCCAGTCCGCCTGGACCTCCAGGGCCTGGAGCTCCGCCGCCGCCGCCCACAGCCGCACCGCCAGATCACACCCCGCCTCCGGCACAAAGCCCGCCCGCTCCCCGAAGTCCGCCAACAGCTTTTCATAAATTGTCTCAACGCTTCGCAAGTCCGCTCCCCCTTGTCCTCGTTCTCAAGGCCGAACCTCCACCGTTACCGGCAGAGCCTCCCCCTCATAGCGCAGCCACACCGTCACCGCCGCCGCCGCGCCCTCCCGGCCCGGTTCCAGCGTCACGTCCTCCACCGTCACCGGCTCCTCCGCCAGGGCTTCTTGCACATACTGCTGGGCGGCGGTCCGCCGTTCCGGCGCGGAGCATTTCCCCAGCTCCCACAGCCGGCTTCCCAGCGTCTCCCAGAAGGGAAAGGTGCCCCTCCTGGCCGTCAGGCGAAAGAAGACCCGCTGCAAGAGGGCCTCCCGGCCCTCCACCCGGCGCAATCCCCCCACGCCGTCCGACACATAATCCCCGTTTTTCAGCTCCAACTCCATACCGCCCTCCTGTCAGCACATACAAGGCGAGTAGGGCAGCCCGTT
The DNA here is from genome assembly GCA_910585245.1 of uncultured Oscillibacter sp. Taxonomy (GTDB): domain Bacteria; phylum Bacillota; class Clostridia; order Oscillospirales; family Oscillospiraceae; genus Oscillibacter. The sequence continues at coordinate 2,829 of CAJUCO010000036.1, forward strand.
GATGGTCAGACTGCCGGAGATGGATATTTGGCTTCCCCGGATGTCCACGCTGCCGTCCTTGCGCAAATACACAGAATTTCCGCCGGGGCCGTAGATATAGACCTCTCCCGGGGCCACCTGTCCCGGGTCTCTCTGGGGCTTGGTTCCGGCCACGCACTGCTCCTCGCCGCCGGGGCCCCCTTTTACCACCAGTACCGCCGCCCCGTTGGAGGGCGTCCAGAGATAGCCCCCGGGGCCGTACACCGGCAGGTCCCGGACCTCTCCCCGGGTTACCACCCCCACCTGTTTTCCGCTAATAGTGGTAATCCCCAGATCCGCGTCGGATGTGGCGGTCACCGGCTTTAGCTGTTTTGAAAGCCACATAGTACTTCCTCCTTCTTCATTACCCCCCCGTGCCCCCGGAGGGGCAAAGGAGAGATTCTCACAGCGGTTTAAGCGTCAGGGCCGCCGTGGCGCCACTCTGGCCGTCAAAGCGGTTTTCCGCCTCCGCCACCCGGAAGGTCCCCTGCAACCCCATCCGCTCCAGGGACAGGGCCACCCGGTCCCCCGGAAAGGCCGGAAAACTCCCAGGTAGCGTCACCTCCGCAATCCAGGCCTCCTCCTGGGACCGCCGGATCTGGTACTCCCCTGTGTAGCGCATGGCGGCCCAGGTGCTCTGCCCCGGCGTGTAGATCACCCGGCGGCACTGCCCGCCCTTGTCCATCATCTCCCGGTTTTCCACGGAGAAGGACTTGTTTCTGGTTTTGTCAATGACCAAGGCCTCTGTCAACACGCCGTAGTGATCCTCCCGCAAAGAACAGGAGAGCACCGTGTCCGTCTCCTTGATGGAGAGGGTTCTCCCCTCCGTCTCCGGTTCCGCCAGCAGTTCACCCTCCTGGTTGAACCGGGGGGCGAAGCCCCCATAGGTCCGGCAGAAGTTCTCCACCGCCTTCCACTGGCTGCTTCCCGCCGCCACAGTGTACACCGAATCCGCCCGAATCTCCGCCACCGCCTTGCAATTTACGCCGTAGGGCGTCACGTGGCTTCGCACAATCTCCGCCAGCGTGGCCTGCTGGTAGGTGACGGGCCGGGACTCGTTGTCCAGCAGCCGGGCCGCATAGCCCCGGCCGGAGACGGTGGCCGTCAGCCCCCCGCTGTCCAGGCTCACGGTGTACTCGTCCACAATGGCCCGGAGCACGGTCTTCCCAGCTTCCTCCGCAGTGAAACCCGCCGCCATTTTCAGAGCCTGAGCCATTTCCCTTTGGTAGACAAAGGTGACAAAAAAGCTGTCGCAGGGCACCGTCCCCGTGTGGGTCACCTGCCAGCTCAGAAGGGGCGGGAGCTCAAAAATCCGGTGGTCCGCCGTATAAATTCGCCCTGTCATGGGATTCGCACCACCTCTCCCGGATGAATCAGGTTCGGATTTTTGATCTGGGGGTTGGCCCGGATCAACGCCGCCAGCTCCACGCCATACTCTTTGGCGATGCCCCAGAGGGTGTCGCCCTTTCCCACCGTGTGGGTCCTTCCGCTCTGGGAAGCGCCGCTTCCCAGGCCTCCGGCGGAGCCGGTGGTCTCCGTCTCCACCGCCTTGAGACCGCCGTCATAGCCGTCCCAGTCCTCCCAGAACTCGAAACGGTAACGCACGAAGTCCGGCATGGGCTCTTCTACAACCTCCAAAGCTGCGAAGTAGGCCCGCTCCGTCTTCCAGACCGGATGCACCAGCAACCCCGGGCCTTCTGTGTGAAAGACCTCCGCCAGATCTTGAAATTTCCGGTAGGCGTCCTTTCCCACAAAGACGCCCTCCCCTTTGAGCACCCGGTAGGCGCTTCCCAGCTCCTGCATCACGCACCCGCCGAAGGGCAATGGATGAACGGCGATTCTCCGCCGGTATTCCACCGTGTACACCTCCGGGTTGTGGGGCCACGTGAAATTCTTAAACCGCATAGGTGTCAAATGCACGCCTGCTCCCCCTCTCCCCGGCCCGCAGAAAGGGCTATCTTCCCATCCGGCCGGTCCTTAATATATGGTAAATCCCCCGTCATAGCGCCGGGCGTCCCGCTGAAACGCTCTGGACAGCACCCTGGCCCCCGCTTCCGCCCGGGGAGCGGCGCTCTTCCAAACGCCGCTTTGGAAGAGGGCCGACGTCCCCTCTCCTTCTCCCGCCCCGGTCAAGCGCCCTTTGGCGGATGGAGCCGTCCAAACTCCGCCTCCGTTTATGAGGGCGCCGCCATTCTCTCCGCCGCCGTCTCTTCCCTTAGGAGGCGGCGCCTCTCCGGGGCGCCTTTCTCTGGCGAACCTCGCCGCCGTGTTCTTCGGTTCCGCCCTCTTTTCCGCCGCCTCCCGGCTCTTTTCCCCGGACTCAGGACGGTTGCGTCCTCCTCGAAGTGTTGTCCTCGGTCCTGTCCCCTCCCGGGACAAACTTGAGGAGTCCTCCCCTTGCGGGAAGATGGGCAAAGCGCCTGTCTCCGCGCTCCAGCCCTCTGACGCGAAAGTTCCCGCCGTTTCCCCCAAAGCGGCCTCCCAGGCGCTTGGCGGCGTCCTTGGCCCGCGGTCCCGCCAGGTCAGACGGTTCCGGCCAGCCTCCCGAACCGTTTCCCGGTCCTCTAGCGGTTCCCCCGGAGGATTTTCGAAATCCCCCGTAGCTTTTGCAAACCGCCAAAGGGCCCGCGCCCCGGTGCCCCGGGAAAAACCGGCTTTCGCCAAACTCCGCCCTCTGTCGAAAGGGGCCGGTTTTTCCCGCCCGCCGTCCCCCGCCCGGATATCCTCCCCGCTCTCCGCCGCGCCGCCCAGCGCCAGCGCCTTCAGTGCCGAGCGCTGCCGCTCCAACTCCCAGCCAACGTAGTCCACGACCATCACTCCCCTTGTAAGGCCTCAAACCGGGTCGCGTCAAACGCCGGATTTGCCACCTCCCGGTCCCCGGGGGAGGGGGGAAGTTTCCTCCCGCCCCCCTCCGCCAGCTGCCGGAGCATCCGTTCCATCTGCCGCCCCGTCAAATCCGACAGGACCTCCGCCCCGCTTGCGTAAACCCGTTCTCCCTGAAAAAAGCAGCACTCGGACAAGATTCGCCCGTTACAAAGCAGCACCCGCTCCAGCCCGTCGCCGCACTCCCGGCACGCTTGCCACAGCTCCAGCAGCCGCCCCAGTCTCAGGGGGCGCAGCTCGTCTATGTCCCTCACGCCGAGGTCTCCAGCCGCCGCGCCGCCACCACGGTGACCTTCTCCGCCACCATGGCGTTGAGCTGACCGTCCTCCTGGATGCCGCTCCACTGGCAGTCGCTGTAGATGATCCGCCGGTCCGGCTTGCAGATCACCAGGGAGAAGTTCGCCATGTCATAGAAATTGATCCCGTCGGACACGGCGCCCTCCGTGGCGTAGAGTCTGGTCAGCTCCAGAGTATAGCGCGTTTGCCCCTCGATGGTGGCCACCGGCTCGCTTTCGCCGAAGGCCTCCACGCTCTGGGAGGTCTTGGTGGCCTTGGCGGTGTAGCTTTGCACCACCGCCACCTTCTTGCCGTCCATCTCCAGATAGATGTCGGCGCTGGTGGGAAATCCCGTCATCGCGTCTCACGCCCCTTTCTCAAATCTCAATGTGTACGCTCAGATGTATCTGGTTCAGCCCGTGGGCCACGGAGAAGCCGAACTCCACCAGGCACACCGTGGGGTCCTCCGGCGAGGCGGAGACCGTCACGCCGTCATAGCCGTCGATAAGCTCCGCCGCCATCTTCTTTTCCAGCTCCACAATGACTTGGGAGCGGATGGCGGCCCGGCTCCGGGGGTTGTTTTTGCTCCGGGAGAACTTGCTTCGAAGGGCCGCCCGCACCGCCGGGATTACGTCGTCCACAATTAAAACCGTGGTGAGCTCCCGCCATGTGGCGTCACCCACGCCGCCGGTCTTGGTCCGCGTGGTGATGCCCCGCACCGGGGATACCGTCCCCGCCACGCATTCCAAGGGGGTCACTCCGCCCCGGACCAGCAGGTCCACGTCGTTGTCCCCATAGTCCGCGCTCAGGCCCGTCAATCCCTTGAGCTTTGCTCCGTTCAGGGGGATGGCCGGGTCCCCGCCGGTGGCCGCCAGAGCCGCCACCGCCGCCGCCGCGAAAACGCCGGAGAGGGGCTTTCCCGCCCCGTCCAGGGCGTCGGGTCCCACCAGAACCATTCGCTCGCTGTTCAGCTGCTCCGCCCGGTCCACCAGCTCCGAAGCCTCCGCCCCCGCGCAGCCCACCACCGCAATGCGCTCGCGCCGGAGGCTGGAGGCTTCCTCCACCGCCGAGCGAAGGGCCTTGTGGACCTCTGCCTCTCCGCTGTCGCAAACCAGCACCTGGGCGTCTTCTTTTCCCAGGGCTGCGAAGGCCCGCTGGTAGTCCTCCACCGTGCCCTCTTCCGCCACCCGGACCGCCGTCACGGTGGACGCGCCGTTTTCAAACAGCAGCCGCAAGATGATACTCATTCCCGCCGCCGGGTCCTCGCCAAAGACCGACGCTCCCGCGGCCCAGCCCGTCACCGTCACCGGCTTGTCCGCTGTGCCCTGGGCCGCCCGGGCCGCCACGCCGATGGTTCGGGCCGCCCTGCCCCCGGACACCACCGAGGAGGTGTCATAGACCGAGTAAACGCCCGGCCGCTCATGCAGATTGCTCATTTTGCAAAACCCCTTTCAAAATAAAATCCAGAAACGCCGGGCCCTCGTCCCCGGCCTCCGCCAGGAACAGCGCCTCGCACTTGAGCCTTCCCCGCCGGAGAAAGAGCCCCGTCCCCCTCTCCCAGGTCAGGGCCTCCCAGCTCAGCTCCCCGGGGCAAACGCCCTCCGGCAGCCCTTCCAGCAGGGTTGCCGCCGCCTGTTCGCCGCCCTCTTCGCAGTCCGTGGCCCGCTCGCTTCGGATCTCTATGGTGATTACGCCCCTGAGCCGCTTTCCGTAGATCTCCCGGACGCCGCCGTCCCCGTCCACCCGTTCTCCCAGGTATCCGCAAAACCCCAGGGTCCGGTCCTCCGCCGTTTCCACAAAGACGCTGGCCAGTGGCGTTTTCCGCTCCGCCGCCCACTTGTCGGGGAAGGCGGCCTCCGCCGCCAATCCCCCCTTTCGAAGGGCCGCGATCACCGCGTCCCGAACCTGCCGCAATTCCTTCATTCCGTCTCCCTCGCCCGCTCCAACACGGCCCGCCAGTGGCTGAGCCGCGATCCGATGTAGTGGGGCCGCCCGCTCCGAACATGGAAGCGCTGTCCGTTCCAGACCAGGGTGTCACCGGCTTCCACGGCGGCTTTCCCCAGATAGAGCCAGCGCCGCCCGTCCAGCCAGCCAATGGCCTCCGCCTCAGGGATGTGCTCCTCCCTCTCCGCCACCGGTTGGAGGAAGGCCCGAACAAGTTCCGGCCCCTCCTCCCGCTCCACGGCGGCCTCTTGTCCATAGCGGCGGAGGACCTCGTCCACCCAATGGGTCATCCCGCCACCCCCTGGGCCCAGAGCCCCGCCGCCTGGGCGAAGGGTCCCATCAGCCGCTCCGCCGCTTGCCGGAGGTCCTCCCCCCGGTTCCTTGCGCCGCCGCTTTCCAGTTTCACGGAGATGTCCCCGGCGGAAAAGGACGCAACGCCCCCACTTCCCGCCGCCAGGTCCGCCGCCGCCGTAAAGGCGGCGGCACAGGGCAGGGCCTCGCCGCAGTCCTCTGCCGTCACGTCCTCTCGAAGGCGGCTGATCCAGGCCTGCTCCGCCGCGGCGCAAAGGGGTTTTAGCAGCGTCCGGCTCTCCTCGCCGCCACCTGCCGCCGCCAGGGCCAGCTCTAAAATCCGCTCTTGCACCGGTTATCTCCTCTCACGCTTGAGGGCTGCCGGCGCCCACACTCAGCACCTTGGCCGCGTCGGTAAAGAGCTTGGCAAAACCGGAGATGGAGGTAATGGCCGCCCGTTCCAGCTGCCGGTCAATGAGCTTGTCATATTCCACCGTCACCTCGCCGCCGATCACCTGTTCCAGGGCATAGCGCTTGTCCAGGCCGATGATGGTCCCGGCGGGCATGGCGGAGGTTCGCAACAGCTTGGCCCCAAGAGGCGTGGACAGCGTGCCCGTCCCCTGGAAGTTCAGACCCGTCAGAGGATTCTGGAACTCCTTGAGCCGCAGCAGTTTCAGCATGGTGTCCCCTCCCACCAGAAGTGTATTCATGGTGTAGGGGTCAAACCGGTTCCAAAACTCCAGCAGCGCCTCATAGGTCAGCTCGCCGGGGAGGTTCACCGTCTCCGCCGGGTTTTCGTTGCCGTCGCCCTCCATCAGCACGGAAATGGCGTCTTGGAGGTGCATTTTTCCGATGTAGGCTCCGATCTGGCGCAGGGTGACGGAAAAGAGATCCAGGCGCTGGAAGCGGATTGCCTCATAGGAGGCCACCAGCATCCGGCCCCGCTTGTGGAGCTTCACCAGATTCTCCTGGGTCCGCACGGAGGTCTCGGGAATGGCGGCTCCCTCTTCCACCTGGAGCAGCTTCCTCTCCTCCTCCGTGGGTATGGAGGCAATGGAGCGGTAATCCATCCCGTCGAACTTTGTCACCGTGGCGGTGATGTCCGGCAAAATGCCTCCCTCCTCCAGTCCCTGGCGCACCACCCGGGACACGAATTCCGGGAACAGCACCGAGGACTCCGTGGTGTGAAAGAACTTCTCTACCGGGTCGCTGCCCGCCCCCTTGACATGGATGTCAAAGCGCTTGAGCTGCCGCTGGAAGGCATCCAGGCCCTCCGCCGGCGTTCCCCGATAGCGCTCGCTGGGGTCCAGTTCCTCCAGCGTCTGGGTGAAGCTCTTTCCACCCCTTCCATACATCCCTTTTTCCAGATGCACGTTTTCAAAATGATAACTCATCGCTTTCTCCTCCTTTGATCAATCCGTCATCTATTCAGCACGGGGCCGCCGCCCCAACGCCGCCTTAAATTAAGAACGCCTCCGGGTCCTCTCCACCGCCGCCGCTCCGGCTTCGAAGCTGCACCGGAGCGGGAAAGCGCTTTGCTACCTGGGCCTCATAGCTCCGCCGCAACTCCAAGAGTTCCTGCTCCTCCAGCCGCTCCGCCGCCCTGGCGAAAACGCCGCCGTCCAGACCCTCGTCCGCCAGCATGGCAAGGCGCGCCACCTCCCGCCGCAGCGTCTTGAGATACTTCCGCCCCAGCTCCGCCTCCTTTTGAAGGCGCCTTTCCGCCTCCCGCTCCTGGCCGAAGCGTTTTAAAACCCCCGCCCGCCTCTGGGCGGGCACCGCCACGAAGGACCACTCATAGGCGTCCGCGATATCCTTCAATTCCCGAAAGCAAAGCGCCCCGTCATAGGTCTGCCCCGGCACGTGGGCGCAGGTTCCGTTTTCTCCGCCGCAGATGGAGCACACGCTTCTCCCCGCGCTGCACCCCACGCTGACCTCCTTTTTGATGCCTCCTTCAATCTCCGCCATCAGCTCCGCGTTCTTTTCCGACCGCAACAAATACGCCCAGCCCTTCAGCCAGCAATACCCGTCTCCGGCCTCCGTTTGGACCGCGTTCTCCCGGACCACTTCCGTCCGGAAAATCCGGGCCGTCTGTTCCTTGGCGCTCCATTGGTGGTCGAAGATGCCGCTTTTTCCCACCAGCAAATCCCCCAGCCGTTCCAGGGCCTCCTGGTCAAAGCGCTCAAAGTCCCGGTCCACCTCGTTGTCGCATAGCCGCAAAGAAAAGACATACACCTGTTCCGCCGTCAGTTCCGCCTTGGCCAGCTTGTTGATCAGCGCCAGGTCCTCTGCCGTGACGGCCGCTCCCTTCCCGTTTTCCATGTTCTTTCCTCCCGTGTTTCACGCCTCCGCGGCGTCGTTTTCAATGCGCAGTTTTCTGGCCTGCTCCCGGTAGAGCGCCGCGCGGGCCTCCTCCACCTGGTCCTGGAGATTGATGTCGTCCCACATCACCTCAAAGCCGCTGGAAAAGCCCCGCATTCGCAGCCAGAGCCTGCAAACGCGCTCCACCACCGGCGTCAGAGTCCGCCGGAGGGCGGTGATCTCTGTGGTGAGCATATCCGCCTGCTGGGAGCTCATTCGCTCCGTGGAGTTCCAGCTCAGCCCCAGCAGGAAGGGCGGAATGCCCGTCTTGGCCACAATCTGCTCCAGAATTTGACGCACGGGGACTTGGCTGTCCAGCACCGGCGCGTCGGCGCCAATGACTCGGATTTCCACGTCTCCCGCAGCCACAAAGTCCCGCACGCTGCCGCCCCGGGTTTCCCGCATCGCCCGGGACCACTCGCCCGCCAGCAGCTTCCCCCGCTCCGCAGCCCCCTCCCCCCCGGGGCAGGTGACTGCAAAGCGGAGGTTGCCGCACCGCTCCCAGTTCACTCCCACGGTGTTGTAAATCTTCATCAAAATATCCGATAAAAAGGGCAAAGACCGCAGCAGCGACACGCCGTAGGGGTTCTCCGCTTCCGGGTTTAGGGGCGTGAATACAATCAGATTCTGATAGGGTAACGCCGCCATTCGCCCGCTCTCGTCCGGGCCCCACACGGTAAAGTCCAGAGGGTGGTTTCCCTCCCGGATCTCCGTATCCTCCACCCGTCCGCACAACAAAGCCGCCACGTCCCGGTTTCCAACGGCGGGCACGATTTCCCCCACCGCCCTGCCGCAGGTCAGAAGGGAGTCCAGATAGCAGTCCAAAAACGCGTTTAGCCCGAATTGTCCCCGTCCTACGGGGACGATTCGCAAAAACTCCCCCAGTTCCCGCTCCGCCCGTTTGTCCTCACAGCGGACCGTCAAGCCCCCGGTCATGCGGATTAATTTGTAAATCGCCGCGTCCACCACCGGCACCGCCTCCCGCACCGCCCGGTAGAGCCGGACCTCCCCGTTTCGCAGAGGCACATACTCCCCCAGCGGCCCGAAGGGGTGCCTTTCCCAGTTTCGAAGCTGCACCGCCCCGGGCTTGCCTTCTTGGGGATGCTCCGCCCGCTTTTTCAACCACCTCAAAAGCCCATCTCCTCTCCTATGTGTTTGCCCTTTCCGCCCGCCGTGGGGGTAAGGGGGTTCTACCGGCGCTCCACCGCCAGGGCCAGAAACCCGTCCTCTCCCCGGGCCCTGGCAAGGTCCATGGCGAAATAGCGCATATCGTCCATGGCGTGGTCGTCCTTTTTCCGGGGAGTGTCCCGCTCTCCCCGCTGTTCCCAGCAATATTGGGAGATCTCCCGGAGGCAGTCCCCGCAGCCCCTGCCAAGTGCGATTCGCCCCTCCCGAAGCAAATCCGCCGTCACCCGGATGCCGTCGGCCACGTCGTTGTCGGCCTTTGCCACCCGAAACCCCCGCCGCCGCAGCGCCTCCATGAAACTGGCCGCCGAGGGGTCCACGATTACCCGCTCAATCTCCCGGCCCCCCGCCAGACGCGCCAGGTCCTCCGCGTACTCCGCGTCGGTTCGCTGCCGTCCCTGCTTTCTGGAGTCGTAGTAAAATTCCTCCACCCGGTACCACACGCCCTCGCAAAGTCCCCACAGCCCGAAGGAGGCCGGGTTCACCGTCCCGTAGTCCGCCGAGATCCTCCACGCGGAAAAACCCTCCTCCGGAACCTCCACAGCGTCCCGTTCGGGGTTAAAAAAGTCATAGACCAGGCCTTCCGCCGACGTCCACTCCCCCAGCACAAACCGCCGGTAAAAGGCCCCGGAGTAATTCCTCCGGTACCGCTCCCGGATACGCTCCGGCAGCACCGGATTATCCTCCATGGTGAAATGAAGCCGCAAAGCCCGCCGCTGCTCCGCTTTTAAAATCCACTCCTGGTAAAACCAGTGCCGGGGCCCCTCGGGGTTGCAGTTGAACCACAGCCGGCTTCCCGCCACGCTGCACCGGGCCACGGCCTGTTCCACGAAGGACCGGGGCATCAGGGCCGCCTCGTCCAGAAGGATTCCCGCCAGGGTGCTGCCCTGGATCAGAGCCGCGCTGGACTCGTCCCGTCCCCCGAAGAGCAAAAAGCGGTTTTCGTGGCCCCGAAACCGCACAACCAGCAAGTTCTCCCCCCGCCGTTCCCGGACGTCCATCCCCAGCCTCCGGAGATAGGGGGCCAGCTCCGCTAAAAGGTTTCGCCGCACCGAGGCGATGGTCTTCCCGCAAATGCCGAACTGCCGCCCGTCGAATCCCGCCTGGGCCCACAAAAAGAAGCTCAACCCCATGGCGAAGGTTTTCCCGCTGCGCACGGCCCCGTCGCAGATCACGGCCTCCCACCTGGGGTCCTGCCACCAGGTCAGAACCCGCAGCTGCTTGGCGGAAAATTTCAGCCCCTTACCCGCCATAGCCCTCCTCCAGCTGCCCCGCCGCGTCCTCCAAGGCCCGGTACAGCTCCTCGGCTCCGCCGTTCCCACTCTCTCCCAGAAGGCCGCACAGGGTCTCCAAGGCCCGCACCCGGTCCACCAGTTTTACCTCCACACCCCCCTTGTCGCTGACCTTCAGCTCCGCCACGGCGGAGAGGTCCAGGTCCCCCGGGTCCACCTCTCTGGGGCTAAGAGCCAGCCGCGCCGCGTCGTTGGCCCGGCCAAAGGCCAGTTGGGCCAGCCGCCGGAGGGCGTCCTCCCGCCGGAGTTCCCCCGCCGCGGCGCTTCGCATTTTCTCCAGCCGCCGCCGGATACTTTTCAGCCCCAGGGCTCTGAAGCCGTCCTCAAGGCCCGCCGCCTCTGCCGCTCCCTCCGGGTCCATGGTCCGTAGATAGGCGCCGCAAAAATCCCGGTTTTGTCTTCCCCGTTTCATCGCGCATTCCCCCTCACATCTCCCCGGGGCTTTCCGGTATAGTTGCATAGCGGCGTGCACCCGCCAAAAAAATTTTTTCCTGCCGGCAGAAAATCGTGGTATACTGTTTCACAGAAAACGACAATTTTTTAAGGAGGAGCGCCCATGCTGACGCTTTTAACCGGCCGGGCCAAGACCGGCAAATCCACGGCGGTGCTACGCCGGATCGCCGCCCACCCCGGCGGCCGGGACCAGATTCTCCTGGTTCCCGAGCACGCCTCTCACCAGGCGGAGGTGGATCTCTGCCGGACCTGTGGCGACGCCGCCAGCCGCTTCGCCGAGGTGCTGAGTTTTCGCCGCCTCTCAGACCGGGTTCTCTCCATCACCGGCGGGGCGGCTCAGGTGACTCTGGACGCGGGGGGCAAGCTCCTCACCTTGGAAAAGGCCCTGCTGGAGGTGGCCCCCCAGCTGACGGTTTACCGCCGGCCCTCCCGGAAGTCCTCCTTTCTCCGCCAGCTCCTGGATCTCTTTGACGAGCTGCGGTGTTACGAGGTCTCTCCCGAGTCCCTCTACGAGCAATCCCAGGCCATAGCCGGGGCCACCCGGGAAAAGCTCCGGGATTTAAGCCTTTTGTACGCCGCCTATGAGGCCCGGCTTCTCCGTCCCGGTCTGGACGCCAGAGACCGGATGACCCGGCTTTGCGACAGTCTGGAGGCGTCGGGCTACGCCCGGGGCAAGGATATTTATATGGACGGCTTCACCTACTTCACGGCCCAGGAGCGCCGGTGCCTCTCCATCCTTCTCCGGCAGGCCCACTCTCTCACCGTCACCCTCCTGGGGGAGCCCGACAGCCGGGAGGAGATATTCGAGGCGTCCCTTCGCACCTTGCACCGCCTTCGCCGTCTGGCGGAGCGGGAGGGGACGGCTGTGAAAGTGGAGGTGCTCAAAAGCGAGGACGTCTCGCCCCTGGGCCATTTGGAGCGTCACTTTTTTGGCGGCTCCGCCCCCTATGAAGGGGACGTTCCCCAGATCCGGCTCCTCCAGGCCGACGCTCTTTTCTCCGAGGTGGAGCAGACCGCCGCCGCCATCCGCCGCCTTCTGGCGGAGGGAACGTGCCGCTGCCGGGACATTACGGTGGCCGCCCGGAACATTCAGGACTACGAGGCCGCCATTGAGACGGTCTTCGAGCGCTACCAGATCCCCGCCTATCTCAGCCGCCGCAGCGACATCCTGGAAAAACCGGCCCTCAGCCTTCTCACCGGGGTCCTGGACTCCGCCGGCGGCGGCTATGAGTACGACGATATGTTTCGCTGGCTGAAGACCGGCCTTGCGGGCCTGAGCCCGGAGGAATGCGACCGGCTTGAAAACTACGTCCTCAAGTGGGAGGTCCACGGCGGTATGTGGCTTCGGGATGTGGATTGGGTGGAGAATCCCGACGGCTACGGGGCCCCCTGGACCGCCGCCCGGGAGGAGTATTTGGCCCAGGTAAACGCGCTGCGCCACCGGGTCCAGGCCCCCCTCTCCCGTCTGGCGGAGGGGCTGAAATCCGGCGAGACCGCCGCTGCCAAGGTAGGGGCGCTCTACGGCTTTTTGGAGGAATTGAACCTTCAGGACGCCCTGGAACGCCAGATGAGATCCCAGGCCCAGGCGGGCCGCCTTCAAGAGGCGGAGGAGACCGCCCAGCTCTGGGAGATCCTCTGCGGCGTGCTGGACCAGTTTGTGGAAATTCTGGGGGACGAGCCCATGGACCTGGAGGAGTTCACCCGTTTGTTCCGGCAGGTGCTCACCCAGTATACCGTAGGTACCATTCCCGTCTCCCTGGACCAGGTGCAGGTCAGCGGCGTGGCCCGAAACGACCGCCACACCGCGAAGTATCTCTTCCTTCTGGGGGCCAACGACCACGTGCTTCCCACCCCCGGCCAGAGCGGCGGCATTTTGAATGAGGATGACCGGGACGAGCTTGCTCAGCGGGGCATTGAGCTGGCGCCCACCGGCATGGATCAAATGGGCATTGAGCTTCAAAATCTCTACGCCGCCCTGGCCCAGCCCACGGAGGGCTTGACGGTGAGCTGGCCGGTGACGGACGTCTCCGGGGCGGAGCTCCGCCCCGCCTTTGTGGTGGACCGGCTGTTGTCCCTCTTCCCCGCTCTCCGGGTGGAGCGGGAGAGCGCCGCCAAGCCCTACCGGCTGACGGCCCCCCTTCCCGCCTTAGAGTCCGCCGTTCCCGGCGGGGCCCTCTGGCAGCGGCTGGAGGAGGAGCCCGCCTTCCGTCCCCGCCTGGCCGCCATGGAGCGTGCAGCGGCGCTGACCAGGGGCTCCCTTTCCCCCCGGGCCGTCCGGGTTCTTTATGGCGATCGCATCGGGATGACCGCCTCCCGGCTGGAGCGCATCCGCACCTGCCACTTCTCTTTTTTCATGGAGTATGGCCTCAGGGCCAAACCCCGGACCCCCGCCGCCTTTGACGCCCCCCAGATTGGCACCTTCCTCCACTATCTTTTGGAGCACGTCACCCGGGACGTGCTGGCCAGGGGGGGCTTTGCCCTGGTGGACCGGGAGTCCCTTCACGACCTGGTCCGTAAATACATCGACGCCTATGTCCAGCAAGAGCTGCCCAACTTCCAAAACCGCAGCGCCCGCTTCCGCCATCTCTTCGCCCGCCTCCGAAACACCGCCTACGCCGTGGTGGACCAGGCCGCGGAGGAGCTTCGCTGTTCCGACTTTGTTCCCCTGGCCTTCGAGCTCTCCTTTGGCGACGGAAAGGACCTCCCCGCCGTCGTGATCTCGGAGCCGGACGGCGAGCTCCGGGTGGGGGGCAAAGTGGACCGGGTAGACGGCTGGGTAAAAAACGACAAGCTCTATCTCCGGGTGGTGGACTACAAGTCCGGCAAAAAGTCCTTCGACTTTTCCAATCTCCGCATGGGTCTGGACATTCAGATGCTCCTCTACCTCTTCACCCTTGAAAAGACCGCCGCCGCTCATTTCGGACGGGAGATCGAGCCCGCCGGAGTTCTCTACCTCCCCGCCAGAGACGGCATTCTCACAGTCCAACGGAATATCTCCCCGGACAAACTTCAGGCCGAGCGGGAAAAACAACTTCGCCGCTCCGGCCTTCTTCTGGCGGAGCCCCAGGTCCTCCAGGCCATGGAGCACGACGCCCTGACTGAGCCCCGCTACCTCCCCATCCGGGTGAATAAAAACGGGAATCTCTCCGGGAGTCTGGCCTCCGCCGCCCAGCTGGGCAAGCTGGGGCGGTATGTGGAGACCCTGCTTCACGACATTGCCGGGGAGGTCCGCCGGGGCAACATCGACGCGGACCCCTGCTGCCACACGGAGGAGGACCGGCCCTGCCGCTACTGCGACTGGGCCTCCGCCTGTCATTTTCAGGACGGGCGGGACGGAGACCACCTGCACTACATCCTCCCGGTGAAGCCGGAGGATTTCTGGCGGGAAATCGAAGAAAAGGAGGCGGACTGACATGGCCGTAACCCTCACGCCCCAACAGCGCGCCGCTGTGGAAAACCGGGGTGGAAGCCTTCTGGTCTCCGCCGCCGCCGGTTCCGGCAAGACCCGCGTCCTGGTGGACCGTCTTTTCCGTTATGTGATGGAGGAGCGGTACAACGTGGACGATTTCCTCATTATCACCTACACCCGCGCCGCCGCCGCGGAGCTTCGAAGCAAGATTGCCACCGAGCTCAGCCGCCGCATGGGCCAGACCCCCGGAGACGCCCACCTCCGCCGCCAGCTCCTCCGGGTCTATCAGGCGGATATCAAGACGGTGGACGCCTTTTGCACCGCCCTTCTCCGGGAGAACACCCACCTCTTGGCCAGGGAGGAGGACCGCCACGCCCTCACCCCGGACTTCCGGGTTTTGGATGACAACGAGGCCGTTTTGCTCCGCCGCCGCTGTCTGGACCGGACCCTCTCCGGCTTTTACGAGACCCTTACCCCCGGCGGGGAACAGCTGGCGGACACCCTGGGGGCGGGCCGGGACGACAGCGATCTGGTGGAGCTGGTATTGGAGGTTTATAACAAACTTCAAAGCCACGCCTCTCCGGAGCAGTGGCTTCGTCAAAGCCGCACCGCCTGGGAGTCCCCCGCCGCCTCGTTCGACGCCACGCCCTATGCCCAGGCCCTCCTGGCGGTGATTCGCCGCCGCTCCGCCCACTGGGCGGACCAGCTTCGCCAGGGGGCGGAGCGGGCGGAGGGGGACGCCGCCCTGGAGGCTGGCTATGGCGCGAAACTCCTGGAGGCATCCCGGGGATTCTACGCTCTGAGCCGGGCCCCGGGCTGGGCCGGCGCCCGGGAGCTGGCCGCCTCCGTGGCCTTTCCCAAGCTGGTCACCCCCAAGGGCCGGAAGGAGGACCCCCTGGTGGTCTCTTTAAAGGGGCTTTGGGAGGGGGCCAAGGCCGCTTTGAAGCCCCTTCGGTCCTGGCTGGATGTCTCCGGGGACGAGGCGCTGGAGGATCTTCAGGCCGTGGCCCCGGCCATGCTGGCGCTTTTGGACCTGACGGCGGAGTTTTCCCAGGTTTACCGCCGGGAGAAACTCCGGCTGAACGCCGCGGACTTCTCCGACCAGGAGCATCTGGCCCTCACCCTCCTGGTCCGGCCCGACGGAAGCCCCACGGAGCTGGGCGAACAGGTCTCCGCCCGGTACGCGGAAATTCTGGTGGACGAGTACCAGGACACCAACGAGGTTCAAAACGCCATTTTCCGGGCCGTCTCCAAGGGGGGGAACAACCTCTTTACCGTGGGGGATGTGAAGCAGAGCATCTACCGCTTCCGTCTGGCGGACCCCACCATTTTTCTCCGGAAATACGCCGCCTTCAAGCCCCACACCGAGGCCGGGGAGGGGGAGGAGCGGAAGATTGTCCTCTCTCGAAATTTCCGGTCCCGCCAGGAGATTTTGGACGCCGCCAACTTTGTGTTTCAAAATATTCTCTCCGTGGAAATGGGGGAGCTTGTCTACGACGGGGACGCGTCCTTGCACTTTGGCGCGGACTACTACCCGCCCCGGACAGATTGCTCCACAGAATTTCACCTCATCACCGCCCGTCAGAAGTCGGCGGAGAATCCGCATCCGGTGAAAAAGCTCCTGGCGGAGGCCCGTTTCACCGCCCGCCGGGTCCGGGAACTTCTGGACGGGGGGTATCCCGTCACCGCTCCCGACGGGTCTTTGCGCCCCTGCAAGCCAGAGGACATCGTCATCCTCATGCGCTCTCCGGGAAGCCGGACGGCGGCCTTTGCCACAGCTCTGGCGGAGCGGAACATCCCCTGCTCCTTTCAAGAGGAGTCCGGCTTTTTCGAGACCATGGAGGTCTCCACCACCGTGGCCCTGTTGGAGCTCATTGACAATCCCCGGCAGGATGTGCCTTTGATCTCCGTGCTCCGCTCTCCCATCTTCGGCTTCACCCCGGACCGTCTGGCGGAGATTCGCGCCGCCGCCCCCGACGGCGATTTTTACGAGGCCGTGTCCCGCTCCGAAGAGGAGGACTGCGCCGCCTTTTTGGAGACGTTGCGCGCCCTCCGTCTGGCGGCCCGGGATATGAGCGTCCACCGTCTCCTCTGGCACATATACAACCGCCTGAACCTCCTGGGCCTTTTCGGCGCCCAGGATCACGGCCTGGAGCGCCGGGAGAACCTCATCTCCCTGGCCCGGCAGGCGGAAAAGTTCGAGTCCGGCGGCTGCCGGGGCCTGTTCGCCTTTGTCACTCAGCTCCGTAGACTTCTTGAGGCGGGGAAGGCCCCTCCGGCCTCCTCCGGCTCCGCCGCCGGGGGAGTTCGTCTCATGAGCATCCACAAGTCCAAAGGGCTGGAGTTTCCCATCGTCATTCTGGCGGATTTGGACCACGCCTTCTCCCGCCAGGATTTTGGCGCTTCCGTCCTGGTCCATCCCACCTTGGGCCTGGGCCCCCTCCGGGTGGACCTCGAGCGGAAAATCCGCTATCCCACCCTGGCCCGTGCCGCCGTTGAGGAGACCGTCCGCCGGGAGAACCTGGCGGAGGAGCAACGGGTTTTGTATGTTGCCATGACCCGCCCCAAAGAAAAGCTCATTCTTATAGACTCCCTTTACTTTGCCCAGACCCGCCTTCAGCGTCTGGCCGTCTCCGCCGCCTGTCCCGTGCCGCCGGAGGCGGTGGCGGCCTGCCGGACCTTTGGGGAGTGGCTGTTGCTGCCCCTTCTCTGCCGTCCGGAGGGGGAGCCGCTCCGCCGTCTGGCGGGGGCGGAAGTTTCGGT
Organism: uncultured Oscillibacter sp.; assembly: GCA_910585245.1. Classification (GTDB taxonomy): domain Bacteria; phylum Bacillota; class Clostridia; order Oscillospirales; family Oscillospiraceae; genus Oscillibacter. The sequence goes on from CAJUCO010000036.1 coordinate 19,704, forward strand.
GACGCCCGGTTCCGGGGCTACTTGGGAAATCGCTGTACACGACAGCGAGGACTACCGGGACCCTCCCCTCCGCCCCGGTCTCACGGAGGAGGAGGGCGCCGCCGAGGTTCCTTTTGACCCGGAGCTTCTCGCCTTTGAGTACCCCTACCGCCGGGAGAGCGCCCTTCCCGCCAAGCTGACGGCCACCCAGCTCAAGGGCCGTCTCCTGGATCAGGAGATTGCGGAAAACGCCCCCCACACGCCCTACCTCCGCCCCCTCTCCCAGCCCCGGTTTCGCCGGGAGCAGGCGGGCCTCACCCCGGCGGAGCGGGGGTCCGCCACCCATTTGGTCCTTCAGTACCTGAACTTTGAGGACCTGGATGTCCCCGGGCAGATCGCCGCCCTGGAGCAAAAAAATCTCCTCACCCCCCAGCAGGCTCAGGCGGTGGATATAACCGCCCTCCGCCGCCTTCTGGCCTCTCCCCTGGCGGAGGAGGTGCGTCAGGCGAAAGCCGCGGGGATACCCCCTCTCCGGGAGTACCGCTTCACCCTGCTGGTCCCCGCGCGGCAGTACGACCCCAAGGCCTCAAATGAGGATGCGATTCTTCTCCAGGGCGTGGCGGATTTGTGCTTTGAGACGCGGTCAGGTCTGACCGTGGTAGACTTCAAGACGGACCGGGTCTTTACGCCCCAGGAGGTGGCGGACCGGGCGGAGCGATACCGTCCCCAGCTGGAGGCCTACAGTCTGGCCCTGAGCCGGGTTTTGGGAAAGCCCGTCACCCGCCGGATTCTCTATTTCCTCGCCCCCGGCCGGTCGGAGGAGGTCTGAGAGGCTGCCAAATTCCAGATTTTCCCTCCGCTAAATTTGCGAAAATCGGACAATCTAAGAATCATCTCGACAGGATTGGAGGGATTCCCATGGCAATTGACAAGATCGCGGTTTTGCTGGCGGTGATCGGCGCGCTGAACTGGGGCGGCATTGGCCTTTTTGGCTTTGACGCCGTGGCCTGGCTGTTTGGCGGACAGCTGGCGGTGTTCTCCCGGATCATTTATACCCTGGTGGGGCTGGCGGGCCTGTGGTGCCTGACACTGCTGTTCCGCCTGGACCGGGAGGCCGCCGCGCACCCGGCCTGACTGCGTTCCCCGTAGAAGAACCGGAGAGGGAAAGTCCCTCTCCGGTTTTGGCGTGCAGGGAAAATCATGAACGAATTATAAATCCCAGACACCTTTGTCTTTACTTCCCCGTTAAAATGATCTATAATCGCACATAATATTTCCAGTGAAAACGGAAAGGAAGGACCCATAAGATGGAGAACAAACTGCGTGAATACGCCCGGCTGCTGGTTCAGGTGGGTTTGAATGTGGAAGCGGGACAGCGGATGATCATTTCCTCCCCGGTGGAGTGCGCCGGTTTTGCCCGCCTTTGCGCCGGGGAGGCCTATGCCGCCGGGTGCCGGGAAGTGGTGATGAACTGGACCGACGACGCCATGACCCGGATGAAATACCTCCACGCCGCGGAGGATGTCTTCGACACGGTGCCCCTCTGGCGGCGGCACTTTTTCAACGACCAGGCCCTGGAGGGCGCGGCGTATCTGGCCATTTCGGCAACGGACCCGGAGAATCTCAAGGGTGTGGCCTCAGACCGCATCATCCGGGCCCAGAGGGCCAGCGGCAAGGCCCTGAAGGACTTTGACCGCCTCCAGATGTGCGGCGGCTTTCCCTGGTGCATCGCCTCCATCCCCATTCCCTCCTGGGCGGTCCGGGTTTTCCCGGACAAGGGGGAGGCGGAGGCCGTGGCGGCCCTCTGGGACGCGATTTTCTCCGCCGTCCGCGTCACCGGGGACGGCAAGGCCGTGGACCGCTGGAAAGAGCACCTGTCCACCTTGGACCGCCGCCTGGAGAAGTTGAACGCCCTGAACTTGAAGACCCTCCACTATACGAATTCCCTGGGCACGGACCTCACCGTGGAGCTGCCGGAGGGCCATATCTGGGAGAGCGGCGGGGACCGCACCCTCTCCGGCCGGAGCTATATCGCCAACATTCCCACAGAGGAGATCTTCACCTCCCCCCTGAAAACCGGGGCCAACGGCGTGGTCTACGCGTCCTTGCCCCTGGTTCACGACGGCAACGTCATTGACAAATTCCACTTGGTAGTAAAGGAGGGCAAGATTGTAGAGGCCCACGCGGAGCAAGGGGAGGAAACCCTCCGGGCCGCCATTTCCGTGGACGAGGGCGCGGCCTATTTCGGCGAGGTGGCCCTGGTGCCCTACGACAGCCCGATTTCCAACCAGAATCTGTTGTTCTACAACACCCTCTTCGATGAGAACGCCGCCTGCCACATCGCCTTTGGCGAGGCCTACCCCTGTTTGGAGGGAGGCCAGAAAATGTCCAAAGAAGAGTTGAAACGCCGGGGTCTCAACGACTCCATCACCCATGTGGACTTTATGGTGGGCACGCCGGACCTCTCCATCGTGGGCGCCACCCGGGAGGGGAGGGAGGTTCCCATTTTTACTGCCGGCAATTTTGCCGCTGAGTTTTCATAAGGAAATTCGGGGAACCGTCAGGGCCGCCTCTTGGGCGGCCCGCAGGCTGGCGAAAAAGAATTTTCGCCAGCCTGAGCAAGTTTTCAAAACGTTTGAAAACGTTTTGAAAACTTATGATTGAAAACGAAAGGAACCCCTCCTGGGTTCCTCTCGTAACTCTCTTCCTTCCCGCCGAGGAAGGTTTTTACGGTTTTTCGACACTCTGAGGGCCGTCTCTTAGGCGGCCCGTCCCCTGAACCCTTGGCGGCTTTGAAAAAACGGGGCGGACCTGCGTGCCCGCCCTTCTCCCGGGGCGCCCCTTCGGCAAGAGGCAAATCCGGGAAATCACATAACGAAATGAGGAGATCACCATGGCATACAAACTCAGGCAGACCGACGAAGACGTTTTGATTTGCGAAGGCGCCCAGGTCTGCGGCGACGTGACCCTGGGTAAGGGGGTAAACGTCTGGTATAACGCCGTCCTCCGGGGGGACGACGGGGCGATTACCGTTGGAGAAAACACCAATATCCAAGACTGCGTCATTCTCCATGAGGAGACCCATGTGGGGGCGGGCTGTACCATTGGCCACGGGGCCATCGTCCACGGCTGCACCGTGGGGGACAATGTCCTGGTGGGCATGGGAGCCACCATACTCAACGGCGCGAAAATCGGGGATGACTGCATTGTGGGGGCGGGAGCCCTGGTTACCGGGAAGCTGGACGCCCCCGCCGGGTCCATGATTTTGGGAAGCCCCGCCAAGGTGGTCCGCCCCCTGACGGCGGAAGAGGTGGAGCGGAACCGCCGCTCCGCCCAGGGCTACCTGGAGCTGGCGGAGCGCTGCCGCCGGGGGTAAGGCCATGGACTGGAACCGGGATCAAATCAAGCAGCGTTTGTTGGTGGTTTGCGGCGGCGTGGCCTTCTACTGCGCCCTGCAAAACCTCCCCGCTGTGGCGGGGGCCCTTCACTGGGTGCTGGGGGTGCTCTCCCCCTTCCTGGTGGGCGGGGCCATCGCCTTTATTTTAAGCGTCCCCATGCGGGCCATCGAGGCCGGTCTCCCCCGGGGCAGGCGCTGGAAATCGCTCCGCCGTCCCCTGGCCCTGGTGCTGACGCTGGCGGCCATGACCGGCGTGGTGACCCTGGCGGTCTGCGTCATCAGCCCCGGCGTTGGCGACGCGGTGCGGTCCATCACCGGCCAGCTCCCCGCCGCCATCCGGCGGATGGAAAAACATCTGGCGGAGCTGGAGGCCTGGCTTCCCCAGCTGGAGACCTTCGCGGCGGGCCTGGAATTTGACTGGAGGGACCTGACGGAAAAAGCCGTCTCCCTGGTCCGGGACTGGGGCGGCGGGCTGGTGTCCTCCGGCGGCGTCCTCATGGCCGGGGTGGTCAGCGGCGTCAGCACCTTTGTCATCGGCCTGATTTTCTCCTTTTACATCCTGTTGCAAAAAGAGCGCCTTGGCCGCCAGGGCCGCCAGGTTCTCTACGCCCTCCTTCCCGAAACCTGGGCGGACCGGATGCTGGAGGTCCTCCGCCTCTCAAACCGGACCTTTTCCAGTTTCCTCTCCGGCCAGTGTGTGGAGGCGGTGATCTTAGGCGCGCTCTTCGTGGTGGCCATGACCATCTTCCGGATGCCCTATGCCCTGTTGGTGGGGGTTCTCATTGCCCTGACGGCCCTGATCCCGGTGGTGGGGGCCTTCATCGGCTGCGTGGTGGGGGCCCTGCTCATCGCCGTGACAAATCCCTGGCAGGCAGTGGGATTTGTGGTCCTCTTTTTAGTGATCCAGCAGGTGGAGGGGAATCTGATCTATCCCCACGTGGTGGGAAATTCCGTGGGTTTGCCCTCCATTTGGGTTCTGGCCGCCGTCACCCTGGGCGGCAAGCTGATGGGCGTGGCGGGGATGCTGTTTTTCATTCCCCTGTGCTCCGTGTTCTACGCCCTCTTCCGGGGCTTTGTCAAAGAGCGTCTGAAAACCCGCCGGGTTCCCGCGAGAAAATGGCGGGACCCCTGAGGGAGAAAAGCCCTCCGGCAAAATGCCGGAGGGCTTTCAGCTTGTCAAAAGGTACCGACTAAAATGGAGCGGAAAGGAAAAGACCGCCGCCGCCTCAAACACAGAGAGCCCCCCCCTAAAAGGGCTGCCGCCCCATCCGAAAGGAGACCGCATTCCCCACTCCCCCGCTGTGGGGAAGCACAGACCACACCCGCCCCACCGTTTGAAAAAATGCGGGAACAGCCCAAATTTCCCCTTGACAACTTTTCTTGTCAGTGCTATTCTATATTTGACAATGATACTTGTCAATTCGACAACCGGCCTTGTCAAAGAAAGGAGCCCATCCATGCCCTTGTATAACCGGCTGAAAGAGCACCGGGCCCGCCTGGGGGTAAACCAGCAGGAGCTGGGGCGCCTTGCGGGGGTCTCCCGGCAGACCATCAGCCAAATTGAGCGGGGAGATTATTCCCCCTCCGTGACGCTGGCTCTGAAGCTGGCGAAGATCTGCGCCGTGCAGGTCGAAGACATTTTTACCTATCAGGAGGACGAATCCCATGAATGAGAAAAGCGAGAACCGAAAGGCCCTGCCCAAGTTCACCTTGTCCCTGCTGGGCTCTTTGCTGGCGGGGGGCGCGATTGGCTTTGCCGTTGGCCTTTCCCGGGCGCTGGGCCTGGACGCCGCCGTCCTGGCCGGGGCCCTCAGCTCCGCGCTGGAGGCTGTCACCCCCTGGGGCATCCCCGTCACCTCGGCGCTGACCCTGGGAGGCTGCTTTATCCTCTACCGTTTCGCCGCGAGAAAATTTGCCGCCTGGGACGGTGGGGACGAGGACGCGGCCTCGGAGTCCATTGACGCGGCTCTGAGCTGGGTTTTGCTCCTTAGCTCCGTGCAGCTTTTGTGCAACCTGTTTTTCCTCTCCGCCTTTTGTATCTACTGGCTGGACCGGGACCTCCGCCACCTGGCCCTGGTGGGCGTGTTCCTGCTCTCCTGCGGGCTGGTGATATTTGCCCAGCAGAAGGCCGTGGACCTGACGCGGCGGATGAACCCGGAGAAGCGGGGCAGCGTCTACGACAGTAAGTTCCAGAAAAAGTGGCTGGACAGCTGCGACGAGTCGGAGCGCCGCCAAATCGGCGAGGCCAGCTACCGGGCCTACACGGTCACGATCCGCCTGTGCCTGGGGCTGTGGCTGGCGTTGGTTCTTCTGAGCATGGTGTTTGAGATAAGCCTGCTCCCGGCCTTTGTCCTTCTGCTGGTCTGGGGGACCATGCAGGTGGCCTATGCTTTAGAGAGCATCCGGCTGGGAAAAAGAAATTGAAATATACTATCCATCAAAAAGGAGAGAGTTGTATGTACGAGTATAAAGTCCTGTCCCTGACGCTTCGGGAAATGGAAAAGACCCTGAACCAATACGCCAAGGAGGGCTGGCGTCTGGCGGCGCAGTCCCTCAATATCAGCGTGGGCGTCGTCGTGGGCGCGGTGGTCACCCTGGAACGGAAAATTGAGGAATGAGACGGGTCCGTCCGCTCCCTTTCGATTCATAGCAGAAAAACCAGTGGGGCCTGACCCCCTGGTCAGGCCATCCCCCGGATTGGGGAACGGTCCGGCCAGGGGGGCAGGCCCCACTTTAGAATCTGTATTCATAAGCGTTTGATCAGTGTGTGGAAATGAGAAATTTTGA
>CAJUCO010000037.1 GCA_910585245.1 uncultured Oscillibacter sp.
CACTGCTCCAACAGATAGATTGTTGCAGAGTTCGCCTGGCTCCCCACTGGTGGAGGTGGCGGGAGTTGAACCCGCGTCCGAAAGCACTTTAACGGGACTTTCTCCGGGCGCAGACGGTGATTGCGGAGGGCCTTACCCCTCCTGTTCCCCTCGGAGACGGCACATCGTCACGCCGTCAATTCAGGTGAGCTTCATAATGTGTGGCACAGGCAAAGCTTACTGTACGCACATTTACCGCTAAACGACGTCCTTCCCGGCTCGCGGTCCTTCCGGGTTGGACGGCTGCCTTTAATTAGGCAGCAATAGCAACTGTATTGTTGTTATTTAATTTATAATTTGCCCGTTTTATGGCGGTCAGGCTCCGCCGCCCGCTGGTCCCGCCTCCATACCCCCGTCGAAACCCTTACACCCCCGGATGTGCCGCAAAGTCTGCTATGCTCCGCTCCCACCAAGCGCCTCTGGCGGTTGGCGAGAACTGCACCCGCTCCCCTGTTCCATCTCTTCAAGAAGGAGCAGAAACCCCCACCCCCTGCTGGGGAACGAGGAACGGAGACTGGGTGCGGGGCCTTTGCGTGGGGTTGGTCCTTGGGAATTGGCCGGTGGACTCATTGTATCAGTATAGCATAGGTTTGAGGTGGCGTGTGTTACGATTTTGTGACATTTGGAGCGGCCCCCGGTTTCATAGGAACCGCCCCTTTATGCTCCTTACAGTATGCTCAGGTTTTTACAAACTTAACCAAAAGCTGAGAGGGCGTCACTTTAGCCAGTAGGCGGTAAAACTTATAGAACAGCTTGGGGGTATAAATCGTGCGGCCCGCTTTCGCGGCCCGAAGAGCGCCCCCCGCCACCTTTACCTGGTCGCAATAGGGCAGAAACTCAAACGTGCTGGAGTGGCCCGTGATACCCGCCAGAGGCAGAAACTCCGTGGCCATGGGGCCGGGACACACCGCCGTTACGCTGATCTCACGGCGGCGCAATTCCTCGTTCAGGCCCACGGTAAAATGAGAGACATAGGCTTTCGTGGAAGAATAAACCGTCATTCGGGGGTTGGGGCAGAAGGAGGCAATGGAGGACACATTTAAAATACGCCCACCCTTTGACATATAGGGTAAGACCATGTTGGTCACAGCGGTCAGGGCCCGGACATTCAGATCTACCATCCGGGTCTGAGAGGCCGTATCCATCTCCCCCACCCGGCCAAGATACCCGCAACCCGCGCAGTTCACCAGCAGAGCCACTTCCGGCGCTTCCTCCGCCAGCCGGTCTTTCAAAGAAACGAAGCTCATGGGGTCGCATAAGTCCAGGGCCAGACAGGTGGTATGCCGTCCCGGCAGGCTGATGGCCAGACTCTCCAGCCGGTCCTCCCGGCGGGCAATCAGCCAATAACACTCGATGTCGGGAAAAACATCCTCCATCTGGCGGGCCAGCTCCCAGCCCAGACCGGAGGACGCGCCGGTGATAATGGCGGTTTTCATGGCTTTCTCCTTCCCTTCAGCGGGTTTCCGGCTCCGGGTAATCCACGCCCTTGGTATCCACCCGGACGGACTGGATCACCACGGGCTTTTTGGGCTTGTCGTCCATCATGCTCCGGGGAACCCGAGAGATGGCGATGGCGTCGTCCGTCCCCTCAATCACTTGGCCAAAGGCGGCGTATTCCCCGTCCAGATGCTCCGCCGGAGACACCATGACAAAGAACTGACTTCCGGCCGAATCCGGAGCCATGGTCCGGGCCATGGAGAGGACGCCGGTGGTGTGCTTCAAATCATTTTGAGGGAAACCGTTGGAGGCAAACTCCCCCCGGATCTCATAGCCGGGACCACCCATGCCGTTGCCGTCGGGGCAGCCTCCCTGGATCATAAAGCCCGGAATCACCCGGTGGAAGGTCAGACCGTCGTAAAAGCCTTTATTTGCCAAGGCAATAAAATTATTCACCGTATTGGGAGCCTTTTCCGGATACAGCTCCGCAGTCATTTTCTTGCCGTCCTCCATTAAAATGGTGGCAATGGGATAATTGGACATAACGTCTCGTTCCTTTCCCGATTTTTTTATAACGCCGGACTAACGCGCCTTCATAGCCCGGTCGATCTCCCGCTTCGCGTCCCGCTGGGCGGCGGAGGCCCGCTTGTCATAGTTCTTTTTGCCCTTGCAAAGACCCACTTCCACCTTGACTCTGGAGTCCTTGAAGTAGACGGACAGGGGCACCAGCGTATAGCCGTCCTGTTTCACCAGGGCGTGGAGTTTGCGAATCTCCCGCTTGTGCATCAGCAGACGGCGGGGGCGAACGGGGTCCTTGTTGAAAATGTTCCCCTTTTCATAGGGAGAGATGTGCATCCCATGGACGAAGAGTTCCCCGTCCTTCACAGAGCAATAGGAGTCCTTCAAATTCAGCGTCCCGGCCCGGATGGACTTTACCTCCGTGCCGGCCAGCTCAACCCCTGCCTCATATTTCTCTTCCACGTAATAGTCGTGGTGGGCCTTCCGGTTCTGAGCGGCGATTTTCACGCCTTTCTTTTCCATCGCGGTCACCTCCTCGGGGAAAATTTTTCCCGGTTTTACCAAGGTTTAGTATACCACGATTCTCCCTTGCAAGCAAGGGGAGAATTGAGGAAAACCGGCCCCAGGCTTCCCGCCCAGCGTCCTTCCCTCCCATAAAACCACTTTTTCGCGCTTGTTTGCAAGCGGCGGCCCTGGCAAAAACCGGGGCCGCCTCAGCTTGTCAAAAAAGTGCTGCTTAAAATAGAGCGGAAAGGAAAAGAGCTACGAGAGAAACCCCTGATGGGTTTCTCTCGTTTTCAATCAGAAGGTTTTCAGACCTTTTGAAAGGTCTGAAAACCTTGCGCAGGCTGACGAAAATCCTTTTTCGACAGCCTGCGGCGGCCCCGGCTTTCGCCGGGGCCGCCTGGGGGGTATGGGTATACCGCCAGCGCGCTTACGCCGCGGGGATCACCAGAATCTGGCCAATCCGAATGGCGGCGGGGTCCTTAACGGAACCCCTATTGGCCTCGTAAATAAGGCCCCACTTCGTTCCGGTGCCGTAGGTCTCTTGGGCAATGCTCCACAGGCAGTCCCCGGCCTTGACGGTATAAGTACCCTCGGTCGTGACGGGAACCGGCTCCGGCGCAGGCTCGGGAGCGGGCTCCGGTTCGGGCTCGGGAGCGGGAGCAGGCTCAGGAGCGGGCTCCTCCTTCTCCGGCGACACGGCAGTTTCAGCGGTCTCCTCCTCCAGCGCGGGCAACACGCCGGCGGCCCGCAGGGCGGGGCCGTTCAGAGAGGCGATATTGGGGGTACGGCCGTCCTCGGACGTGGGAATCTCAATCTCGCCCGCCCGGACCTTTTCATAAATCAGGTCTTTCTGGGGGTCGTCCAGATCCGCGCCCACGATCTTCCAGTTGTTGTCCACCTCGGGCATCAGGGGGCCGTCCAGGGACTCCACATATTCCGTGATCATGTCCCGGACCGCGCCGCCTTCATACACCACATCCGCCTCGTTGATAAGGCCCGCGGAGACCAAGCCGCCATAGCGGTAGTTGTTCAGGGCCAAAATCATGGTCTCATCGTCCGTCAGGGGATGGCCCTTATAGACCACGTTCTGAATACGGGACCCGGCAGGTTTGGAGATGTCGATCTCATAGTCCAGTCCCGCAAACATATCGTAGTTATACAGACGGATGTCGGGGTTAAAGCTGATGGTCACATCTCCGGGCTGGTACTGATTGAAGAAGTTACCGGCTTTTTCCTCCATGATGGCCTTCATCTGTTTGCCGGTGACTTTCACTCCGTAGAGGGTATTGTCATATTTGTAAATCTTTACGCTGTCCCGGTGGAGGAAGGGTCCCTCCTGAAGGTTGGAGGTGGAGTCAAACAAGGCCGCCAGGGACACGTCGGCCCCTGCCCGCTCCATTTGAACCTTGTTCACAAGATCGGTGACCGCGTCGTCTTCCAGAACGGCGGTGGGGATGCCGGGAAGCACTTCCAGGTTCTCAATGAAGGTCTTGCCCACGGTGCCAACCTGCCGGGAGGCCAGCTCCAGGCTCTTTTCATGAAGATCCTTGACCTGTGCCAAAAAGTCCGGGTCCGGCGTAACTTCGGCGCACTCCAAAAGCTCGCCCTCGGCCTTGTCCACGGACCAGCCGTCGCCCTCGGCCTTCAGCGTCAAGGTGACCTTGCTGACAAATTCGCCGTTGCTGCCGGGTTCCAGAACGGGGATGCCTCCGATGGTCTCGTTAACTTTGGCATGGGCGTGGCCGATGAAGAGAGCATCCATCCGCTCACCGTAAGTTTCGGCCACTTCCCGCATACCGGCGACGCCGTATTCGCCGTCCAGTCCATAGTGGACGGAGCCAATGATCACATCGGCCTTCCCCTCCAGCTCGTCCAGAATTTTGCCGATTTCCTCGTCAGGATTTGTGATTTTCATGTTGTCATAATGGCTGGGGTCCGACTTCTCCCACTGGGGAATGTGAGGCGCGTCTACGCCGAAAACCGCCACCTTCACGCCGTCCACCTCAAAAATCTTGTAGGCGTCCAGCCAGCGGGACCCGTCGGCCTTGTAGAAGTTGCCCCCCAGAGCCACGCCTTGGAACTCCTCAATTTCCCGAGTGGTGTACTTGAAGTCGAAGTTGAACTCGTGGTTGCCCAGGGTCCAGGCGTCGTACTCCAAATAGTTCATGGCCGCGATCATGGGATGGGGCACTTCGTCCAGGAAGGACTGAATGTAGTTGGCCTGGGTGGTGTCGCCGGTATCCAGCAAAAGCAGGTCCGGGTCCGCCTCCCGCTCCGCCCGAATGATGGCGGCCGCGTGGGCCATGCTGGTTTTGTTTTCCTTGTTAGAGGCATAGTCAAAGGGGTTGACCATACCGTGCAGGTCGCTGGTCTGGAGAATGGTGATGGTTTTGTCCTCCTCCGCCGCCAGGGCGGGGACGGACAGTCCGGCCAACATGGCCAGGACCAACGCCAGGGCCAGGAACTGCCTGCGCGTGGTTTTTCGCATAAAACGACCTCCCATTTTTGTTTCTTTTCCACAAAAACTGTGGAATTCTATTATACGACATTTTCCGGCAATATGCAATAGGATTTTGGAAATATTTTCTTTTCTTTTGGTTGAATCGCCCTGACACTTTGGAAATCTTTTGCAGATCTGTGCGTTTTATCGGGTAAAAGACCGGAAGAAGGGGTCCTGCCCACCGTTTTTGTTAAAAATGACCATTGACTTTATCCCTTTAAAGCTGTATAGTACAAAAGCGTTAAAGCTGTTCTTCCTATGTGCTGTTATTGTCAGGTTCTTGTATTGTATTATATTGATTGATTGTATTTTGTATTTTTGTATTGATGAGAGGAGATCTTTATATGCGTATCCACACGTTCTCCCTCCAGGGTGTCTGTTTCCGCTTTCCCAAGGTCCGCTGGGCGGGCCGTTTTGAGCGTAGAGCCAGACAGTCCGGCTGAACAGGCGCTTGCTTTGATGGAAAGCGGTCCTGTCTGCGGACGGGCCGCTTTTTATAATGAATCCCGCGAAAACGCGCACACTACTAAATAAGGAGATTGGATATCATGAAGAAGAACGTACTTGCTCTGATCCTGGCTCTTGCGATGGCTCTGAGCCTCGCCGCCTGCGGCGGCGATTCCGCCGGTTCCGGCGACAGCGCCCCTCCCGCCGGGACGCAGCAGCCTGCAGATCCCGGCAGCAGTGAGAAAGAAGTCTATGAGGTGGGCATCTCCCAATTTGTCACCCACGACGCCCTGGACGCCGCCACCCAAGGCTTTATCGACGCCATGAACGACAAACTGGGAGAAGACGGCTGGCACTATGACCTGCAAAACGCCGCCAACGACCCGGCCACCTGCTCCACTATCGCAAATTCCTTCGTCTCCAAAAACGTGGACCTGATCATGGCCAACGCCACCCCGGCCCTCCAGGCCGCCGCCGCCGCCACCGGAGACATTCCCATCCTGGGCACCTCCGTCACGGAGTACGGCGTGGCCTTCAACATTGAAAACTTCTCCGGCACTCTGGGCACCAACGTCTCTGGCACCTCCGACCTGGCCCCCCTGGACCAGCAGGCGGAGATGATCAAAGAGTGGTACCCCGACGCCAAGTCCATCGGCTTGCTGTACTGCTCCAACGAGCCCAACAGCCAGTATCAGGTGGACACCGTCCAGGGCTTCCTGGAGGGCATGGGCTACGCCTGCACCCAGTACGCCTTTACCGACTCCAACGACGTGGCGGCGGTCTGCCAAACCGCCGCGGACGCCTGCGACGTACTCTATATTCCCACAGATAACACAGCCGCTTCCAACACATCCATTATTGACAACATCTGCCGCGGAAACATCCCGGTCTTCTGCGGCGAGGAAGGCATCTGCGCCGGCTGCGGCATCGCGACGTTGTCCATCAGTTACTACGACATCGGCTACAAAACCGGGGAAATGGCGGCGAAGATTCTCGCCGAGGGCGGGGATATCTCCACCATGCCCATTGAGTACGCCCCCGAGTTTGTCAAGAAGTACAATCCCTCTTTGTGCGAGGCGCTGAACATCACCGCCCCGGAGGGTTATGAGGCCATTGCCTAACGCGTTTTGAACCGGGGAGGGGGAAATACCCTCCCCCGGTCCCATTCCAAAGGTATAAGAGAGGTTGGAACACCATGCTGAGTTTTATCGGCGCGTTGCCGGGGGCCGTGTCCCAAGGGCTCATCTGGGGCATTATGGCCATCGGCGTATACATCACCTATAAAATCCTGGACGTTGCGGATCTGACGGTAGACGGCTCCTTCTGCACCGGCGGCGCCGTGTTCGTGATGCTGTTCGGCTCCGGCGTCAACCTCTGGCTGGCGCTTCTGGCGGCGCTGGGGGCGGGACTGCTGGCGGGAATGGTCACGGGTCTTCTGCACACGGCCTGCGGCATCCCGGCGATTTTGGCGGGCATCCTGACCCAGCTGGGCCTGTGGTCCGTCAACTTGGCCATCATGGGTATGAAGGCAAATGTGGCCATCAATGTCACGGACCCCCAAAACTTGGACCGTCTGCTGGTGTCCCTCCGGTTCGTTCAGGACGTGGCCAAGGGGACCCGGCCCTTCTACCGCCACCCCATCCTGGTGGTGGGCGTGTTTTCCCTGGCGATTATCTCGGTGCTGTACTGGTTCTTCGGCACGGAGCTGGGCGCGTCCCTCCGGGCCACAGGGGCCAACCCCAACATGGCCCGGGCCCAGGGCATCAACACCGACACCGGGAAGGTGCTGGGTTTGATGCTCTCCAACGGGCTGGTGGCCCTGTCCGGGGCGCTGCTCAGCCAGTATCAGAGCTTCGCGGACTCCAGCATGGGCAAGGGGGCCATTGTCATCGGCCTGGCCGCCGTCATCATCGGGCAGGTGGTCTTCGGGCGGATCTTCCGCAACTTTGCCCTGAAGATGCTGGCGGTATCCCTGGGCGCGGTCATTTACTACACGGTGATCCAGGCGGTGGTGAGCCTCAGCAACATCAACACCAACTATTTGAAGCTGATCTCCGCAATCATCGTGGCGGTTTTCCTGGCCATCCCCTACTGGAAGGGCAAGTATTTCCACGCCAAGGTCAAGACGGGAGGCGCCAGCCATGCTTGAAGTAAAAGAAATCTGGAAGGTCTTCAACGCCGGGACGGTCAATGAAAAGCAGGCTCTCCGGGGCGTGAGCCTGACGCTGAACGACGGGGACTTTTGCACCGTCATCGGCGGCAACGGGGCGGGCAAATCCACCCTTCTCAACGCCGTGGCGGGGACCTGGTCCGTGGACGGCGGGTCCATCTCCATCGGCGGCGTGGACGTGACCCACCTGCCGGACCACAAGCGGGCCCCCTATATCGGCCGGGTCTTTCAGGACCCCATGCTGGGCACCGCGCCCACCATGCAGATTCTGGAAAATCTGGCCCTGGCGGCCCGCCGGGGCCAGCGGAGGGGCCTTCGCTGGGGCGTGACCAAGGCGGAGAAGGACCGGTACCAGGAGATGCTGAAAAATCTGGACCTGGGGCTGGAGGACCGGCTGACCGGCAAGGTGGGCCTTCTCTCCGGCGGGCAGCGGCAGGCGCTGACCCTTTTGATGGCCTCTTTGAAAAAGCCAAAGCTCCTGCTTTTGGACGAGCACACCGCCGCCCTGGACCCCAAAACCGCCGCCAAGGTGCTGGAGCTGTCGGACCGCATTGTCTCCGAGAGCCACTTAACCACCATGATGGTGACCCACAATATGAAAGACGCCATCCAACACGGAAACCGGCTGATCATGATGTACGACGGGAAAATTGTCATTGACGTCTCCGGCGAAGAGAAGAAGAAACTGACCGTCCCGCAACTGCTGGAGCTTTTCAACAAGGTCAGCGGAAGCGACGAGGCGGACGACAAGCTGCTGTTGTCGTAAAAAAACGCAACAGGCGGCGGGACAGATGGGTCCCGCCGCCTGTTCGCAGAACATAATAAGGAGAGATTCTATGAGACTGGTAACCTGCCTCTACGAAAACAAGGAACGGGTGGGCGCGCTGACGGAGGAGGGCGTGGTCTTCCTGCCCTACCCGGACATGAACACGCTGATTGAAACCCTTTCCCCGGCGGCCCTTGCCCTCACCTCCACGGCCAAGCCCGTGCCTCTGGAGGATGTACAGCTCTTGGCCCCCATCCCCCGGCCCCGGCAGGATGTGCTCTGCCTGGGGATGAACTACCGGGACCACGCAAAAGAGGCGGCAACGTACGATGCCGAGGCCTTCACAAAGGAAAAGCCCATTGCGGTCTATTTCTCCAAGCGGGTCTCCCGGGCCGGGGACCCGGATGGGGAAATCCCCCGGTATGAGGGATTGGTAGAGCGGCTGGACTACGAGGCGGAGCTGGCGGTGATCATCGGAAAAACCGCCAAAAATGTGAAGGCGGAGGAGGCCGGGGAGTACGTCTTTGGCTACACCGTCTTAAACGATGTCTCCGCCCGGGATCTTCAGACCGGACACAAACAGTGGTATTTCGGAAAGAGCCTGGACGGCTTCACTCCCATGGGGCCCTGCATCCTCACAGCGGACGAGACGGCCTTTCCTCCGACCCTGGACATCTCCTGCGCCGTCAACGGGGAGGAGCGCCAGCGGTCCAACACCTCTTTGCTCGTTCACGGCATCCCGGAAGTTATCCAGGAGCTCTCCGCCGGAATGACCCTCTTGCCGGGGACCATCATCGCCACCGGGACCCCCGCCGGGGTGGGCATGGGGAGAACCCCGCCGGAGTTTTTGAAACAGGGTGATGTGGTGGAGTGCACCGTCCAGCACATCGGCTCTTTACGAAGCACAGTGGGCTGAAAATACGGACCGTCGTTCTGAGGCCGGAGGGCGTTTGCCCTCCGGCCTCAGTTTTTGCCTGGACTTCCAGAAGCTGTTCCTTGCCCCCGGGGGGAGCTATGGGGTAAAATGAGGCGAGGATTTTCTTGAAGAACACTTTGCCGCAAAGGAGTTGAAAAAATGCGGAAAACGCGCCGTTTTGCCCTGCTGATTCTGGTTCTCACCCTGCTGTCCTTTCTGGGGACCGGGCGGGTCTCCGCCGGGGGCGGCGGGGGAACCGCCGGGGAGGTGGTGGGCTATTACGCCTCCTGGGCCGCCTCGCAAGGCTATACGCCGGACAAGCTCACAGTGGAACTCTTTACCCAGATCAACTACGCCTTCGCCGGCATCGAAAACGGCGAGGCGGTTTTGTCCAATCCGGTTCGGGACAGCAAAAATCTCCGGGATCTCACCGCCCAGCGCCGCCGGAATCCCGATTTGCGGGTGGTCCTCTCCATAGGCGGCTGGGACGAGTCCGCCGGATTTTCCGACGCGGCCTCCTCCGGGGAAAACCGGGCGGCCTTTGCCCAGAGTTGTCTGGACCTGATTACAAAGCACAACCTGGACGGCGTGGACCTGGATTGGGAATATCCCGTCTCCGGCGGCGCCCCGGGCGTGGTCCACCGGCCCCAGGACAAGGAGAATTTCACCTTGCTGCTGAAAGAGCTCCGGAAGGCTCTGGACCGCCAGGGACAGCGGGACGGGAGAAGCTATGTTCTGACCATCGCCGGAGCGGCCAGCGGAAGCTACCTCCATAACATTGAGCCCCAGGCCGTGGCGGACATCGTGGACCACATTTTCCTTATGGCCTATGACCTCCACGGCCCTTGGGACACCTACGCGGACTTCAACGCCCCTCTCTACGCCCCCGCAGACGGTCCGCCCCGCTACCGCGCCAGCGTGGACGGCGGCATTTCCGCCTGGTTGGGCCAGGGCGTCCCGGCGGAGAAACTGGTGCTGGGGATGCCGCTGTACGGATACATATACCAGGGCGTGTCCAGCCGGGACCACGGACTGTACCAGTCCTTTGAAAGCGCCAAATCCGTGTCCTGGGACAAGGTCAAAGAGGACTACCTGTCCCATTCCGCCTACCGGCCCTTTCGCCACGAGGAGGCGCAGGTCCCCTATCTCTACGGAAATCGCGCCTTCCTCTCTTACGACGATGAAACCTCCATGGCCGCCAAAGGCTCCCTGGCCCGGAGGCGGGGCCTGGGGGGCGTGGGCTTTTGGGAGCTCTCCCAGGACCGGGAGGGGGAACTCATTCAAAGCGCCTGGGCCGCTTTTCACGGCGGACGGTTTCTGGATGTGCCCCAGGACGCCTGGTACGCCGGGGCGGTGGAGCGGGTCTGCGCCGCCGGGCTGATGAACGGCACGGGAAGGGGGACCTTTTCCCCCGGCGAAACGGTGACGCGGGGACAAATCGCCGCCATCCTCCACCGGCTGGCGGGAGAACCCACAGTTCACGGCTCCTCCTTTTCCGACGTGTCCGCCTCCGCCTATTACGGCCAGGCCGTGGCCTGGGCGGCCCGCCGGGGAATTGTGGAGGGTTTTTACGACGGTTCCTTCCGCCCCGATCTGCCGGTGAGCCGCCAGCAGCTGGCCGCCATCCTCTGGCGGTACGCCAGGATGGAAAAGGCCGACGGGGGAAACCGGGCCGATCTCCGGGGCTTCCGGGACGCGGGGGACGTGAGCGCCTACGCCCAAGAGGCCATGGGCTGGGCCCTGGCGGAGGGCATTTTGCAGGGAACCGGGGAGGGAACCCTCCAGCCCCAGGGCCGGGCCGCCCGGGGACAGACCGCCGTGCTGCTGGAGCGGTTCCAAAAACGGCTGGCCGCCCAATAGGCGCAAGGATTGGAGAGCTTCTTTGCGGTTTTGGAGCATTCGGTTAAACCGGCAAAAAACCTTTTTGCCAACCTGAGGCAGGGGCGAAAGCCCTTGCCTCTTTTTTCCGGAACTGGTATACTGTCCTCATCAAGAGAAAGGATGATGGACATGAAACGCTGGCTTGGCGGCCTACTGGCTGCGCTAACCCTGTTCTCCCTCACCGCCTGCGGCCTTTCCGCGCCCTACGGCATCGTCACACCGGAGAAGGTTGTGGATCTCCCCACGGTGGAGGAGGACGCGGAACCCCCTGCCGGAGCGGAGACCCCCTCCCAAGAGGAGTCTTCTCCCAATGATTTCTACACCGGCATGGCGGACCTGGATACACCGGAGGCCGTGGAGCCGGGGGAGGCCGCATCTCCGAACAACCAATCCGCCGGGGCGGACGCCCTTCCGGAGAATGGGACCTACACCGCCAGGGAGGACGTGGCCCTCTATATCCACCAGTACGGCCGCCTGCCGGACAACTTCATCACCAAAAAGGAGGCCCAAAACCTGGGCTGGCCCGGTGGGGACCTGGAGCCCTACGCCCCCGGTATGTGCATTGGCGGCAGCCGTTTTGGAAACTACGAGGGGCTTTTGCCGGAGGCGGAAGGCCGGACGTATACCGAGTGTGACATCGACACCCTGGGAGCCAGAAGCCGGGGGGCCAAGCGGATCGTCTTCTCTAACGACGGCCTGATCTACTACACGGAGGATCACTACGAGTCCTTTGAGCTGCTGTACGGAGATGAAGGCGATGGCTGAGGTTGTGCTGGACGGTCTGGAACTGGAAACCCCGGAGGACATCCACGACCTCTTTGCCGGGACGCTGGCCCTGCCGGAGTACTACGGGCGGAATCTGGACGCCCTTTTCGACTGCCTGACGGATTGCCAGAATGTCCTGGTGATCCGCCTCCGCCACCAAGGGGCCTTGGAAGACCGCCTGGGCCCCCGGGGGCGGGCTCTGATCCGCCTGCTTCGCCAGGTGGCGGCGGAAAACCCTCTGGTCACGCTTTTCGAGGAATAAAAAATACGCGCGGGCTCAGCAGGGCAACTGCCGGCAAGGGGGGAGTGGCTCTTACACCGGCGCCTTTTTCACTCCCGGTCTTGGTCATATCCTCAACAGGGTTTCACACGCGAAGCGAAACGCCCCCGGCGGAAAATTGCCTCTTTTCAGGCGGCTTCATCTGTGCTATACTAAGGGGCACTGAATTGGCTTTGCCGTGAATTGACTCCTGAAAGGACAAGTTTGTTATGGATAAACGTTACGCGCTTCCCCTGACGGCGGCGCTGGGCGGGGCCGCCGCCTGTGTGCTGCGGCTGCTGCAAAACCACACCGGCTATGAGGCAAACACCGGGCTTCCCATTTCCGGCAACCCCGCCGCTCTGGCGTTGGCGGCGTTGCTGGTGGGTTTGGGAGTTGCTCTGGCGGGGATGGTACGGCTCCTTCCAGAGGAAGAGGACCCCGGTCCCGCTTTGCCCAGGGACTTCTCCACGGAAAACCCGGGGCTTTTGACCCTGCCCATGGGCGGCGTGTTCCTCCTGGTCCTCAGCGGACTTTGCGATCTGGCAGAGGCCGCCTCGATTCTGCCGGAGGGTGTCGTCTCCTCCCAGCACGCTATTTACGGCATCCTCCGGGCCGGGGGACTGGGTTTTTCCCTTCAGGGGCAGTTTCTGCTGGGCGTACTGACCCTGGCCGCCGCCGCGTCGCTGTTTCCCGTATTGGCGGGTTGCCGCCGCCGCCAGGGCGGGCCCAAACACAGGGCCCCCGCCGCCATCACCCTGGCGCCTGTAGCGGCCCTGGTGGTGCGGCTGGTGCTGACTTACCGCATTGACTCCGTAAACCCCTCTTTGACCATGTACTACGTGGAACTGCTGGCCCTGGTCTTCCTGACCCTGGGCTTTTACCGCCTCAGCTCCTTTGCCTTCCAGGCAGGGCGGACCCGCCGTTTCGGGTTTTACGCCGCCGGTTCCCTGGTGCTTTGCGCCGCCTCCATGGCGGACGGAAGCGCGTATCTGTCCTCTTTGCTTCTTTACGCAGGCGGGGCATTGACGCTGACGGGATTTTTGCTCTTGCGCCTTGCAAACGGTCTGGAGGCGGAAAAGGACGACGGGACTATCATCGGTCCGGCGGAGTGAACCGCAGATAAATAGCGACCCCGGCTCTCGCCGGGGGCCTCAGGCTGTCAAAAAAGTATTTTTGCCAGCCTGAGCAAGGTTTCAAAACGTTTTCAAACGTTTTGAAACCTTATGATTGAAAACGAAAGGAACCCTTCCTGGGTTCCTCTCGTAGCTCTCTTCCTTCCCGTCGGGGAAAGTTTCTACGATTTTTCGACACTCTGAGGGCCCCCGGCTTTTGCCGGGGCCCTTTCGCTTTCTCTAACGCGCCTCGTCTTTTTGAATATGAACGTCTAACTTACGGTAGGGGATCTCCACTCCCGCCCGGTCAAACTCTTTTCGCAGGTTCTCCGCCAGGGCAAACTGGGTGGTCCAGAAGTCCGCCGCCGTGGCCCAGCAGTAAACCGTGAAGTCAATGCCGCTCTCCCCGAAGTCCGTCAGATACACCGCGGGAGCCGGATCGGCGAGAATGCGCGGTGTGGCCTCCACCGCCCGGTAGCAGGCGGCTTTCACCGTCTCCGTCGGCGCGTCGTAGGCGGCGCTCATCTTCCAGACGATCCGCCGCCGCCCCAGGGCCGTGTAATTGGTGAGCTTGGAGGCCGCCAGCTCTTTGTTTGGCAAAAGGGCGGTAAGCCCGTCGGGTGTGACGAGCTTTGTGTGGTTCAGGTTGATCTCCTCCACTGTTCCGGAGATTCCGCCGGACTCGATATAGTCCCCAATGGCAAAGGGATGGGAGGACAAAATCACCAGTCCCCCTGCCACGTTGCCCAGCACATCCTCCGCCGCCAGGGTGATTCCCAAAGACCCCACGGAGAGAAGGGCCACCAGGGAGGTCATGTTGACCCCCAGACTTCCGGCGGTGAAGACCACCGTCAGGGTATAGAGCAGCAGCTTCAACAGCGTCAGGATATACCGCCGGATGCGCTCTTCCAGCTTTGTCCGGGCAAGGAGGCGGCGGGCCAGCTTCAAAAGCAGCCGCACCGCCACCAGACACACCAGCAGCGTCACGCCGGCGGCCAGAATGTTCTCCAGGGCCAGCTTCCCGGCAAAGCGCTCCAGGGCCCCGTTCAGATCAAACACAAGCGCCCCTCCTCACTGTTTCAACGGATGGTCCGAACCCGGATGACGCCCTTGAGTTTTCTCACTTCCTCCAAGACGGCGGGTTCCACCTCGGTTCCCAGGTCCACCAGGGTATAGGCGTAGTCCCCTTTGCTCTTGTTGCTGAGATTCTCCACATTCACTCCGTCCCGGCTGAGAAGGGCGGTGATGCTGGCCAGCATGGCGGGAATATTTTTGTGGAAAACGCAAAGCCGTTGGGCGCCGCTGCGGTCCAGGTAGACGTCGGGGAGGTTGACAGCGTTTTTGATGTTCCCGTTTTCCAGGTAATCCCGCAGCTCCTCCGCCGCCATGACGGCGCAGTTTTGTTCGCTCTCCGGGGTGGAGGCGCCCAGGTGGGGCATGGCCACCACGTGGGGATTGGCCACCAGATTGTTTGTTGGAAAATCGGTGACGTAGGCCGTCACCTTTCCCGCGTCCAAGGCGGCCAGCACTGCCTCTTCGTCCACAATGCCCCCACGGGCCAAATTGATGAGCCGGACGCCGGGTTTCATGGCGGCAAAGGCGGCGGGGCCGATCATGTGCCGGGTTTTCTCGTTAAAATGAATGTGGGCGGTGATGTAGTCCGCCTTTTTATAGAGCTCGTTTACGTCTCGAACCACATGGACGTGCCGGTCCAGGCGCAGGGCGGCGTCCACGGAGAGGAAGGGATCAAAGCCGTACACGTCCATCCCCAGGTCCAGCGCCACGTTTGCAACCAGCGAGCCGATGGCCCCCAGACCGATGACCCCCAGGGCCTTGCGGTAGAGCTCCGGGCCCACGAAGGCGGACTTGCCCTTCTCCACCACCGTCTCCACCTCCACACCGGAGGCCGCCTGGTTCTTCACCCAGCGCACCGCCCCGGTGACGTCCCGGGAGGAGATGAGCATGGCGCAAAGAACCAGTTCCTTTACCGCGTTGGCGTTGGCCCCGGGAGTGGAGAACACCGCCACCCCCTTCTTGGAACAGCGCTCCAAAGGAATATTGTTCACCCCCACTCCCGCCCGGGCGATGGCAAGCAAACTCTCCGGAAGAGGATAGTCCAACAAATTGGCGGAGCGGACCAGGATGCCCTCCTCCGCCTCCACATCCTCGCCCACCTGATAACGGCCGGGGTCCAGCCGCGCCAGTCCCTGAGGGGCGATCTTGTTAAATGTTTTGATCCGATACATATGGAAACCTCCAAACAGAAGTGATCGTATCCCAGCCGCCCGCCGCGGCGAGCGTTTCCTACTTAGTATAGACTTCTTTCCCTCCGGGGGCAAGTGGTATTTCCACAGTATTTTCCGGTTTTGTTGCTTTTGCCATGGAGCTTTTGGAAAAATCCCCGTATACTGGGCAAAATCATTCCGTTCAGGAGGGCTCCGCCATGGCAATCTTCACCCCAAAGTCCCTTGCCAAGTCCCATCCGCTGGAGAACCCCGCCGGGGATTACAAATCCGCCCGGAAGGCGGAGCAATACCGTTTCAGCGAAAACGCCATTTACTTTCCCGCCTTTCCAGGGACGCAATACCTCTCCTTCACCTCTCTTACAAGGGCCCTGACCCGGAACACCAGTTTGCCCCTGACAGGGTGCTGCGGCAAGGCCCTGCCGGTGACCCGGCTGCGGCTGTATTACGACGGCGGGGAGTTCTATCAGGACTTCACCTTTGAAAAGCTGGCAAACGCCAACCAGGTATTGGATGCAGTGGCCGCCGCCCGTCCAGAGATCCCCATTCAGCGGGAGGAGCGGGGGCAAAGCGCTATCTAGCGTCTTTTTAAAATCGCGTTCCACGTTCTCCGCTTTTCCTCAAGGAGCCTTGGCTCCCTCTTGCGCAACCCCATCTCCCGGTCCGGGAAGGATACGCCGGAGGCTTTGCCTCCGGCACAGAGTGTCGAAAAACCGTAAAAACTATCCCCGACGGGAAGGAAGAGAGTTACGAGAGGAACCCAGGAAGGGTTCCTTTCGTTTTCAATCATAAGTTTTCAAAACCTCTTCAAAGGTTTTGAAAACTTGCGCAGGCTGGCAAAAATACTTTTTGACAGCCTGAGCCGGAGGCTTTGCCTCCGGCATCTTTCGCTCTTTTTTGGGAATTTACAAAATTCCTCTTGACCTTCCCCCTGCTGGAAGGTGTATCATGAACTCGGAAGCTGAGGTGAGGGACTTGAAAATCAACGAGGTGGAAGCCCTGGTGGGCATCACCCGGAAAAACATCCGGTTTTATGAGTCCGAGGGACTGCTGGCCCCCCGGCGAAACAGCGAGAACGGCTACCGGGACTACGGAGACGCCGAAATTCGCACGCTGCTTCAAATCAAGCTACTGCGCAAGCTGGGCGTGTCCCTGGAGGAGATCCGGCGGATGCAAGGCGGCATCCATACGGTGGGAGACGGTATGCGCCGCCATCTGGTCTCTCTGGAGCGGGACCGGGACAACCTGGACCAGGCCATTCGCCTTTGCGCCGGGTTGACGGACCGGCAGGAGCGGCTGGGGGACTTGGACGCGGGCAGCATTTTAAAGGAGATGGAGACCATGGAGCAAAGCGGCGCCACCTTCCAGAACAAGCAGCGGCAGGATGTCCGCATCCGCTACGTGGCTCCGGTGGTCATCACCGTGCTGATGCTGCTTTTGATGGGAGGCATCGCGGGGCTGATTCTCTGGCTCACCGCCCTGAGCGCCGGGGAAGCGCCCCCCGCCTTCATGCTTGCGGTCTTCGCCCTGGTCCCCCTGGTTATCAGCGGCGGCGTGGTGCTGGCTCTGGTTCAGCGGATTCAGGAAATTGGGAAGGGAGAGATTGACGATGCGAAAAACTACTAAGAAGAAAATTGCCCCCATTATCATCACCGTGGCGGTGGTGCTGTATATCGGGCCGCTGGTTCTGGCGCTCCTGGCAGACATGGGCGGCCTATTTGAAGAGGGTGTCTTTTCCCCTCTGATCTTTCTCACGGCCTATCTCCTTTTGGGCGGCGCGGTGATCGTTGGTGTGATCAGGGCCCTGCTCCAGCGGCTGGATGAGATTGACGGCGGCGAGGAGGAGGAGGCCAGCCGGTACTAGGCCTTGTTTGAAAATTGGCGGAACGTCCGCAAAAAAGCGGGACGCTTTCAGCGTCCCGCCTGGGTTGCCTATGGAATGGATTACCAGTGCCCACCCTCCGAGCGGCTGTGCTCCCGCCGGTTGCCCAATTGCATATTGAAGAGGATCTTTGTCAGGGAATTGATTTCCTCCTTCTTCAGCTGGGCAAAGAGGACGCCGCAGCGAAACTCGCTGGGTCCGCACTCCACCACTCGGATGATCTCGCCGATGAAGTCCATGGCCACGTAATCCTCCAGCTTGACCTTGAGGCGCAGCACCTCCCCCTCTCCATGGAGATACTCCGAGGTGAAGCAGCAGCCGCCGGTACTGATATCCACCAGCTTGCACTCCTCCGGCCGCTCGAAGCGCTCGTCGTTCATATAGTAAATGGAGATGGGAACATTATTCACCGCCAGACGGAAGGTGTCCCGGTGATTCTCGTGAACCTCCGGCTCCAAATTCTTCAGCCGCATCTGGATGCGAGAGGACTCCTCCACCGTGGCCCGAAGATAAAACTGGTTCATCTTGTTGTCGCAGCCCCGGACATACACCGTGCTGCCCGGTTCGCAGACCTTGAAGGACAGTCCGCCGGGGTGGCGCCCCATGGTGAGATCCGTTCCCCCATGCTCGGTAATCAGTCCGGTGTTCAGCACCCGGCCGGATTTCTCCACCACCTCGATGGGCATTTCTCTGCACATCTCAGGCAGTCCCGGGGGCGCCTCCTCCAGCACCGGCGCCGTCGGCGCCGGGACGTATTCCGCAAGATCCTGGTCCCGGTTCAAAAAAGAAAAAATACCCATACCCGCACCACCTGTATCAAAGATTCGAAAGCCTATGCCCATCCGGCCAGAGGCCATCGGTGTTTCATCGCCGCTTATTGGGCATTATAACATAAAACCTTTTGCGCAGCAAGCCCTTCCCCATTTTTGCGGGGACGGCAAAAGCTGGGGGCAAGGCCCCCTGCCATTCTATGAAAGGAGGGAGCAATATGACGGCTTCCCTCTCATCCCAACAGCGCCGCCAGCGGCGGCAGGCCACATGGAGCGTTGTGGCCTTCGTCCTGCTACAGGCGGTTTGCGCGGCCGTGTTCGCCGCGCTGTGCCTTATTCCGGACCTGCCCAGGTGGGCATTCTGGCTCTTCGCCGCCCTGGCGGGCGGATGCGGACTGCCGGTTATCCCCGCCCTGGTGGTGTTAAAAGAACGTTTTCATGAAATTGAAGGAGGAGAATCCGATGCTGCTGCTGAATATTGACCACGTGCCCGGAAAAGAAATTGAGGCCCTGGGAATCGTGAAGGGAACGGTGGTCCAATCCAAGAACTTCGGAAAAGACTTTATGGCCGGTATGAAAACCCTGGTGGGCGGCGAGATTGTGGGCTACACCGAGATGCTCAACGAGGTCCGGCAGATCGCCACAAAACGCATGGTGGACGAGGCCCAGGCCCTGGGGGCCGACGCGGTGGTGAACGTACGTTACGGTTCATCTTCCGTCATGCAGGGAGCCGCTGAGGTGGTGGCCTACGGCACGGCGGTGAAGGTGAAGTGATGCGTGTCACCTTTTTGGAGCACAGTGGCTTTCTGGTGGAGTCCGGTTCCGCCGCGCTGCTGTTCGACTGGTGGAAAGGGGAACTTCCGGCCATTGCGCCGGGGGTCCCCCTGTACGTCTTTGCCAGCCATTTGCACGAAGACCACTTTGACCCGCAAATCTTCTCTCTGGACAATGGCCGGCGGGATGTCCGCTTCCTCCTGGGCCACGACATCAAGCCAACCCCCCGGAACCGGGAGCGGTGGGGTCTCTCCCCGGAGACGGAGGAGAAATGCCACAACCTTCAAGGCGGACAAACCCTCTCTTTGCCCCTTGCCCAGGTGGAAGCCCTCTCCTCCACTGATGAGGGCGTGGCTTTTCTTATCACGGTGGACGGCCAAACCATTTTCCACGCTGGGGATTTGAACTGGTGGCACTGGGAGGGAGAGGACAAGGCCTGGAACCGCAACATGGAGGCAAACTTCAAACGGTACACAGAGCCTCTCCGGGGCCGGAACATCGACCTCGCCATGCTGCCCCTGGACCCCCGCTTGGGGAACGCGGGCCTTTGGGGACCGGCCTATTTCCTGGAAACGGCGAACATCCGGCGCTGTTTGCCCATGCACCAGTGGGAGGATTTCGGTTTTACCAGGAAGTTTCTGGAAAACCATCCCACCTTTACAGACACCGTGGTTCCGGTGGAACGGAACGGTCAGGTCTTCGTCTTCTGACAAGGCAAACCCCTTTCGGGTATGAGGAAAAGCCGGCGGCGCCTTCCCTCCCCGGCTGAAAAAAAGCAAAGGTCCCAAAGGGACCTTTGCTTTTTTATGCCGGTTTCGTCTTCCGCTTATTCCGCAAGCACCGGTGCTTCCAGGAGTTCTTCCGGCTCCGGCGCAAGGGGGGCTTCCTCGGTCTCGGGAATCAACTGCTCCGCCGCGTTGTGGTAGGCCGTCAGGCCCGTGCCCGCGGGAATCAGCTTGCCGATGATGACATTTTCCTTCAGGCCTGCCAGACGGTCGCTCTTGCCCTTGATGGCGGCTTCCGTCAGCACCTTTGTGGTCTCCTGGAAGGAGGCGGCGGAGAGGAAGGAATCCGTGGCCAAAGACGCCTTGGTAATGCCCATGAGGAGCTGGGTGCCCACGGCGGGCCGGAGGGCTTCGCCGTTTTCCTGGGTCTCTCCGGCGGCGTTGCGGCGCTGGATGTCGTCGTTGGCGTTCTCCAGCTCCAAGACGTCCACCATGGAGCCGTCCAGCAGGTTCGTGTCTCCCGCGTCCTCCAGGCGGACTTTCCGCATCATCTGGCGGACGATGACCTCAATGTGCTTGTCGTTGATATCCACGCCCTGTTGGCGGTACACCCGCAGGACCTCTTGAATCAGGTAGTTGTACACCGCGTCCGCCCCCCGGATGCGAAGCACATCGTGGGGGTTTAGCGCGCCGTAGGTCAGCTGGCGGCCCGCCTCGATGACGTCGCCGTCCTTCACCAAAAGGCCCGTGTGGGGCACGGCGTAGGTCCGGACGTCACCGTCGGGGGCGGTGACAATGATGTTCAAAAGGCTTCCCTTGGTGGCCTCTTCAAACCGGACTGTGCCGCTGATCTCCGCCAGAGTGGCCATCCGCTTGGGCTTCCGGGCTTCGAAAAGCTCCTCGACACGGGGAAGGCCCTGGGTGATGTCCCCACCGGCCAGACCGCCTGTGTGGAAGGTACGCATGGTCAGCTGCGTGCCCGGTTCGCCGATGGACTGGGCGGCAATGATACCCACCGCCTCGCCGGGGCCCACGGGTTTCGAGGTGGCCAGGTTCATTCCATAGCACTTGGCGCAAACGCCGCTGGGGGCCTTGCAGGTCAGAACAGTGCGGATCATGACTGTGGGCTTCTTGTCCAGATCGGCGCCGGGGTCGAACGCGCAGCGGTCCCCGGGGCGGATGTTCTCCTGAACCCATTTCCGGGACTCCAGCAGCTTTGCCTCTTCCGCGCCACTCATCATCTTGTCGTTGCCCAGCAGCACCTCTCCGGTCTCCGCGTCCACCACATTCCCCACCAGAAAACGGCCCCGGAGGCGGTCGGACAGCTTTTCAATAACCTGGCCGTTTTCGCTGATCTCAGAGACTTTGATACCATGGGTGACGTGGCAATCCTCCTCCCGGATGATAACCTCCTGAGAGACGTCCACCATCCGGCGGGTCAGATAACCGGAGTCGGCGGTCCGGAGGGCCGTATCCGCCAGACCCTTTCGGGCGCCACGGCTGGAAATGAAGTACTCCAGGGCGGTCAGCCCCTCCCGGTAGTTGGCCTTGATGGGAATTTCGATGGTCTTGCCAGCGGTGTTGGCGATCAGGCCCCGCATACCTGCCAGCTGGCGGATCTGCTTCATGGAGCCTCGGGCGCCGGAGTCCGCCATCATGAAAATGGGGTTGTAACGGTCCAGGTTCTTTTGCAGGGCGGTGGACACGTCCTCCGTGGTCTTCTCCCACTCCTGGACTACGTTGCGGTAACGCTCCTGGTCCGTCATGAAGCCCATTTTATACTGGGTTTCAATGTCCAGGACCTTCTGTTCCGTGTCCCGAACCATCTCGTACTTCTTGGGAGGAATGGTCATGTCGGCGATAGAAACCGTGATGGCGGCCCGGGTTGAGTATTTATAGCCCGTGGCTTTGATGGCGTCCAGCACCTCGGCGGCCATGGTAAAGCCGTGTTTATTGATGGTTTTGTCTACGATTTTTCCCAGCTGCTTTTTACCGCAGGTCTCGGTAATCTCGTAGTCGCAGATACGGGCAGGGTCGCTCCGGTCCACAAAGCCCAGATCCTGAGGGATGTTGTGGTTGAAGATGATACGGCCCGGGGTGACCTCCACAATCCGGGTATAGTCCACGCCGTTCACGATGCAGGTCCGGCGGACCAGAATGGGACAATGGGGTCCAATGACACCCTCGTTATAGGCCATGAGGGCCTCATTCTCATTGGCGTAGACCCGCAGGGGCTTGTAGGTGGCCTTCCGTTTTTCCGGCTTGCCGGATTCTTTGGCAGCCTTATTCGCCAGCTCAATGGCCTCGTTTGCGGCCAAAAACGCATCGGCGCTCACAGGGCCCCCGGCGGTGAGGTCCGTATCTCCCGCATCCACACACCAGACCTCCGCCGCGCCCTTCTCGGCGCTGCCCAGCCGGTCCATGGTCAGGTAATAGCTGCCCAGCACCATGTCCTGGGTGGGAACGGTGACGGGGCCGCCGTCCTGGGGACGGAGGAGGTTGTTGGCGGAGAGCATCAGAATGCGGGCCTCGGCCTGAGCCTCGGCGGAGAGGGGCACGTGAATGGCCATCTGGTCGCCGTCAAAGTCGGCGTTGAAGGCCGTGCAGTTCAGGGGGTGGAGCTTCAGGGCACGGCCGTCTACCAGCACCGGCTCGAAGGCCTGAATGCCCAGGCGGTGCAGCGTGGGCGCCCGGTTCAGCATGACGGGGTGGTCCTTGATGATGACGTCCAGGGCGTCCCAGACCTCCGTCACCCCTTTGTCCACCATCTTTTTGGCGGATTTGATGTTGTTGGCGGTGCCGTCCTCCACCAGCTTTTTCATGATGAAGGGGCGGAACAGCTCCACGGCCATCTCCTTGGGCACACCGCACTGGTAAATCTTTAGCTCGGGGCCAACCACAATGACGCTTCGGCCGGAGTAGTCCACCCGCTTGCCCAGAAGGTTCTGGCGGAAGCGGCCCTGCTTGCCCTTGAGCAGGTCGCTGAGGGACTTGAGGGCCCGGTTGTTGGCCCCGGTGACGGCCCGGCCCCGGCGGCCGTTGTCGATGAGGGCGTCCACCGCCTCCTGGAGCATCCGCTTTTCGTTGCGGACGATGATGTCCGGGGCGTTGAGCTGGATGAGGCGCTTGAGGCGGTTGTTCCGGTTGATGACCCGGCGGTACAGGTCGTTGAGGTCGCTGGTTGCGAACCGTCCGCCGTCCAGCTGAACCATGGGGCGAATCTCCGGGGGAATGACGGGCAGCACGTCGATAATCATCCACTCCGGCTTGTTCCCGGAAAGACGGAAGGCGTCCACCACCTCCAGCCGCTTGACAATCCGGGCCTTCTTCTGGCCGGAGGAGCCCTTCAGTTCCCCGTGGAGCTGCTGAGAGAGCTGATCCAGGTCCACGTCCTGGAGCAGCTGCTTCACAGCCTCCGCGCCCATGCCTGCCTGGAAGTCGTCCTCATACTTCTCCCGGTAGTCCCGGTACTCCTTCTCGGAGAGAATCTGGTTGCGGCTCAGGGGTGTCTCGCCGGGGTCTGTGACGATATAGTTGGCAAAATACAGCACCTTCTCCAGAATCCGGGGGCTGATGTCCAGCAGCAGCCCCATCCGGGAGGGAATGCCCTTAAAGTACCAGATGTGGGACACCGGGGTGGCCAGCTCGATGTGGCCCATTCGCTCCCGGCGGACCTTGGCCCGGGTGACTTCCACGCCGCAGCGGTCGCAGATCTTGCCCTTATAGCGAATTTTCTTGTACTTTCCGCAGTGGCACTCCCAGTCCTTGGTGGGCCCGAAGATGCGCTCGCAAAAGAGGCCGTCCCGCTCGGGCTTCAAGGTGCGGTAGTTGATGGTCTCGGGCTTTTTCACCTCGCCATAGGACCAGGCGCGGATCTGCTCCGGGGAGGCCATGCCGATTTTTATGGTGTCAAAGGCGATGTTTCCGCCGGTTTTATTGTCGGTCATAGTGCGCGTTCCTCCTTCATTGCTCCGGCGTTGCCGGAATATTCCATGAACGCATCATTCGTCGGCGTCCTCTTCCCCGTTAAAATCGGCGCCGATGTCCGCGCCCGCGTCTTCCGGGGCATCCTCGATGTCATAGCCGGACTCCTGGAACTCCGCCGCCAGGTCCTCGGTAAAGGCGCTGCGGCTCCGCTCGTCGTCCGCGTCCATCCGGGCCAGGTTGAAGGTGTCCATGGCGTCCTCGTCCTCTCGAAGCTCGATGGGATTGCCCTGGGCGTCCAGGACCTGGATGTCCAGGCACAGGGACTGGAGCTCCTTCACCAAAACCTTGAAGGACTCCGGCACGCCGGGCTGGGGCACATTGTGTCCCTTGACAATGGCCTCGTACGTGCGGACGCGGCCCGTCACGTCGTCGGACTTGACGGTGAGGATTTCCTGGAGCGTGTACGCCGCGCCATAGGCCTCCAGGGCCCAAACTTCCATCTCGCCAAAGCGCTGGCCGCCGAACTGGGCCTTGCCGCCCAGAGGCTGCTGCGTCACCAGGGAGTAGGGGCCGGTGGAGCGGGCGTGGATCTTGTCGTCCACCAGGTGGT
>CAJUCO010000038.1 GCA_910585245.1 uncultured Oscillibacter sp.
GCTCCGTTCCTTCCTCCTCTCCCCACGCGGCAGGCCGCGCGGGGGCCCCTGTTTTTCTTGCCAGAAGAAAACGAGACTGCGCCCGCAGGCGCGTGTCGGAGGCCAACCGCCGCGAAGCGGCGGCTCTTAGGCCGGAGACAAACGGGCCGTGCACGGTCCACTGGGCGGCTCTTAATGGCTTTGCCATTTAGAGCCGCCGCGTCCTCCTTGCGAGGAAAAGAGAAAAAGAAGTAACGGGGGACGATACGGGGGCGCGCCTGAATGAACGGCGGAGCCGGAATGACTTCCCACGCGCAATGAGATTGGGCGGGGGTTTGTTCCTCGACGAATGGACCAGCTCCTCTTTTTGCTGCCGCTCACCTGGTGATAGAGGGTAGGTGTCCGCCTTTTCTGGAACTTCCCTTCTATCGATAGAACATCCTATAGGGGAGGGGTTCTGTCCCTTCCCCTCCGGCTTCCGCCCACCTCTCCTCAAGTCCCCTTGGCAGCCCCTCCCCGCCGCGTGGGGTCGTCGGTGATGCCCAGCAAATAGTCCGCACTTACTTCAAAATACCCTGCCAGAGTGCGCAATGTCAAGACGGAAATGTTAATTTCCCCCTTTTCTATCTTTTGATAATGCCGTTGTGTAACGCCTATCAACTCTCCTACTTCCCTTTGGTATAAGCGCCGTTCCTTCCGCAGAGCTTTCAGGCGTGTGCCCAAGATTTGAAGCGTATCCATAAAAAACTCCTTGGCAGGTATTATTTAATGAGTTATAATGGTATTATTAAAATTCCTATTTATGGAGAGAGAAGAATGCCATGCTAAATGGAAATCACCGCACCAAGACCTTCTTCAGATACTGCCCGGTGTACGATTCCTTACAGGCGGCCACGTTCTCCGGCGTGCCGGTGCAGACGATGTTCCCTCCGCCGTCGCCCCCCTCGGGGCCCAGGTCGATGATCCAGTCCGCGGATTTGATGACATCCAGATTATGCTCGATCACCACCACTGTGTTGCCGCTGTCCACCAGACGCTGGAGCACCTCCAGGAGCTTACGCACATCGTCGGTGTGCAGTCCCGTGGTGGGCTCGTCCAGGATATAGATGGTCTTCCCCGTGGCCTGCTTGGAAAGCTCCGTGGCCAGCTTCACCCGCTGGGCCTCGCCGCCGGAGAGCTCCGTGGAAGGCTGGCCCAGCTTCACATACCCCAGGCCCACGTCCTGGAGGGTCTGGAGGCGGTTGCGCAACTTTGGAAGGGGCGCGAAGAATTCCAGCGCCTCGTCCACCGTCATACCCAGCACCTCGGAGATGTTCTTCCCCTTGTAGTGGACCTCCAGGGTCTCCCGGTTATACCGCCGTCCCTTGCACACCTCACAGGGGACGAAGATGTCCGGCAGGAAGTGCATTTCGATTTTCAGCACCCCATCGCCGGAACAGGCCTCACAGCGGCCCCCCCGGACGTTGAAGCTGAACCTGCCCGGGCCGTAGCCCCGGCTCTTGGCCTCCTGGGTGGAGGCGTAGAGGTCCCGAATGTCGTTGAAGAGATTTGTGTAGGTGGCAGGGTTGGACCGGGGCGTCCGGCCGATGGGGCTTTGATCAATGCTGACCACCTTGTCCAGGTGCTCCAGGCCGTCAATTCCAGCGCACTTGCCGGGGTGGACCTTCATGCGCATCAGCTCCGCCCCCAGGCGCTTGAAGAGCACCTCGTTCACCAGGGACGACTTGCCGCTGCCCGACACGCCGGTAACCACGGTGAAGGTCCCCAGGGGGAAGTCCACGTCCACTTTCCGGAGGTTGTTCTCCTCCGCCCCCCGGACGTGGAGAAATTTTCCGTTTCCGGGGCGGCGGACGGCGGGAATGGGCACCGTTTTCTTCCCGGAGAGGTACTGGCCCGTCAGGGAATGGGGGTTTGCCATGACCTCCTCCGGCGTACCGGCGGCCACCACCTCCCCGCCGTGGACACCGGCGCCGGGGCCGATGTCAATGAGGTAGTCCGCTTCCCGCATGGTGTCTTCGTCGTGCTCCACCACCAGAAGGGTATTGCCCAGGTTCTGGAGATTTCGGAGGGTGGATAGCAACTTGTCGTTGTCCCGCTGGTGCAGGCCGATGGAGGGCTCGTCCAGAATATAGAGAACCCCCATGAGGCTGGAGCCAATCTGAGTCGCCAGCCGGATGCGCTGGCTCTCCCCGCCGGAGAGGGTCCCGGCGGCCCGGCTCAAGGTCAGATAGCCCAGTCCCACGGACTGGAGGAAGCCCAGGCGGGACTTGATCTCCTTTAAAATCCGCCCGGCAATCAGGTTTTGCTGATCCGTCAGCTCCAGCCCCTCCACCCAACTCAGCTCGTCCACCACGCTGAGGCGGGTCAGGGCGTCGATGTCCTTGTCTCCCACGGTCACGGCCAGGGACTCCTTCTTCAGCCGCCGGCCCTTGCAGGTGGGGCAGGGGCACTCCGCCATCAGCTCCTCCAGCTCCCGCTTGCTGGCGTCGCTCTGGGTCTCCTGGTAACGGCGCTCCACGTTGTTGCAGATGCCCTCGAAGGGCTGGTACAGCACGCCTTTGCCTCTGGGTTGGTCATAATGAAGCTCCAGCTTCTCCCCCTTGGTGCCATAGAGGATGATGTCCTTCGCCTCGGCGGAGAGGCTCTCCCAGGGCGTGTCCAGAGAGAACTGGTATTTTTTCGACAGGGCGTCAAAGTACATCCGGGAAATGCCGTCGGAGCGGATATTTCCCCAGCCGCTGGCCTGAATGGCCCCCTCCAGGATGGACTTTTTCGGTTCCGGAACCACCAGTCCAACGTCCACCTTCAACTGGCTCCCCAGCCCCGTGCAGGTGGGGCAGGCGCCAAAGGGGTTATTAAAGGAGAACATCCGGGGGGTCAACTCCTCGATGGAGACGCCGCAGTCCTCGCAAGCGTAATTCTGGGAGAACACCAGGTCCCGCTCCTCCCGAAGCAGGTTGATCACCGCCAGCCCGCCGGAGAGGTTGGAGGCGGTCTCCACGCTGTCCGTCAGACGCTGCTGGATATCCGGGCGGATAATCAGGCGGTCGATGATGACTTCGATGGTGTGCTTTTTGTTTTTTTCCAGCTTGATTTCCTCGTCCAACTCATAGAGGTTTCCATCAACGCGAACCCGGACGTAACCGGAGCGCTTGGCGTCTTCAAAAACCTTGGCGTGCTCGCCTTTCTTTCCCCGGATCACAGGGGCGCAGACCTGAATCCGGGTGCCCTCCGGCAGGGCCAGCACCTGGTCGATGATCTGGTCAATGGTCTGTTGACGGATGACCTTGCCGCACTTGGGGCAGTGGGGGGTGCCCACCCGGGCCCACAAAAGGCGGAGGTAGTCGTAGATCTCCGTGACGGTGCCCACGGTGGACCGGGGGTTTTTCGAGGTGGTTTTCTGGTCGATGGAGATGGCCGGGGACAAGCCCTCGATATAGTCCACGTCCGGCTTTTCCATCTGGCCCAGGAACATCCGGGCATAGGAGCTGAGGGACTCCACATAGCGCCGCTGACCCTCGGCATAGATGGTGTCGAAGGCCAGAGACGACTTGCCGGAGCCGGAGAGGCCCGTCATCACCACCAGTTTATCCCGTGGAATGGTCACGTCGATGTTTTTTAAATTGTTGGCCCTCGCGCCTTTTACTATGATTTTATCCTGCATGGATGGATTGTCTCCTTTGCGTGTTGTCAGGGCGCGTCTCGGCGGGCCCGCTCTTTAGAGTAATCGAACAAATTTTTTATGTCAAGAGGTTTTTTGGGGGATTCAGCCATGATGATGGCTGGTGCAATGCACCCCCCATTTTCTCTTTTTCTTCCAGAAGAAAAAGAGAAAACGGGCCGTGCACGGTCCAAAAGAGAAAAAGAAGTAACGGGGGACGCGACGGGGGCGCGCCTGAAGTCTGGAGGACAAGTACGCAATGGCTCTGCCCGCGGCGTGGTGCGGGCGGGGGTTTGGGAGGTTATCGAATGGACCAGCTCCTCTTTTCGCTGCCGCTAATGCTCTGGTAACCGGACCCTTAGGGGCGGACCTATGGGTCCGCCCTTCCCCTGGCTTCCGCCTATCTCTCCTCAGACCGCCCCAGCAAATAGTCGGTACTCACTCCAAAATAATCCGCCAGGGTGCATAATGTCAAGGCTGAAATGTTGATTTCTCCATACTCAATTTTCTGATAGTGGCGGAGTGTAATTCCAAGCAATTCTCCCATTTCCCGCTGATATATTCGCCGTTCTTTCCGTAAGGCCTTTAGCCGTACGCTGAAAACTTCCAAGGTCTTCATAGAAACTCCTTGACATATGAATTTTAAAGAGGTATAATAGCATTATAATAATTCATGTGGTGATGATTATGGACCCAACCATCGAAAAACTTTTCGACGCCTATGGCGAGTCCGTTCTGAAAGAGCTGAACAATTTTCCTCATGGGGAGCTGGTCGACCTTCTAAATGCCCTCCCGATTGAGGAACGCCGCCGAATCCACATTTACGATCAGGTCAGTCACTACTATTATCAATGGTCCGCCGACGCCTTCGCCGTCGGCCTACATCTGGGCCTTTCCCTTTTAAATAATGATATCCGCCGTTTCCGCCCGGAGAAGATCTAGCAGAGCCCGGGGGTCCACCTCCACCTGTGCGCCGATTCTCCCGGCGGACACGTAGATAGTCTCAAACTCCAGGGCCGTCTGGTGGAAAATGGTGGGATAGGGCTTCTTCATGCCCACCGGGCTGCACCCGCCCCGGATGTATCCCGTCACAGCGGTGATATCCTTCACCGGCAGAAGGTCGATGGATTTCTCCCCCGCCGCCTTGGCCGCCTTTTTCAGGTCCAGGCTGTCGGGCGTGGGAATGTCGAAGACGTGATAGGCCCCGGAGGCCCCCCTTGCCACCAGGGTCTTGAAGGCCCGTCTCGGGTCCTGTTCCAGGGCCTGGGCCACGTGGACACCGTAGTCCCGGGTGCCCTCCGGGCCCTCTTCCTCTTCATAGAAATGGGGGGTATAGGGGATTTTCTTTTGGTCCAAAATCCGCATCACATTGGTTTTCTCATCTTTTTTCTTTGCCATGGTTCACCTCAAAATAGACACGCCCGCCAGGACCAGGAGGATTCCCAACGCCGTCAGCGGCCCCATGGGTTCGCCAAAGGCCAAGACCCCCGTCAGGGCGGCCACCACCGGTTCCAGGCTGGCCAGAATGGAGGCCCTCCCCGGTTCCATCCGGGCAAGGCCCCAGGTATACAGGATGTAAGGCGCCGCGGTGGAAAGCACCGCAAGGGCCAGGGCCGTTCCCCATACGCCGGGATTTCCGGCGAAGGCCGCCGCCAGCTCCGCCGGGCGGAGCAGCGCCAGGGAGGCCGGCCCCGCGAAGAGGAAGGTCCAGACCGTCACTGTCAGGGGCGGGTAGTGGGCCAGGGCGTACCGGCCGAAGACGCTGTAAAGCGCGTAGAAAAATCCGGACCCCAGCCCCAGGAGAATACCGGGAACCGTGACGGACAGCCCGCCGCTGAACACGCCGCAGACACACGCGCAGCCCAGCAGAGTCAGCGCCAGGGC
This sequence comes from uncultured Oscillibacter sp., assembly GCA_910585245.1. GTDB lineage: Bacteria > Bacillota > Clostridia > Oscillospirales > Oscillospiraceae > Oscillibacter. The sequence continues at coordinate 5,525 of CAJUCO010000038.1, forward strand.
CAGGAGCTTTTTCCCGCTCACCGGCTCCTTCCAGAGCAGGGCGGAGAGGAGCACCACGAAGGAGGGAGCGGTATACAGCAAAATAGAGGCCACCGCCAGGGAGCAGAGCTTCTGGCAGGAAAAGTAGCACACGGTAAACAGCAGCACGCTGGCCACGCCGGTGCCGAGGAAATATTTGAGGTGCCGCCGCTCCACGTGGAAGACCCTCCGGTCCTTCACGGCGAAGAACGCCGCCAAAAGAAGCATTCCCCCCATATTCCGCACCGTCACGATGGAAAAGGGCGAGAGTCCCGCCGCCATCAGCCGCCGGTTCCATAGCCCAATCACGCCCCACAGGGCCGCCGCCGCCAGAATGGCGGCTATGGCCGGGGCTTTTTTCTGTGTCTCCATAGGGCCTCTCGTTTCTATAAACCGCTCCCGGTCAGGGCCAGGAGATACCCCACCAAGGTCAGGAACAGCCCCAACCCCAGACTGAAAAAGTAGCCCAGCCAAAAGAGCTTTGTGGGCTCCGGCTGTTCCACCGTCCACATATGCCGGAGCGTAAACAACGCCTTTGGAAACGCGGCGTTGAACATGAAAAACAGCGCCAGAACCGTTACCCCTAAATAAGCGCCCCAGCTGGCCCGGACCCGGTCCGCCTCCGGCAGGGCGGCAAAAAACCGAGCGTCTTCCTCCGTAAACACGTATTCCTCCCAGCCATAGGGGGGTCCGCCTTCCCGTGGGGCGGACAGGCGCTCCGTCCGGTCCTCCGCCGCTTGATAGACCTGGGCCTCGCTCTCCCCGGCGGTAAACTCCACCCGCACGCCGCCGTCCTCCGGCAGGCAGGTTACCACAATGGGGATTTTCCGGTTATAGCCCATGCCGTACCCGCTGTAAACCGTCCGGTCCGGCAGGTCCTCCCGGGTCATGGAGAGACCCTGGAAGGCAAGGTCCTTTTGAAACCGGCCCAGAAAAGTCAGCACAGCGAAGAGGGCGATCATCCCCGCCAGCAGAAGCAGCGCCGCTTTTCGAAAAAGCGGCCAATCCCCAGTTGTTTTCTTCATCCTTTCCGCTTCCTTTCCCATATTGTATGACGGTTCCCAGGTCCCCTCTATTCTCCCAAAATCTCCCGCTGCACATACTTGGGCAGCTTCTTCAGAATCAGCTCATGGGACTGGGCGCAGAGCTCCCGGAGAATCTCATCCGGCAAGTTCCCGTCTAGGAGACAGGCAATCCAGCTCCGCTTGTCGCAGTAAAACCCCGGCAGGATTTCCGGGTGGGCCGCCCGGAGGATTTCGCTCCGGCCGGGCTCGCATTTCAGGTTCACCAGGTCGTGTCCGTTATAGGCCTCGTCCTTCATCCCCTTGGGAGAGCAGACGGCGGCGAAGAGCTTGCCCCGTATCCTATACCGGAACCAGGCCCACTCGGGCTTATAGTCCTTCTCCGCCCCGGGGAGGGACAACAGGTATTCGTCCAGCCAATCGTATTTCATGTTCCGTCCTCCCTTTGCCCTTCTATTTCTCGCCCCGGAGTTCGATGATCCGGTCTCTCAGTACCGCCGCGTACTCAAACTCCAGCATCTTGCTGGCTTCCCTCATCTCCTTCTCCAGGCGCTTGATCTCCGCGTCCCGCTCCGCCTTGCTCAGCTTCCTGTGGTGGCGGGCCCGGGTGGTCTCGTCCTCCGCCGTAGTGGAGATTTCCAGCACCTCCCGGACCCCCTTAATGATGGTCTTGGGGACGATGCCGTGTTCCTGGTTGAAGCGGTCCTGAATGGTCCGGCGGCGCTCCGTCTCGTCCATGGCGGCTCTCATAGAGGGCGTAACCGTGTCGGCGTAGAGGATAACCAGGCCCTCCGCGTTCCGGGCCGCCCGGCCGATGGTCTGAATCAGGGAGGTCTCGGACCGGAGGAAGCCCTCCTTGTCCGCGTCCAGCACGGCCACAAGGCTGACCTCCGGGAGGTCCAGCCCCTCCCGCAGGAGGTTGATGCCAATGAGCACGTCAAATTTTCCAAGGCGGAGGTCCCGGATGATCTCCATCCGCTCGATGGTCTCCACGTCGGAGTGCATATACCGGACCTTGATGCCGGCGTTTTTGAAATACTCCGTCAGGTCCTCCGCCATTTTCTTGGTGAGGGTTGTCACCAGCACCCGCTCGTCCCTGGCCGCCCGGGCGTTGATCTCCTCCATCAAATCGTCGATCTGCCCGGTGACGGGCCGGACCTCCACCTGGGGGTCCAGCAGTCCCGTGGGGCGGATTACCTGCTCCACCACCTGGTCCGCCCGCTCCCGCTCATAGGGCCCCGGCGTAGCGGAGACAAAGACCGCCTGCCCAATCCGGCCCTCGAACTCCTCAAATTTCAACGGCCGGTTGTCGTAGGCGCAGGGGAGGCGGAAGCCGTATTTCACCAGGGAGTCCTTCCGGGCGTGGTCCCCGTTGTACATGGCCCGGACCTGGGGCAACGTGACGTGACTTTCGTCCACGAACAGCACGAAGTCGTCGGGGAAGAAGTCCAAAAGCGTCATGGGAGCGGAGCCCTGGGGCCGCTCGGAGATGATGCGGGAGTAGTTCTCAATGCCGGAGCAATACCCCAGCTCCGCCATCATCTCCATGTCGTATTCCGTCCGCTGGCGGATGCGCTGGGCCTCCACCAACTGGTTGTTCTCCGTAAAGGCCTGGACCTGTTCCTCCATCTCCCGGCGGATTTCCCCAATGGCCCGGTCCATTTTGTCCTTGGTGGTAACATAGTGGCTGGCGGGGTAGATGGCAATGTGGTTTAGCACCCGGTTCACAGAGCCGGTGATGGGGTTAAACTCGCTGACCCGCTCGATCTCGTCTCCGAAGAACTCCACCCGGATGGCCTTGTCCTTGTAATAGGCGGGGTAGATCTCCACCGTGTCCCCCCGGACCCGGAACATATTCCGCTCGAAGGCGATGTCGTTGCGCTCATAGCGAATCTCCACCAGCCGCCGGAGAAGCTCGTCCCGGTCCCACTCCGCCCCCGCCCGGAGGGAGACCACCATCTTGGCGAAGTCGTCCGGCTCCCCCAATCCGTAGATACAGGAGACGGAGGAGACCACAATCACGTCCCGCCGCTCCAGCAGGGCGCAGGTGGCGGAGAGGCGGAGGCGGTCAATTTCGTCGTTCGTGGAGGCGTCCTTGGCGATATAGGTGTCCGTGTGGGGAATATAGGCCTCCGGTTGGTAGTAGTCGTAGTAGCTCACAAAGTACTCCACGGCGTTGTTGGGGAAAAACTCCTTAAACTCCGCGCAGAGCTGGGCCGCCAAAGTCTTGTTGTGGGCCAGGACCAGAGTGGGCCGCTGGACGGCCTCGATGACCTTGGCCATGGTGAAGGTCTTGCCGGAGCCGGTGACGCCCAGGAGCACCTGCTCCTTCAGCCCGCTCTCGATGCCCGCCGCCAGGGCGGCGATGGCCTCCGGCTGGTCACCGGAGGGCTGGTACTCAGATACAACTTGAAAGTTTGGCATAACAGGACCTCCTGCGGGCCCGACGCGGCCCTGAAGTAAGATGTATGATACCACAAACCGGGCAGAATTGCAACATTTGTTCGATATATTTTGGAAAGAACCAGGGACATTTTTCAAGGCCCCGGACAATTTTCCCCGGGAATCCCGGCGGAATTCCCGGAATTCAAGGGGCGGAGATTTCCCAGGCAGTTCCTAGGCCTTGTTTGAAAAATATCGAAACGCCCCAAACGGCGGATCTTTTTCCGCCACTCTGCGTTAAATTTTCTTACCGGGCGTCAGCCCGCCTGCGAAAATTTGCCTTGATTGGCGAAAAAATCTCTCGCCGTTGGGCTTTCCGCCAATTTTCAAACAAGGCCTAGCCCAGATATCCCGACTCCGAAAAAGAGATGAAGTCATGGTCCGCCACGATGATGTGGTCCTCCAGCCGCACGTCAATGGACTCCAGAGCCGTTCGAACCCGGTCGGTGGCCGCGTGGTCGTCCGGTGAGGGCAGGGCGACGCCGCTGGGATGGTTGTGGGCCAGGATCACGGAGCTGGCGGCGTGGAGGATGGCGTTTTCCACCACCTTGCGCACGTCCAGATTCACGGCGGAAGTGCTTCCCTCCCCCAGGCGGCGGCAGGCCAGGAGCTTTCCCTTCCCGTCCAGGCAGATCTGATACACCGCCTCGTTCCGCTCCTGGGAAAACAGCTCTAAAAGATACGGTCCCACCCGCTCCCGGGTGTTCAGCACCAGTTCCCGCTCCAGCTCCGCAAGGCGGGCCTTCTGGGCAACCTGGGGGACCATGCGCAGCAACACCGCCGTGCGCTCCCCCACTCCCTTCACCTGGCTCAGCAGCTCCACCGGGGCGGAGAGCACTCCGGCCAGACTGCCGAAGCGGTCCATTAACGCGTGGGCCAGGGGATTCACATCCCCCTGGGGAATGGCATAGCAAAGCAGCAGTTCCAGGACCTCGTGATCTGCGAAGCCGTTTAACTCATTTTTCAAAAAGCGCTCCCGCAAACGGCCTCTGTGTCCATCGTGGATGCCCATTGCCTCACCCCCCACCCATTCCGCCGGACCAGGCGGAAACGGTGCCTGACATTTGGAGATTATGATAGCATATTTTCCCGTGGCCGTCAATCTTCCGGCGAATTTCGAAAAGTTTTTGTATACAAACGGGATTTCCTGTGCTATACTATATCGAGTTAACGTTCCGGCCCGCCTTACATTGGGCGCCTGGAGCGCGTTCGCCGGGGCGGTTTTCCCCGGCTTTAAAGAAAATGGTATTTCTCCAGAGCGGGACGCGCTTCCCGGCTGGTCAAATAATATACGGGGCCTTACAAGCCTCAGCGGCTTTTATATTCGGATACGACAGGACGCTGCCAAAACTCCGCCGGCGTAACGGGGCCGGGCGGACAGCGGGCGCCTCTTCTTTGTTATGCCCATCAGCCGGGTACAGGGCCGCGATACATCTTTTGATATTAACAAGGAGTTCTACAACCTATGGCAGAAAAACTGAAAATCATCCCTCTGGGCGGCCTCAACGAAATCGGCAAAAATATGACCGCCTATGAGTACGGCGGAGAAATCATCGTGGTGGACTGCGGCATGGCCTTCCCCGGGGACGATATGTACGGCATCGACTGCATCATTCCCGACGTAACCTATCTCATCAAAAACCGGGCCCGCATCCGGGGGCTTTTCATCACCCACGGACACGAGGACCACGTTGGCGCGATTCCCTATGTCCTTAAACAGGTGAATATGCCGATTTACTGCACGCGCTTCACCGCAGGCCTCATCCAGCTGAAGCTGGAGGAGCACGGCCTTGCCAAAAGCACCAAGCTCATCACCGTGGAACCCGGCCGGTCTGTCCGGGCGGGGAAGTTCACGGTGGAGTTTATCCACGTGAACCACTCCATTGCGGACTCTGTGGCCTTTGCTATCCACACCCACATGGGCACCGTGGTCCATACCGGAGACTTTAAAATTGACTCCACCCCCATCGACGGGGAGGTCATCGACCTGGCCCGCCTGGGCGAGCTGGGGAAGGAGGGCGTCCTGGCCCTTTGCGCCGACTCCACCAACGTGGAGCGCCCGGGCTACACCCTCAGCGAGCGGGCGGTGGGGCAGACTTTCAGCCGTCAGTTCCAGGGCTGCGAGGAGCGAATCATCGTCACCACCTTCGCCTCCAACGTTCACCGGGTCCAGCAGGTGCTTACCGCCGCTGCCGCCCACGGGCGAAAGGTGGCCGTCACGGGCCGGTCCATGGAAAACATTATGCGGGTGTCCACGGAGCTTGGATACATGAAGGTGCCCAAGAACACCCTGGTGGACATCAGCAAAATCAAGAGCCTGCCGAAAAACAAGCAGGTCATCGTCACCACCGGCTCCCAGGGCGAGGAGATGAGCGCCCTGTACCGCATGGCCTTTTCCACCCACAAACAGGTGGAAGTGGGCCCTGGGGACAAAGTGATCATCTCCGCCTCCGCCATCCCCGGAAACGAGGTGACGGTGAGCCGGGTGATCAACGAGCTGTTCCGCAAGGGCGTCCACGTGGTGTATGACAAGGCGGATATGCTCCACGTCTCCGGCCACGCCTGCCAGGAGGAGCTGAAAATCATCCACGCCCTGACCCGGCCCCGGTTTTTCATCCCCCTCCACGGCGAGCAGCGGATGCTGCAAATTCACAGCCAGGTGGCCCAACAGATGGGCCTGGACCGCAACCACATCGCCATTGCGGAAAACGGCTCGGTCATCGAGCTGACCGCCAAGACGCTGAAGCTGGGCGGGGCCGTTCCCGCCGGAGAGGTCTATGTGGACGGCTCCGGCGTGGGAGACGTGGGGGCCGTGGTCATGCGGGACCGCAAGCGTCTGGCCGAGGACGGCATGGTGGTGGTGGTTCTGCCCACCTCCAGCCACGACGGGGGGCTCCTCAGCCCGCCGGAGATCATAACCCGGGGCTTTATCTATGTGAAGGAGTCCGGGGATTTGATGAAGGAGCTTCAAGGCGTGGCTATGGACGCGGCGGAGTCCGTCACCCGCAAGCGCGGGCGGGACGACGGAGAGCTCCGGGGCGTGGTGAAGTCCGCCGTCAGCAGCTACCTCTTCAAGACGACAAAGCGCAGCCCCATGGTCATCCCCGTTGTGACGAGGCTGTGATTCGATCTGCATATATGGAAAGGCCCCCGGCTTGTGCCGGGGGCCTTTAGAGTGTCGAAAAAACCGTAAAAACTATCCCCGACGGGAAGGAAGAGAGTTACGAGAGGAACCCAGGAAGGGTTCCTTTCGTTTTCAATCATAAGTTTTCAAAACCTTTTCAAAGGTTTTGAAAACTTGCTCAGGCTGGCAAAAATACTTTTTTGACAGCCTGAGGCCCCCGGCTTGTGCCGGGGGCCTTGTTGCTCAGTCGTTGGCGATGAATTTGCACAGGGGGTAGCTTTCGGAAATCTGCTTGTTCACCCAGCCCTCAACAACACCGCCGCTGGGGCCATAGACCGTCAGGCCTTTGTTGTTCTGCTTGGCATACTGCATGAGGCCTTTAAGGCCGGTTTCTTCGATTGCTTTCAGGGAAAGTTCGCCATGCAGGACGATTTCGGTCAGGTTAAAGGCCCCATACAAGGCGCTATCCATATTTTCCACACTGGCGGGAATTTCTATGCGTGTGATTGGAGTATCGCGGATGAATTCGAAGCCGATTTCGGTCACGCCGCCGGGCAGGGTCAGCTCTGTCAGGCTGGTTTCAGAAAACGCACTTGATCCAATCGTGGTTACTCCGTCGGGAATCTGGATGCCGGTCAGACTTTCACAGCCGGAAAACATACTATCAGGGATACAGGTAAGGCCGCCGGGCAGCGTGACGCTGGACAAGTTCTTGCAACCTCTAAATACAGCGTCATCGATTTTCGTCACGCTGTCGGGAATCCGGATACTGGTGATGGCGGTGTCATCAAAGGCGGTGTTCCCTATGCTGGTCAGGGTATCCGGCAGGGTGACTTCTTTCAGATTTTCCAAGTCGTTGAACGCCCACTTGGCAAGAGACGTAATGCCCTCTTCCACAACAACCTTTTCGACCGCCGCCTTGGCCTCGCTTCTGTCGGTTGAGAAAATGGCGTTTTGAACGGTCGGAATCCAACTCTCAACTCCACTTCCGGAGATCTGGACCTCCCCGCCGCCGGAGCAGGTCAGCACACCGTTTTCAAAACTATAGGTCGGGGGTCCGGCGGGCGGGGCTCCGGCTCCGGCTCGGCGGGCGTTTCTTCCGGGGTATCCTCGGGGGGCTGGGCGGGTTCCTGGGTTTCCTGGGGTTCGGCGGGGACCTCGGCGGGGGCCTCCTCCTTGCCGCCGCTGGCGCTGAGGGCCAGCACCAGCGCCAGCAGCAGGGCGACTTTTTTCAGTGTGTTCACGGGTCTTCCTCCTAAAAAAATGTACTCAATGGGACAGCCCCCGGGGCCGCGCTCCGCCCGGCCCCCGAAAGGCGCCCCATTGAGACAACAAAAGCGGCGCAGGGAATCGTTCCCTACACCGCCGGAAGCCGCACACACCACAAACGAGCTCCCCCTCCTCTTGCCTCTTGAAAAAAGATAGGGAACCGGATATAATGACGAATGGGCGCAGTATACCTGCTGTGTGGGAGGTCTGCTCTCCTGCATAGGGGCGCAGGGGACGGCCATCCCCTGTGCCCTGCCTTTATGCTTCAGTGTCTCGGGGATATTGTATCGCATCCTGCCGGAAAACGCAAGGGCAAAACGGAAAAACCGCCACACCCCAACGGCCGTATCAAACCAGAAACAGACCGCGGGGCAAGCCCGCCCGAAACTCCAAGAGCGCCAGGAAACGGGCACACAGCCCCGCATATTGAAAAATGCCAAACGGGACAGCCCGACAAAAAACACGGACAGGAGCCTTCCTGTCCGCGTTTCATCGTTCCTTGTTGAGCCCCAGCAGGTAGTCGGTGCTGACGCCGTAATACTTACTTAATGTGATCAGATGGTGGATGGGCAGCTCGTTGGCGCCCCGCTCATAGCGTGCGTACATCGTCTGGGACGTTCCCAGAACCTCGGCGATCTGTGACTGTGTCTTGTCGGCGTCTTCGCGCAAATCACGAAGAATACGTACATACTCCATCTCATCCACGTTCGACACCCCCCTATTGACTTTTACCCTGTTCGTCTTCCAGCTTTACTTTAGCATAAAAAACCTGACTAGTTGGGTTCACAATACACAATTTTACTACAATTTCTTCGTGATTCCTTGTATAATTTGTTGGTTTCCGTAGATTTTAATTGATTAAAGTTTTAAATTCTCCAAAATCATCGGACTTGTAAGGCAGGACCGCTTTACAAGCGGCTGATTTTTCGGTATAATGCTTATGAAAAATTCTGCTCATTTTATAATACGCCCCATTACGTGAAAAGAGGAAATTGATATGGAGTATACACAAGGCGTCCGGTTTGACAGCCTGGGGTTGTCGCCGGAGATCATGCGGGCGATTGAACGGCGGGAGCTGGAGCTCACCACCCCTGTTCAAGCGGGCTGCATTCCCCCCATGATGGACTGGCAGGACGTCATCGCCAAGGCCCCCACCGGCACCGGCAAAACCTTTGCCTATGGCATTCCCATTATTGAGCATATTGATCCGGAGGAGGACGCCGTCCAGGCGGTCATCCTGGCCCCCACCCGGGAGCTGGCCATCCAGATCACCGACGAGCTGCGGGACATTGCCGCCTTTCGCCCCGGAGTCCGCTGCGTCTGCCTCTACGGCGGCCAGCCCATCGGCAGGCAGATTGACGCGCTGAAAAAGCGGCCCCAAATCGTGGTGGCCACGCCGGGGCGCCTCAGCGACCACATGAAGCGCCGGACCGTCCGGGTGGACAGCGCCCGGACCGTGGTGCTGGACGAGGCGGACCGGATGCTGGACATGGGCTTCATCCACGACGTGACCCGGCTTCTGGACAGGATGAACAAGCGGAAAAACCTGGGGCTTTTCTCCGCCACCATCTCCCGGGAGGTAATGGACATCGCCTGGGTCTATCAGCGGGACGCGGCGGAGGTCACCGTCCGGGAGGACGAGCAGAACAAGCCCGACATCAAACAGTTCCGCATGGAGGTGGGGCAAAACGAAAAGGCGGACGTCATCACGAAAATCCTGGAGGAGACGGGCTTTGACCGCTGCATGGCCTTTTGCAATACCAAGGGCTCCACGGAGCGGATCTGCAAATTTTTGCAAATGCGGGGCATCGACGCGGAGTGCATCCACGGGGACATCCCCCAGCGGCGGCGGGAACAGGTGATGAATCTCTTCCGGGAGGGGAAGCTCCGGGTGTTCGTCTCCACCGACGTGGCGGCCCGGGGCATTGACGTGGATGACGTGGACATTGTCTTCAACTGCGACGTGCCCGACGAAAACCAGGACTACGTCCACCGGATCGGCCGGACAGGGCGGGCCAAGCGCCAGGGCGTGGCGGTGTCTCTGATTGCCGACTATCCGTCTAAAATGCGAATCGACGACATTGCCCAGAAAACCCGAAACGAGATCATCCCCGTGAAGTTTGGGGACGACGGCAAGCTGGAGATCATTTCATAAGAGGGAAAAAGAGCGCCGGGGCATTGCTCCGGCGCTCAGGCTGTCGAAAAAGGATTTTCGCCAGCCTGAGCAAGTTTTCAGACCTTTCAAAAGGTCTGAAAACTTCTGATTCAAAACGAGAGAAACCCCTGATGGGTTTCTCTCGTAGCTCTTTTCCTTTCCGCTCCCTTTTAGACGGCACGTTTTGACAAGCTGAGCGCCGGGGCATTGCTCCGGCGCTTCTTCCTTCCCATCAGGTCTCGCTTAAAGAGGCCAATTCCTCCGCAACCCGGGTCTCGCTGTCCCGCATGGCCCGGATGGTCTTGTCCATCAGCGTCTCCAACTCCCAGCCCAGGCGCTCCGCCCCCTCCCGGATGACGTCCCGGGAACAGCCGGCGGCAAACTTCTTGTCCTTGAACTTTTTCTTCAGGGAGGAAACCTCCATGTCGGCGCAGGACTTGCTGGGCCGCATCCGGGCCGCCGCGCCGATGAGACCCGTGAGCTCGTCGGCGGCAAAGAGAACCTTCTCCATCTCGTGGGTGGGCTCCACGTCGGAGCAGAGCCCGAAGCCGTGGCTGCAAACCGCGTGAACCAGCTCCGCCGGGGCGTCAATCTCCGCCAGCAGCTCCGGGGCCTTTTGGCAGTGTTCCTCCGGCCATCTCTCGAAGTCCACATCGTGAAGAAGTCCCACTGTGGACCAGAAGTCCCCCTCCTCTCCATAGCCCAGGTCCTGGGCGTACCAGCCCATAACGGCCTCCACCGTCAGGGCGTGCTGAAGGTGAAAGGGCTCGGTGTTGTACTTGCGCAGCAGCGCCAGGGCCGCCGCTCTTTCGGGACAGGCTTTCATGGAATCGCTCTCCTTTGTTTGACGTTCAAACGGTTTTTTTCGCCGGCTCCCTTGGGTCCGGCTCCGCGTCCAGCGTGAGGAAATAGTCATAAAAGGGCAACAAAAACTCATATCCCCGTTTCAGACGGTCCACAATGTCCCGGCTGAACAGGTCCTCTGTCAGCTTTTCCGTGTGGCAAACGACAAAGGACTTGGCCTGATACCAGGGCTCCAGCAGCGGCGAGGGGGCGGGACCCTTGGGGCGCTTATAGGCCTCCGTTTCCAGCCGGAACTCCTCCTGCTTGCCCAGGGTCCGGGTCAGCGCCTCCATGGTCTTGGGGTCCCGGTCCAGCCGGGCCCGGAGCTTCGCCATGGTCAGAGCCTTGGGAAGGTAGTACCCCATGCCGTAGCTCCAGTTCTCAGGCATCAGCTCAAACCAGAACGTGGGCTTGGCCGTCCACTGCTCCGCCGGCTCCTCCACGGAAAACCACAAGCTCTCTTTATAAGGCCCCCGGCCATGAAGGCGGCGGGCGTCCCGATAGATCCGGGTGACCTTGTGAACGAGGTCATAATCCGGGCGCTTGCCCCGGATAAACTCGTAAATCTCCGCCCCCAGGGCCTGCATGGGGCGGTAAAAATGGTTTAGATAGACTTCCTTGTGGGCCTCAAACCAGGTCCGCTCATTGTTGAAGCGAATCCCCCACATGAACTCCACCGTCTCGTCGGTAAAGCCGGTGAACATACGCCGCCTCCTCTCCGCTTCCGCTCACAGCCCAAGGCAGTATACCATAAAAGCGCCCCCCTGGCAAGAGCGAACGCCTTCCCGGAGATCACTCCGCCTCTTTGCATTTTCCCGGCGGATAGGGAATCCGGTAAGGTTCCCACCCCCGCTCCACCAGCTTTTGCGTAAGCCAAGTTTTCAGGGCGGAAATCCCCTCCTCCGTCCAGGGGAAGGTCTCCGTTTCCTTCCTCTCCGCCAACTCGAAACACACATTCTCATACACCCATGCCTGAATCTCCCCGTCTCCTATCCAGCCGGTGCGCTGGAAACGGTAGCGGAAGGTCCCCAGACTGCCGGGGAACGCCGACGCGCGGGTGAAAAAGTCTAGGGTCAAAAAGTCAAAGGCGTTGTCCATACCGCGCCCTCCTTTTACTCATACTTTCTCAGCGTTACATATGCTCCTCCAGGGCCTTCAGGTTGGCCCGCATTAAGGAGAGATAGGTGGCCCCCGCCTCCAAATCCGTCCGGCTTACGTTGTGGCAGGTGTGGAACTGAGCCGTCTCCACCCCTGCCGCCTCGGCAATGCCGTCCGCCACCAGGTGGTTGGAAAACTCAATATACCAGACGGTGGAAAGACCCTCCTCCCGGACCTTCTTTGTCAGAAAGGCCACTGTGGCCGCCGAGGGTTCAGTCTGGGCCCCGCAGCCGGGAAAAGCGGCGTAGTAGTCCAAGCCGTAAGCCCCGGCAAAGTAGAGCAGGGGAAACCGGTCCCCAAACACCATGGTCCGCCTGGGCAGGCCGTCAAAAAAGGCGGCAAAGTCCCGGTCCAGATTCTCCAGCTCCAGGGCGTAGCCTTCCGCGTTGGCGGCGTACTCCCCGGCGTGGCCCGGGTCCAGGGCAGCCAGCCGCTCTCCAACACTCCGGGTAATGGCGGCGGCGTTCCGGGGGGCCGTCCAGACGTGCTCGTCCATTCCCACCACCTCCCCCAGGTGGTCGTGGTCTTCCTCGTGTTCTTCCTCGTGGTCGTGGTCGTGGCCCCCTTGCATTCCCTCCACGGTCTCCTCCTCCAAAAGGTCCACACAGTCCACCATCCGCAGGGTCTCCCCCTGGGGCTCGATGGCGGAGAGGACGGTATCCACCCAAGCGTCGGACTCGCCGCCCAGATAGATAAAGAGGTCACAGCGCTGGACCCGGAGGATGTCCGCCGGGGTGGGCTCATAGGAGTGGCTCTCCGCCCCGGGGGGCAGCAGCAACGTCACATCCGCCAGCTCCCCGGCGGCGGAGCGGGCGAAGTCATAGGCCGGGAAGACGGCGGCCACGATTTGAAGCCGGTCCGAATCCTCCGGCGGCAAGGCCGGAGCACAGGCGGTCAAAAGCAGCAGGGCGCAAAGAGCGGGGAAAATTCGTTTCATGGGCGGTCCCCTTTTTCCTTCAGCAGTTTTTTCATGATACTACAGGGCCGGGGAAATTGCAAGGCGTAGAAATTTTATGTAAAGGTCCCTTGACAAATCTCACAAGTTGTGGTAGCTTGTAGGTAAAGGAACCTTTACATAACAGGAGGCGGCCGCTCTCATCCGTAAAGGAACCTTTACAAGAGAGGAGGCGGCTATGAAAAACCGTGTGGAAGAGCTGCGGAAAACCAGAGGACTGCGGCAAGAGGAGTTCGCCAGAGCCATCCGGGTCTCCCGGCAGACCGTCAGCTCCATTGAGACCGGGCGCTACAGCCCGTCCCTGGAACTTGCCTTTACGATTTCGGATTTTTTTGGGCTTCCCATTGAGGAGATTTTTTTGCATGAAAGGAGCGATATGCAATGAAAAGGAGCTATCTTTGGACCGGGCTGGGTATGATTGCCCTGGGTCTTGCCTGCTTCGCCGGGGCCATTTTCTGGAACACGCCTTTGGACAGCATCCTCTGCGGTTTCAGCGGCGCGTTTACTTTTCCCGGCGCGATGCAGGTTTATAAATACGTCAAATGGACAAAGCTGGAAACCGCCGACTCCTGTCAACGGCACTTTGAGGAGGAGCAAATCGAGCTTCGGGACGAGCGGAAGGCGATGCTACGGAGCAAGTCCGGGCACATCGCCTATGTCCTCGGGCTGCTGGCGGCGGCGGTGTCGATGGCCGCCGTTTCCCTTCTCGAAAAGCTGGGGATGGTGGAGGAGGCCGCCAGCCGCCTGCTAATCCTGTTTCTGGCGGGCTATCTGCTGTTTCAGATTTTCGCCGGATGGGCGGTCTACCACTTTCTGGACCGCAAATACTAAAGGCGCGGACGCCGTTCTCTCCGGGGCGGCGTCCCTCACTTCTTTATTTACAAAAACTTAACGCCTCCGGAAGAACAAAACAGTTGACAGGGCCATTAGCCCTGACTATAATGAGTGACAGCTTGTCATAAAATGACAGGGTGTCATTTTTGTTGTGAGGGATTCATATGTGTACAGAGACCTTCCTCCGGCTGCCGGAGGAGAAGCGGCGTCGCTTTCTCGACGCCGCTTGGGAGGAATTCGCCGGCGCCCGGTTCACCGACGTGTCCATTAATCAGATCATCCGCCGGGCGGGGATTCCCAGGGGGAGCTTTTACCAGTATTTCACCGATAAGGAGGACCTCTTCGCCTACCTTTTGGAGGAGGTTCGAAACCACGTGAAGGAGGAGTACCGCCGGGTGCTCCAGGCCAACGGCGGGGACATTTTCCAGGCTCAGCTGGACTGCTTTGACCGCATGACCTCGCAAGAGCTGGCCCTGGACCCCATGATGGAGCGATGTATGAAGTTCATTCGGAACAACCAGGGGGTGGATATCCAGAAGTTCCTTCCCACCCGGCCGGGGCAGCGTCTTTTGGACGGACTCTGGGACCTGATCGACCTCTCCGTTCTCCGCCGGCCCAACCAGGAATACGGCAGAATTGTCTTTTGTCTTTTGATGGCCGCCCTGGGCAGCGCCTGCATGGACGCCATGCTCTGCCCTGGGGAGCGGCGGCAATACCGGGAGGAATTGGAGGCAAAACTGGAGATCGTCAAATATGGCAGCCTGCCAATTTCATGACCTTTCGCAGATTTTCCTTGACCTTCCCCCTGGTGGAAGGTGTACAACATAGGGCGAACCCCTTGAACGGGCGGGGACGCCCACCAAGAAAGACATGAAGGAGGACCACATGAGGAAACAATGGATCGCGCTGCTGCTGGCGCTGACACTGGCGCTGCCGCTGTGCGCCATACCCGCCCTGGCTCAGACGGACCAGCAGCCCCAAGACCCCGCGCCAACGGAAAGCGCCGCTTCCCCTCTCCAGGGGGAGGCCGGGGAAACGGAAGCGGCTCCCCCCTCTGAAAAAGAGCCTGGAATCATCGTCCCTTTGCCTGAAGAAACGCCGGCAGGCACCGCAGCCGGCAGCACCATGGACGATGAGCTGGTCTTCACCGGGGAGGACGACTTCCGCTATCTGGCCTTCGAGGATCTGCGGGAGCGGGTGCTGGAGGGAAGCCTCACGGCCCGAATGCTTCAAGAGTCCATCGCCTCCATTGACGCCATGGACTATACCCGTATGTACCTGGATCTGGCGGCCCAGCTGAGCAGTCTGGAGGCCGCTCAGAATATGTATGCTCAAATCCCCGTGGCCTCCCCCATGGAGGGAGCCATGCAGGGCTTTGTAATTTCCAATCTGGCCAGCTCCTATGCCAGTCTCAGCGGCACGGTCACCGATCTTGCCACCGGCAAACTTCAAAAGGACGCCGCCGCCGCCCGGAGGCAGCTGAAAAACGCCCAGGACCTCACGGTAGTGGGGGCGGAGTCTTTGTACTTCGCCATCCTGGAGCTGGAACAGACCAAGGCCACTCTCCAAAGCAATCTCACCGCCCTGGACCGCAACCTGGAGGAAATGGAACTCCGCTACCAGCTGGGACAGATCTCCGCTTTGACTCTGGAGCAGGTGAAAAACGGAAAAGCCACTCTTCAGAGCAGTCTCAGCACCCTGGAGATGAACCTCCGGCGATGCAAACTGCAAATGCAGTCCATGGTGGGGTCCAGCCTCACCGGCTCGCTGGTGCTGGGGCCCTTGCCGGCCCTGAGTCAGGGGCTCATAGACTGCATGGACTATAAGCCCGACCTGGAAGAGGCCAAAACTCACAGTTACGATCTCTTTGCCGCCAAGAAAAAACTGGACGAGGCCGGGGACACCTATGACGACACCCGGGAAAACTACGCCCAGGATACATATAACGTTCGCAGCGCCCGGCACACCTATGAGGCGGCGCTGTACGAATACAAAATGTCGGTGCAGAGCTTTGAGATGAACTTCCGCAACGCCTTCGACTCTGTGAAGGACTACCAGCAGGTGTTGCGCTCCGCCCAGACTTCCCTGGCCTTTCAGGAGAGCTCCTACGCCTCTATGGAGCTGAAATACCGCCAGGGAACCATCTCTCAAAACGCCCTTTTGGACGCGGAGGATGAGCTGTCCTCCGCCAAGGACGCCGTGGAGACCGCCCGGCGGAACCTGTTCACCGCCTACCGGACCTATTACTGGGCCGTGAACTACGGCGTGATGAACAGCGTCCAGACCGGCGCGTGAACCGATTTTACTGAAGAACGGGCCGGAAAACGGCCTTGCCCTCCGGCGCTTTCACGCGCCGGTAAGCGCGCCAAACGAATCTTTGGCCCGGGCAACCGTGGCCCCGGCCGGATGGAACCAACGATTTGGGAGGAACCACATGATGAAAAAAAGAATCCTGGCGGCAGGGCTTGCCGCCCTGCTGGCCCTGAGCCTGGCCGCCTGCGGCGGCGCGGATGAGGACGCGCCGGAGGAAGAACCCGCCGCCGGTGTGGCCGTCCAGGTGGAGAAAATCGGAGCGGACACCATTTACACGGAGAACACCGTCTCCGGCCAGCTGGTGGCGGAGGATCAGTCCACCATCCTGGTGGCCGTCAACGCCAAATGCACCGCCGTATACGCCGAGGCGGGAGACGAGGTGAAGGCGGGGGACACCCTTTGCACCCTGGACCTGGGAAGCACCCTTTCCAGCTACAACGCGGCCAGCATCAGCTACCGCTCCTCCGTTCAGGGCTACAACGACCAGGCGGCGGTTTTCGAAAAGCAGATCGCCTTGTTGGAAAAAAACGTCAGCGATTTGAAGGAGCTCTTCGCCATTGGCGCGGCCTCTCAGATGGAGATTGACCAGGCGGAGCTGCAATTGCAAACCGCCGTCGCCCAACGCAACTCCACTCTCTCCCAGCTGGAGGCGGGAATGCAAAACGCCCTTTCCAGCGTGGAGCAGCTGGACACCGTCCTGGAAAACGTGGACGCCCGGGGCAACGTCATCGCCCCCAGCAGCGGAACGTTGGTGACCATGAACGCCACGGAAGGGGGCTACATCTCCAACACCATGCCCGTGGCCGTCATCGACGGGGCGGAACAGATGAAAGCCGTGGTCCAGGTCTCCGAGGCGCTGGTGCCCAAGCTGGCGGCGGGGGACTCCGCAGACGTCAGCGTCAGCGCTGCCAACCAGACCTTTGAGGCCGTCATCCGCTCTGTGGAGCGGGCGGCAAATGCGCAGACCCGGCTCTACACCGTCACCCTTTCTCTGCCCTCCGACACCGATGGGCTGCTGGCGGGGATGTTCGCCGACGTCACCTTCCACACCGACGTGTCCGAAAACACCATTGTGGCGCCCACCGAGGCGGTGCTAACCCGGGGGGAGACCCAGTATGTCTTCGTGGTGGAAAACGGCGCGGCCAAGTACGTGGAGGTCCAGACGGGCCTCACCGGCAACGGTGTGACGGAGATTCTCTCCGGCCTTTCCGCCGGACAGCAGCTGGTCACCGTGGGGCAGGCCTACCTCAGCGACGGCGATCCGGTCCGCATCGTCTCCGGCGGGGACGCCGCTCCTCCGGCAGAGGCTCCGGAGGAAACCGCGGGCGCGGCCTCCGGCGGGGACGCCGCTCCTGAGAACGGAGAGGACCAGGGGGAATAAAATGAGTATTGCCAGAGCAAGCATCCAGCACAAAGTCGCCACGCTCCTGGCCAGCATCCTAATCTGTGTATTCGGATTGATGTTCGCCACCCAACTCCAGATGGCCCTGATGCCAGAGATGGAAATGCCCATGGCCGTGGTGGCCTGCTATTATAACGGGGCCAACCCCAGCGACATTGAAGAGCTGGTCACCCGCCCCTTGGAGGGGGCCATCATGTCCGTCCCCGGCGTGGACGAGATCTCCTCCACGTCTTCCGACGGCGTGAGCCAAATTCAGATCACCTATGTAGACGGCACGGACCTGGACATCGCCGCCACCAAGCTCCGGGAGCAGTTTGACCTGGTGAGCCTCCCGGAGGACGCCATGGACCCCATGATCATCAACATGAACCTCAGCGCTCTGATGCCCACGGCCATGATCGCCCTGGTGGGCGAGGACCTGAGCCAGCTCCAGACCCTGGCGGAAGACCTGGTGGTTCCCGCCCTGGAGCGGATCAACGGCGTGGCCCAGGTGACGGTAAACGGCGGCGTCAGCCAACAGATCGCCGTGGAGCTGGACCCCACCCGGGCGGCGGGATACGGCCTCTCCGCCTCTTATGTGTCCCAGTTCCTGGCGGGGCAGAACCTGATTTACCCCGGCGGAAACCTGGAAAACGGCTCGAAAAAGCTGACGGTCTCCACCGACGCCAAGTTCCAGACCGTGGACGATGTGGCCAACATGATTCTCACCCTTCCCACCGGCGGCGCGGTGCGCCTCTCGGAGGTGGCCAATGTCAAGCTGGAGGACAAGGACATGGACGCCATGGCGAAATCCGGCGAGTCCGCCTGCGTGGTCCTTCAGGTCTCCAAGCAGTCCGCCGCCAACGAGGTCTATGTCTCCGAGCAGGTGGTGAAGCGGCTGGAGAGCCTAAAAGAAAGCAACCCCAGCCTTCACTACTCCGCCCCTTACCTGGCCAGCGACTACATCAACCAGACGGTGGACGCCGCCTATCAGAACATCCTCCAGGGCGTGGCGCTGGCGGCCATTGTGGTGCTGCTGTTCCTCCGCCGGGGCGGGGCTACCCTGACCATCGCCGTGTCCATGCCCATCTGCATTTTGACGGTCTTCGTCCTTATGCGGGCCTTCAACCTCACGTTGAACATGATGTCCCTGGGGGGCATCGCCATGGGCGTGGGCATGATCGTGGACAA
>CAJUCO010000039.1 GCA_910585245.1 uncultured Oscillibacter sp.
GGAAACACCGTCACCACCGGCTCCGTCACCATCCCCATGATGAAGCGCACCGGCTATCAGGGGGAATTTGCCGCGGCTGTGGAGGCGGCGGCCTCCACCGGCGGACAGATCATGCCCCCCATTATGGGCGCGGCGGCCTTCCTC
The DNA here is from genome assembly GCA_910585245.1 of uncultured Oscillibacter sp. Classification (GTDB taxonomy): domain Bacteria; phylum Bacillota; class Clostridia; order Oscillospirales; family Oscillospiraceae; genus Oscillibacter. Next base: position 145 of record CAJUCO010000039.1, read on the forward strand.
ATGGCGGAGTATATGGACACCACCTACGCCAACGTGGCGGTGAAGGCCATCCTCCCCGCCCTTTTGTATTTCACCGGCATCTTCCTGGCCGTCCATCTGGAGGCCCGCCGTCTGGACCTGAAGGGCGTCCCCCGGGACCAGCTCCCCAAGTTCGGCATTTTGATTCGCAGCATCTATCTGCTTCTCCCCCTGGTGGTCCTGGTGTGGATGGTCTCCACCAACACCCGGACCCTCCAGTACTCCGCCTCCATCGCCATTTTGCTGGCCATTCTGGTGAGCCTGCCCCATCTCTTCACAGACAGCCGGAACCAGCACAGCGAGGGCTTCGCCGTCCACTTTGTAAAGGACGTCGCCTCCATGACCGTCAACGCCCTGGAGGCCGGAGGCCGGAGCTGCATCACCGTGGCCGTGGCCTGCTCCATGGCGGGCATTGTGGCCGGGTGCATCACGGTGACGGGCCTTGCCTCCAAGCTGATCAACGCGGTGGTGAACATCAGCGGCATGATTCCCTATCCGCCGGTTTCCCTGTTCATCGCCCTGTTTTTGACCATGTTGTGCTGCATCGTCCTGGGTATGGGCGTGCCCACCACGGCCAACTACTGCATCATGGCCTCCACCTGCGCCCCCATCCTGATTCAGCTGGGCATCGGAAAGATTCCCGCCCACTTCTTCGTCTTCTATTTCGGCATTGTGGCGGACATCACGCCTCCGGTGGCCCTGGCGGCCTACGCGGGCAGCGCCATCGCCAAATCCGACCCCATGAAAACCGGCGTCAACGCCACAAAGCTGGCCATCGCCGCCTTCATCGTCCCCTATATCTTCGCCTACAGCCCGGAGATGCTCTTTGTCAACGACCCCAATGTCCTCCAGGTGATCCAGATCGTGGTCAGCGCCTTGCTTGGCATCTTCGGCGTGGCCGCTGCCCTGAACGGCTATCTCTTCCGGCCCATCCCCAAGTGGATGCGGCTGGCCCTGATCATGGCGGGTCTGGCCATGATGATCCCCGGCGACCTCACGGACGTGGTGGGTCTCGCCGCCCTGTCGGTCCTGGTCTTCTATCAAAGGTCCATGGCGAAAAAGAATCCCCCGCACTCTTGAGTTTTCTCCCCTGAAACCGCCCTGAAACGGGGCGGTTTTTTCCTAAGGGCGGTCACATACCGAAAATTTCTTTTGCTCCCATATTTTTGTACAGGATTTTCCGAAACCTTTCCATCCCCTTCGACGTCTTAACTTATAGGGGCTGTTGCCCTGTCTTCAGAAAATCTTAAGAAATCTGTAACCGTTTTGTTGTTGTTTTCCCCAGCGAACTGTTCTAGTATCAATGATACAGTTTAGATGCTTCCATCTGTTACCCTGTTCCTGAGCCTACATAACGGCAAATGTTCGAACCGCCGTTTCAAAAATCCCACCCAACCGATGAAGGAGAACGCCTATGTCACAAGTCATGGATCGCGAACAGCAGACCGGGGCCCCCCAGACGGCCCCTGAAACGCCCCCGCCTCCCGCGCCGGAGACGGCGGAGAAGACCTCCCTTTGGAAGAAGTGGAAGGGGATGCCCCGGAAAAAGCGGCGCAAAATCGTCCGGTGGTTTATCACCCTCTTGGTCCTCATCGCCGCCGGCCTGGGGGTCTGGAAGTTCCTGTCCACCAAAAAAGGCGGAGAGGCGACGGAAGTCCTCACCGACGTGGTGCAGTACAACTCCATCACCTCCATTGTGGAAGGAAGCGGACTCACCAAGGCCAGAGACAGCGAAACCATTACCATCGCCACCACGGGAACCGTCAGCGAAGTGTTCGTCAGCGAAGGCGACACCGTGGAGCCGGGAACTCCCCTTTTTATCATCGACTCCGATGCCGCCCGCACTGCCGTGGACAAGGCGCGGCAGGACGTGCTGGGCCGGGAGAAGCAGCTCAACGCCCTTTTGAAGGATGTGGCGGGCCTCAACCTGGCGGCGGGCTACCCCGGCAAACTGATGGAAGTGGTGGACCTGAACCCCGGCGACACTATTTCCAAAGGGCAAAAGGTGGCCGTTCTGGCGGATGACACCCGCTTGCGCCTCACCCAATACTACAGCTACGCTTACGAGGGCATGATCCACACCGGCCAGAGCGTGGATGTGTCCATCCCCGCCCTGATGAGCTCCCTCCCCGGCACGGTGGAGGCGGTCCACATGGTCAGCCGCATCACGCCGGAGGGCACCAAGCTTTTCTCCGCCGACATATTGGTGGAAAACCAGGGAGCTCTCAGCGCCGAGATGGCGGCCTCCGCCATTGTGACGGTGGGGGAGGAAACCGTCTACCCCTATGAACCCGGAAAGCTGGAGTATTACCGCACCGGCGATCTTACCTCCACCGTCAACGGTACCGTCCTTTCCAGTTCCCTGGTGGACTTCCTCCAGGTCAGTGCCGGACAGGTTCTGGTCCGGGTGGACGGCGAGGACAGCGAGGCCGAGATCTTCTCTGCCCAGCAGAGCCTGGAGGAGGCCCAGAAAACACTGGAAACCGCCGAGAAAAATCTGGCCAACTGCAGCGCCTCCGCCTCCATCGCGGGCAAGGTCATCGGACTGACCATGAAACCCGGAGACGAAATCGCAGCCAACACCACGGTGGTCACCATCTCCGACACCTCCTCCCTGATTGTCAACGCCACGGTGGACGAGCGGAATGTCAGCGCCGTCCAGGCGGGAACCATGGTGGACCTGGACCAGTGGGGCAATACCGCCATGGGAACGGTGGAAAGCGTCAGCCTCTCCAGTACGATCAACAACGGCGTAGCCACCTACCCCATGGTGATCTCGGTGGACAACGCGGAAGAAACCCTCCAGGTCAACAGTTACATCAACTATAAACTCACTGCCAGCGAAAACGACAACTGCCTGGTGCTGCCCCTCCAGTCCGTCCGCACTGTCTCCACCGAGGAGGGCGAGACCCTGACGGTGGTCTACGTCAAGGGCGACCGGCCGGACAACGTGGTGGAAAACATCATGGCCGACGAGACCATTCCCGAGGGCTTCTGGCCCGTGGCCGTGGAAATCGGCATCTCCGACAACTACAATGTGGAGATCAAGTCCGGCGTGGAGGAAGGCACCGAGGTCTTCACCCAGATTCAGTCGGCCAACCCCTGGGGTTACTGATATGGCAAATCTGATTGAATTAAAGAATATCTTCAAGATCTACAGCGAGGGTCTTGAAAGCGAGGTCCGGGCCCTGGACGGGATCTCCCTCACGGTGCAGCGGGGGGAATTCGTGGCCATCGTGGGCCAGTCCGGCTCCGGCAAGTCCACTATGATGAACGTCCTGGGCTGCCTGGACATTCCCACCCGGGGGGACTACCTCCTGGACGGCACCGACGTCCGGGAGCTGACGGACACGGAGCTCAGCCGCATCCGAAACAAGGAAATCGGCTTCATCTTCCAGCAGTACAACCTGATTCAGACTTTGACGGTGCTGGAAAATGTGGAGCTTCCCCTGATTTACCAGGGCATCCGGGCGGATGACCGCTATGACATGGCCCTGGAGGCCCTGGACCGGGTGGGCCTTTCCAAGCGGGTCAAGCACAAGCCCACGGAGATGTCCGGTGGCCAGCAGCAGCGGGTGGCCATTGCCCGGGCCATCGCCACCAAGCCCCCCATCATCATGGCCGACGAGCCCACGGGAGCTCTGGACTCCCGGACGGGCCACGAGGTGCTGGAGTTCCTCCAGCAATTGAACCGGGAGGGCACCACGGTCATCCTCATCACCCATGACAACGGAATCGCCGCCACGGCCCGGCGCTGCGTGCGGTTGACGGACGGGAAAGTCGTGGAGGACAAGGAACAGGAGGTGGACTGGTTTTGAACATCCGGCAGGCAGTGAAAATGGCCTGGAAGTCCATCATCGGCAAAAAGGGCCGGTCCATGCTGACCATGTTGGGCGTCATCATCGGCATCGCGGCGGTGATGACCATTGTCTCCGTCATGAGCGGCTACGCGGCGAAAACCATGGAACAGTTCTCCGCCATGGGCAGCAACAAAATCACCATAAATGTATACAGCTATGTGTACACGGAAGATGAAAACGGAAACATGGTTCCTGCGGGGAAGGACTATTTCCCGGACCTGTACGCCTATTGTAAATCCATCCCCCAATACATTGTGGGCATCACGCCGGAGGCTTATGCCAGCGTCAATGTGGTCTACGGCACCAAAAACTCTGCCAACTTCCAATGGGACTGGGAGACCCAAACCGGCCAACGGGCTCCCACCGTCTATTATGTCAGCAATCAGTACAGCGCCTGTAACAACCTGACCATCACCCAGGGCCGGGACCTGGGTGAGCTGGACATCGAGCGGTATAACCAGGTCTGCGTCCTGGGCTCTCAGGCGGCGGAGGCCTTCTTCGACTCCGCGAACCCGGTGGGCAAGGTTCTCCAGCTCAACGGGCAGAACTTTGAGGTGGTGGGGGTCTACGCCCCCCGCCTCACCGGCAGCGATGCCCAGAGCAGCTTTATCGACAATTTCATTCTCTTGCCTTACACGGCCCAGCGTCTGCTGGGGGGCGAGCGGATTGAGAGTTTCATCGTCAAGGCCAAGGACGGCGTCTCCACCACGGAGGTGGCCACCCGCATCCGTGGCTTTTTGAAGGGCCTGGTAGACCCGGCCACCGGAGACTCCTATGTCAGCCCCGACGACCGCTGGCAACAGAGCATGAACGAGCAGATGGGCATGATCTCCCTGGTGCTGGGCGGCATCGCCGCCATCTCCTTGCTGGTGGGCGGCATCGGCATCATGAACATCATGCTGGTGACGGTGACGGAGCGGACGAGAGAAATCGGCATCCGCCGGGCCATCGGCGCCCAGCGGAGCAGCATCGTCACTCAGTTCCTCATTGAGGCGGCCATGCTCTGTGGCATTGGTGGCATCATCGGCATTTTGATCGGCACCCTGGGCTGTTACATCGCGGGAAACCTGCTCTTCCAAATGACCATTTACCCCTCCGCCAGCGTGACGGCCGGGGCCCTTGGCTTCTCGGTGCTGCTGGGTCTTATCTTCGGAAGTTATCCGGCCATTAAGGCCGCCAAGCTCCAGCCTGTGGAGGCACTGCGGGCCGAGTAAATCCCCCTGCGGGAGCGGGCCTGCGCCGCCTGCTTTCCTCCGGTGAAACGGAGGAACCCAAGGCGGACGCAAGGGCCCGCCCCTACAAACCGGCATTCTTGAAATTCCATTCAAGTGGAGGAAGATTATGAAAACACGCATCTTGTCCCTGCTGCTTCTTATGTCCATGGCGGCGTCCCTGCTGGTCCTGCCCGCCCAGGCCGCTCCGCCCCCCAACCGTTTTTACGACCTGAACGGCGACGCCTACGCATCGGTGGAGTCCTTGCGGCTCATGGGCGTGATGGACGGCTTTTCCGACGGGAATTTCCGCCCCAACAGTCAGCTCACCCGGGCACAGTTTTGTAAAATGGTGGTCTGCGCGCTTAACGCCGAAGACGAGCTGGGCCTCTATCGCACCGTCACCGTCTACCCGGATGTGAAGCCCTCCCACTGGGCGGCGGCCTACATCAATATGGCCTCCAAAGGCAAAAACGCCATCTCCGGCTTTTCCGACGGTAAGTTCTATCCGGACCGCACCGTCACTCTGGGGCAGGCGGCCACCATTCTCCTCCGGGTCCTGGGGTACAAGGACGAGAACATCGGCGGCGTGTGGCCGGACAGCTATCTGTCCTTTGCCGCCTCCATCGGCCTCACCGACGGGGTGGACACCACAAAGGGAAATTCCCCTCTCAACCGAAGCGACGCCGCCATTCTCTTTAACAACCTCCTTCGGGCGGACGTCCAGGGGGAGAAGTCCACCAGCGCCTTCCTGGCCTCCGCCGGACTGACCGCCGTGCCCGACATGGTGCTGGTGTCCTCCAACGCCCGGGGCCCCGACGGCAAGGAAACCGCCATGCTCTTCTCCGACGGCTCCCTTTACCAGATGGCCGGGGACAAGGCCTCCAACGGCTCTCTCAACGGCCTGAAGGGCACGCTGGTGCTGGAGGGTCAAAAGGTCCGCACCTTCCTCCCCGACGCCCAGGGTATCAGCCGCGTCATCACCGTGGCCAAGGCCGAAGCCACCCAGATCACCGACCGCTCCGGCGCCAAATATACCATCACCGGCAAAACCAAGGTCTACCGCAACGGCGCGGAAACCAGTTGGAGCGAGGCCCGCACCTGGGTGAATCCCGGCGCGTCCTTGACGCTGTACCTGGGCACTGCCGGCAACGTGGAATTTATCTTCATCGGCGGCGGCGACAGCTCTACTGAGGCGATTGTGGTCTATGAAAAGGGCTCTTCCAAGGGCTTTGAGTCCCTCACCGGAAACGTGGGAGGCTACACAATCTACAAAAACGGCTGTAGGGCCAACGCCAAAGATATGCGCCCCTATGACGTGGCCACTTATTCCAGCTCCACCAACACCATCCGGGTCTCGGACACCCGCCTGACGGGCTACTACGAGTCCTGCACCCCCAGTCCCATGGAGCCCACCTCCATCCACCTTCTGGGTCGTGACTTCGACGTTTTAACCACCGCCCAGTCCTCTCTCGCCAAGTTCCGTCCCGGCGACCAGATCACCCTGCTGCTGACGGAGGACAACAAAGTGGCCGGCGCGGTGAAACCGGGCACCGCCGGGGCCTCCGCCAACGCCATTGGCATCGCCACCTCGGTTTCCGGCGGAAGCGTCAAGGTGGAACTCCTCTGCGGCATTTCCATTGAGGGAACCGTGGACCTGGGCGACGACGGCAACGGAACCAGCCAGATCCGCCAGGAAGAACTGAACCGGATGCAAAACCGTTTGGTCCGGGTCACCTCCACCGGGAAGAAGACCATTGGTCTGGCCCGCCTGGGCGGCGGTGTCTCCGGCGCTCTGGATCTGGAAAAACGGCGGATTGGCAACGCCAATTTGGCGGAGACCGTCAGCGTCTTCCGCTACACCGCCAAGGGCATTGAAACCCTCAGCCTGAGCGACCTGGGGGCCGGTCCCATCCCCAACGGGGAAATCAGCTACGCCCACCTCAACTGGGCGGGGCAGGTGGACATCATCGCCCTGGGCGCTGTCAACGACGGCTCCGTCCTCTATGGCCGCACCTCTGTCACCATGGATGACGGACAGGATGTCTTACGCATCTCCATTTACAACGACCAGGGTCTGGTGGCCGGTCCCTTCCGGAGCCATTATGACATCAGTGGCGGCGTGTATGTGGCGGCGGTAGAGTCCAATGACGGTACCGGCTTCTCCAGTATCCGCCCGCTGACCGCCTTGAAGGAGGTCCCCAACACCGCCTGGAGCGGCGAAAGCGCCGTCACGGTGGAGGGCCGGAGCTATACCATCCCCGTCACCGTTATGGCCTATAACAAAGATTCCCACGAGTGGATTTCTCCCTCTGACGGAAAGAGCATTGTGGAAATTGCCCACGCTTACGCGCAAAAATGCGATATGTACGCCAGCGAAGATGGCGTAATCCGCATCATTGAGGTGGGCGGAGATTTCCGCTGAGATCTTCGGTATCCCAGAAAATTTCCGCAAAGCGCCCGGACGTTGTGTCCGGGCGCTTCCTTTGCTCCAGATTCGGAAGGCGTTGCAAAAACAGGCTGTTCATGTTATAATTTGGAAGATCTCACTGCCGCGGTTGAAAAAGCAAACGCGTCTTTTTAACCGGCGGACCCCTGACCGGCAATCCTTCTCCCCGGCCTAATCCGACCGTTCCATCCCGAGGCCTCACAAGAAAGGAGTCTCCCCATGACCACCTCTTTGAAATCCGTCACCCACGTCCAAAACATCCGCTATGACAAGGAGGCGGAAGCCCTCTATATCATCGACCAGAGCCTGCTCCCCAACGAGGAACGGGAAATCCGCCTCCAAACCGTCGGAGAGATGGTGGAGGCCATCCAAAAGCTCCGGGTCCGGGGCGCCCCCGCCATTGGCATCTGCGCCGCCTACTGCCTCTATGTTCTGGCCCGGACCATCAACGCGCCGGACGCCGCCGCCTTCCAGGACCGGCTCCGGGCTTATTCCGCCCAGCTCAACGCCTCCCGCCCCACGGCGGTGAACCTCAGCTGGGCCCTGGGGGAAATGGAGAAAACCGCCGCCGCCCACCTGGACGGTCCCCGCCCCGCCCTGCTGGAGGCCCTGTACCGCAAGGCGGTGGACATTCATGAAGACGACATCGCCAAGTGCCGGTCCATCTCCGAATACGGTTTGAGCCTTCTGAAAGACGGAGACGGCGTCCTGACCCACTGCAACGCCGGTCCCCTGGCCACCTCCCGTTACGGCACCGCCCAGGGTCCCTTTCTGCTGGCCGCAGAACGGGGTATGCACATCCGGGTCTTTGCCGACGAGACCCGGCCCCTGCTCCAGGGGGCCCGGCTCACCAGTTACGAGCTCCACCGGGCCGGGGTGAACGTAACCTTGATCTGCGACAACATGGCCTCCATGGTCATGAAAAACGGCTGGGTCCAGGCCTGCTTTGTGGGCTGCGACCGGGTGGCCGCCAATGGGGACACCGCCAACAAAATCGGCACCAGCGGCGTGGCGATTCTGGCAAAACACTACGGCATCCCCGTCTACGTCCTGGGCCCCACCAGCACCATTGACCTGAGCTGCCCCGACGGGGACCACATTCCCATTGAGCTCCGGGACCCGGAGGAGATCAAAACCCTCTGGTATGAAAAGCCCATGGCTCTTTCCGGCGTGGCGTGCTATAACCCCGCTTTCGATGTGACGGACCACCGGCTGATTGCCGGCATCGTCACGGAGAAGGGCATTTGCCGTCCCCCCTACACCGAGAGTCTGGCGGCCCTCTTTTGCTGAGTGGAGGAGGCGGCCATGGTTCAAATTTACGGCACCCTGGGCCCCGCCTGCTCCGACGCCAAAACTCTGGAGGCCCTCTTTCAGGCCGGGATGACCGGCATCCGACTGAACCTCTCCCACGTGGGCCTCTCCGCCTCGGCGGAGCAGATGGAACACCTCCACGCCGCCGCCCGGCGCTGCGGCGTCACGCCCCAGCTCCTCCTGGACTTGCAGGGCCCGGAACTCCGGATAGGCCCTCTTCCAAATCCCCTTTCCCTGAAGGAGGGAAGTACCCTCCACCTGGGGAGAGACATTCCCCTTCCCACCCTTCCCCATTTACGTCCCGGACAGGAGGTCCTGCTGGACGACGGGAAGCTCCTTTTGCGGGTCCTCAAGCCCCTGCCGGACGGCACCCTGGCTCAAGTGGAGCGAGGAGGCGTCCTCCACAGCCGGAAAAGCGCCACCCTCCCCGGCGTGGACATCCCCCTTCCCCCCATGACGGACAGCGACCGGGAAAACCTCCGTCTGGCGGAGGATTACGGCGTCACCGGGGTCATGCAGCCCTTTGTCCGGAACCGGGAGGATCTGGAGACGGTTCGAGAGGCCCTGGACGCCGTGGGTGGACAGCAGATCCACCTCTTCGCCAAGATTGAGAATCCGACCGGCGTGGAGCAGCTTCCCCAGCTGCTTCCCGCCGCGGACGAAATTGTCATCGCCCGGGGGGATCTGGGAAACGCCGGTCCCCTCTGGAAGCTCCCGGCCCTGCAAAAGCGCATTGCCGCCGCCTGCCGGGAGGCGGGACGGCCTTTCATGGTGGTGACCCAGATGCTGGCCTCCATGGAGCAAAATCCCGTCCCCACCCGGGCGGAGGTCAGCGATATTTTTAACGCCGTGCTGGACGGCGCGGCCTCCGTCATGCTCACCGGGGAGACCGCCGTGGGCAAGCACCCGGTGGAGGCCATGCGCTACCTGGTCCATACCGTCCGGGAGGCGGAGAAGTATTTAAACCGATGAGGCAAAGAGAAGCGTCCGACGGCTGGCCGGACGCTTTCCTGCATTTATGGGGCGTCTTCTCTTCCTTTTTCTTCCAATCCGCCTTTCAAATCTTGATGTGGACCTTGCACACGCCTCCTTACAGTGGCTTAACACCGGCTAGCAGCAACCACTCCCGCATCTTCTTCACGGGAAACCCGGTAAACCAGAGCTTTTCTCCGGTCCGGCTGTGCAGCGTCACCTGGGTAAACAGCCCTCTTTTCCCAACGGAAAACCCTCGAATTTCTGACAGTTTCAGCTCAAACTCCACATAATTGCTCCACATAGTCCGGAAGAACACCCTTCGGTCCGTCACATAAAACGTCCCGGAATGGGAATCGCAAGAGCTTACCGATCCAAACGACAGAATTGGAACCCAATAGGCCATCATACCCTTTCCAATCAGCGACTCTCCAGGCTCCATACCCCGATAGCGCAGGCCGGAGCATTCATAAAATTTGCAAACTGCCATATACGCCTCCTATGCCAGCTCATACAAGGGATTCCGCCGCTCATAGGGCTGAGCCCGGTAGGTAACGGAGGAAATCCTTCGCCCCGAAACGCCGTATTTCGGGTGGGACCCAAAGAGGTCGATATACCGCTCCAAGTCGTCCCGTTCCTCCGCCATGGCCTCCAGCACCAGCGCCGCCGCCCGGGCGTCGTCAATGGCCCGGTGGCTGTTTACCGCCTTGTCCTCCAAACCGTAGGCGGCAATGGCGTTTTCCAGCTTGTGGGGATAGTCCCGCCGGTCCCGGTACACCGTCAGCGCGTCCAGAAACCGGGGCTTTTTCAAAGCCTCCGCCAAGCCCCAGGGGCGAAGGAGGCCATAGAGGAAATTCAAATCGAACTGGGCGTTGTAGGCCACAATCAAGGGCCGCTCCGCCCCCTCCAGCAATTTCACAAAGGCCCCGGCGGCCTCCTCGTCCCCCACGCCCTCGGCGGCCAGTTGTTCCTCAGTGATGCCCGTCAGCTTCGTGATGAAGGGGTCCAGACGCCGCCCCTCCGGCAAACGGATAAAAAGATCCATACCCCCGGCTTCCGCTCCCCGTTCCAGGGATACCCCGCCGATCTCAATGATCCGGTCCTTTTTAAAGTCGATGCCGGTGGTCTCCGTATCAAAGACCACGATTCGGTCAAAGGTCTCCCAAAGCCTCATGCCACGTCCTCCTCCAGCCAGCTCTCCCCGGTGGTGTAGTCAATCCCCACGCCGGGTTGCACGTTGTAGGCAAAGACGTTGAAACAAACGCCCTCTCCCGCGTCCTCCACGGAATAGGCCTCCATCTGCACCCCCCGGGCCACCAGCTCCGTTCCCACAAACACCGGCGTCACCCGGTAGAGCACGTGGTTGTCCGTCCGCTGGACATAATCCGCCACGTCGTTTTCAAAGGGCAGCATCCCGGTGACGTTCAGATACCGGGTGCCGGTGATGAGATTTTTCTCATTGGCGTTTTCCCCCGCCAGCTGAAAGCCGATGAGGTGGCAACGGTTATAGAGATACTTCCCATCCACGCAGTCGTACTTGGCGGAGATCCACCCTGTGGGCTTCACGTTCCCAATGGACTCCCGCTCCTCGGTGGGCATCAGCTCCGGGCAGATGTTGGCGTAGGCCACGCCGCAGCGGCCCAGATAGTCCAGATCGCTGTAGTTCTCAAAGACCTCCAGGGTCATCTCCTCCCTGGTAAATCCAGGCTGGTTCCCCTCCAGCTCCACATAGGCCGCGCCGCTCCATGCCGGGATGTCCTCCAGGGACACCGGCTCCGGTTCCAGGTACCACCGTATCGCCGCCGCAGCCACACATAACACCAGAAGCGCCACCATCTGCTTGGGGCTGAGCTGCTGCCGCTTTGCCCCGCCTCTTCGTTTCGCCATATCCGTCTCCCCCGTTCTTTCATAATTCGACACTCCAAATATAGCAGCTTTCCCCATCTTTTTCAACCGATATTCCCTTCGCCTTCGGATATGCTGAACCATGACAACGTTCATAAAACCGGAGGTGCCTATGCTTCAACGTATGCGCAACGCGCTCATCCTCATGCTCCCCATCCTCTTTCTGACGGCGATGCTCTATATACAGGGAAACATCCTCCCCGCCGCCGCTCCAGCCATCATTCCGGCCTCCACCGACAACTGGGGCCTCTCCTTTCCCCAAGAGGGACAGTCCCCGGTGGGCAACGCCAGTGTGGAGGACCTGGCCCAATACGACGCCTGGTTCCTGGGAGATACCGGGCAAAAAGTCATATACCTGACCTTTGACTGCGGCTATGAAAACGGCTACACGGAAAAAATCCTGGACGCCCTGAAAAAGCACAACGCCCCGGCGGCCTTCTTTGTGGTGGGCAACATGATAGAAACCGCCCCGGACATCATCCGCCGCATGGCGGAGGAGGGCCACATCGTGGGAAATCACACCTTCCACCATCCGGATATGTCCGCCATTTCGGACCAGGGGGCCTTCCAGAAGGAGCTGGATACCCTGGCGAAGCTCTACCAGGAGACCACCGGCCGGGAGCTTCCCCATTTCTACCGCCCTCCCCAGGGGAAATACAGCCGTGAAAACCTGAAACAGGCCCAGGCCCTGGGCTACAAGACGGTGTTTTGGAGTCTCGCCTATGTGGACTGGTACGTGGACAACCAGCCCACGGCGGAGCAGGCCTACGCCAAGCTCCTCCCCCGCATTCACGACGGGGCCATCGTCCTTCTTCACTCCACGTCCAGGACCAATGCAGACATTCTGGACGACCTCCTTACCAAGTGGGAGGATATGGGCTACCGTTTCGCCTCCCTGGAGGAGCTGCCGGGGGCTTGACGTCCCCTGGAAATCCGGGCGGCTTTTCAAAAAGCCGCCCCCAAAATAGCCACAGGCGGGGGCCGTCCCAAAAGGCGGCCCCTTGCAACTCCCGGAAAACCGGTATATAATGACGCCAATACACCGCTTACGCGGCAAAACAGGAGGCGCGTTATGAATTTGACCACCACGGCCCTGCTGGACCTCTCCCACACCCTGGCGGGGGACTATCTGAGCCAATTTCAATATCCCTGGGAGGCCCTGGACGGCATTAAGAACTTCATTCTCACCCTGGGCCCCACCCTGGACCCGGCGGAGTACGAGGAGCGCTCCGCCCAAATCTGGGTCCACAAAACCGCTTCTGTGGCCCCCACGGCCTTTCTGGGCGGGCCCTGCATCATTGGGCCGGACACAGAGGTCCGTCACTGCGCCTTTGTCCGGGGCTCCGCCCTGGTGGGGGCGGGCTGCGTGGTGGGAAACTCCGTGGAGCTGAAAAACGTCATCCTCTTCGACGGCGTGCAAACCCCCCATTACAACTACGTGGGGGACTCCATCCTGGGCTTCAAGGCCCACATGGGCGCCGGGTCCGTCACCTCCAACGTCAAGTCCGACAAAACCCTGGTGGTGGTGCGAAACGGGGAGGAACGCCTGGAGACAGGGCGGAAAAAAGTTGGCGCCATTCTGGGGGACTACGTGGAGGTGGGCTGCAACAGCGTGCTGAACCCCGGCTCCGTCCTGGGGCGAAACGCCAGCGTCTATCCCCTCTCCTCCGTCCGGGGCTCCGTCCCGCCGGACAGCATCTTCAAAGGACCGGGGACCGTCATTCACCGGGACTGAGACGAGTTCAACCAACGGCCCGGCACGGGGAACGCTTCCCGTGCCGGGTCTGATCATTTGGCGCCTTTTGAAAGACAGACCGCCCCCCGAACGCCCCGGAAAACCGGGGCCGCCGGAGTGAACCGGAAAAACCCCCTCAAATTTTTCAAATTGGGGCTTGACAAATACCCCCAGGGGGTATATGATCAAAATACCCCCCAGGGGTATACTCACCAAGGAGGGTCCGCTATGGAGGCCTGCAACTGTCACAAGACCAAGGAGCGCTCCGAAGAGGAGTACAAACGCCTCATCAACCGCCTCAGCCGGGTGGAGGGGCAGATCCGGGGCATTCGGGGCATGGTGGAGCGCAGCGCCTACTGTCCCGACATTCTGGCCCAGGTAGCCGCCGTCAACGCGGCCCTCAACGCCTTTGCCAAGGAGCTTTTGTCCGAGCATATCCGCACCTGCGTCACCCGGGACATTCGGGAGGGGAAGGACGAAACGGTGGAGGAGCTTTTAAGCATCCTCCAGAAGCTGATGAAATAGCAGAACACAAGGAGGTCCCGCTTATGGAACAATACAACGTCACCGGCATGAGCTGTGCCGCCTGCTCCGCCCGGGTGGAAAAAGCCGTGGGCAAGGTGCCGGGTGTCACCGCCTGCTCCGTCAGCCTTCTGACCAACTCCATGGGCGTGGAGGGCAGCGCTTCCGCCGCCGAGATCATTGCCGCTGTGGAGGATGCGGGCTACGGCGCGTCCCAAAAGGGCGCTGAAAAGTCCTCCGGCCCCGTCGCCAATCCCGAGGAGGCCCTGGCGGACCACGAGACCCCCCTGCTGAAAAAGCGACTCTGGTCCTCCCTGATTTTCCTGGCGGTGCTCATGTACTTCTCCATGGGCCATATGATGTGGAGTTGGCCCGTCCCCCATTTCCTCCATGGAAACCACGTGGCCATGGGCCTTTTGCAGCTCCTTTTGACGGTGGCCGTTATGGTGATTAACCAGAAATTCTTCATCAGCGGCTTCAAGAGCCTCTGGCACCGGGCCCCGAATATGGACACCCTGGTGGCCCTGGGGGCCTCCGCCGCCTTTGTCTACAGCACCTATGCCCTCTTCGCCATGACGGACGCCCAGGTCCGGGGAGACGCGGCGGCAGTAATGGACTGCATGATGGAGTTCTACTTCGAGTCCGCCGCCATGATCCTGGCTCTCATCACCGTGGGCAAGATGCTGGAGGCCCGCTCCAAGGGGAAGACCACCGACGCCCTGAAAAGCCTCATGAAGCTGGCCCCCAAAACCGCCGTGCTGGAGCGGGACGGGAACGAAATCACCGTCCCTATCGAGCAGGTCCAAAAGGACGATATCTTCCTGGTCCGCCCCGGTGAAAACATCCCGGTGGACGGCGTGGTGGTGGAAGGAAGCAGCGCAGTAAACGAGTCCGCCCTCACCGGGGAGAGCATCCCCGTGGACAAAGCCCCGGGAGACGGCGTCTCCGCCGCCACGGTGAACCAGTCCGGCTTCCTCAAGTGCCGGGCCACCCGGGTGGGGGAGGACACCACCCTCTCCCAGATCATCCAGATGGTCAGCGACGCGGCGGCCACCAAGGCCCCCATCGCCAAAATCGCGGACCGGGTCTCCGGCGTCTTCGTCCCGGCGGTCATCGCCATCGCCCTGGTGACCACCCTGGTGTGGCTGCTGCTGGGGCAGTCCATCGGCTTCGCCCTGGCAAGGGGCATCTCCGTGCTGGTGATCTCCTGCCCCTGCGCCCTGGGGCTGGCCACGCCGGTGGCCATCATGGTGGGCAACGGTATGGGGGCGAAAAACGGCATTTTGTTCAAAACCGCCTCCTCTCTGGAGGCCGCCGGCCGGACGGAAATCGTGGCCCTGGACAAAACGGGCACCATCACCCAGGGAGAGCCCAAGGTGACGGATATCCTCCCGGCCCAGGGCCTGACGGAACGAGAGCTCCTCCGGTTGGCCAGGTCCCTGGAGCAAAAGAGCGAGCACCCCCTGGCAAAGGCCATTTTGCAAAAGGCGGAAGCGGAGGGTATCCCCGCAGACGAGGTCACGGATTTCCAGGCCCTGCCGGGAAACGGTCTCACCGCCCACCTGGGCGAAGCGGCCCTCAGCGGCGGGAATCTCGCCTTCATTCGCACCCAAACCACGGTTCCCCAGGATCTCCAGGCCCAGGCCGAGGCCCTGGCAGGCCAGGGCAAGACGCCCCTCTTTTTCAGCCGGGACGGAGCTCTCCTGGGCGTCATCGCCGTGGCGGACGTTATCAAGGAGGACAGTCCCCAGGCCGTGCGGGAGCTTCAAAATATGGGCATCCGGGTGGTAATGCTCACCGGCGACAACCAGCGCACCGCCCAGGCTATCGGCCGTCAGGCCGGAGTGGACGAGGTGATCGCCGGAGTGTTGCCTGACGGAAAAGAAAACGTCATTCGGAGTCTCAAAGAACAGGGCAAGGTCGCCATGGTGGGAGACGGCATCAATGACGCCCCGGCCCTGACCCGGGCGGATATTGGCATTGCCATCGGCGCGGGGGCGGACGTGGCCATTGACGCGGCGGACGTGGTGCTGATGAAAAGCCGCCTCTCCGACGTGCCCGCCGCCATCCGGCTCAGCCGGGCCACCTTGCGGAACATCCACGAGAATTTGTTCTGGGCCTTCTTCTACAACACCATCGGCATCCCCCTGGCTGCGGGGCTCTTCATCCCCTTTGGCCTGACGCTGAACCCCATGTTCGGCGCGGCGGCCATGAGCCTCTCCAGCTTTTGCGTCGTCTCCAACGCCCTGCGGCTAAACCTGTTCCACCTGCGGGACGCGAAGAAGGATAAACCCCTGAAAACCAAACATCCCAAACATTTCAAGGAGGTAACAACTATGGAAAAGACCATGAACATTGAGGGCATGATGTGCACCCACTGCGAGGCCCGTGTGAAAAAGGCCCTGGAGGCCCTGCCGGAAGTTCAGGCCGCCACCGTCAGCCATGAGAGCGGCACGGCGGTGGTGACCCTCTCTGCGCAGCTGCCGGAGGAAACCCTGAAAAAGGCCGTGGAGGACCAGGACTACAAGGTGCTGGCCATTCAGTAAACCGCAAAAAGCGGACCGCCTACCGGCGGCCCGCTTTTTCACGGTCTTTTCGCATACAGGGATAGGGGTTTCCCTTGTTTAGCCGGAGATGGCTTTCAGAACGTCGTGAACCTTCCCGAACAAAAGGGCTTCCGGCTTCTTCTGCCAGGAGTTGGTCCCCTCGTCCCAGCCCATAACGCCGGAGAGGTATTTTGCCCAGCTGGCGGCATCGCCTCTGCTGGAGGAGAAGCAGTCCGTATAGCCCATCGGATTTTCCCGAACCGGGGAGAGATATGCCCCGGTCCTCACGCGGTTTAAAGGCGTCATATCCAGGCTGCTGCCTTTGACCCCGTAGCCCAGATACTCCTTGTCCGCCTCCTCCAGGACGCCGAACTCGCAGAGCTTGTCCAGGAAGGCCTGGTAGTCCAGCTTGGACATCCGCTTGGGGTCGAAGTGCTCTGCCAGATACTTCTTTTGCTCCCCGGTCAGCTTTACGGAGCTTCCGCTTTCCTTCACCCGCTCTGTGAAGCTGTCGTAAGCCTTGGCCGCCTCCTTCTGCTGCTCTGCCAGGGCCTTTTGAACGGCGTCCAAATACTCCGTCTTGACAAAGCCGTAATTCCCCTTCACTTCGATCCATTCCCTCTGAAAAATCCGGTTGCTTGCCCCTGAGATCATTGTCTTGCCTCCATTTCACAAATTCAATAGGTTTTGAACGCTCCACATATGAATCCGTTCAACAGAAGCGCCCCGGTCCCGATTCCCTTCACTGGAGATATCGGCCGGTTCCCGGAAAAAATAACATTCTTTGAGAGAAATTTTTATATCAATAAAACATCTCAAAGGAAGGCAATACAGCGCAACGGCAATTCCGCATTTTACGGACGCCTACAGGGAGGATCTCCCCTTTCCCATTACCCGCGTTTCTCCGCGGCCCGGTCCGCCTCAATCTGGAGCTTCAGGGCCTCCACCGCCACCCGGACGGAGGTGCTGGTGTCCTCGCTCATCTTCTGGTCCAGGCCCGCGGCCTCCCGCTCCTGGTTCCACACCACATGGAAGCAGCTGCCGCAACGGCAGCCCAGGGCGGCGGCCACTACGAAGAGAGCGGCGCTCTCCATCTCGCTGGCCTTCACCCCCAGGCGCTTCCAGCTCTCCCACTTCTGCTGGAGCTCGTAATACACTGGGGAGGCGGCGGGGTCGTGCTGGCCGTAGAAGCTGTCCTTGCACTGGACGATGCCGGTATGCAGGGGATAGCCCAGGGCCTTGGTGGCCCGGACCAGGCAGTCCACAATGCCAAAGTCCGCCACGGCGGGGAACTCCAGGGGGGCGTATTCCAAGCTGGTGTGCTCAAACCGGACGGCGCCGGTGGCCACCACGATATCCCCGGACTGGACGTTTACGTCAATGCCGCCGCAGGTTCCCGTGCGGATGAAGGTGTCCGCGCCGCATTTGTGAAGCTCCTCCATGGCGATGGAGGCGGAGGGCCCGCCGATACCGGTGGAGCAGGCCGTCACCTTCTCCCCTAGGAGGGTGCCGGTCCAGACGTTGTACTCCCGGTTATAGGCCACCTGCTTGGCGTCGTCAAAGTACGCGGCGATGGCGGGGACCCGGCCGGGGTCGCCGGGAAGAATGCAGTAACGGCCGATGTCCCCGGCGGTGCAGGCAATGTGAAACATTTTATCGAGCTTTTGCATAATCGTCACCTCTATGTTGTGATATTGTAAAAACAGTATAGCAAATTTTGGTCAACCTTGCAACAACCTGACGGGGAAATTTTTCAAGGGTCCACCCATTCCAGGCGGACCCTTGAAAGCCTTTTCATGACAGAATCACTTTATGAAACTCATTTCATCGTCACCACGGTGACCCCGGTCTCCCCCTCGCCGTAGACTCCCAGGCGGAAGCTCTTCACCGCCTTGCTCCGGCGGAGGATATCGTGGACGGCTTTCCGGAGGGCTCCGGTGCCCTTGCCGTGGATGATGGTGACGGTCTCCAGCTTGCCCATGACAGCGGCGGAGAGGAAGCCCTCCACCACGCTCTCCGCCTCCAGAGTCTCCATCCCCCGGATGTCCAGCTCCCGGCTGGCGGCGGCCCGGAGAGGCCGGGTTCCGCTGGAATGGACGGGGGTTTTCGGCTTCCGGGCGGCCCGCTCGTCGTCCTCGATGAGCCGGACCTCGGACGCCTGCGCCTTCATTTTCAACACCCCGGCCTTCAATTGCAGGGTGCCGTCCTTCCCCACAGAGATGACCTCGGCGGGCTGGCGCACGCCGGGGAACTCCACCAGGTCCCCTTTTTGGATGGGGCGGCTGGGCTTGGGGATGGGCTCGGGCCGGTCCTTTTCACTGCGGAGACGCTCCTCCGCCTGGTGGAGCCCCGCCCGAATGGCGGTCTGGGCGTCGTTGATGTTCCGGGCGGAATCCGCTTGGGCCTGGAGGCGGCGAAGTTCCGCCAGATCGTTGAAGGTCTGGTCCGCGGCGGCTTTCGCATCCCGGAGGATGCGCTTGGCCTCCGCCTCCCCCCGGCTCCGGGCGTTCTCCTTGGCCCGCTCCATCTGCTCCCGGAACTCCCGGGCCTTGCGGGCGTCCTCCTCCCGCTGGCGAAGGAGACGGTCAGACTCCGCGTCCCGTTTCTCCAGGGCCTGGCGTTTCGTCTCCAGCTGGGTCAGCACATCCTCAAACCGCACGCTGTCCCCGCTCATCTGGGTCTGGGCGGCGGTGATGACCTCCTCCGGCAGCCCCAGCCGCCGGGAGATGGCGAAAGCGTTGGACTTGCCCGGAATCCCAATGAGAAGCCGGTAGGTGGGGCTGAGGGTTTCCACCTGAAATTCGCAGGAGGCGTTTTCCACCCCGGCGGTGGTCATGGCAAAGGTTTTCAGCTCCGCATAGTGGGTGGTGGCGGCAATCTTCGCCCCCTTGGCCCGGACGTGCTGAATGACGGCAATGGCCAGGGCCGCGCCCTCCACCGGGTCCGTGCCCGCCCCCAACTCGTCAAAGAGGATGAGGCTCTTCCCGTCCGCCTCTTTCAATATGCCCACGATGTTCGTCATGTGGGCGGAGAAGGTGGAGAGGCTCTGCTCAATGCTCTGCTCGTCGCCGATGTCCGCCAGCACCCGGTCATAGACCGCCACGGCGCTGCGGTCCGCCACGGGGATATGGAAGCCGCACTGGGTCATCAGAGTCAACAGGCCCAGGGTTTTTAAGGAGACGGTTTTTCCCCCGGTGTTGGGCCCGGTGATGACCAGGGTGTCAAAGGTCTCCCCCAGCTCCAGGTCAATAGGTACCGCCGTCTTGGGATTCAGCAGGGGGTGCCGCGCCTTCCGGAGTTTGACGGACCCATCCCGCCGGATCTCCGGCCGCACGGCGTCCATCTTGTAGCTCAGCTCCCCCCGGGCAAAGATCAGATCCAGATGCACCAGGGTGTCATAATCCCACTGGATGTCCTCCCGGTGGGCGGCGGCCTCGGCGGAGAGCTCCGCCAGGATGCGCTCGATCTCCTTTTGCTCCTTGGCCTCCAGCTCCACATATTCGTTGTTGGCCTGGACCACTCCCATAGGCTCCACGAACACCGTGGCCCCGGAGGAGGAGATGTCGTGAACCAATCCGGGGAGGTTCCCTTTCTGCTCCGCTTTTACCGGCACCACGAAGCGCCCATCCCGCTGGGTAATAATGGTCTCTTGAAGCACCTTGGCATAGCTGGGGGAGGAGATGATTTTTTGGAGAATCTGGCGGCTTTTCGCCTGGGCCGCCCGCATATGGCGGCGGATGTCCGCCAGCTCCGGAGAGGCCGCGTCGGCAATGGTGTCCTCGTCGGGGATGCAACGCTTGATCTTCTCCTCCAAGAAGCGGTTGCCGTGAAGGGAGAGGAAGAGGTGGTCAATGGCGGTCTTCTCCCCCGCCTCGCCGTCCCAATACTCCCGGGCCCTCCGGGCGGCGGTGAGCAGGTCCGCAATGCGCAGCAGCTCCCGGGTGTTCAGGCTGCCGCCCCGGTCCGCCCGGTCCAGCGCCTCCCCCACGGGCCTTACGCCGGAGAAAGAGGGGGCCCCCCGGAGGCCGATCATCCACCGGGCGGCGTCGGTCTGGTCCAGAAGGCGCAGGACCTCCTCCACCTCCGTCTCCGGAGAGACCCGAAGGGCTCGCTCCTTGGCCTCGGCGCTGACGGCCGCGTCTGACAGCAGCTGCAAAACCCTGGGAAGCTCCAGAGTGCGCAGGGATTTTTCAAATAGTTCGCTCATAGGGTTTCCTCCTGTAAAGGAAGTTTGCTTTTCCGTGAAGCCGGTTCAAAGGCCGGCGCGTTTAAGGGGGTCAGGCTTTTATAAAAGTCCAAGGTCCCAAAGCCCCGCTCCAGTTGGACCCGGAGAAAGGCCTCGGACACCGCCGTCAGGCGGCGCAAGGCCTCCTCCCCCAGGCGAAAGGAATAGAGCCGCTTGGGGTCTCCATAGACAATATGCCGCAAGGCGGCCAGAGAGTCCCGGCAAAGAGGCAGCCCTCCCCCCCCGCCGCAATCCCGGCAGCGGAGCACCCCCTGGACCGTGTCCAGCACCGGCTCCACCGGGTCTTCCCGGCCGCAGAGGGCACAGGCGTCCGCCAGGGGCTCATAGCCCGCAAGGCACAGCAGCCGCAGCTCAAAGGCGGGCTTCACCAAAGCAGGGGGCTTGTGTAAAGCGGAAAGGGCATACAGCCCATTGAGAAGGTGGCGCAACAGCTCCGGCGCGGGAACATCCTCCGGACAGACGGCCTCCGTCAGCTCCGCCATATAGCAGCCCAAGGCCAGCTCCGGCAAGTCCCCCCGAAGCCCCCCAAAAAGCTCCAGGGTGGAAGCGTCGCTGGCATAGCGCCACTCCTTCCGCTGGTACAAGGTCCACTCCGCGTAGGCCAGAGGCTGGGCCGCGGCGGCGAATTTGCAGTTTTTCCGTCGGGCCCCCCGGGCAATGACGGCGATCTTCCCCTGCTCCCAGGTCAGCAGCGTCAGGATCTTGTCCGTCTCCTTGGTCTCCGTCTCCCGGAGCACTACCCCCCGGTCCACACTATAGGGCGTTCCCGCCACGGCGGTCCCCCTCCTTTATGTACGGGGAGTCATATTCTCCCCGATTATGACAAATAGTTGTTCTCTTTGTCCGCAATCGACCGATACAGCATATAGGCCAGGGGCTCGCCGGTAAGGCAGAACAGCTCCCACAGGGGCGCGGGTTCCATGTTGTCCATAGGAAAAACCTCCTTTTGCAGACATCGTGAATCCGATGGAACGCCCGCAAATTTGCGGGTTTTCCATCATCCGGCGTATCCCCGTCCGTGCGGAGCCTACGCTTTTTTACGATGAAGCGCGAAACAAGGCCACGAATCCGTCCCCCAGCGGCGGCGGACCACCGCCGGGTTCCACGGACACGCTTGAACTTGTTTGCCTTAGTCTGCGAATGAGGTCGAAAAACATACGTGGAAAGTTCCGGTCAATCTGGAAGCGCAACATTTTGGTTTTTAAAATGGCTGTAATACCGGCCCTTTTCCGCCGTGAATTTTAAAATGCAGCCGTCCACGTCCGTCAAGCCCAACCGGCCATGCCGCCGGGGGCTTTCTTCCGGTACTCCGCATTTTCTCAGTCTTCCCGGTAGCCCAGACTGCGGACATAATTCACGTTGTCCCGCCAGTTCTCTTTCACCTTTACCCAGGTCTCCAGGTAAATCTGGGTCCCCATAAATTTCTCCATGTCATGCCGGGCCAGGGAGCTGATTTTTTTCAACATGGCCCCCTGCTTTCCGATGATGATGCCCTTGTGACTGGCCTTTTCACAGTAGATGGTGGCTCCCACGTCCACGACGCCGGAGTCCCGCTCGGAGAATTTGGTGACCTCCACAGCGGCGCCGTGGGGAATCTCCTTGTCCAGGCACAAAAGCAGCTTCTCCCGCAAAAGCTCCCCCATGACCTGCCGCTCCGGCTGGTCGGAGGTCTGCCCGTCCGGGAAGAGCTGGGGGCCCTCCTGGGCGTACTTCTGAAGCTCCGCCATCAATTCCTCCAGCCCGTCGCCGGTGCGGGCGGAGATGGGGATGATGGCGTCAAAGCCGTCCCAGGCTTCGTGATAGGCAGCGATGACGGGGAGGAGCTCCGCGGGCTCCACCGTGTCAATTTTGTTGACCGCTAACACGCAGTGGAGCTTTTCCTCCTGAATCCGGTGGATGAGGGCCTTTTCCGGCCCTCCCACATGGGGGATCGGCTCCACCAGCAGCAGGGCGCAGTCCACGTCGGAGAGGCTGGCGGTGACAACCTTCACCATGTAATCCCCCAGGGCGGATTTGGGCCGGTGGAGACCGGGGGTGTCCAGCAGCACAAACTGGGTGTCCTCCCGGTTGACCACGCCGTAAATGCGGTTTCGGGTGGTTTGGGCCTTGTTGGAGACGATGGCGATTTTTTCTCCCACCAAGGCGTTGGTGAGGCTGGACTTGCCCACATTGGGCCGTCCACAGACGGTTACCATAGCGGTTTTCGTGATGTTCATAGGTGATCCTCAACTTTCTTTGAGCAATTTTTGTGGAGATTTTCCTCTTGCCGAGGCGGGGGGCTTTTACTCGCCCTTACGGGCGGGGTGGATTGGCAACCAGCGATGGCTGGTGCAATGCACCCCCCATGTCGTCGGAAGAAACTCCGCCCGCTCCGTTCCTTCCTCCTCTCCCCACGCGGCAGGCCGCGCGGGGGCCCCTGTTTT
>CAJUCO010000040.1 GCA_910585245.1 uncultured Oscillibacter sp.
CTCTAAACCTGCTGATACTGAATTTATTAACCTGAAACTTATTATACGAGGAGGCTTTCATGACAGCGCCCAACTTTGCCCTTTTAGAGGCCGTCCGCCGCCGCCGTCCCCTGATTCACTGCATTGCAAACCTTGTCTCCGCCAACGACTGCGCCAATCTGGCCCTGGCTCTGGGGGCCAGCCCCATCATGGCCAAGGCCCCAAAGGAGATGGAGTCCATTGCCGCCGCGTCTGCCGCCGCCGTGTTGAACACCGGCACGCCAGAGGCGGAAACCTTCCGGGCCTGCCTTCTCCGGGGACAGGCGGCCGCCCGCCTGGGCCATCCGGTCATTCTGGACCCGGTAGGCGTGGGAGCTTCCCCCTGGCGGCTGGCCCAGGTGGAGGAGCTGTTGGCGGCGTTCACTCCCGCCCTTCTCCGGGTAAACCTGGGGGAGGCCCAGGCGCTCCTCCACCTGGAGAGTCTGGAACAGGGCGTGGACAGCCCTGTCGCCGTCTCCTCCGCCCAGCGCGCAAAACTGGCCCGGCGTCTCGCCAGGGAGCGGGGGACCGTGGTCCTTCTCTCCGGGCCGGAGGATGTGATCTCCGACGGAACCGCCCTTTGGCGGATTGGCGGCGGCAGCCCCCAGATGGCACAAATCACCGGAACGGGCTGTATGCTCTCCCTTCTCTGCGGCGTCTTCGCCTCGGTGGAGCCGGAGATGTCCGCCGCCCTAACCGCCGCCGCCTTTTGGAAGGCCTGCGCCCACCGGGGGGCGGTCCAGTCCGGCGGAAGGGGACCCGGCAGCTTTCGAGCCGCCCTTTTGGACGCCGCCGGGACCCTTCGGGCGGAGGACTGCACCGCCGGGGTTTGGGTGGAAACGTGCAAATGACCGACTCCGCGCTCGTTTCCAAAAATGCCCAATCCTTCCGCATGATCTGGACAGGCGAGGAATATGGTGTTATAATCGAATCGCTTACAGAGGGTCCCACGGGTTCCCATCTCGGCGGCGGCCGGATGAAACGGCGCAACCGGCGCGTTTGCCGGAGGATTGCCCCTGGCGCAACCAGCCCTGGTATCGTTTGAAAAGGAAGGACGTATCGCTTATATGACAAGCATCACAATGGGTCTTTGGACCACGCTGCTGGTCACTGCCGCCGCCGGCATCGGCGGCACCGGCTTAGGGGGCCTTCTCGCCACCTTGTTTCGCCGGGACTCCGGCAAAGAGGCCAGCCTGCTTTTAAGCTTTGCCGCCGGGGTGATGGTGTCGGTGTCCTGCTTCGGCCTTTTGACAGAGGCTGCCGCTCCAGGAGCCATGGAACTGGTGGCCCTGGGGGTTTTTCTGGGCTGCAGCGTCACGGCGGGGCTTAACGCCCTGTTGGACCGGGGGCAGCCCACCGGCGGCCTGATGCTGGCGGGACTGGTTATGGCCGCCGCCATCGCCCTGCACAACGTGCCTGAGGGCATGGTTATCGGCGCGTCTTTTATCGGCGGCACCATGCGCCAGGGCTGGACCATGGCGGCAGTCATCGGCCTTCACAACATCCCGGAGGGTATGGCCATCTCCGCCCCCATGGTGGCGGGGGGAGCGCGCCGCTGGCGGGCGGCCGGCCTCGCGGCCCTCTCCGGGGCCCCCACGGTGCTGGGGGCGGCGTTGGGGTACTGCCTGGGCACCCTGGGCCCCACGGCCCTGACCCTGACCTTGAGCTTTGCCGCCGGGGCCATGTTGTACGTGGTCTTTGGCGAGCTTCTCCCCGAGGCGGCGCATCTTTGGAAAAGCAAGCTTCCCGCCTTGGCGGCGGTGCTGGGCATTTTGGTTGGGATGCTGATCGCCTGATTTGCCGCCGGGTCGGAACCCTTTGGACCGGTTTTTTCTCCATAGTTTCCTTTGGTTGTACCAAAGCGTGCAACTTGTTCCCGGGGGGAAACGTTGTTGAGGGCGCTGTTCTTTATGGCCCACAACAACCGTTAAAGGAGATCTATATTTATGAACAAACCGTCACAGTTGAAACGCTCCCCCCGAAACCAGGACATCCGAACCGCCATTGAGCAGGCGGGCCTTCGCCACTGGTGGGTCGCCGAGGAACTGGGTATCGCCTGCGGCACCCTTTCCAACCGCCTGCGCAAAGAGCTTCCCCCGGAGGAAAAGCAGGAGGTTCTGGCCGCTATCCGGCGATTGGCGGACCGTCTGGGCCTTCCCACGTTGGAGTCTCCCCGCCCCGGGGTGACCTTGGAGACCCGAACCACCCTTCCCGGTCTGGGCTGGCAGTGAAAGCAGAGGGAATCCCTCCCGAGTTCCTTGTAATTCCCTTCCGGAGGGGAAAATTTCCCCTCGAAAAACTCAAGCGGCGTGGCTTTTGCCACACCGCTTTTTTCTTGCTTAGATTGCTTAGAAAGGTAATTCACAGTTTTCGGCGCCGCCGGACGGCACGGGGTTGCGCCGTAGCTTTTCAACCGCGCTGGCGGTAATATGCCACCAGCAAATCCACCACAGTTCCGTAAGACTGAATCCCCCGCTCATCGCCATAGCTTTTCAGCAGCCCGTCATAGACCTTGTTGCTGGCCCTCTGGACCGCCGTGTCCCGGAACCGGGCCCAGTAGGCGTTGTTATACGCCAGATCCAGCTGCGCCTCCTCCGGAACCAGGGCCTCTCGAATGGCCCAATACCCCTCCGGGTCTTGGGTATACAGGGCGTTCCCCAGATACACGTACCCAATCAGCCAGCCGGAATATCGGTAGGCCGGGTCTGAGCAGGTGGTGGAGGCCAGCACCGACAGGAAATTACACTCCTGCTCCGAGGCAAAGCCCCGCTGGTGGGCCAGCTCATGGGCCACGGTGGAGGGCAGCATACACGCAGGACTCGACACGTTGACGTTGGACTCCCCCGTGTAAGAGCAGTAGACCCCCGTGAAGTCCAGGGCGCTCATGAGTCCGGAAAAGAACATAGGCTTCACGCCGGGATCGTCGAAGGCCAGGAAGGGGAAGTCCTCCGTAATGCCGTCATAGGCCCGGACGCTGTTTGCCAGGATGTCCTCCCGGGGCACGGCGAAGAGCCCGTGCGCATCCCGCTCCACGTCTCCCGCCGTCTCCGCCACCTGGGCGGCAAAATAGGCCGTCACCGCCCTCAGATCTTCCAGGGCCACGGGCTGGGCGTAAATTCCGGACTTGTCCTGGAAGCCGTCGGTCCAGTAATTCACGCCCCACAAAAGGCAAAACCCCGCCCAAACGGACAAAACCGCGCAGGCCGCCCCCAGACCAAGGCCATAGGCCCGGAGCCTCCTCCGCCCCTTTGCCCTTGCAATGGCGGCGGCGCTCCAAACCAGATACCCAGCTCCGAAGAGGACCGCCAGCACCTCCGTCACCTCCATGACGGAGAAGGGGACCAAATAGCTCACCCGGCCCAATCCCCGCCGGAGGGGCCCGGTCACATGGTTTGCCAATGCGTTCATCAGCCCCCTTTGTCCCCGGAGGAGGAAGAAGGCCCCGATCACCCCCAGATCCGCCAGCAGCCAGATGTGAAGGCGTTTGTGCTTTTGCCAAAAATCGTTCATAGTCACTCCGCCGCCGCCAGCAGCTGTTTGGTGTACGCCTCTTTGGGGTGGTCGAAGATCTCGTCCACCGTTCCACGCTCCACAATGCGCCCCTTCTTCATCACCAGCACCCGGTCGCAGAGCTGGTAGACCACGTTCAAATCGTGAGAGATGAAGAGGTAGCTCAGATCCAACTCCTTTCGAAGGGAGCGGAGCAATGTCAGAATCTGGGCCTGAATCGTCACATCCAGGGCGGACACCGGCTCGTCGGCAATCAAAAACTTTGGCCGCCGTATAAGGGCCGCCGCGATGCTGACCCGCTGCCGCTGTCCCCCGGAGAGCTCCGAGGGTTTCGCCCCCAGGTACTCCGCCGGCAGCTCCACCCGCTCCAGCATCTCCCGGACCCGACGTTTCCGCTCCTCCCGGCTGTACTTGCCGTAAACCCGCAGAGGCTCCTCCAGGCTCCACTCCACACTGTAAAAGGGGTTCAAAGAGCTGTAGGGGTCCTGGAATATCATCTGGGGCCGTTTTGTAAAATGGGTCACCGTTCCCCGGTCCGGTTTCACCATCCCCAGGATGGTCTTCGCCAGGGTGGATTTTCCCGTACCCGATTCTCCCACAAGTCCCAGAATCTCCCCATGATGCACGTCGAAGGTCACGTCGTGCAGGACCGCTTGCCGCTTCTTTTTTCCAAAGGGTCCCCCGCCGCTGTAGCCGCTGTCCACATGATGCAAAGACAACACCAGTTTCCCGCTCATGGTTCCGCCTCCTTCCGCTGCCTTGTGGGAATGGCGGCGATGAGCCGCTGCGTGTAACAGTGCTTGGGATGGTGGAAGACCTCCTGGGCCTCCCCCTCCTCCACCAGACGCCCCTGCTGCATCACCGCCACCCGTTTGCAGAGCTTGCGCACCACGTTCAAATCGTGGGAGATGAACAGCATGGAAACGCCAAACTCCCGGTTCAGCTTTTTCAAAAGTTCCAGAATCTGGGCCTGGATGGTCACATCCAAAGCCGTGGTGGGCTCGTCCAACAACAGTAGCTTCGGCCTCGCGATGACCGCCGCCGCAATCATGGCCCGCTGGAGCATCCCGCCGGAGAGCTGGTGGGGATATTTCTCGTACACCGCCTCCGCTTCCGGCAACTCCACCGCCGCCAGGGCCTCCACCGCCAGACGGCGGCGCTCCTCCCGGCCCAATTTCGTGTGAACCCGGAGGACTTCCTCCACCTGGGGACCAATCTTCATCAGGGGGTCCAGAGCGCTCATGGGCTCTTGGAACACCACGCCAATTTCCTTTCCCTGAATCTTTCGCAACTCCGCCCGGTCCGCGTGGAGAAGCTCCCTCCCATCCAAGAGGATCTCCCCGGAGTAATCGCACTGTTTTCGGGGCAACAGCCCCGCCACGCTCATGGCGGTGACGCTCTTACCGGACCCGGACTCCCCCACCAGGCCCAGAATTTCCCCCTCTTCAATGGAGAGAGTCACCCCGGCCACCGCTTCCCGCTTCCGCGTGTGAAATTTCACATGGAGGTCCTTGATTTCCAGCATCACAGCACCCCCCTCTCCCGCCGCCGGAGTCCCTCGCCAAGAAGGCCCACGCTGAACACCAGCAGCACAATGACAAGACCCGTTCCGGCGGCGTACCAGGGGGCGGAAAAGAGCATCCCCTGGGCCTCGGAGAGCATATAGCCCAGGGACGCGTCCGGCGGCGTCACCCCGATGCCAAGAAAGCTCATGGACGCCTCCGCCAAAACCGCGTTATTAAACCCGATGGTCAGAGCGGGCAGCAGCACCGGCAAGGTGTTGGGCAGCATATGCACCGCCAGAATCCGCCCGTTTCCGGCGCCCATCAACCGGGCGCTTTGAATATAATTCACGTCCCGCAACGAGGCGAACGCCGTCCGGGTCACCCGGGCAAAACTGGGGACGAACACCAGACCCAGGGCGATGATCACATTGATCTTCTTCCCCGGCTCCAGGATGGAGATGACCACCAGGGCCAACAAAATATTGGGAAAGGCCGTCAGGGTGTCGTTCACCCGCATCAAAAGCTCGTCCACCGGCCCGCCGAAGTACCCGGTGAGGGCCCCCGCCAAAGACCCGCACACCGCCCCAATGGCCAGCGTCGCCAGGGCGATGGAGGTGGTGGCTCCGGCCCCCTTGAGAACCCGGCTGAAAATGTCCCGGCCGAAGTTGTCCGTCCCCATCCAATGGGCCAGGGAGGGCCCGTCGAATTTCCCTCCCGCCGCCATGGCGTTGGGGTCGTAAGGCGTCCAGAAAAAGCCCAGGAGGATCAGCGCCCCCAGGGCGCAGGTCAGCGCCAGCCCCGCCGTCAAAAATCCGTTTCGGTTTTTCATGCCGCGCCTCCCAACCGGAGCCGGGGGTCTATCCTCTGGTTCATGAGATCCGCCGCCGCTCCCGCCAGCACCACCCAAAAGGCCAGCATCACTACAATGGCCTGAACCACCGGGTAATCCCGGTTGGAGATGGAGGTCACCAGCATCTGCCCCAGGCCGGGGATCACGAAGACCTGTTCCACCACAATGCTCCCCGCCACGATTTCCGCCATGGTCTGGGCCAGGAAAGTGACCACCGGAGGCAAGGCGTTTTTCACCACGTGACGCCGGAGAACCTGACTCCGGTCGTTCCCCCGGGCGATGGCGGTCCGCACATAGTCTTTCCCCAATTCCTCCTGAACGGTGCTTCGAAGCATCCGCACCGTCATGGCTATGCGGGGAATGGAGAGGGCCACGGCGGCGAAGAGCAGATACACCGCCGCCCCGGCGAAATCCTTCTTCGCGTCGGGGAACTGCCCCGGCGTGAACCACTTCAGCCCCACGCCGAAGACCCAGGAGAGCAAAATCCCCGTGAAGAAGGATGGCACCGCCATGCCCAGCTGGTTCAAGGCCGTTCGGGCCCCCTCGAACCGCTGCCGGCCGGCGGAAAAGACCCCCAGGGGAATGGAGACCAGGGTGATCATCAAAAAGCTCACCAGACTCAAGCACAGCGTCAATCCGATTTTCGGCGCCAGGATCTCCCGCACCGGCTGCTTATAGCTGGTGGAAATCCCCAGATCCCCTATGAAAAATTCCCCCAGCCACTCCCCATACCGAACCGGTAAGGGCCTGTCCAGCCCCAGCTCCGCCCGGAGGGCCTCCAGCCGCTCCGGCGTGGCGGAGGTACCCAGCATAGTGGTGGCGGCGTCTCCGGAGATCAGGTCGAAGGCCGCAAACGTCAAAAAAGAGACGGCCAGCATGGTCGCAAGTCCCGCCGCGACCCGTTTCAGTGCGTATTTCATATAGGCAACTACCCCTCTGAAAGGCGCGGAAAGCAGAGTGTGAAGATGTCGCCTGTTCGCTCCTCACACTCTGCTCTCCTGATTCATGATTCTTCGTAATGGATGCCGGCCAAATCCAGCACATAAATGGGATAGAACCGCACGCCTGTGAGGCCCTTGCGCACCGCCACCAGGTCGGCCAGATCCTGGATGTACACATTGGCTGCGTTCTCCGTCAGGTTGGCCTCCGCCTGTTTGTAGGCGGCGGTCTGCGCCGCGTCGTCCGCGGCGGTGACCGCCTGCTGGAAGAAGGCGTCATATTCCGCATTGTTATAGTTTATAAAATTATTACCCGCCGTAGAGTTAAACCGCTCCAGAAGAGCCCGGGCCGTCATGGTGGAAGCGTCCACGCCCACCACGGTGGCCTGATACTGCCGTCCGGTGTACACGTCGGAAAGCCAGGTTCCCCATTCCACCAGCTGGATTTCCGCGTTGACGCCCACTTCTTTCAGCTGCTCCACGATGACCTGGGCGGTGTCAATGTGGGGTTGATAGTTGGAGGGAACGGTGATGGTCATGGAAAAGCCGTCGGGGTAACCCGCGTCGGCCAGCAGGGCCTTGGCCTTTTCCACGTCGTGGGGGTAGTAATTGGTCAGGGAGCCGTCAAAGTATTTGCCGAAGGCGGGGTACATACTGGAGCCGATGAGGCTGCCGTACCCGTCGAAGGCCAGATCCAGAATCTGCTGGCGGTCCACGGCGTAGCACAGGGCCTGCCGGACCCGCACGTCGTCAAAGGGCTTTTCGGCGTGGTTGAGATACATGGCCTGAACCAGGTTCATGGTGCCCTCTTCAATATTGAAATCCCCGCTGAGCTGGGCGGTCTGGGTGCTGGTCAGGTGGGCAAAGAGGTCCACCGCCCCGCTCTGGAGACTCACGAGAATGCTGTCCGCATTTTCAATGATCTTGAAGGTGACCTTGTCCAGATACGCCGGCTCTCCCCAATACTCCTCAAAGCGCTCCAGGACGATATTGTCCTGTGCGGCCCGGGAGACATACCGAAACGGCCCGGTGCCCACAGGGGCGGTGTCCTGCCCGTCGTAGTCCGCCGGGAGGATGGCTAGGGTCAGATAGGAGAGCAGCTCCGTGCTGGGCTCCTTGAGCCGGATGGAAACGGTCCGCTCATCCACATTTGTCACTCGCTCGACCATCTCCAGCGCGTCGATCCGGAAAACCCCCGCGTCAGCGGGGTCTATGCAGCGGGTGATGGAGTACACCACGTCCCCCGCCGTCACGGGAGCGCCGTTATGGAAGGTAATGCCCTCCCGGATGGTAAACGTATAGACCAATTGGTCTTCTGAAATTTCAAAGGATTCCGCCACAGCGGGAATCAAATCCCCCTCGGGGGTGGGCTTCATCAGGCCCTCGAACACGTTGAACATGACCTCTTTGGTTCCTGCCGCCACAACCTTGTGGGGGTCAAGACTTTCATCCAGGTCCTGCGCGATGCCGACGGTGATCTCGTTGGGGTGAGCCGCCGGAGGCTGCGCCGCTTCGTTGGAGCCGCTGGTCTGTCCGTCCTCCGGCGTCTTGTCTGCGCTGCCGTCTTTGCATCCGCAAAGTACGGCGCTCAGAAGACCCAGCAGGAGGAGGAGTGCCACAAGTTTCCTCTTCATGTCTGCTTCCTTTCATCACTGCCCCATGGGGGTCAGTGTTGGACGGGGAAACTGTCCCGCCCTGACAAAATAATTCGGCTCTATTCAGTTGTATGGGCCATTGCCATGAATAAAGCCCTGGGACCCTCCGGTCTCCCGGAGGTCCCAAGGCCGTATTTTACACGAAGGAAAAAAGGATTGCAATAGTTTTCGCAAAGTTTACCCCCATAGTTTTTCCTTATTCCCCGGGGAAAATCCCCCTTTACGCCCGCCATATTCCAGGCACTCCGGAAAGGAGAAGCGCCAAGGGTCACAGCGCCGGAGGGCCGTGCGCTCCCCCCGCGGCATAGTCCCCGGAGTCCGGAGAGAGGCCCTTTTTCCGCAGGCGGGCCTCCACGAAGAAGTTGATGAGGCTGTTGAGGCAGGCGCACACCGGCACGCCGAAAAACATCCCCACCACGCCGAAAAAGCCGCCCCCCACCAAGATGGCGATGATGACCCACAAACTGGAAAGGCCCGTGGTGTTTCCCAGAATTTTCGGGCCGATGACGTTGCCGTCCAGCTGCTGGAGCGCCAGGACGAAGACGCAGAAGTACAGCGCCTGCCGGGGGGAGACCAGCAAGATCAAAAAGATGCTGGGAATGGCCCCCAGGAAGGGTCCGAAGAAGGGGATCACATTGGTCACCCCCACAAAGACGGACACCAGGGGCGTATAGGGAAACTCCAAAACGGAGCAGCAGATAAAGCACAAAATCCCGATGATGATGGAGTCCAGCAGCTTCCCCCGGACAAAGCCGGAGAAAATCATATCCGCCCGCCGGACGCCCCGCAGCACCAGCTCCACCCACCCCCGGGGAAAGAGGCTGTAAACCATCTTCCGCCCATAGGCGGCGCAGCGCTCCTTTGTGGCCAGAAGATAGACCGAGGCGATGGCCGCTATCAAAAGATCCTTGACGAAGTTCACAAAGCTCAGCACCCCGCCGGACACGGTGACCATCACCGCCTGAACCTGGGGCAAAACGCCGCCGGTAAGCCATTTGTCCAGGTCCTGGAAATAGGCCGCCATCTGCTGGCTCACCCAGTCGGCCACGGCGGGATTGGTCTCCAGCAGATGCGTCACCCAGCCGGAGATGGTGCTATAGTAGTTATCCACATTGGCCACCAGTTGCAGCACACTCTTGTACAGCTCCGGCAGCAGCACCGAGGCCAGCAGATAGAAGAAAACGGCAATCACCAGCCAGGCCAGCAAAATGCCCACAGCCCGGATAAACAGAGCCTGGGACCGCTTCCGCTCCCGGCCGGGGCGCCGGGGAAACAGCTGCCTTTCAAACGCGTTCACCATGGGGGCCAGCAGATAGGCGATAAAGGCCCCATAGAGAATGGGCCGCACCGTCCTCAGCAGGGCCAACAGGGTCTTTCCCCCAAAGAGCGTGTCGTAAAACAGCATCATGGCGGCGGCGGTCAGAAAGGCCGTCACCCCCATGCTGATATAATGGTCTTTCCGTTCCATGGTCCGCGCCTCCTTTTCCCCTTCATTCTACACAAGGCCCCGTAAAATTGCAATCCTCTTTTTCCCACCGTCCCCAGGCTCCGGGATTTTTAACAGTATTTTAATAACTGCCATGTTATACTGTATCTGATCTATCTGAATTTGAGAACGTGTCAGGAGGTATCCCATGAAATCCCGCAAGCTCTTGATGATTGTCAATCCCCGGGCCGGGAAGAACAAGTCCCGGGGCCCCCTGTTCGACGCCGCCGCCGCCCTTTCCCAGGCGGGCTGGCTTCTCTCCATCCATGTGACCTCCGCCCCCGGAGACGCCGCTGAAACCGCCCGACGGGAGGGCGGGCGGTACGACCTTGTGGTGGCCGTGGGAGGCGACGGGACGCTGAACGAGGTGGTCTCCGGTCTGGTCCAACTCCGGCGGCCCCCCCTTCTGGGCTACCTGCCCCAGGGCAGCACCAACGACTTCGCCTCCAGCCTCCATATCTCCGGCGACCCGGTGGAGGCCGCCGCCGCCATCACCCGGAACGTTCCCCGGCAGCTGGACGTGGGCTTTTGGAACAAGCGTAGCTTTTTGTATGTGGCCTCTTTCGGGGCCTTTACCCGGACCAGCTACGCCGCCCCCCAGAACGCCAAGAACGCCCTGGGCCACTTCGCTTACATTCTGGAGGGCATGAAGGACCTGAGCACCCTCCGGCCCTATCACATCCGCCTTGACGCCGATGGGGAAACCCTGGACGGGGAATACCTCTTTGGCGCGGTGTGCAACTCCACCTCCATCGGGGGGCTGATGAAGCTGAACCCGGAGCGGGTGGTGCTGGACGACGGGCTGTTCGAGATGCTGCTGGTCCCCAGCCCCAAAACGGCGGCGGACCTTCAGAGTCTGGTCCACGCCCTTTTGAACCAGCAGTATGACAGCCAGGGACTGGTCTTCCGCCACGTGGCCTCCATCCACCTGGAGACCGAGGAGGACTTGCCCTGGTCCCTGGACGGGGAGTACGCCCCCAGCGCCCGGTCGGTGGACGTTGAAAACCGCCGCCAGGGGTTGACCTTGCTGCTATGACCGGAGAACTGGAAAGGCTGGCCCGCCGTTTTCAGGGCCATGAGCCGGGGCTTCTGGGAGCCTCCCGGAGCTACGCCGTCCTCTGTCCCCTGGTGGAGGGGGAGGAGGGCCTCCGCCTCCTCTTCGAGGTCCGGGCCCCCCAGCTCCGCCAGGGGGGAGAGGTGTGCTTCCCCGGCGGGAAGATGGAGCCGGGAGAGAGCGTTTCGGACTGCGCCCTCCGGGAGACGGAGGAGGAGCTGTCCATCCCCCGGCGGGAGATAACCCTCCTGGGCGCGCCGGATTTTATCTGCAACCAGCGGGGCTTTCTCCTCCGGCCGGTGCTGGGGACGGTGTCGGCCTCCGGTCTTGCCGCCATGCGCCCCTCCCCGGCGGAGGTGGCGGAGGTCTTCACCGTTCCTTTGTCCTTCTTCCGGGAGACGGCGCCGGAAATCCGGCGGTACGCCCTCATCCCCCAGGTGCCGGAGGACTTCCCTTACGACGCCGTGGGCATCTCCCGGAACTATCCCTGGAGCCAGGGACAGGTGGAAGTCCCCATCTGGCACTACCAGGGCCATGTGATTTGGGGCATGACCGCCCGGTTGGTCCGGGAGATCACGCGACAGTCTTTCTTGGAAACCCCGCAAGGAGGGCCTCCCAGTCCCCTGCCGGATAGCGGCAGCCATGGCAGGGACAAATTTACCTCCGGCGGGGATGGGGCCGAAATTTCGATACCGGCGCGATAAGAGACGGGTCTTCCCCGTCTCTCCATCTTTACGCGCCCGCTTCCGCCGACTCCGCCGCGCCCTCTATCCGGTCCGCGATATAGTCCTCCACCTTGTCATAGGCGATGTCCAGCGCGGTAGCCAGCTCCCCGTAGAGCAGCCGCTCCGCCTGCTTCATATACCGCTCGTCCACCATGCCAAGGCGCCGGTTTTTCGCCTCCGCCAGCCCTCGCTTGTGGTGGATGGCCTTCATCATCTCAATCAGAGCCTCGTGTCCCCCGTCCCGGACGGCGGACTGATACTGCTGGGCCAAGGCCTGGGCCGTGCCGCCCCGGCAGGCCGCCGCCTGGATTTCAGGCATCCG
The DNA here is from genome assembly GCA_910585245.1 of uncultured Oscillibacter sp. Classification (GTDB taxonomy): domain Bacteria; phylum Bacillota; class Clostridia; order Oscillospirales; family Oscillospiraceae; genus Oscillibacter. The sequence goes on from CAJUCO010000040.1 coordinate 12,064, forward strand.
GTCCACAAGGGCCTCCGCCTCCTCCCGGCTGATAACCGGCCGCATGGGCACCTTTTCGCTGTCCACCGGGGCGTAGATCACGCCGTCCTGCCACAGGGGCTTGAGAAGGTAATACCGCCGTCCCCGGTCTCCCCCCGGCTGGTCCATCCCAGCGAAGCCCTCCACCCGGCAAACGCCTGTGGAGCCGTATACCACCAATTCTCCAGGCTGAAACATCCTGTCCTCCTTCCCGCCGGACGAATCTTCCTGCTCTGCCGGCGATGTTTATGCGGTTTCCCTCTCAGTTTACCACATTTTGGCGCAAATATGTAGGAGAAATTTTTCAATTTGTATATTTTTGGCGATTTTATCCGGAAATCCATTGACAAACATCCCAAATTTTCTTATTATGGGACTGCTGCCGGGACCTTTGCCCCCTCCGGCCCCAGAAACGAGAAAAGGAGCATACCTATGAGCATCGACCTCAAAGCCAAAATCGAGGAGCTGGTCTCCAAACTCCAGAAGGACCCCGCCCTTCTCCAGAGCTTCCAGCGCGACCCTGTAAAGGCCCTGGAAACCCTTGTGGGCGTAGACCTGCCTGACGAGCAGATTCAACCCCTGGTGACGGGAATCAAGGCCAAGCTGGCCGCCTCCGACCTGGGCGGCGCGCTGGAGGGGCTGAAAAACCTCTTCTAAAACCGCCTGCCAAAAGCGCTCCGGAAGTTCCTCCACTGCCGTTTGGGCAACGGAAGGGCTGCCGGAGCGCTTCGCGCTTCAGCCTGTCAAAAAAGTATTTTTGCCAGCCTGAGCAAGGTTTCAAAACGTTTTGAAAACTTGTGATTGAAAACGAAAGGAACCCCTCCTGGGTTCCTCTCGTAGCTCTCTTCCTTTCCGCCGGGGGAGGTTTCACGGTTTTTCGACACGCCGGAGCGCTTCGCGCTTCCATTGTTTTTGGGGCGGCGTCAGGCGATGGCCTCATAAACCGCCCGGCTGATCTCACCGCAAACGGCATAGATCCCGTTTGCGTCCGTTTTCCCACTGGCTCCCGTGGTCAGCACCACCACGCCGTCCCCGGTGTCGGGGTCATAGCTGAGGAAGTTATAGACCCCGTAGGCGCTGCCGGTGTGGTAGTAGAGCCGCTCCCGGCCATAGATGTCAAACCCCAGCCGCATGGGCAGCGCCTGATAGGTCCCGCCGGGAAGCGCCCGGTCCTCGTGGCGCTCCATCTCCTCCACGGATTCCGCCTCCATCAGCCGGACCCCCTCGAAGCAGCCGTCCCCCGCCAAAAGGGCCGTCAGCTTCGCAAGGTCCAGGGCGCTGGACGTGAAGCCCCCGGCGAATTGCCGTCCCGTGGCTCCCGGCGCGCTCCAGCGGCGGACCTGCCGCTGGTTTTCGGCGGAGCGGCCCAGGGAGCTTGTCCGGTACAGCGGGGTCACCAGCTCCGCCTCCTTCAGATCTCCGGCGGCAAAGCCGCAGTCCGCCCCCAGAAATCCCAAGACCCGTTCCTCCAGCACATCGTCCAGGTACCGCCCCGACGCCAGCTCCAGAGTCTGCCCCAGGATGCCGAAGGCGTGGTTGTTATAACTCCAGTTTTTCAGGTTTCCCGGCGTTCCCCCGCCATAGCCGGAGGGACTTTCCAACTGGGCCCGGACCCCCCGGTAATCCCAGGCGAGGCTTTCGCTGTTGCGCAATGTGGAGGTGTGGGTCAGCATGGAGCGAATGGTCACGCTTTTCCGGGGCTTGACGCCCCAGTACCTCCCAATGTCCGCGTCATAGTCCACGATTCCCTCCTCTTGCAGCAGCGCGGCGCAAAGCCCCACCGCCACCTTGGAGAGGGAGGCGGTTCGCATCTTGTGGCCGCCGGTCATAGCCACCTTCCCTTTCACCGCCCAACCGTAGAAATAGGCGTCGGTAACCGCGCCGCCTTCCACCACGGCCACCTGGACGCCCACCGCCCCATAGCGCCGGGCCGCGCCAGACACAGCCTGGTCCAGCGCCTCATGCTTTTCCCGGACGAGGCTGGCGGCCCCGGACACCGGCAGGGACAACGCTCTTGCCAGGGGGTCCCGGTCCTGCTGCAACCTGGCCAGGATGAGGGCCAGCTGGAGGCGGGACACCGGCAGATCCGGATAGAGCCCGCGGTCCGTCATCCCCCGGAAAAGCCCCCGGTCTATCGCCCAGCTCAGGGCCTCCTCTTCTCCCTCTTGGGAAACGGCGGCGGGGCTCTTTGGGGCTTTTTCCCTCCAGGCGGCGAACCGGCAGAGCATTCCCGCCAGCTGGCTCCGGGTTACCGGGGCGTGAGGGGCGAACCGCCCCGCTTCCACGCCGCCGCAAACGCCTACGCTTTCGGCCCAGGCCACGGCGTCTTGGTATTCCTCCGGCACATCCGGGTAGGGGCACCCGTCCACCGGGACCCGTATGCCGCTGAGGCGGTAAAGGGCGGCCACGGCCTCTCCCCGGCCCGCCGGTTCCTCTGGGTCGAAGCCCCCGTCCTCCCGGAGGGGCAGCGCCTCCCGGTAAACCGCCCAGCGGACCGCGTCCCCGCTCTCCGCCGGAATCCCCTCCACGGCAATGGCCCTCATGTCCTCAAGACTCCCGGCGCTCTCCAGAATTTCCAGCGCCACCAGGCCCTCCGGCGTCTCTTCCGCCGGGGCTTTTGCCATCCCTTCTTGCGGCAACGCGTCTGCCATAACCGCCGTTCCGGCCTTTGCCGTCCGGCCCCACGCCGGAGATGAAACCAATCCAAAAAGCGCCAGGGCCAGAAGCGCCCCCGCTGCCCAACGTTTTCCCATACCGCTCCTCTCTCCCGTCTTCGCCCTCCGTCTTTCGTTCTCCTTTCCGACATTATATCCGTTGTTTCGACAGCTGTCAATCTCTCCAAAATCCGGCGGTTTTGTCCGGAGGATCTGGCGGTTTCGTGCTATCCTCCAGGGGCGCCCTCTGCTATATAATCAATGCAGTTGGGAAGGGGCCCCGGCCTCTTTTCAACTGCGCCGGCGGCAGCCAAGGCGTTTCAAACCTTTAATCCTCAGGAGGGTCTTTTTTATGGTCCATCTGCTCCTCGCCGTCATCTACCTCTCCTTCATCAGCCTGGGCCTGCCGGACGCCCTGCTGGGCTCCGCCTGGCCGTCCATGTACGTCCGGCTTGGCGTGCCGGTGTCCTTCGCCGGGATAATCTCCATGATCATCGCCCTGGGTACCGTGGTCTCCAGCCTCCAGTCCGGCCGTCTCACCCGCCGCTTTGGCCCGGGGAAGGTCACCGCCGCCAGCGTGGGGGTCACCGCCCTGGCCCTCCTCGGCTTTTCCCTCAGCGGTTCTTTCTGGCAGCTTTGCCTCTGGGCCGTGCCCTATGGCCTGGGGGCCGGGGCCGTGGACGCGGCGCTGAACAACTACGTGGCCCTCCACTACGCCAGCCGCCATATGAGCTGGCTCCACTGTATGTGGGGCGTGGGGGCCTCCCTGGGGCCCTACCTCATGGGCCACGCCCTCACCTCAGGCCGGGACTGGCCTGTGGGCTACCGCTGGATCAGCCTCTTGCAATTCGGCCTTACCGCCCTGTTGTTTTTTTCTCTCCCCCTCTGGAAGCGCCCGGACGGCGGAACGCGGGAGGCGGTCTCCTCCCGTCCCTTGACGCTGCCGCAGACCCTTCGCCTCCCCGGCGTGAGAGCCATGGTAATTGCCTTTTTCTGCTACTGCGGCTTGGAACAGACCGCCAGTCTCTGGGCCAGCAGCTATTTGACCTTAGAGCAGGGTCTACCGCCGGAGACGGCGGCGGGCTTTGCCAGCTTGTTTTTCCTGGGCGTCACGGCGGGCCGGGGGCTCACCGGCTTTTTGACCCTGGCCTTCAGTGACCGCCAGCTGGTCCGGGGAGGCCAGGGCATCGCCGCCCTGGGCATTCTGGCCCTGCTGCTCCCTGTGGGCGGGGAGGCTTCCGCCCTGGCGGGGCTGGTGCTGGTGGGCCTGGGCTGCGCCCCGATCTATCCCTGCTTTATCCACGCCACACCGGACCACTTCGGAGCGGAGAACTCTCCCTCCGTCATTGGCGTTCAGATGGCCGGGGCCTATGTGGGCACCTGTCTGCTGCCGCCCCTCTTTGGCCTGGTCGCCTCCCGGATCTCCCCGGCCCTCTTTCCGGTCTACCTAACGGCGGTTCTCTTGATAATGGTTCTGGCCCACGAGAGGCTGCTCCGAACGGGACATAGCCGGTCCGGCTCATAAAAGAAGACCTCCGTCCGGAGGTCTTTTTTTGCAGGCTGGCGAAAGGCGCAAAAGCCCATTTCACGGGAAGAAACGACGCTTGGCGGGGCTTTGCGGGGGCCCTGTAAGACTCCACGTCTCACAGGGCCCCCTGCTCTTTCAAACCGCGTTATTTCAGATGCTTTTTTAATTTGTAGGCCACGGCCTGAATGTCAATCGGCTTTGCCAGATGGTCATTCATCCCGTACTCCAGGCACTTTTGGATATCCTCCGAGAATGCGTCCGCCGTCATGGCGATGATGGGGAGACCCGCGTCCGGGCGCTTCAAACTCCGGATGGCCATGGTCGCCTCATAGCCGTCCATCACGGGCATCCGCACGTCCATGAGAATCGCGTCATAATACCCTACCGGAGATTCCTCGAACTTGGCAACGCAGAGCTTCCCGTTTTCCACCCACTCCAGATTCATTTCAAGGCCGGAGAGCAACTCCCTTGCAACCTCCCAGTTCAGTTCGTTGTCCTCCGCCAGCAAAATGCGCTTTCCCCGGAGCACCAGGTCCACCTCTTTTTCAGCGCTGGGCGCCTCTTCCCCGCCGGCGCCGGCAAGCGCCTTCAGCCCGTCCGCCAAGGCGGATGGGAATACAGCTCCGGAGAGGAAGCCGGAGATCCCCGCTTTTCTGGCCTCCTCCTCCGTTCCGCTCCAGTCCCAGAGGGAAAACAGCAAAACCGGACAGATTTCCCCGCACTTCGCCCGGATTGTCCGGACCGCTTCCACCCCGTTTGTATCTTGCAATTTCCAGCCCAACAGGATTGCCTGATACCCCTCGCTCCCGCCAGGACGCTTTGCAATCCGCTCCGTTGCCTGCTCCGCGCTCAGGCACCATTCCCCGCTCATCCCCATGGACTCCAGAGAGCGGACCGTATGGACGCAGAGCCGTTCGTCTCCGTCGACCACCAGCACATTCCACCGAGGAAGCGTCTCTTTTGTCTCCGGCTCCGCCGCTTTCTCCAGGTCCAGGACCACATGGAACTCGCTGCCCTTGCCCTGTTCGCTTTGGACTGAGATGCCGCCCCCCATCGCGTCTACGATATACTTGCTGATGGACATTCCCAGTCCGGAGCCTTCTATTTTTTGTACGTGGGTGTTATCCTCCCGGCTGAAGGAGGAGAAGATTTCCTTTTGGTACTCTTTTGACATTCCAATCCCGGTATCGCTTACCAAAAAGTGGGTACGGACCCGGGAGGGGTCTTCCGGCAGCGACTCTTGATACAAAGACACCTGAACGGCGCCCTTTTCCGGTGTGAATTTCACGGCGTTCCCCAGCAGGTTAATCAGCACCTGGTTCAGCCGCACATGGTCGCAGCGCACATTTTCCGAAAGGATGTCATAGGCGTTCACGCGGAACTGTTGATTTTTCGCCTTCACCTGAGGCTGTATGATATTAACGATGCTGTCCATCACCTCCCTCAAGGACGAGGTCTCCACATTCAGCGTCATCTTGCCGCTCTCAATTTTGGAGATATCCAGCACGTCATTGATCAGCCCCAGCAAATGCTTGCTGGACAGCGCGATTTTATGGAGGTAATCCTGAACCTGTTCCGGACTGTGGGTATTGTCCATGGCCAGGGACGTCATCCCAATAATGGCGTTCATGGGGGTGCGTATATCGTGGCTCATGCTGGAGAGAAATTTTTGCTTTGCAGCGTTGGCGTGTTCCGCCTCCTTCCGCGCCCTGTCCGCGGCTTTCCGCGCCGCGTCCATCTCCCCGTTCACCCGCCTCAGTTCCGTCATCTGGTTCCGGAAGAGTTTCAAATACCGGCGGAAGATGTAAAGGAGCATGGCGATGACCGCGAAGGAAGAGACATAGACAAGGGTAAGCCAGCGGCCGCTCATGCCCGAAATCGCGTAATCCAGCCCCTCGAAAGGAAGAACCGTCACCAGGTACCATTCACAGTACGGGAGGCTGGTGCAGTACAGGTGGTAGCGCGACTCCCTGTTTTTCAAAATCGTGGAATAATCCTCGTTCGTATCCATGGCGGCCGTCAGCTCTCCAATATAAGGCGCCGCATCTTGGCTTTGACCGTCAAAAATGCTGGAGAGCCGGTCAAAATAGTTTTTGTGGACGTCCCTTTCGTTTCCGACAACGTAACTGCCGTCCTTTCGTATGACAAACGAGTACATCAGAGAACTGTCGGAGTCCAGGAAGAGAACCTCGCCCATATATTTGGAGGAAAGTCCCACCACCATGGCAAGGCTCTTCTCCCCATCCGACATGGGATATTCGCAGGGGACGCCAAACAAAATGACGCCCTCCCCGCTGGTGTCGGTGGCGGAGGCCGCTTTGCGCTCCCCGTTTTGCAATCTCTCCAAAAACGCTTCGGGGTGGTTGAGCGCCACCGGATCACCGTAAATCATCTCCATGGTTCCGTCGGAGGCATAGAGGGCGGCGCACAAAAAATGCCTCGCCCTTGCGCCGTATTCAATCTCCTCCTTCGATCCGTAACCGGCCTCTCCCGCCGCAATGTGCGCTATGGATTCCGCCATGGTCAGGCGAAGTTCAATGATGGTTTCAAAGTGCAGCGACACCTGCTCGTTCATGCCGGCCATATATGCGGTGCCGATCTCCTCAATGGTACGTTCACTCATATTGTGAATGGACCTTCCAAGAAAGGAAAACACAAAAATCGTGAAACAGATCATGGCCGCTATGCTAATTTTCAAAGAACGGGGCAAAGCTATGCGTCTCATACGTTTATCCATCTCCACAGTATTTAACATTTGCGTTGTTCAGGCGGAAGTCCTAGCCATTTCTCAACCGGCTCATGACCTGGAACATTTTGCGCATATCCACCGGCTTGGCCAAGTGCTCGTTCATCCCGGCATCCTTTGCCAAGGCGATATCCTCTTCAAACGCGTTTGCGGACAGCGCTATAATGGGCACGGTCGCCGCGTCCGTCCGGTCCAGGCCGCGAATCACCCGCGCCGCCTCATATCCGCTCATAACCGGCATCATCAGGTCCATAAGCACACAGTCGAAGGTGCCCGGCCTGGAAACCGCGAAGGCGTCCACGGCGGCCTTTCCGTCCTTGGCGGTGACGACCTCCGCCCCGGCCTCTTTCAAAATGTACTCCACGATTTCACAGTTAATCTCGTTGTCCTCCACCAAAAGCACCTTCATCCCGGCAACATCGCCCCAGGCGCTCCGGTCCTCCTTCGGCAGATCTTCCCTCCGGGTCTCGTCCACGCGAAGGGGCAGCGTAATTTGAACCGCGCTGCCCTTGCCGATCTGGCTGTTTACCTCGACGGTTCCCTTCATCTGGTCTACCAGCTTTTTTACAATAGACATCCCCAGCCCGACGCCGTGGTAATCCGTTCTCGCGTCTTGGTGCTCCTGGGTGAAGGGCTCAAAAATATGCTTCTGAAACTCCTCTCCAATGCCAATTCCCGTATCTTCAATCACAAAGCGGTAGCTCGCGGTTCCATCCCGGAACCCGGTCTCCTGGAGCCGGACAAATACGGAGCCGTGGAGGCGGTTATATTTCAGCGCGTTGTCTAAAATATTCATCAATATCTGCTTCAGGTGCAGCGGATTCCCAACCACTCTGCCATGTTCCAGACCGTGCGCTTCCACTTCCAGAGAAATCTCTCGCTCCTCCGCCTGAGGGGACAAAATCGTGACGCACTCGTCCAGCACAGCCCGAAGCTCAAAGGGCTCCTCAACCGCCGCAGGCCGCCCGCTCTCCAGCTTGCTCACCTGCAAAACGTCGTTTACCAGGGACAGCAGATGCTCCGTTGAAACGCGGATTTTCTCCCGGCACGCTTTTTGCCGCTCCGGGTCATCCCGGCTCTTTTCCAGGATGGACAGCATCCCGAGAATTCCGTTGATCGGCGTGCGGAGGTCGTGGGACATATGGGAGAGGAATTCGCTTTTCGCCGAATTTGCCCGTCTCACCCGCTCCAGGAGTTCCATGATGGACTGCTCTTGTTTCTTCCTCGTCACCATGGTCTCGGTGATGTCCTGATGGTATCCGTTCAGGCTTACGCCGGGCTTTTTAAACTCTCTGTCCGGCACGCCGCCGCAGCGGACATAAATTTTCCCCAGCTTCGGGTGATTCCAGGGATAAATAACCTCGGCGCGGCCAGTCTCCAAAATTTGCCGCACCGCCTCCTGAACCATCTCCACATAGTCCGGCTCAATGTGTTCAAACCAATGCCGGTAGCACGCCTCCGGCCCAATTTCATCCGGTACCCCCAGGAGAATCCGCATGGTTCGGTCCGCGTACATTCTCGGCGGGCAGCCATCTTCCAGCTCAATGGTCCAGATCCCCGTTCTGGCCCCCTCCAGAATGTCCTCCAGACTCCGTCTGGCCTCCCGCTTGTATCTCTCCTCCTGTTCCACTACGGCGTTGACGTCTCGCTGGGCAAAAATACCGCAGTTTTCCTCCGCTGTCTTTTCCGTGGCGGAAAAATGAATCTCCAGGTGTTTTAGTCCCTGGAAGTTATCCTTCACCTGATAGCGGACAGAGAACTTCTTCTTGGTCCGAAGCTGTGTCAGCACATAGTCTTTCTCCGTCATGGCGCGAAGCCGCTCCTGGTCCTGGGGAACCACGCACAGGGAAATATACCGCTCCATGGCCGATTGATAACCGTCCTTGAAATGGACCGCCCAATCCAGCCCCATCCGCTGGCTGTTCCGGTAGGTCTCGCACTCGCCTGTGTCGAAGTTCACCTGGTAGATGCCCAGATAGTCTACACTGAGGGCGTGGAGAACGTTATAGCTCCGCTTTTGAAGCTCCCGAAAGAGGTTGCGCCGTTTCAGCGACGACACAATAAAATATGCCGCGGTCTGAAGCATATTCGACGCGTATTCCAAAGACTTCGCCGGGGGATTGTCCACGCCGTAAAAGCCGATAATCTTTTTGCCGTCATAAAGGGGAACCACCACAAGAGAGTGGATGTCCTGCCGTTTCAGGTTCTCATACTGAAGGGAATCCGTCTCCCGGATCTCCTCCAGACTGCCAATAACGATATGCTTGCCCACGTCAAACTTCCGATACCAGCTGGCGCACACCTCCGGAGCCACATTTTGAAGGCTATCCTTTTCCGGTTCCACCCCCTCGGCCGTCCATTCATAGGTGTTGTCGTCTCCGCCAAACTCGTTCTTTTCAAATATGTAGGTCCGGTCTCCCCTCAGCGCGTCCCCCAGGCGTCCCAGCAATACCTCCAAGGATTGATCCGGAGTCTCCTCCAAAAGGGCCACACGAAGCCCCTCGTTAAGGACGGTCTCCAGATTCTGAACGCTCCGCATATCGCCGTGCTGCCTGGGAGTCTCTATAATGGGAGTCCCTTCTCCGGTCCGTTCAAAAAATTCCCCCGAATAACCCATCGCGCCGTCCTCCATATAGACTGCTTTCCGGCATAGCCGCCACAGGGAATTTCCCTGTGGACAAATTCTTTACCGGAAAGCTCCGTTTCAAAATGTTGTATTGTTCCGCCAGACTCCCATAGCCTTGCGGGAAAAATTAGAAAATCGTAGTCATAATATCATATCCCCTTCATGACGTCAATGCTAAAAGACACTTCTAAATCCCTCTCGGCCAAACCGGAAAAGTCCCGGCACGGCAAGGTTCCGCCCAGGGCCCTGTACGGCTGTTTGGCGCCTTTCGGAACTTCCAAATATCCCCTGTCCGACCCACTCTGACGGCCCGAACACGGTTCGAACACGGTTTAATTCCTCTCTTTGCAAAACCATACAAACTATGATAAAATACGGTATCACCATGGGGAGCGTGGGGAGTATGAACAACGGCAAGGTGTTTCAAATGGATTTCGGGAACGTATACCGGCTCTTGCTGGCGAAGGCGGCCCGGAAGAACCGGACAAAGGCCCAGGTGGATGAGGTCATCTGCTGGCTGACCGGGTATAGCCCCCAACAATTGGAGGCCTTTTGCTCCACAGCCGCCTCCTACGGGGACTTTTTCCGAAATGCTCCCCATCCCAACCCCAACCGGGCGTTGATCAAAGGCGTTGTCTGTGGCGTCCGGGTGGAGGAGATCGAGGACCCCCTCATGCGGGAGATCCGATACCTGGACAAGCTGATTGATGAGTTGACAAGGGGAAAGCCCCTGGAAGCCATTTTGCGGGGACAGGCGGAGGCCGCCCTATGGGTATGCCCCAAATGCGGGCGGACTTTCAAGCATAGGGAACAGCAACACTACTGCGGAAAGCCCCCGGCAACGATTGAGGCATATATTCACGCCCAGCCGGAGGAGGCACAGGACTCTCTTCAACAGGTAAACGCCGCCATCAAGGCCAGTATTCCGGAGGCCACGGAGCACATCTCCTGGGGTATGCCCACCTACCGGAAAGGCCGCAACCTGATCCAATTCGCGGCCGCGAAAAAGCACATCGGGCTATACCCCGGCCCGGAGGCTGTGGAAGCGTTTTCCGGGCGGCTGGCGGAGTATAAAACCAGCAAAGGCACCATTCAGCTTCCGTACAACCGGCTGCTTCCCCTGAAACTGATAGGGGAGATCGCCAAGTGGTGCGAGGAAAACAGTTAAGAACGAACGTGCAAGCAGGCGGAATGTGCCATAAATTTTTGGCTGCTTCCGGTTGGTCCGGCGCTTATCGGGGTATGGGATTTTTCTCCATGTTTTCACGTGTGTTGTACAGCCACAGGGCCTATGCGAGGCCCCGTGGCCCCTTCTGGAAGTGAGCACCACCGGAAAAAGCGGCCGGGAGACCCATTCCCGGCCGCTTAATGCTGTATTCTTTAGGGGCTCTTTGCCGGATTGGACACGAAAACCAATCGTTCATCCCAGCCGAAGAGAAAAGAAAAACCCGCTATCCCTTGCGAGATAGCGAATCTTATGGAGCTGCTGGGCGGATTTGAACCGCCGACCTCATCCTTACCAACTGCCATGGCAATATTTTTTGTATATTTTT
>CAJUCO010000041.1:0-2360 GCA_910585245.1 uncultured Oscillibacter sp.
CAGTTCCATTCCCTTATTATAGCATATCTTTGCTTGTGTGAACAGACCCTAGCAATTGTCTTGCTATTTACTGTAAGTGTCCCCATTCGTGCGACCGATGGTGGTCTGGTTGACAACGTTCAGTCTTTTGTGGAGTGGTCCATAAATACGCAAGATGATTTTCTCAATGGATTTTGGAAGACTATCTTTGGCGAAGGATTCAACACAAAAGAAGATGTAAATGATTTCTTTGGCGGCGGAGCAAGTCGGGAAGACCTTCAAAAAAAATATGGTGACTATATAGAAACCCTCCCGGCCCCCGGTTACACCTCTTCCGGCGGTTTAGCCTGGCAACCTAAATTCTCGGATATCGCTAATCCTGATGAAGCCATTTTTGAAGGCCTGTATTTTTCAGATTATCCTCGTGAATCTAATACTTGTCGCTTCTCTGTATTGCCTTCGGGAAATGGCTTTTCTGTTTCTATTTATAAAGAATGTACAAATTGGAGTTTTTATTTTTCAAACTGTAAAATTAAGGTTCCGGTTTCCGGCATTTATCAACGCATAGAAAGCGTTCATGTCTCAAGCCGGTTAAAAGGTGATTTTTACTATAAACGTGCAGGTTCCTGGGGACCCGGGTTTTATTCTGCTGGGGATTTGATGAATTTTACCGATAGGTCTTCATATAGACATACTTACAGCGCGGATTTGGTTTATGCGTATTTTCCCGTCTACGAAGTAATTCCCGATACCGGCCTCCCCGGTGATACCTACAACATCAACACCCGCCCGACCTCCATCACAGGCAGAAACTATGGCATCGTAGGAGACAACGGCCAAATTACGAAAGTAGAAGACAACTCCACCATCATCAACGAAACAAACAACACCTTCTATAACCCGGCAACAGGCACAACCGTCCCCATTGTAAACTGGAGCTATGACTATTCGGACCGGAGCTATAAGGTAATCCTCGAATCTGGGGACACCGCCACCATTACATACGGAGACGAAAACATCTCTATTCAAGAAACCACTGTCACCGAAGGGGACACAATCACCAACAACTATACGATCTACTACCTGATAGACGGCTCCGGTTCTGGTCCTGTAGACCCTCCCGTCACGTGCGACCACGCTTGGACCGAAACCAACACCACCCCCGCCACCTGTACTGTCCCTGGCTCCAAGCTCCAGACCTGCTCCAAATGCCAGCAGACCAAAAAGGACTCCATTCCTGCCCTGGGCCATGACTGGCAGGTCAAGCAGACCGTCACCACGGAATACGACGATACAGGCCAGCTCATCCAGGAGGGCTATACCATTTACGAATGTTCCCGCTGTAAAGAGCAGTACAAAGCTCCCTCCGGGACAAGCCCTCCCACAACCCCCTTGGACCCCGATGCTTCCGGTGATGGCGTATTCTCCGGCATTTTCGGCCTCCTCCTGGATTTCCTGGGCTTCTTCTTCAAAACCTTCAAGGACTTCACCAAGTCCGGTGTACAAGCCTTCTTGAAAGCCCTACAGGACGGAACAAGCGATATCTTCGGCCTGTTAAATCCCTTCGATTGGAGTGCGTGACATATGGGTTTCTTTGAACACCTCTGGGCAACCATAACCATTCCCTGGGAGATTGCCGAGGTTTTTGAGGCCATGCGTGATATCTTCGACGCTTTCCCCCTGGTCCTCAAATTCACCCTAATCGGCTGTTTCTCCCTGGCGTGCCTCTTCGCTATCCTCCGTATGCTCACCTGAAAGGCGGTGCCGCTTCCATGCTCCAAGGCTTGGTGTCTCTGCTCTATAGCTGGCTTCCCGCCGGCCTGTTCCTCCCCATCGCCGCCGTAATCGGCGTGGCGTTCCTCATTATCGCCGTGAAAATCCTGACCGTCATTTTCGATTTTCTCTTCAAGTTCATCGACATCTTTATTTGAATGTGCACTTTCAAAAAAGGAGGAACCCGCCATGTCTGACGTTGCCCTGATTGCAAAAGAATTTTTCCACAACGTCTGGAACCTCTTTCTTAGTGTAGAGGTCCCCGGCCTGGGCGTGTCCTTCGCCGCCTTTGCCATAGCCTTATTCCTGATTCGCTTCTCCCTGGGCCTCCTGAGCTTCATAACGGGCTTCGGCATGAACGGCGGAGACTATGGCCGGGCGGCTACTACGGCGGAGAAGTACAAGAACGACCGTCGGAAAGCCCTGGAGGGCAAGCCCTCAAAATTTGATTGGTAGGTGATAACGTGAAAAAGCTCTGTCCCTTCCTGGCCTTGCTCCTGGCGTGCTGGCTCCTGGCGGTTCCAGCTCTGGCGGAGGATGAAGTCAGCGGCACTCCGGACAACATTCCGCCTGTTTCTGATGAAGCTCCGCCGGAGCCTCCTACAGAC
>CAJUCO010000041.1:2460-21652 GCA_910585245.1 uncultured Oscillibacter sp.
CCAGAGCCTCCCGTGGACCCAGAGCCTCCCGTGGACCCAGAGCCTCCCGTGGACCCAGAGCCTCCCGTGGACCTAGAGCCTCCCGTAGACCCGGAGCCTCCCGTGGACCCGCCTCCAGAGCTCCCACCGGAAGAGCTTCCCTCAGACCTCCCCGGAGAGCTTCCGCCCTCCTATGTCATTCCCAACACCCCCTTAGTTCCCGGTACCATTACAGGTGCCGGCACAGAGAAAGCCCCGCCGTGGAGAATCACCAGATTTTCACCATCACCACTATCCCGGAATTTGCCCGTGCGGCTCTGGAATCCGACGTTGGTGATACAATGGCCCAGGTGGTTCGGGATTTGTTCGGTACATATACCCCCAAGGTTCAGACGGTCACAACGTATGTAGATGGTGAGCCTATCGCCGTCGAGGAACAATACGTCCCCGGCGTTGCCGGAATGGATTTCGAGTGGTTAGCCGGGTTTGCCGTGTTCCTGCTCATTCTGTATTGCCTGTTCCGGCTGCTGGGAGGAAGTGTAAAGTATGGCTAATATGACGGAGTTTTTTGCGGTGATACTCACCACCATAGCCGATTTCCTGGCCCGTGACCCGGTGATTTACCTCTTTGGCCTCATCTGCCTGTCCCAGCTTATCAAGGTGTTTCGGCAGCTCCTGCCTTAACATAGTTTTTCCCGGCCGGAAAAACAGCCCGTTCAATAAAAACGATAATTCAAAAAGGAAGTGAAAAAATGGGCGATTCTACTGCTACCACCGTTACCCTGTCCTCCATGCTCTCCATGATTGGCGAAGTGTTCGAGGCGGCTATTGGCTGGGTCGGCGTCGTTGCCGATACCATCATGGCGCACCCCCTCCTGTTAGTGGGCTGTGTCCTCGGCTTCATCGGCGTTGGCGTCGGCCTGTTCCGCCGGATGTTCAGGATGTGAACCCTCATGGGGGCGGCGGCGGAGCGAAAGCCCGCCCCGCCCCCTCCGCTCCTTTTTTGAGCGTGCACTTTCAATGATTTGAGGTTATTTACATGAAATATGTATTCTGGATAGCCCTCCTCTGGTTCGCCTTGGACCGTATCCGCCACCCAAAGCATCCCCTCCAGCTAAACGTATACTTTGGCGTACCCGGCTCCGGTAAAACCACTTACGCCGCCTACCTTGCAAAGGCCGCTCAACGGGAATCCATCATCATCCGTCTTTGCCGCCGCTGCCCCTGCCGTTTTACCAATTGGATACTGAACGGCAACAGCTGGAAGCGGGCCTATCCCGTCTGGTCGAACGTCCCCATTGCCGGAACCCTCCGCCTCAATGCCCGGGAGGACATCGGCGTACACATGATACAGGACGGAAAAATGATTATTGACGAGGCCGGAGTAGAGTTTAATAGCCGCAACTATAAAACCTTTCCTCAGACTGCAATCAAATTCTTTAAGTACCACCGTCATTACGGCGTGTCCGTGGACGTGTTTTCCCAGTCCTTTGAGGACATGGACGTAACCTTGCGCCGCCTTGCCCAAAACTTCTATGTGGTCCGGAAATCTTTTATTCCGTTCTTCATCACCACGAAACGTATTCGCCGCCGTGTCGGCATCGACGATAAAACCCACCAGATTTGTGACGCTTACGCTTTCGGCCTTCCTATTCTGGATACAAAGCGTATCTTCTGCCCACCCCTCTGGAAGATGTTCAACTCCTATGATTTCGAGGAGCTTCCTGAAAAAGAGTGGGCTACATGGTCTGACTCGGAGGAAGATACTCCCGATGATGATGAAAATCAGGATTCTTCTAATAGCCGCCATGGCCTTTTTTCCGCCTTGTCCGCCTTCTTCTCCCGCCTGTTCTTTCTCCCGGATGATGAAGAGGATGAACTATCTCCGGAAGATGGTGAAATCTCCGTCCGTTCTTCCTGGGATACGTGGCCCGCTCCTATGGAAGATATGGAAAAGGCCCAGCATTGTCCAGACTCTCTTGTAGATATCGACGCTATTTTGCAACATCGTCCAGAAACTCCGCCCCAGGAATGACCCATATCTCAGCCCCGTTCTATATCCCCCTTCCTCCGCCATTTTAAGGCCCCTCTGAGCCCTTCCAGCTTAGAGGGGTATTCCCATACCCCTAAGCTCTTTCCTCTGTCTGGTTTTTCCCACGGAAAAAACACGCCCCCAGACCTTTGCCCCCGGATATTCCAGCCTCTAGCCGGAAAACCCCGTGGAGGCCTTTCCTGCCTTCCCTAGAAGGTCCCACACCGTAACTCCCGCCGTCCTGCCCGCCAAAACCAAAAACAGAAATCTCTTGATTTCCGCCAGAAAAAGCGCCCCCGGTTCCCCGCCTGGGGCCTTGGATACGACACCCTCAGAGAAGCAGGGTGTGTTCTGTTCCTCTCCCTCCCCTCATACCTCCATGCTTCCGCCGCCCTCGTGGCGTGTCCAAGGCCACTGGCCCGGCCAGTGCTGGCGCTTCCACAACCGCCAGTGTATAACGGCGGCCCAGCACCGCAAGCACCATCTTCCATGGTCCCCCGTCCTCCGTCCCCGCCCGTGGCGGACGGTAGACGCTTGCACCCTCCCAGGCCTCCACGGGGCTTTCCCGGCGTATCGTCCCCCGAAAGCGAACCGCCGTGCTTTCGGAATCACTCCCGGCGGAGCGCACGCCGCCCCGGAGAAGCCCCGGCTTCCGCCGGGGCTTCCCTCATGTGTACTTGTTTGCCTTGTATCCGTTCCGCTCCAGCCAAGCGTCCGCTTGATGTTCCAGGGCAAAGGTCCGGCTTTTGAGCTTCTGGCGGTCCCGCCCGGTGATGGTCTGCCCGCTGGCCGCCTGAATGACCCAGCGGACTTTCCCGTGCTTTTCCACGAGATTGTAATAGATGATCTGCCCAGCCTCGTTCTGGTATCGCATATTTTATCCTTTCTCCCCGTCAAGCCGTTAGGACAGCTTTTGAATATGCACTTTCAAAAATCAAACTTCCACCATCTTCTCCATGCAGTCCCCGCAAAGGATATTGACTGCCTTCGTAGCTCGCACGCTCTGCCCGCAACAAGGGCAAACCAGCTTTCGTGTACTGGACCGTTTCGGCTTCTCCTCACCGCCTTCGGCCCCGCCCTCTCCGGCTTTGCTCCCTCCGCTTCTTGGCGGTGTCCAAACCCCGCCGCCCCGGCGGATGGAAATTTCCGTCCAGCCCTGCTCCATGATGTACTCCAGGAGCTTGTTTCCCGGTTCCGTAACGGTCCACCCATATGTGGGGTGATGCCCGATCACCAGCCCCCGCCGCTCCGCCTCGTCCCGGAACTTCCGGTTGTGGTACGCCCCGCCCCGTGAGCAGTCCTGCACGTCATGGGCGATGTTGTATAGGTGCACCATCTCATGAACCATGGTAGCAACAACATTCTCTATGGGCCTGTCCAGCGTTTCAGCCCCCAGGTTTAGCTCATGCCGCCAATCGTCCTTACGCTTCCACGTCTTAGCTACGGACACGTGCCCGTAAGCCCTGGGCGTTGACTGGATGGTGATAATAGGCTCCTCCAACTCCCCGCCGAACCAATCCTGGTTGACCGCCCGGAAAATCTTCTCCAGATAACCCGCCGTCCGGCTGGTCTTTACTGTCTCTTTCATAGCCGCTCCTCCTTCATTTGTTGTGGCTTCCCACGACGGCCCAGAGGCCGTTTCGCCCGGTTGCCGTCCGGGCCTCATCAGGTGGGGTTATCAACTAGGTCTGCAAGGCTTTTCGCCTCAATAAGCGCTTTCATAATTTCGTTGAATTGCTTTGCTTTTCCAAAATCTTTATGGTCCTCGAAAAACGTGGATTCGTGGCAAGCTCCTATAGCGGCCAAGAACAGCAATTCCTTTTCAGTGATTTTCATAATGCTTTCCTTTCCGGCCCTTCGGCCTCTCCCATATTTCCCAGGTGCTCCCGTGATCTCCTTACATTTACTATTGTAATGCATGAATTACAAAAAGTCAAGAAAATTGTAATTCATGAAGTGCAATTTTGCGTAAAATGTAATTCATGAATTTTGTATAAAATGACGAATTGACGTGAGTTTTGCTTTTGTGGTATTCTAAATAAGTAAGAAGGTGATACTATGGCAACAGAAGCACGTATAAAGGCAAATAATAAATACCGTGCAAAAGCCTATGACATGATACAGATAGCAACTCCCAAAGGTACCCGTGATCGCTGGCGTGCTCTTGCGGAGCAGGAAGGGAAGTCCCTGACCGCCTACATTGTCAGCCGTGTAGAAGGAGCCTATGTCCACGCAGAGGAAATCATTGACGCTCCCTCCGCAGACTCCGCCCAGGAGCCCCATAAAGGCCCCTCTACGTCCTCCGAACCCTGACCGCTATCCGTATACCCCTGTTCCTCCAAACACGCCTCTTTTTTCCCGTGGAAAAATCCTCCCCTATATGCCAAAAGCAAAGCGCCAGGGCCTACGCCCCGACGCTCTGTCATGTTTATTCACTTTTGATTGTGCACTTTCAAAAACAGGAGGTTCTGAAAATGCAGACGCAGAAGGAGAAAAAATACAGCCGCATGACCTGGATAGACCGTCTCAATATTGAAAAGCTCTGTAAGCAAGGTGCTTCTTATTCCACGATTGCAAGAAAGCTCGGGTTTGCCGTCTCCTCCGTTTACTATGAAATTCAGCGTGGCCTCTGTGAACAGCGTGACGGCAAGACCTGGAAGACCTATAAAGCTTACTCCTCCACCGTAGCTCAGGATGATGCAGATTGGCAAGCCACGGCCAGAGGGTGCACAATCAAGCTCGGACATAACCACAATTACTCAAAGATTGTATCTGCCCGTATCCACTCCGGGGAATCCCCGGACGTAATCGTCGGTACCATGCGGGCCCGCAAAGAATGGACCGTTTCCACGCCTACGCTTTACCGCTACATAGACAAGGGCTATATTCCCGATGTCACCAATAAGGACCTCTGGCAGAAATCCAAGAGGAAAAAGCGCAAGTATAGAAAAATCAAGGCTTCCAGGGCCCCGAAAGGCACCAGCATAGAGCGCCGCCCCCTGGTCATAGATAGCCGCTCTACCTTCGGGCACTGGGAAATGGACAGCGTGATAGGCAAAGCCCGTGGAAAGAAAGAATCCCTCCTGGTTCTCACCGAACGTAAGACCCGCTTTGAAATCATCTTCCGGGCCTCCGCCAAGACCTCCGCCGCTACCGTCTCCGCTCTTCAAAAAATTCTCCGCCGCTTTCCTGAACACACCTTTCAAAGCATTACAGTGGATAACGGTTCTGAGTTTCAAGACGCTGACGGAATCCAAGCCCTGGTCCCGGCCCTCTACTACTGCCACCCCTATACCTCCTGTGAGCGTGGCACCAACGAGAACAATAACCGCCTCGTCCGCCGTTTCCTTCCCAAGGGCCGGAGCATGAAGAACGTAAGACAAAAAGATTGTGACGATATTGCCAGCCGTATGAACAGTATGCACCGCAAAATTTTAGGTTATCGTACCGCCGCTGAGCTCTTCGAAGAACAGCTTGCCCTGCTTCGCCAGCATAACGCTGACCCAGCCTGACGGCCCAGCCTCCATACAGATTCTTCCAGCCCCAGCCCCTGGGGCCGCTTCTTTGCGCCCTCCGGCGGGCATCCTCCGCCGCAAGCCTCCCATTCCTTCCAAATATTCCCATATAATATTTTTTCGGGAAATCTTTCGTTTAGTCTTGACAATTCTCACTTTTTGGGAAAACGCCGCCTCCCGGCAAAACCGGAGGCGGCAGACGGGCCGCCTGTTGGCAAATCTCCTGCATATCCCCCTGTTCAAAATCCCAGCAGACGCCCAGGCAGCCGTCTCCAAAGCTGTCCACAAAGCCCACGACCTCCTCCCCGGAAGAAGTCAACCGCCCTTTCAGTGGCGGCTCCGCCTCGTTGGCGAAAAGGTCAAAGGCTGTTGACGGCGGCTTCCAGCTGGCGGAGGGCCTGCTCTAACACGCTCCGGGGACAGGCGGCGTTCAGGCGCATATAGCCGCTGAGCCCCCGTCCAAACACCCAGCCGTCAATCAGGCCCAACCGGGCCTTTTGAATCATGAAGTCGTGCAGCTCCCGGTCGCTCAGCCCCAGCTCCCGGCAGTCCACCCACATGAGATAGGTAGCGTCCGGGGCGTAGGTCTTGACCTTGGGAATGCGCCGTGCACAGTAGTCCACCACAAAGTCGAAATTGTCCGAGAGATAGGCCAGCAGCTGCTCCAGCCACTCCTCCCCCTCCCGGAAAGCCGTCTCCATGGCGGTGACGGAAAAGGCGTTGTTCCGGCCAATATCCATGCTCATCCAAAAGCGGTCGAAGGTCTTTTTCATGTGGGCGTTGGGAAAGACCGCGGTGCTGGCCTGAAGGCCCGCCAGATTGAAGGTCTTGGTGCCGGAGATTCCGGTGACCACGTTGGAGGCGATCTCCGGAGACAGCGAGGCGGTGGGGATGTGGGTTTTCCCGTGGAAAATGAGATCGGAGTGAATCTCGTCGCTGACCACCAAAACGCTGTACCGCAAACAAAGCTCCATCATCCGGCGGAGCGCCTCCTCCGTCCAGACGGTGCCCAGAGGATTGTGGGGGCTGCACAGCAAGAATAGGTCCGCCTCTTGAAGCTTTTCCTCAAAATCCGCCCAATCCACCGTCCAGGTTCCCTCCCGCTCCACCAGGCGGTTTTCCAGCACCCTCCGTCCGGCGGACTCGGCCATGTCGTAAAACTCGCTGTAGACCGGGGGCTGAATCAACACGTTGCCCCCCTGGGGGGTGTAGAGCCGGATCATGGCGCTGAGCGTCTGCACCACTCCGGGGCAAAAACTCATAAGGGCCGTGTCCGGCGTCCAGCCGTTGCGGCGGCTCTGCCAGTCCCGGATGGCCTCAAAATAGCTGTCGGGCCGGGTGGTGTAACCCCAGAGTCCCTCCTCCGCCCGGGCCTTCAGAGCGTCGATGACGGGTTGGGCGGTTTTAAAGTCCATGTCCGCGATCCACAGGGGAATCACGTCCTCTGTGCCAAACTTTTTCAGCCGCTCGTCATACTTGGCGGAGAGGTTCCCGGTCCGGTCCACCACCTGGTCGAAATTGTATTGCATGGTCTCGCTTCCTTTCCAATATCCTCGCGCTTACGCGCCGCCGGACAGCTTTACCTGGGGGAATCGCGCCCCCGGCTTCGGGCCGTCCTCTGAAACCGGGGCGGCGGGCTCTTTTCCCGGCGCGGGTCTCTTCCCGCACCAGTTAATCACAGCCGCCCCGGTTTTGCAAGGGATTTTGGAAAAATGGGCGGAAAAATTCCGGCAGAAAATCCGCCCTTCCCCGGGGCGTGAACCGGCCTCCCGCCGGGGCGGCCCTCCGCTTTTTCCGAAAACCCCGGGCCGGAGGGCAAAGCCCCCCGCCGGAGCCGGCGCTCCCTTTTCAAGACGGTTTCAAGTTTTTCACAGATATCCCCACAGCGCCTGCGCTTTTTTATCGGGTTTGCACAATATCGGGACTCCCCGTCCTCTGTTATAATAAAGGCAACGAAGACCCCGCATTCTTGCCGGAAAGAAACCATCTCCCACAAACACCTCCCCGTTTCCCCCTGGGAATCGCCTCCGGCATCCCGCCCTTTTCGCTTTGCCGGTCCGGCAAAGCGTTCCCCATCCGGCGAAGAAAGGAAACTCCCATGAAAAACAGCCGCCTCTTTGAGATCTTATACCTGCTGGTGGAAAAGCGCGCCCTCACCGCCGGGGAACTGGCAAAACGGCTGGAGGTTTCGGAGCGAACCATCTACCGGGACATTGACGCCCTGTCCGCCGCCGGTATCCCGGTGTTCACCCAAAAGGGACAGGGGGGCGGCATCCGGCTGATGGACCAATTTATCCTGGACCGGACGCTGCTGTCCCAGGCGGACCAGGACGAAATTCTGTTTGCGCTTCAGGCCACTCTGGCCACCGGCGGCGGAACGGAGGGGGACACCCTGGCCCGGTTGTCCGCCCTGTTTCGCCGCAAGGGTACGGACTGGCTGGAGGTGGACTTCACCGGCTGGGGCAGCGGGGCGGTTGAGCGGGAGAATTTCGCCCTGGTAAAACAGTCCATTCTGGGCCGCCGCCTCCTCTCTTTCACCTACTACAACTCCTCCGGAGAGAAAAGCCGCCGGACCGTGGAACCTGCGAAGCTGGTGTTCAAAGGCGGATGCTGGTATCTCTCGGCCTTTTGCCAAACGCGGCGGGACTGGCGCGTCTTCCGTCTGGTGCGGATGGAAAACCTGGTTTTAGAAGAGGGCGGCTTCCCCCTCCGCACGCCTCCACAGCAGCTGGAGCCCCCCTTACCCGGCACTTACCGGGGAGTGGACTTGCACTTGCGGTTCCACCCCTCCGCCGCCTGGAGGGTGCGGGACTACTTCCACCCAAGCCAGATCACCCCGGAAACCGGCGGCCACCTGCTGGTCAACTGCACCTTTCCTGAGGATGCCTGGCTTTTGTCCTTCCTCTTGTCCTTCGGCAGTCAGATGGAGGTTTTGTCGCCGTCCTATTGGCGGGAGATCCTCGCGGGAGAGAGCAAAAAACTTTGGGCGGTCTACGAAACCGGACAGACCTTGTCAGGTTTGGAGGCGTATCCTGATGGCAGAGGCAGGGAAATGAGCCCCGCCCAATATGAGGAGGTCTTTTCGATGGAAGAACGGAAATTTTGCCAGTGCTGCGGTATGCCCCTGGACAATCCCGAAGATGCGGGCAAAGAGGCCGACGGCTCCCCCAGCGGCGACTACTGCCACTACTGCTACCGGGACGGGGCCTTTACCGACCCGGAGGCCACCCTGGACGGCATCATCTCCATAAACCTGAAATTCAACGAGGAAAACGGATTCCCCTTCGGCCCCCGGGAGGAGGCGGAGAAGAAAATGCGAAGCTGGTTCCCGACTCTAAAGCGGTGGAAAGAGGCCTAAGGGAACCGCCGGAAAGGCCCCGGAAGTCTGCGCAAGGAAGCGGACCTTTCCGGCGGGTCACGGCGCCCTCTTTCTACTCAGGCAGTGAGAACATCCCCCGCCCGTTTTAAAACGGGCGGGGGATGTTTTTGTCCTTTGCGCCCTGCCGCCAAGCAAGGCGCCTTTCTACTTTTCGACAGAGGATATCGGTTTTCAGGGGTCAGAAGTTCTTCCCATTCCAGCCCCAATGGGCGATAGACTCATACGTCACATAGATCCGGTCCGGGGGAATATCCAGTAACCTGTGGACGGCGGCACAGAGCTCCTCTGTCAGCAAATCGTACTGCCGGGACTCCAAGCCGCCCATGGATTTCAAGAGCACCATGGCGGCGGGTTGGCTGCTGTCCTGGGCAAAGCAGAGATCCGCCTCCGCGTCCAGCCCCGTCATCACCCATCCGGCGCTTTTCCCCGGGATCAACTCTATAATCCGCCCAAGCTCCTGGTACAGCGCCTCTTTGCTTGCCTCTTCCACCGCCCGGTTTGTCCTTATGTGAAAATACGGCATTTTTCTCACCCTTTCTTGCCCGGTGCTACCGCTTCCCGCTCCTCTGTGAGCATGAAGTCCTCGCTTTTCAGCGCCTTGCCGGCGTTGCGGAAGGCCGAAACAATGACCACCATCTGCACAAAGGCGATGGGCAAACCGATGATCACCCACATTCCCTTCACGGAACCCACGCCGCCGGAGGCCACCAGGATATAGGCGATGGCTCCCATGAATACGCCGATGAGAATTTTAATCTGCTTGGGGGCCTCGTCGTCCACGCTCAGCCCCTTGACGCTCATGGTGGCGCAAGCCGCAGCCATGGGGTCCGCCAGGGTGGAGAAGCTGGTGCAAATGGCCACCAGGAACACCACGATTAACACTTTCCCCAGGGGGAAGCTATCCAGAATGTAGAAAATAGTTGCCTCCATCCCGTTCGTATTCACCGCGTTCCAGATATCAAAGGTTCCACTGACCTGCATATTGATAGCCACGCCGCCAAACATGGCAATCCAGATCATGCAGAAGATGGAGGGAGCCAAAACGTTTACCAGGATGAACTGGCGCAGAGTGCGCCCCTTGGCCATGCGGCTGAGGAACATCCCGATGATGGGCGCGTAGACGATGAAGGACGCCCAATACTGGATTTCCCAATCCGCCGCCCAGCTGTCGCCTTCCGCCATGGTGCTTAAAATCGCGGTGCGCTCCAGCGGGTGGTCCAGCAGCGCCGCCACCGCCTCCGTGCCCAGATTGGCGGAGAACACCGAGGGCCCAAAGAGAATCACATAGATCAAGATTCCAATAAAGGCGATGGTGGTGAAGGAGGAGAGTTTTTTCAGCCCCGTGCCGATGCCGGACACGCAAGAGAGGGTGAACACCGCCGTGATGGCCACCGCCACAACCAGCCAGACCACCGGGTTTGGCGCGATGCCAAACAAATTGGCAAGGCCCGCGCCAATCTGCATCAACCCCACGCCCATGGAGCAGGCCACCGCGCCGCAGATGGTGAAGATGCTAAGACCGTGGATCACGGTTTCCAGCCCTCCGGACTTCTTCCCAATGGCCGAATCCAGCACCGGGCCGAAGGAGAGGGGCTTTTTCATGTTGTACGCCGTCAACGCGAAGGCCACCGCGCATATGGTGTACAGGCAATACTGAGGAATGGACCACTGCCACATGGCCTGGGAGATGGCGAAGATGGCGGCCTCGCGGGTGCCGGGGTCCACGCCTGCCGCCACAGGGGGCGTCATGAAGTGGTACATTGGCTCGCCCATGGCCCAAAACAGCAATCCTGTACCGATGCCGCCGCACAGGGACATGGTGATCCAGTTCCAGGTCTTGAAGGCGGGAACCGCGTCGGGTCCGCCAATTTTGATGTCACCCATTTTGGAAAAGGCCAGGATGACCGTGAGGATGATGACCACAATCGTAAAGAGGCAGATAAACCACCCGGCATAGTCCGCCATGCCGTAAAGCGCGGCGGAGAGCAGCGAACCCAGAGCCTCCGTCTGAAAAACGCCGAAGCCGATGAAAACCGCAAGCAGTGCCAACGCAGGCCATAGCGCCCCGTGATTGAGCTTATTTTTCAAAAGATCCAACCTCCTATTTCTATACGATACGTCTCTTTTTACTACGGGCTTCTTGCTGTGTCCGGATACCGTTTGCGAAAATGGAACTCCGCCTTCTTAATAATAGATCACAATTTCGTCTCTGTCCTCAAAGAACTCGACTTCTTTTGCCCCTTCCAGCTTGGCATAGTCCTCCTCGCTGATGTTGACAACGGGGATGCTGATGTTGTAGAAGCGTTTTGCGATCAGCGGCCCGGTGAGCACCACAGGGTCGCTTCGCACGTTGATGATGGCCGCCGGGGCGCAATGTGTGCGTACCTGCTCCAGAATGATCAGGCCGGTTCCGCTGCTGCCCTTGGGGGTGGGGAAGGCGAATACCTTGCCCGCCATATTCTGCATATAGTTGGGGTGGCGGTTGTCGCGGATCAATCCGCTCTGGGGGTCCACGGTGCCCCAGAAGCTGATGGGCTCGTTGGACCAAAGCAGCTCCGCCCGCACGTTGCCCGAAACGGCGGTTTTGCACTTCACACTCAAGCTCTCCACGGTTTCGCCTCCTTTACCACCTTGCCCGCCACGGCGGACTCCACGCACTCTCTCATACTGCCAAAGACCGGCTGGATGCCCCTCATGGAGAAGCAGTAGGTGTCGAATTTGCCGGAATTGGACATCATCGTATTGGTTCCCAGTTTTTTGTTCCGGTATTCCAGAATGCAGCCGTCGCTGTAAACCTCCACGCCCAGGCGAATCAGGTCCTCATAGACACCGCTGTCCTTCAGCCGGTCGGCGACGCTTCTTGGCGTAATCAGCCAGAAGTTTGTGTGTTCGCTGACCTTGCGGCCCCGGAAGAGGTCCCGCACCATGACGCACTCGTTGTACGAGGCGTGGGGACAACCCAGGACCACCGCGTCCAGTTCCCCAACATCGGGATTTGTAATCTGCCTCTCCGCGGCGGCCAGATCCTCCAGGTGGATCTCCACCACCTCTTCCGGTGCTCTCCCTCCAAAGGCCTGCTCCATCGTCTGGGCCTCCGGCGTCACGCCGATCATGTGAAACAGCGCGATTCCGCCGGAGGAGGCCGCCGTGGCGCTGAACTGCTTGAGAATCTCGTTGGTAATTCCCCTTGTGGGAATTCCGCTGACGGCCCAGACCCGGTCCTTCACAATGGAGCCGAAGGCATAGGACACCAGGTTGAAGATGCTCTCATCCTCAAAATACTCCGGCCGGATGTCGGCCCCCAGCTTCACCAGTCCCTGGGCATAGCGGTTTTCCGGCACGTGCAGCCCGAAATAGGGGACCCGCCCCGCAATGCCGCACAGCAGCTCCAGCGGCCCCGCATAGCGGTTGGTCCGGGCGCCGATGATGGAGTTATAGTAGCAAATCACGTTGGACTCCGCGCTGGCGAACTGCTGGCCAAAGGACGGCGCCACGCCGATGTGGTAAGGAGCGCAGGACCAGGTGGGCACCGCCCCCATCTTGATGTGGGAGGCCTCAATCCGCCGCGTGGCGGCCATGACCTCGACGTCGTGTTTTTGCCGGTCCCAGAGGTTGATGTCGCAGGCGGTGGCATTGGTGGTGGTGGGCACGGAGAATCTGGCGCCCTTTTCCGCCAGCATCTCCGCAAACGCCACCTGGGCCTCCCCCGCGTAGACCGTGCTGTCGTCGTGGCACCCCACGATCTCCACAAACTGCTCCACATCGTAAAACGTGGCCAGGTCATAGAGCGCCTGAAGCGCCTGCTGGCGAATTTCCCCCTCTTCGCCGTTCAGCATCGCCTTTTCCTGATCGGTAAGTCTCATGCTCTTCCTCCTTTTGTTGATCGTTTATCCTGTGCCAGTCCCCTCCGGCAAAACGGGACGTCCGGAGGGGACCGTATCACCGTCTCAAATCACTCCGTCTCTTTGCAGGGCGGAAATCTCCCCGGCTTCCATGCCCAGCAGGTCCTTCAAAACCGCCTCGGTGTGCTCCCCCACCAGCGGGGCGGGACGCTCCGGCGCGTCGGCGCAGCCGTGCATTTTAATGGGCGTGCCGGGAACCTGGATGTCCTGGCCAATGCCGGTGTCATGAACGGTCCAGAGCATATTCCGCTCCCGGATCACCTGGGATTGGCAGGCCTGTTCAATGTTATAAATCCGGCTAAAGGGGATACCGGCCCCGACAATCACGGTCTCCAGCTCCGCAAGGGTGCGGTCCTTCGCCCACTGGGCCACCAGGGGTTTCAGGTCTGTGAAGTAGTTTTCGCACCGCTTGGCGTTGGTGACAAAGCGGGGGTCCTCCGCCAGTTCCACCTGGCCCATCAGGGCGCAGAGGTTGCGGAAAAACTGGTCTGTGCCGCAGGCGATGACAAAGCTGCCGTCCTTCGCCTCGAAGGAATCGAAGGGGGAAATGCCGGGGTCCCGGTTCCCCTCGGGCTTGGCCACGTGTCCGTTGATGGTGTAGTCCACCACGCCGGCCTCCAGAATGGAGAAAATGGTGTCCACCATGGAGACGTCCAGCCGCCGCCCCTTGCCGGTTTTGCTCCGCTGGTACAGCGCCATGGTGATGCCCAGGGCCAGGTAGGTGCCGGAATAGTTGTCCGCGATGGCGGGGCCCACTTTCGTCACCTGACCGCCAAAGCCCGTCATGCTCATCATGCCGCCCATGGCCTGGGCAATGATGTCATAGCAGGGCCGCTGGGCCATGGGCCCCTCCAGGCCGAAGCCGGAGATGGAGGCGTAGATCAGTCCGGGGTTGATCTCCCGCAAAACCTCATAGCCAAGGCCCAGCTTTTCCATGGTGCCCACCCGGAAGTTTTCGCAAAGGACATCCGTCTTTGCAATGAGCTCCTTGAAAATCTCCTTCCCCCGCTCGGATTTCAGGTTCAGGGACAGCCCGTACTTGTTGCGGTTGAAATAGGCGAAGTACCCGCTGGAGCCGTTTTTAAACGGCGCCCAATTGCGGCTCTGGTCCCCCTTGCCGGGGACCTCCAGTTTGATGACCTCCGCGCCCTGGTCCGCCAGGTGCATGGTGCAAAAAGGGCCGCTGTACGCGTGGGTCAGGTCCAGAACCCGGACGCCGCTCAGGGGCTTTTCGCTGGGGAATCGCGTGTTTTCCATACAGGCCTCCTTATGATTTACTCTTTGACAAACGCCGTCATTGCGGCTTCCAACTTCGCCCCATCGGGCAGATCCCCCACCTGTACCAGAACCCGGGCGGGCTTGTGGCCGCCGAAGAACTCCGAGTAGGTCTCGTTGATGGCCCCAAAATCCTCCAGGGATTTTACGAAGATCTCCACCTTTGCCACGGTCTCCCGGCTTCCGCCTGCCGCGGTTACGACGCTCATCAGGTTTTCCAGCACCTGGCGGGTGGCCGCGTGGATCTCCGTCACCATTTCATGGCTCTTCGGGTCCACTGGTATCTGCCCGGAGGTAATGATCATATCGCCGTGGCGCATCCCGTGGGAATAGGGGCCGATGGCCTCCGGGGCCCCAGGGCTTTTGATAACTTCCAAATTCATAATGGTCTCTCCCATGCAATCCGTATATGTACCGCCTGATTTGTCCGGCGCCGCCTCCCGGCCTCACTCCGGCCGGTCGACGCCTCCAAAGCTATAGTCCATGTTCACCGACCCGCACACCGCCTCCGGGTCCTCCACCTGGACGGCCCGTTGCACCTTGCTGACGTTGGACTTTTTGCAATAGCAGACCAGGCCGTCCTGAAAGCGCACCACGCGGCACGGGATCTCCGCCTGCAACCTCCCGGCCACCGCCGCCGCCTGGGAGGTGTGAATCGCCATGGCGGACTTTACGTCAAACCCATACATCACTTTGTCGATGGCAACGACGCAGACATAAAGATCGATGGTGGAATACAAGAACAGGTCCCAATCCCGCAGAAGCAGGGTGCCGGCGGAGATGATGATAAAATCTCCTATCATCAAAATGGTGCCGATGGGGAGGTTAGGGAGCTTTCGCACCACCAGGCGGCCCACCACCGTGGTGCCCCCGGTGGTTCCGCCTGCCTTCAAGATCAGTCCCAGGCCGATTCCCATAACCACGCCGCCAAATACCGACGCCAACAGCATATCCTCCGTAAAGGGGGGAAGCACCGCCCACCAGTCCATGAGCAAAGACGTCAGCAAAATGGTGATCCCTGTATAAACCAGCAGCTTCTTCCCCAGGTAAAACACCGCCACCAGGAGCAGGGGGACGTTAATGATCAGATTCAACACGCCGATGGGCGTGCCAAACAGGGCCTTCACCACGACGGCTATACCCGTCACGCTGCCGGGTATCACATGGATAGGGTCGATAAACAGCACCACCGACAGCGCGTAAAGCACGCAGCCCACCAGGAGCATCGCCACTTCCCCCGCCAGTTGCCTTTGGGAAAATCTCCCCGTCATTTCCGCATCCTCCCGTCAGTCCTCCCGGGACTTCTCTATCCCCAGCTTGTAGCACTGGAGGTTGGAGGGGGTGTTGCGGCCTTTCTTCTCGAAATAGCGGTCCAATCCCTGGCCAAAGGTCTCCGGGTCAACGAGCCCCGTGGCCTTCATCATGGCGCCCAGCATCACCAAATTGGCGGCCCGTCCGTTTCCGGCGGCGTTGGCAAGTTCCGTGGCGGCCACGGAAACCACCTTTACATTCCGGGGATACGCCTGCTCCGACATCAAGGAGCGGTTGACCACCACCACGCCGCCGTCCCGCACGTCGCCAATGAACTTGTCATAGGACGGTTCGTTCATCGCCATAAGGATGTCCAGTTTGGTGGGATAGGGACTGCCGATCTCCTCCTCGGAAATCACGATGGAGCAACTGGCCGTGCCGCCCCGCATCTCCGCGCCGTAGGAGGATGTCCAGCTGACGTTTTTGCCCTCTTGCGCCGCGATGTCAATTAGAATCTTGCCGGCCGTCAAAATCCCCTGGCCGCCAAAACCGGCCAAAATAATATCCGCCATTACCTCTCACCTCCGCGATCCGTGTAAACGCCCAGGGGAAACATCTTCTCGTTTTCGTTTTTGATCTTCTCCATGGCCTCCACCGGGCTCAGCTTCCAGTTGGTGGGGCAGGGAGAGAGCACCTCGATGAGGGAAAAGCCCTTTTTGTCCCGCTGGTTTTCAAAGCCCTTTTTGATGTAGCGTTTGGTCTGGTCAATGTGTTTGGCGTCATAGAGGGCCCCCCGGGCCAGATACTCCACGTCAAAATTGGATATGGCCTTTAGCATATCCACGGGATGCCCCATGGTCTCCCGCTTGCGTCCGGTTTTACTGCTGAGGGTCTTGTCCCCCACCAGGGTGGTGGCCAGGTTCATTTGTCCGCCGGTCATGCCAAAAATTCCGTTGTTCACCACAATCATGGTAATAGGGACGTCCCGGATGGCCGCGTAGCAGGTCTCGTCCAGTCCGATGACATAGGAGCAGCCGTCTCCGGCGTGGACATAAACGGTGGCGTCGGGGCGGACCTTTTTGATGCCGGTGGCAACGGAGGCGCAACGGCCGTGGGGCCCGGCGATAAACTCAAAATTCATGGCGTCCTGGGCCCAGAACGCGCAGGCGATGTCCACCGACGCGATGACCCGGTCCTGAAGCCCCAGCTCCTCAATGCTCTCGGCGATCAGGCGCTGAATCACGCCGTGGCCGCAGCCGCCGCAGTATCCGGCGGTGTGGATGATCGACTCCGGTTTTTTGTAAACAGGCATCTTATAACACCTCCATAGGTTGAATCGTCCCCGACAGGATTTCGCCGCAGTATTCCACAATTCCCTCCGCGGTGGGGATCTCCTTGGCGGTCAGGTATCCGTAGAGAGGCCGGTCAAAGCGGCTGGCCACCAGAATGTCCTCCCCCATCTGGGATGTCAGGCTCATCTCCACGCTGACATATCCCTTCACGCTGTCCGGCATCGCCTCGAAGGCCTTGCGGGGGAAAGGCCACACGGAGATGGGGCGGAGCAGTCCCAGCTTCATGCCGTCTTTTCTGGCCTGCCGCACGGCGGAGCGGCACACCCGGGAGGAGATGCCGTAAGCCACCAGAACCAGCTCTGCGTCCTCCGTCCGGAAGGACTCCCAGCGCTGCTCGTTATGGAACATGGTGGAAATCTTCTCCCGCACCCGGGGGTTGTAGGCCTGGTAGCCCTCGTAGTAACAGACGTTATAGGCTTTGTTTTTCCTCTGTTCCTTGGGCTTGCCGGTGAGAGTCCAGTCAAATTGATCCATGCCGTGTTCCTTTGCCTCCGGCAAGCGGCACTTTTCAATCATCTGGCAAATGGCGCCGTCGCTGAGAATCTCCACCACATTTCGGTACTTCTCCGCCAGGTCAAAGGCCTCATAAGTCAGATCGGCGCACTCCTGGACGGAAGCCGGAGCCAGCACCAAAAGCCGCTTGTCGCCGTGGCCGCCACCTCTGGTGGACACCCAGTAGGAATCCTGTCCGGCGGTAATTTCGCCGTCGCCCAGTCCGTAGCGCATGGCGTTTACAATCACGGCGGGCAGCTCGGCGGCGGCCAGATAGGAAATCTCCTCCTGCTTGAGGTCAAAGCCCGGACCGGAGGAACTGGACATACACCGGGCGCCGCAGGCCGCCGCCCCATAGAGCATACTCATGCTGGCGATTTCGTTCTCACCCTGGATAAAAACGCCGCCCCGCTTTTCCATGTGGTCGGCCATGTACTCCAGAATCTCGCTTTGAGGGGTAATGGGGTAACCGGCGTAGAAGCGGCATCCGGCCCGAAGGGCGGCCTCGGCAATCGCCTCGTTGCCTTTCATCAGCACATAATCTGCACTCACGGAAATTCTCCTCTCCTTTTCACTCCACACTAAACACGTAATCCGGACAGACCTTGTAACATATGCCACACCCGATGCACGACTCCTGCTCTATCCGGATGATCTCATAGCCCTTTTTATTGACGGTCTCCAGGGGGATGATCGCCTGTTTGGGACACGCCCCCACACACAGCCTGCACCCTTTGCACAGTTCCGTGTTTGCGCTTGCCTTTGCCATGGTAGCTCCTCCATCTCTCGATAGAATTTTGAAACGTTTTATACAAATCTTGAAACGCAAATACAGAATACACCAATGAAATTGAAATGTAAATACCGATTTCCAAAATTCGTATAATGTTATAATTTGTCTAGAATTTATTGTAATATTTCACTATACGTATATTTCGTTTCATTTTTCGTGGAAAAGTGCATTTGACAGGAGCAGGTTCCGCAACTATAATAAGAATGAGAATGGGAAAATACTTGAAAGACAGAAAGAAGGTGATGTCAATGCCTGAAAGCTCCATGGCGTCGGTTCAGGCCATTGACCGGGCGTTTCTTGTGCTGGAAACCGTCTCACAAAAAGGGACCATGAGCTTGAACGATCTGCACCACGCACTGGGTGTCAACAAGGCGTCCTTGTCCCGGATTGCCCTGTCCCTTTGCGGAAACGGCTATTTGAACCGGGACGCCAAGACCGGGGACTACTCTCTCTCGCTCCGGGCCTTCGAGATCGGCGTTCGCGCGGTGAGAAATCTGGACTATTCCAACTTGGTCAAGGGGGCGCTGGAGGATTTGTCCACCGAGCTGGACGTCATCGCCCAGTTCTCCATTGAGGACAACAACGAGCTTCTCTGTCTGGAGAGCTTTGACCACCGGGGCTCCAATTTCTCCATTTACACCCGCGTGGGGGAGCGCTCTCCCCTGTATTCCACCAGCGCCGGAAAGGCAATTTTAAGCACCTATTCCAACGAGGATATCCGGGAGAAGTGGGAAAAACTTCAAGTCCGCCCCTTTACCCCCAACACCATCACAACGCTGGATTCTCTGATGCAGGACATTGCCCTTGTCCGCCAGCGGAACTATGCTCTTGACATGGAGGAAAATGAACCGGGCCTGTTTTGCATTGGCACCGTGTTGTTGAACTACAACCATAAGCCCGTCGGAGCCATCAGCCTCTCCAGCCGGAGCATGACGGAGGAGGATCAAAAACGTCTGGGGGCCGCCCTTCTCCAGCGCTCTCAGCGCCTTTCCTATATGCTGGGGTATTCCCGCCACTAACGGCCCCTTGTACACGGCGGTAAAGCGCCCCGGTCAAGGCCCCCAAAACTACAAAAACGGAAGCGGCCCTCCCAGCCGCTCCCGCTTTTGTCCCGTCAGCATATGGTCTTTCTTCGCCCCGCCACACACAAAAACCGCCTGCCGTGCGTATGCACGGCAGGCGGTTCTCTCATATGGGACCGGCGCAGTCCGGTCTCAACAGC
>CAJUCO010000042.1 GCA_910585245.1 uncultured Oscillibacter sp.
TGTGGGAGTCAATGGCAATGATTTTTTCGCCCTGGCCCATCCAGCCGATGACGTTCCCCAGGCCGTCGATCTCCACCCGGTCAAAGCCCAGTTTCTCCATCTCGGCCT
This sequence comes from uncultured Oscillibacter sp., assembly GCA_910585245.1. Classification (GTDB taxonomy): domain Bacteria; phylum Bacillota; class Clostridia; order Oscillospirales; family Oscillospiraceae; genus Oscillibacter. The sequence continues at coordinate 109 of CAJUCO010000042.1, forward strand.
TGATGCACATGACCACTTCCTTCTCCTCGCAGCTTTCGCTGGGGTGGGAGATCATGTCCCGCAAAAAGCGGGACATTTCCGCCTTGTAACCCTCCGCCGCAGACTTGATCTTCTCGAAATCCATGATGCAGACCTCCGTTTTATATTCTATATTTGACGGCTTTGCGACCTCGCCGCCTGTTCCTTACAGTCCTATCATATCACAAGATTCCCCGTTGTCAAACAAAATTTTTGAAAACCAAAAAATTTTTTTGTATTGCTGTTGATTTCTCCGAAAAACCGTGGTATGATGCTAGCATGAGTCAGTGTCTTTCCATAAAAAATAAGCCCAAAAGGGGGGATTATCCACGGAAAACAGCAAACTGGAGCTGCTGCGTCAGGTAGCCGCCGGCATCGCCGCCCAATTCGGGTCCAACTGCGAGGTGGCCATTCACGACCTCAGCCGGGACCCGGACCGCTCCATTGTCTTCATTGCCAACGGACACGTCTCCGGGCGGAAGGTGGGGGACGGCGCGTCCAACGTGGTGATGGAACAGCTCCGCACCCAGGACCCGGAGCCCAAGGACCACCTTTGCTATCTCACCAAGACTCCGGACGGCAAAATTTTGAAATCCTCCACCGTCTACATCCGGGACCGGAGGGGGAAAGTCTCCGCCATCCTGGCCATTAACTATGACATCTCCCGCCTCATCCTTATGGAGGAGGCCCTTCACGACCTCACCTCCACCGGGGAGGAGGTCCCTTCCGAACCGGAGCGCATCACCAACGTCAGCGACCTGTTGGAGGAGCTTATCCAGCAGTCCGTGGCCTTGGTGGGCAAGCCCGCCGCCGTGATGAACAAGGACGACAAAGTAAAGGCCATACAGTTCCTCAGTCAAAACGGCGCGTTCCTCATTACCAAGTCCGGGGACAAAGTGGCAAAGTACTTCGGCATTTCCAAGTACACCCTGTATTCCTACATTGATATGAATAAACAGGAGGGCAATTGACATGATCAATCTCACCATCAACCGCCAGGGGCTGGAGCACAACCTGAAAAAAGCCCGGGAGCACAACATCCTCATTCCCACCATCGCCCAGATGCAACACCCGGAGACCGTCCCCGGCAAGGTCCAGGACAAGCTGAAAACCGTGGGCCTCTGGGACGTGAACCCCCTGAACCTCTTCCGGGTCACCTGGAAAAACGAGGCCAAGGAGTCCGGGGGCCTCTTCCAGGCCGTCCCCAACTACATCGAGCTTCCCCCGGAGCTCACCGGCGTGCCCTGCCGCATTGTCGCCATGGTGGGCAAGTGGTTCCCCACGGGCTGCCACAAGGTGGGGGCCTCCTTCGGCTGCCTTGCCCCCCGCCTTGTGACGGGACAGTTTGACGTGGACCGGCACAAGGCCGTCTGGCCCTCCACCGGGAACTACTGCCGGGGCGGCGCCTTTAACTCCAAGCTCCTGGGGGCCCAGGGCGTGGCCATCCTCCCGGCGGAGATGAGCCAGGAGCGCTTCGACTGGCTCCACGAGATCGGGGCGGAGGTCATCGCCACCCCCGGCTGCGAGTCCAATGTGAAGGAGATCTTTGACAAGACCAACGAGCTGAAGCTGGACCCCCAATACATGATCTTCAACCAGTTTGAGGAAATGGGAAACCCCCTCTGGCACTATAACGTCACAGGCTTTGCCCTGGCGGACGTGTTCGAGGCCATCAAGCGCCCCGGAGACCGCTTCGCCGCCGCCGCCTTCACCTCCGGCTCCGCCGGGACCATGAGCGCCGGGGACCTGCTCAAGGAGCGCTATCCCCGCCTCAAACTGGGCGTGGGCGAGGCCCTCCAGTGCCCCACAATCTTGAACAACGGCTTTGGCGGACACCGGATTGAGGGCATCGGAGACAAACACATCCCCTGGATTCACAATGTGAAAAACACGGACATGGCCATTGCCATTGACGACGAGGACTCTCAGCGCCTTCTCCGCCTGTTCAACACCCCCCAGGGACAGGACTACCTGCTCCACACCCTCAAGCTGGACCCGGTGCTGGTGGAGAAGCTGACCTGGCTTGGCATTTCCGGCATCGCCAACGTGCTGTGCTGCATCAAAATGGCGAAGTACTACGAGCTCACGGACCGGGACGTGGTGGGCACCGTCCTCACCGACTCCGCCGCCATGTACCAGAGCCGGATTCAGGAGCTGAACGACCTCCACGGGGCCTACACGGCGGAGGAGGCCCGGCTGGACCACAACCTCCACATCCTGGGACTGAAGACGGACAACCTGCTGGAGCTTGGCTACGCGGACCGCAAGCGGGTCCACCATCTGAAATACTACACCTGGGTGGAGCAGCAGGGGAAAGATATGCAGGACCTCAATGCCCTGTGGTACGACGTGGAGGGGACCTGGGACACGGTCCACGCCCAGGCCAAGGAACTGGACGAACTCATCAACGCCTTCAACGAAGAAAGCGGCGTGCTCAAAAACCTGTAACCAGATCTAAAAGAGGCGGAGCCTTTGGCTCCGCCTCAGGCTGTCGAAAAGGGATTTTCGCCAGCCTGAGCAAGTTTTCAGACCTTTGAAAAGGTCTGAAAACTTCTGATTGAAAACGAGAGAAACCCCTGATGGGTTTCTCTCGTAGCTCTTTTCCTTTCCGCTCCATTTTAGACGGCACTCTTTTGACAAGCTGAGGCGGAGCCTGTTGGCTCCGCCTCTTTTTTATGGTATCTCCTCCGGTTTTACCAGATACCCGTTAGACATTTTAACCGGCTCTTCCGCCTCGCCCCCGTCCATGAACGCCCCTTCCGCCTGGATTTGCGCCCGGGCCAAAATCCGTTCCGCTGTGCCGTAATTCCGCTGCTCCAACGCCTGGAGCGCCTTTGTAACCCCATTAAATAAAATCGAGTAATACCGGGGAACCGTTCTCATATTCATCACCTCACACTTATATTACCAAAAAATTCCAAAATGTGCAATGCGCGTGCATAACAAATTTGGCAGCATAATATAGTGCATTTTCGCAATAATATATTATCGCAATATAGCAACGCATTCAGATCGAACAATTTGCAGTATATTTTTATTACAAAACGAAACTCGATGCGTATTGCGAGGTGCATAATGAAGAAATTCAAAATCCCTACTCTTCCTAAAGAGCCGATTTCCACCACAAAGTCCATCCGGTTTCCAAACACAGTCATTGAACAGGTCGAAGAGGCTATCCGCGGAAAGGACTGCACCTTCACCGCCTTCGTGGTGGAGGCCGTCCGGGTGGCCCTGGAGAACCTGGCGGAGGACGAGGAAGATCAGACGTAAAAAACGCGGAAGGGAGAAGGGCTCCCCCGCACAAGGACAATAAATCGTTCTGAGCATGGCCAAAGGGCAGCAATCGTAATGATTGCTGCCCTTTGGCTATTTACGGTTAAAATGGTGTACCCTGCCTATTTTCAACAATATTAAGGCAACACCGCACAATCCCCCGCAAGGAAACCTGATTCCCAGCGAAAATACATCTGCCTATTTTTCTGAAAAGCGGGTAAAATTACAACATCTTTATAAAGGCAGGAGTTGTGAAATCATGGAACAAAGAACTTTGAACGCCGTACAAATCCAGCGCTTTGCCAGTCACCTGCAAAGCGAGGAGCGGGCCGCGGCCACCATTGAAAAATATCTGCGGGATGTTCGGGAATTCAGCGTATGGCTGGACGGGGGAGCCGTAACCAAGGAGGTTGTCCTGACATGGCGGGAGCTCCTGCTGGCCAAGGGCCGGGGCCCCGCCACCGTCAACACAAAACTGTCCGCGCTGAACAGCCTGTTTCATTTTCTGGGCTGGGACGGCTGCCAGGTGAAATTTTTAAAGATCCAGCGCGCGGTGTTCCGGGACCGGTCCCTGGAGCTGACCCGGACAGATTTTCAGCGCCTTCTGGCTACAGCCCAAGGCCTGGGCCGCGACCGTCTGGCGCTGTTGATGGAGACCATCTGTGCCACTGGAATCCGGGTTTCCGAGGTCCGATATATCACGGTGGAAGCCGCCCGGAGAGGCCGGGCAGAGGTCAGGCTGAAAGGGAAGATCCGCCTTATCCTTCTGCCCGGGAAGCTGTGCCGGAAGCTGCTGCGGTACGCCGAAAAGAAAAAAATCACCGCCGGACAGATTTTCGTGACCGGCGGCGGGAATCCCTTGTCCAGAAAGCAGATCTGGAGGGAGATGAAATTGCTTTGCGAAAAGGCTCATGTGGAGGAGTCGAAAGTATTTCCCCACAATCTGCGGCATCTCTTTGCCACCCTGTTTTACCGGGCCTGCAAGGACATCGTGAAACTGGCGGACGTGCTTGGCCACAGCTCCGTTGAAACGACGCGCATCTACCTGGTTTCCACCGGCAGGGAACATACCCGATGGATGGACAGACTGGGTATCATAACTTAGAGACAGAATAAACAATATGTTGCAATAATAATAAAGTATGATAACACAGTTCATAAAAAATTGCAATACATAGAGACAGAATAAACAATATGTCACTTTCATGCCGCGTTATGATAGCATAGTTCATAGAAACTGGCAAAATATAGGCGAAATACATATGTATATCTTTGCATGGTTAGTATAATTATAGCGCGGGCTAAGGGCGAAGTCAATACAAGATATCCGCATTTCCAGGAAATCACACAGAACAAACAGGACCGCAAATCTTCCGAAACTTTGCGGCCCTGGTTTCTTGCGTGTTTTTTTGACAAATCAACAGCGGCAGAGCAGATTTTTTCCAAACCTGCGCTTTGTTTTGTCCCGGAATGTTTATTCTGTCTTCAGGTAGGGATGGGGAGCGATCATCTAGGGAATCCAGGGCGGAAACGCGGCGAGAAAAACGGCTCGGCAAGGAGTGGGATCATGGAAGAGAATAGAAACGACAAAAGGCGCGGAGGGTTTACTTTGGTTGAGACCCTGCTGGTTACCGCGATCCTCATGATTCTGTTGGGTCTCTCTCTGGTTGGCGTGGCCCGTTACCGGGATTACTTGAAAATCACCGAGCTTGACAACGAAGCTCGGGAAATTTTTATGGCCGCGGAAAATCGGGCCGTGCTGCTGGAAAACAGCGGCGAGTCCGTTTCCCTGCTTGGCGAAAAGCAAGAGGAGACGGCAGACCCGATTAAACTGTCCAACCGAGAACCGGCAGACGATGATGAGCTGGCCGGCCTTCTGCCGGCGGGCGTCATCGACCCCGCCCTGCGGGATGGGCATTTCATTGTTCTCTATGACGCGAGTACGCATCATGTCAAAGAGGTTTTCTACGCCGAGGGGGACATCGAATCCAACCTGGACCTGTTCCGCCAGAGCCGGTCCACACGGGTATCCTATTACCGTGAAGATACCTCCAGCCACCGCCTGGTGGGCTGGTACAGCGGCGGCAAAGCAGAAAACATCGGCACCAAGCCCCTGCCTACCCCCGGAGTGGAGGTTCTCATCGAAAACAGCGAGGAGTTGACACTGACCGTACGGTACACGATGCCGGAGGGTCTGCCCGCCGGCGTGGACGTGGTCCGTACGCCCAGCGTGACGCTGAAGTACGGCGGCAAAGAGATCGACCTATGGACCAGCGGGCGGAAAGAGGGTGACAGCGATATTACCCAACTTTTGACCACGGGTGCCGAATACGTTTGGGTGCTGGATTCGCTGGAAAAAGACGCCGGTGAAGTGTATAGCAAGCAGTTTAAGAAACTTGGCGGCGGCCTTTCTGATCTCGGCGGCAGCTTTACCGTCACCGCCGGACTCAAATTGGAAGCTGATGGGAATGGGTACATAGACAGCACTTACTACGCCCAGGGAACGGATAACAGCCTGTTTGCCAAGGAAACAGGCGATGAAGACACCGCCTATATCGCCAATGTGCGGCATTTGCAGAATCTGTGCATGGACTTCTCCGGCGCCAGCGCCGGTATTACCAAGGCGGAACAGCTCACCGACATCGAGTGCAAAGAATACAAGAGTAACCAAGGGACGGTTCTGGACCCGAACTACAATTTTATACCCATTGCCAACGGGGCGCTGACTTCCTATGACGGAAAGACAAAGACCATCAGCGGCCTGTATGTCTCCTGCTGCGGCGATGCCGGACTGTTCGGCCTTGTGACAAAAGAAATCACCATCCAGAGCGTCCGGCTCTTCTCTCCCCGGATCATCAGCACCGGCGGAGTTTCCCTGCTCGGCGAATCCAACGCGGCCCCCCTGCTGGCCAGGGTGGATGAGGAAGTCTGCACGCTGAAGGATATTGAAGTGGTCAATGGCTTTGCCGGGGGCAAAACCTATGTCGGGGGACTGGTGGGCCTGGTCAACAGCAGCGCTTCCTGCAATCTTGAAAACTGCCGGGTTTACTGGACCGCGCCTGGAGAACTGGTGAAGGGTTCCGGCATTGATTATAAAATTTCCGGGAAGCACGCCGGGGGCCTGATCGGGTATGCCAGCGGCGCCGCGTCCATAGAGGGTTCCTTCGCCGCCGCCACGGTGAAAGGCGATACCGGGTGCGGCGGGCTGGTGGGGCTGACGGGAACAAAGACCCTTGCCGTCAGCGGCTCCTACGCGGACTGCTATCTCACGGGAAGCGCCGAGATCGGCGGGCTGGTCGGCCAAAGTAAGACCGCCCCTACGCTGGCCAACTGTTATGCCGCCGGGTTCATCGTGGAGCCGGCCGGCAGCCTGAAAACGGCCGGGCTGGTCAACGGAACCGTGGGCACTGTCCGAAACTGCTATTCCGCGGTGCGCGTCCTCAAGGACAGCAAGCTGGAGAGGCCCGCGACGCTCCTGTCCGGCGACCTGGGCGCGGGGTCTGGCAGTGTGCGTTATCTGTACACTGCGGCGGAGGTGACGGCGAATCAATTTGGCTCCGCTTTTGAATACGAGGCAACGAAGCCGGAAACTCATGTTTACAACCTGCGCCACCGGCTGAATCTTACGGCCAATCCCACCTTGAAGCTGACGCCTCCCTATCCCTTCCCGGGGCTGAAGGGCCTGCCCCACTACGGCGACTGGGCGGAGCTGAACGTGGACCCGGTTCCCGCGGGGCTGGCGTACTATGAGACGTACTCCGATGGCAGCACCTGCGTGTCGGGCCAATACGAAAACGAGAAGATCATGACCCTGAAAGAGGATACCGAAAACCCCGTTGTGACCAAGGACGGCTATGCCCTGGTGTTCAAGGGGGATACTGTGCCGTCAAGCGCCTGTATGGTCAAATATGGCGCTCAGGAGTGGACGCTGGCCGGATTGACGTGGGTGTTGACGGTGGGAGAAGGCGAAACGCCTGTGCGGCAAAGCGTCACGCCCCTTAAAGCGGGCGGCTGCACGCTGCTCCCCCTGCCGGATACGATTGTCACCGGCGAGCTTGCCGGCCCAAGTACGTTTTTCCAGGAGCTGGAGTACCAGGGAAAGCTGGACGGGACCGACACGGAGAAGGAGGAGAGCGCGAGGAGCTTTTACTTCAACCCCCACTTTGCCAAAACGGTGACGGCGGGAACCGTGACGGTTGAAACGACAGGCGGAGCAGCAAATGTAATTTACACAAAACCTGACAGGCCCGCTGAGCCGCCCAAAACCCCCGCCTATGTCCGTACAGCCAGGCATCTGTATGACCTGAGCGTATACCAGAGCAGCTATGCGGCTAAGGGCTTCTCCTTCCAGCAGGAGCTGGACATCGACTACGCTACCTATGCGGGGTACTTGGGGGGCTTCGCACCCGCGGGGCAAACGATGCCCTTCAGGCAGGCCCCCATCGGCGCGGACTCCGGCAGTCCGTTCGTGGGTACCTACGATGGCGGTTTCCATGTCATCCAAAACGTCTTTTTTCCGGGGGATGGCAGTGATCGTGGACTTTTCGGCGTACTTGGAAAGAGCGGTGAAAGCACACTGGAAAACGTCGTCTACAAGCTGAACCCGGGGCAGCTCCTTTCAATCGTGAAAAACACTTATGTCGGCGCGTTGGTGGGCGTAAACTGCGGCGCCATAGAAAACTGCGCCGTGTACGGCGTCAACATGGAGGCGACAAGCGCATATACCGGCGGACTGGTAGGCTATAATCAAGGCAGCGTGAAAAACTGCGCCGCCGAGTTGGTCAATCTGTCAATTGGAGGTGGCACCGCCGGCGGGCTGGTGGGCTATCAGGGCGAGGATGGAATCGTCGAGAGCTCCTACGCCGTGGGAAGACTCGAAAATGACAGCGGCGGCGCAATTGCCGGACTGGTTGGCGACGGCGGTGCAGTCAGAAAATCCTACGCGGCGGTGGATGCGGTCAGCAGTGGAGACAGGTACGGCCTTTGCGGCGCCAACACGCAAACTGACACCGAAAGCGGCTGGCTCAAGGATGTCTTTGTTTACCGCGGGATAAAGTACAACATAACGGCGACAACGGACTATAAGGACTCCAACCGCGCCGTTGTTTTTACAGACCTGAAGAGTAAGCTGGGGGGCGCCCAGTCCGAAGCGGTGTACACCGTCCGGAACATCCCCGATGGCGCGGGCTACGGACCAGCGTACGAGGGCAGAGTCTTCCCTTATTTCACCGGAGTGAAAACAACGCTGGGACGGGACCCGGATACCGGCAAAATCACCGGCTATGTGGGACCAACGCCTGTCACGGTCCATTACGGCCTGTGGCCGTCGCCCCTGCCGGTAGGGCTGACGTATTATGAGACGTACTCCAATAAAGCCACCTGTATGTCGGGCCAATACGAAAACGAAAACATCATGACCCTGAAAGAGCATACCGAAAAACCCGTTGTGACCAAGGACGGCTACGCCCTGTTATTCGAGGGTGACATCCCTGCGGGCGATTATGCGGTTATGTACGGTAATTCCGGCCCCCGGCAGAGCTGGACGCTGAACAAGTCCGCCGATGGGAAATATGTGTGGAGATCCGCCGCGTTGAAAGAGCAGGAGGTCGAACCCATTGCAGCGGGCGGTTACACCCTGATTCCCCTGCCGGACAAGATCGTCACCGGAGAGCTGTCCATGGGGGATGCTATCACCGCAACGTTCTACCAGAAGCTGGTCTACGGCGACGGCCTGTTCAGCGCGCGTACCTTCTATTTCAATCCCCACTTCGCCGGGAGGATCAAGAAGGGCGAACTCATATCCGTGGAAGCGGGAAGCGTAGAACCCAACGCGTCCTACAATCCGCCCGATAAGCCCGTTGAGCCTGTGAACAAGGAATCCAGCCCGGTTGCGGTGTGGGCTTCGCTGTATGAAAACATTGAAGCGGTGTGGGAAAAGAACGCGATTGCCGTTCGCACAGCCAGGCATTTTTACGCGCTGAGCCGCTTCCAGAATACATACGTTGTCGAGGAAAATCCCTTAGCTCCCACAAAGAGATACTATTTCAAGCAGGCGCTTGATCTGGACTACAACTCCTATACCTGGTACGGCGACGAAATGCCCGAGAGGAACACCAGCTACGGCTATTATGTGCAGGCTCCCATAGGCCAGGGAACGGGGGACGACGGGTTCATGGGATCCTATAACGGCGGCGGGCACACGATCGAAAACGTCTTTTATACGACCAGCTCGACCAAAGAGAGCAGCTATGACATCCATTCGCAGTCGGTATATATTGGCCTGTTCCGATACATTGAGTACATAGCGAACGTCCATTATAAGGCTCCCCCCAACATTATGACGAATCCGGAAAACGGAGTCGAAAAACCTTGGAGCGAAAGTGACCTTCTAAATGGAATCAAGGTGGGAACGTTGATAGGCGGCTGCTTCCGCGCGTCAAACTGCACCGCCACGCTGTTGGGAGATTTTACGGTCAAATGCGACAGTGGGACCCATATTTTCATCGGCGGTTTGGCAGGCTACAGCAACAAAATGCACGGCTGCAGGGCTGTGGTTCAGGGGTGTTTAAAGTACAGCGGAAACGTGCCGGTTGTCTATGTTGGCGGCTTGGAGGGTGTGGTCTATCAGGAGGTCACGAATTGCACAAGTAAGGTAAAGTCCTTGGTTGTTGAAGGCGGTACGATCATTTACGCCGGCGGCCTAGTGGGCGGCATCGCCTATGATAATCCCAGAACTACGACACGCGTAGTCGCAGGCTGCGCCGCGGAAATAGAGCACCTGCTTGTCGACCGCCCACACAGCGGAGAGAGTTACGCAGGCGGTCTGATTGGGCGCAACATCGCGGGTATCATTTACGCCTCCTATGCGGTGGGAGCCATCGGGGATGGAGACACAAACCAGAACCATCATTATTCCGGTCTTGTGGGACAGAATGAGAACAAAGTATACCAAGGGGAGAATTATAAGATTAGAATTCAAAACTGCTATTCGGCGGTGGGCCTCCCTGCCGGCAGCGAGAATCAGAACTACAATTTCTGCCCCACCAACCCCAGTACAATCCAGGATTGCTTCTACCTGACCGGGACCTGGAAGTACCGCGGGAAAACGTACACAGCGTTGTCGGATAACACCCCCTACGGCACCGGAATGACCTACGATGAGCTGAAAACGGCGTCGCTTCCGGAGTGCCAATATAGCTATGGCTATACTTTATATGGGGGAACGCGAACAACCATCTGGAAGTTTCTTGCGATGACCGCCGGAGAGACCGGATATCCCTTCCCCGTCCATACCGGCAATATGCTGGTACGTTATGGGGCCGGTAATTTCAGCGAACTCAACAGATACGAGGATACCGCTGTGTCCTACCCCGGCGACGACTGGCCGATAAAACCAACCTGACAAAAGGAGGGACGCCCTGTGAAGCGTCTGCGAAAAAAACTGCACAGCGAACGCGGGGCGTCCATCCTCCTGGCGCTGCTGTTTTTCCTGGTGTGCATGATGGTGGGGGCCTCCGTCCTGGCGGCGGCGGCCTCCAACGCAGGCAAAATCCGCAGCAATCAGACAGAACAGCAGAAGTACCTGACCCTGTCTTCCGCCATCCGCCTGATTTGCGATGAACTGGAACAGGCGGAGTATACGGGAAAATACAAGTCCTATGAGTGGACGGTCTCGGAAAAGAAGGACGCCGACGGGAATGTCATCTCCCCTGCCAAAGACTATTTCTACTGCCAACAGCAGACGGGGAGCTATATCTGCGGCAACCTGACACAGGAGATTCCGCTGGGCCCCGAGCTGGATGCGATATTCCACCGGCAGTTCGCAGGGAAAGAGGGTTATGGAGGGGCGGACGGCCTGAATTTGGAAGATAACCCCATAATCCACACCCTAACGGTCACCTTGCCGGAGGGGCTGACGGGCTATCCCTATGAAGGCTCCGGCCCGGCGGCCTATCAGGTCCCCAGAGAGGTTACGGTCCAGGTGAAGCTGGACCACGGCACCCAGCATATCACATTAAAAGCGTGGCTGGGGACCGGGCCGTACCCTCCCGCGAAAAACGACACGCTGTCAGCGGAGCTGGTGGCGGTGGCTCCGCCGGTGCTGGACTACTCCCCGACGGGCCGGACTCCCGGCACCCCGCCCGGAGATACGGTAAGTCCGGTGGAATGCGTCCTGTCTCCCATGACCTGGAAACTGAACTGGATCAAAAAGGAGGCGTCCTGATGAAGCGGAAGTGGAACGACGCCCATGGGGAGACCCTGGTGGAGGTGCTGGCCTCTGTCTTAATCTGTTCTTTGTCGGTGGCTCTGCTGTTTAGCATGGTGATGGCTTCCGGCAATATGGACCAAAGCGCCAAGAAGGCGGAGAAGGATTTCAGCGAGAGCCTGAACCTGGCGGAAGCGCAGACGGCGCCGGCCGATTCCGCCCTGATTCCCCCAGGTGTGACGGTAGAGGTGCAAAATAGCGGGGAGCCCAGCAGTGCCAAGGAGTTGCCCGTTGTGTTCTACGGCGGCCGGGGCGCGCTGTCTTACGCCCTTCCATAAGGAGGCGGACTGCCATGAGAAGAAAGGTAAAGGACAACAGCGGCCTGACGCTGGTGGAAACGCTGTGCGCGGTACTGATTCTGGTCCTGCTGAGCCTGATGCTGAACTCCGGCCTCAGCATGGCGATAAAGACCTATCAGGGAATCACGGCGGAGTCGGAAACCCAACTGCTGCTGAGTTCCCTGTCCGACGCCCTGGCCGACAAGCTGCGTTACTGCGTGGTGTACGTGGATGATGCCGGGGACTATCGTTCCTCATCCATTGGCGAGGTCCAAGCAGCCGGCGGCAAGATCGTCGTGTATGAACCCGACACCGGCGAAGAAAAGCCCCTCCTGCCCGATGGGGCCTATGGAAATCCGGACGGCTTTTACAAGGGGAACTATCAAGTGACAATGGGTTCCGCCGCGCCGGGGGGAGCGGATTCCGCCACTCTGAAAGAAACCTACCAAAAGGATACCAACAGCTTTGCGGTCAAACTGACCGTCAAGGACGTTCATCTCAATATCACCAAGACAAGAGAGCTAACTGTCCGCTGTCTGAATCCGCCGAAAGAGGCGGCAGAAACACCGCCGGGAGGGGAAACACCATGAAATACGTCAAATTGGGGGACCTGCTGATCAAGAGCGGGGACATCAGCCCGGCCCAGCTGGAGGAGGCGCTGAAGCTCCAGGAGGGCAGCGGCGAACGCCTGGGCGCGATTTTGCAGAAGCATGGCTTTATCACGGAGCGGCAGCTGATCGACACCTTGATGAGCCAGCTGGGCGTGGAGTTCGTGGACCTGAATACCTATGCCATCCCGCCGGAGATGGCCCAACTCCTGCCGAAAAGCCTGGCCAAGAAGCATATGGTTATCCCCGTCAAGGCCACCCGGTCCGAGGTGTGGCTTGCCATGGCGGACCCGCTGAACTTCATGGCCGTGGAGGAGGTGGGAGCGGTCACCCGCCGCCGGGTGGTGCCGGTAATCGCCGCCTCCGCTGCCGTGGAGCGGGCGGTCCAGAACCTCTACAACAATCAGGGGGCCATGCAGGCCATTGAGGATATGCAGCGGGACCTGCTGGGCAGCCAGTACGGCGGCGGCGCGGCGCAGCCTCAGTCCATGACCGTGGACGAGGACGAGGCCGATGCCGCTCCGGCCATCCGGCTGGTGAATTCCATCATTGACCGGGCCTGTACCGAAGGGGCCTCGGATATTCACATGGAGCCGGGCGAGGACAGCATGACCATCCGTATGCGCATCGACGGGGCCCTCCGGACCATCATTCCGGTACCCCGGGAACTGCAAAACTCCGTCATCTCCCGCATGAAGATCATGGCCCGGATGGACATCGCCCAAAAGCAGGTCCCTCAGGACGGCCGGGCCGTCGTCACCGTCCGGCAGGAGAGCCTGGACCTGCGTATCTCCACCCTGCCCACCATCCACGGCGAGAAGGTGGTGGTCCGCCTGCTGCGGAAAACCCCGGAGCTTGCCACTCTAGAGGGCATCGGCCTGGAAGGGGAAAACCGGGAGCGGTTCTGCCGGTTGGTGGACAACACCACCGAGGGTGTGATCCTCATGGTGGGTCCCACGGGCTCCGGCAAGACGTCTACCCTGTATACCATGATCGACCGCCTGAGAAGCGAGGAGGTCAACCTGGTTTCCCTGGAGGACCCGGTGGAATACCACATCGACGGCGCCTGCCAGGTGCAGATCAACGACAAAACCGGCTTGACCTTCGCAAACGTCCTGCGTTCCGTCCTCCGCCAGGACCCGGACATCATCGCCGTGGGCGAAATCCGGGACGGCGAAACCGCCGAGATTGCCATGCGGGCCGCCATGACGGGCCACTTGGTCCTCTCTACCATCCACACCAACAACGCCCTCAGCTCCGTTGACCGTCTGCTGGACATCGGCGTGGAGCCCTACCTCATCGCCGGGGCGGTGAAGGGCATCGTCTCCCAGCGGCTGCTGCGCAAGGTCTGCCCCCACTGCAAAAAGCCCTATACGCCCTCGCTGGAGGAACAGGCCGCGCTGGGGCTGGAGCCGGGGGATTACCGCTTCTACAAAGGCGAGGGCTGCGGCGAGTGTTTCGGCACCGGCTACCGGGGCCGGACGGGCAGTTTTGAGATCCTGTCCATCAATCCCGCCATCCGGCGGGCCATCCACTCCCGGTCCCTCAAGGAACTGGAGGCCGTTATGGAACATACCGATTTCCATCCCATGATAGAAAACTGCCAAAAGCTGGTTTTGGACGGCGTGACCTCCAGCGAGGAGGTTCAGCGGGTCCTGGGCGGCGGGTAATCCTTTTTTAGTGAGAAAAAGAGTATCAAACAAAACGTTATCTCGCTCTCAGCGACGGAAACGAGGAGGGAATCTATATGACAGTTGAAGAATATGTAGCAAAGGCCCGGCAGGACGGGGCCTCGGACATTCACCTGGTCTGTGGGCTGACGCCCCGCTGCCGGATCGACGGATTTATCCGGGAAATGAACAGCGCGCCCCTGACCGCCGGGGAATGCCTGGAGACTGCCCGGGAGCTGGCCGGGTCCCAGATTCGCCAGGCGGAGACCGTAGGCGAGCTGGATCTGGCCCAGACCATTGCCGGGGTCCGCTGCCGGGTGAACCTCTTCCGCCAGCAGGAGGCGTGGTCCGCCGCCATCCGGCTTTTAAACGATCACATTCCGGATTTGTCCGAGCTGGGCCTGCCCAAGGTTGTCTCCGAATTTCCCGCCTACAGCCAGGGGCTGGTGCTCATCACCGGCGAGACGGGCTCCGGCAAGTCCACCACCCTGGCGGCGGTGCTGAATCAGATCAACCGGAACGAGGCCAAGCACATCCTCACGCTGGAGGACCCCATCGAGTATGTTTACACCCCGGAAAAATGCGTCATCAACCAGCGGGAGATCGGCCGGGACACGGGGAGCTTTGCCACCGGGCTCCGGGCCGCTCTGCGGGAGGACCCGGACGTGATTCTGGTTGGCGAGATGCGGGACCTGGAAACCATCGAGACGGCGCTGACCGCCGCCGAAACGGGGCACCTGGTGTTCGGCACCGTCCACACCAACTCCGCCGCCGACTCCATCGACCGCATTGTGGACGTGTTCCCCGCGGAGCGGCAGCAGCAGATTCGCCTCCAGCTCTCCATGTCCTTAAAGGCGGTCCTCAGCCAGCAGCTTTTGCCCAAGGTGGGCGGGGGCCGGGTGCTGGCCTGTGAGGTGATGAAAACCGACGGGGCCATTCGAAACCTGATCCGGGAGGGCAAAACCCCTCAGATCGCCAACTCCATTCAAACCACCGGGGCAATTGGGAATATCCTGATGGACAAGGCCCTGAACACGCTGTATGCCGCCGGGACCATCAGCAGGGAAACCTATGAATCCGCCCTGAGGGACCCCTCGGCAAGCAAGGGGGCCAAGGGGCCCTCTCCCGCCCCGGAAATGAACGCCATGCGGGGGCCGGGGTTCAAGAGGCTGTAAAGGAGGCGAGCTATGCCCACCTATAAATACGAGGGCGCATACACCAGCGGGGAGAAAGTCTCCGGCGTGGTGGAGGCGGTCAGCCAGACCGACGCGGTGGCCAAGGTCCGGCAAAACTGCGAAATTGTCCTCTCCATCAAGGAGGTTCCCAGAACCGCCGCCCGGGACCCCCTGTCCAAGCTCCAGAAAATCACCGCCAAGAGCCTCTCCCTCACCTGCCAGCAATTTTCCATCATCCTCAAGGCCGGACTGCCCCTGGTGCAGACGGTGGATCTGGTGGCAGACCAGTGCCCGGACAAAAACCTGGCCGCTTTGCTGAAACAGGTGTCGGAGGACGTGTCCAACGGCTGGTCCATGAGCTACAGCTTTGAACAGCGGGGGGCCAAGGTCCTCCCCGTCACCTTCCGGGAGACGGTCCGGGCGGGGGAGGAGTCCGGCGACGTCCAGTCCGCCTTCGAGCGCATGGCGGACTACTTCCAGCGGATGAACAAGACCCACGAGAGTCTGGTATCCGCCCTCACATACCCCGCCTTCGTCATTTTCGTGGCGGTGATCGTCGTGGGTATCATCATGGGCTACGCCGTGCCCACCTTCATCGGGCTGTTCGAGTCCTTTGACATGGAGCTTCCCTGGGCAACCCGGGCGCTGATCGCCATGTCCGGCTTCTTCCAGAAATACACCCTGGTCCTCATTGCCCTGATTGTCCTGGCCGTCTTTCTCCTGCGGCTCTACGGAACCACGGAGAAGGGCGGGCCCAGGCTGGCAAGGGCCCAGCTTCACCTTCCCATCGTCGGCGGCATCGTCCGGATGTCCAACGCCAGCCAGTTCGCCCATACCATGAGCACCCTGCTTTCCGCCGGAATGCCCATCCTTCAGGCGATTGACGCTTCCGGCAGGACCATGTCGAACCTCTGCATGGCCCAGGAGGTGCTGGAGACCCTCTCCGGCGTGGAGAGCGGGCGGACCTTTGGAGAGTGCCTGAGCTACAGCAAGGAGATGCCCGCCATGCTGGCCCAGATGACCGCCGTGGGCGAAACGACGGGCTCTATGGAGACCACCCTTCAAGTCCTGGCGGAGTATTACGACAATGAAACCGACCTCCTGTCCAAGCGGGCCTTGTCCCTGCTGGAACCGGCCCTCATCGTGGTCCTGGCCGTTTTTGTCGTGTTTATCCTCATGTCGGTATATCTGCCCATGTTCAGTATGTACGAAGGATTTTAAACGGTATTCCGGACCTTGCCAACCCGGGTCCTGGATATATACTTAATTTCAAACGCTTTTGAAAGAGAGGTACACAAATCATGAAC
This sequence comes from uncultured Oscillibacter sp., assembly GCA_910585245.1. Taxonomy (GTDB): domain Bacteria; phylum Bacillota; class Clostridia; order Oscillospirales; family Oscillospiraceae; genus Oscillibacter. The sequence continues at coordinate 16,704 of CAJUCO010000042.1, forward strand.
AATTTGAAAGCCAAGCTGAAAAAGCAAGGCGGCTTCACCCTGATCGAGATGCTGATCGTGGTGGCTATCATCGCAATCCTGATCGCCGTGTCCATTCCCATCGTCAACTCCGCCCTGGAGCGTGCCCGTGAGTCCACGGACGCCGCCAACGAGCGGTCCTTCAAGGCCGAGCTCATGCTGGGCTACACCTTGGGTCTTTATGAAGGAGCTAACGGCACGGAAACGACCTTTGATGCGGATACTACGTATATCTATGATGCCAGCAACGGCTGCCTCTCTACGAATGCGGTTGCGGCGGCAGATACGGGCTACGGCAAAAGTACAGCGTATCAAGGCGTTGATAACGAAGAGAGAGCTGGCAAGGTTCTCGCCGGTAAGGTTGATGATGACGGAACAATTTCAATGGGATGGGTTGAGGGAGGCTCGACAAGTGCGGATGCTACCATACCATCTCCCAGTAACCTGATTTCTCCCAAAATGATTAGTAAGCCCTGATTGAAACCACTTCTCCGCCCCCATCCGGGTTGGCACAGGGCGGGGGGGAGGAACGGGACGCCCGCGGAAGCGGGCGCCCTCCAGAGCCTCCGGCAAACCGCCGGGGGTTGTGGAGGGCGGAACAAAAAAGCCCCCCAAAGGGGGGCGGACGGTTAGCTGCGGAGGTCCTCCTGAAGCAGCTGCTTCAGCTTCGCGATTTCTTCCAGCACCTTTTCCGGCGTGGGCGCTTCCTCCGCCCGCTCCAGGGCGGCAATGAGCTGGCGCAAATGGCTCTTGAACTGCAAATCGGTCATACCCATGCTGTTCACCTTCCTTTCCGCCTTTATTGTACCATGTCCCAAGGGGGATTTCAACTTGGCAAATGATGAATTTTGTGTGACAAACAGGAGGGCCCCATGGAAGAAGAACAAATCTGGAGGGCGTTTCTCTGCTTCTGGCTGGCGGTTTCCGGCGCGGTGCTGGGCAGCTTTCTGGACTGCGCCGTCTCCCGCTGGGCGGAGGAGGACCCCCATCCCTTTGCCGGGCGGTCCCGGTGCGCCTCCTGCGGGCACGTCCTGGGGGCCCGGGATTTGGTTCCGGTGCTCAGCTATCTACTCCGCCGGGGGCGGTGCCGCTGGTGCGGAGAGAGGATTCCCCCGGAGTGCCTGTGGGCGGAGCTGGCGGGGGCGGCGGCGTTTTTGTGGGTGGGCCTGCGCTTCGGCCTGTGCCCGGAGCTGGGGCAGTGGCTGGTTTTCGCCTTTTTGCTGCTGGCCCTGAGCCTGACGGACCGGGCGAAGCGGATCATCCCCGACAAGCTGCTGCTTTTGCTGGCGGCGAACCGGGCGGCGTGGTTTTTCGTCCTGGGCCACGGGGCCCGGGAGGCGCTGGAGACGGGAAAGGCCCTGGCGGTTCCGGCGGCGCTGCTGGCCCTGGTGCTGGTGATGGAACGGCTTATGGGCCGGGAGGCCATGGGCGGCGGGGACATCAAGCTGCTGTTCGCCCTGGCGCTGTACCTGAGCTGGGCGGAGCTGTTTCTCACGCTGCTGGCCGGGTGCCTGCTGGGCCTTTTGTGGGCCGGGCTGACCCGGCGGAGCAAAGGGGCGGCCATGCCCTTCGGGCCCTTTCTGGCGGCGGGGGCGGTGCTGGCGGTATGCGGCGGCGGCCCGGTGCTGGAGTGGTACTTTGGCCTGTTTTGAGAAGGAGAGGGATATATGGGAAAGACAAGGCTGGGATTTGACATCGGAAGCAGCAGCCTGAAAATCGCGGTGCTCCGGGGAAACGAAATCCGGATAGAAGAGGCCCGCCTGCCGGAGAACATGGTGGATGGGACAGGGCAGATCGTCCTGCCCCACGCTTTCGCGCAATTTATGAGGCAGACCAGGAAGGAGCTGTCCCTTCCCCGGGGCCAGGCGGCGCTGGCGCTGCCCCCCAGCCAGGTGATCTGCCGCCTGGTGACCATGCCCCGGATGACCACGGAACAGCTTATGCTGAACCTGCCCTATGAATTTTCGGACTTCATCCAGGGTGTGGCGGACCAGTACCACTGTGACTACGCTGTCTGCGTTTCCGCCGAGGAGGACGACGAGGCCCAGGGCGTGCCCATGATGGCCGCCGTGGCGGCGAAGCAGACCCTGGCGGAGTACACCCGGATGTTTGCCCAGGCGGGCTTCCGGCTAAAAACCGTCCTGCCCCAGGAGATGACGCTGATTCAGCTCTGCCAGACCCGGGGGGCGGGGGCGGACGACTTCTGCTTTGTGGACCTGGGGCACCAGTTCACCAGAATTACCGTGGTCTGGCGGGACCGAATCCAGGCCACCCGGCAGATCGCCCTGGGCGGGCGGAATCTGGATACCGTCGTGGCAAACGAACTGGGGGTGGACCCCTTCCTGTCCAACACCTACAAGGCATCAAACTTCCAGAATGTGCTGACCCTCCCCGCCGTGGCGGAAGTCTGCGACCGCATCGCGGTGGAGATTTTGAAGGTGATCAACTTCTATCAGTTTACCTACCGTTCCAGCAGTCTGAGCGGCATATACCTGGTGGGCGGCGGCGCGGCCCTGCCGCTGCTGCGGCAGAGCATCGAAAGCACGGTGGGCCTGCCGCTGCTGGACCCGGCGGACCTGCTGCCGGAGGCCGGCGAACGGGCCGCCGCGGGCGTTTTTGCCGCCGGCGCGGTCATGGGAGGGAAATGAGATGAGCAAACGAAAAGCGGCCTATCCCGCCAAGCGGTCCATGAACCTGTTCTATAAGCCGGACCGCACCACGAAGCCGGCCACCGTTGCCCTGTACGTATTCTTTGTCCTGGTATGTTTGCTGGGGCTGAGCAAATTCCTGGTTTACGATGTTTGGATGGAAACCGTTCAGGCCCAGCAGGCGCTGGCCGCGGCAGAGCAGCAGCGAAACAGCCTTCTGCTGGAACTGAAGGATTACAATGAGGTTCGGGAGCGGTATAGCCGCTACTCGGCCACGGAGGAGGAGAGGGCCCTCATTGACCGCATGGAGGTCCTGGCTCTGCTGGACGAGGCCGTGGGTTCCACTGCGGACATGGACACAATGTCCATCAGCGGGTCCACGGTCCAGCTCCAGTTCTCCGGCGTAACCCTGGCCCAGACGGCCCAGATCGTCCACGCCTTGGAGGAGTCCCCCATTGTGGCCTTCACCACGGTCAACACCGCCGCCACCACCCAGTCGGAGGTCGCGGATATCAGCGCCCCGGTGCAGGCCGCCATGCTGATTCAGCTGCAAAAGGAGGTGGAGGAAGGATGAGAAGGCAACTGACTGCCCGGGAGTGGATGCTCTTGGCGCTGCTGGGAGTCATTCTGCTCATCAGCGGTTATATGCTGCTGTTTTATATCCCGCAGACTACCGAGCGGGACCGCTGTATCGGGGAAACGGAAACCTGCCAAATCGAGATCGAGGCCGCCCAGCTCCGCCTGACGGAGAAGCGCCGGATGGAGCGGGAGCTGGAGGAGCTGTTCGCCGCCGAGGTGCCGCCTCTGAGCATCGCCGACTATGACAACCTCCAGCCCGTCATGTTCGAGCTGAACTCCATCCTGGCCTCCACACAGGATTACAGCCTCTCTTTCAGCACCGTGGACGCCTCCCAAACCATTGTCCGCCGGAGCATCTCCATTGCTTTCACCACCGACAGCTATGCCTCCGCCAAGGCGGTGCTCCAGCAGCTCCACGACAGCGCCTATCGCTGTATGCTGGACAGTGTGAGCCTGAACCTTGGCCGGGATGCGCAGGGCCCTGTGACGGTCAGCGGAACCATTGTATTTTTTGAGTACCAGGCCAACCCCCAGGCCCCCGCCGCGTGAGAGCTGTTCAAAGTGAGACAAGCGTGGAAATCATCAGGAGGATATCCAAGGTGAGTTTTGCACAGTATCATATGTGATACAGAGCGGAATGCAATGGCGTCTATTTTATCAAAGCCAACTCCAAAGGGCGTTTCCTTCTGCCGCTTGCGGCAGGAGGAAACGCCCTTGATTTTACACCGGAGGCTTCAGCGCTCCAACGGATACAACCGGCCGAGGACTTCAGTCCGGAAACCCTTGTCCAGACAAAACGCAATGAGTTCCAGGAATTTCGTCTGCAAGAATGCGAGGCAGCGTTGATAATACGCCAACGATTTTTCTGACTTGCGCGTGAACGTATGCCGGGGCGTAAAGCCAAAAGGCGGACTGAAGACGGGAGATGCTTCCCACCTATGGCTTCCTATGACAACGTCTTAGGTAGTGTTCACATAAGCACATCGACAATGAGAGCAAAAAAGACAAAAGCCA
>CAJUCO010000043.1 GCA_910585245.1 uncultured Oscillibacter sp.
TAATGACACCCCACACCCTGCGCCATACATTCTGCACCAACTTAGCCAATGCGGGAATGAACCCGAAAGCGTTACAGTATATCATGGGACACTCCAATATCACAATGACGCTAAACTATTACGCACACGCAACATTTGCTTCCGCAAGGGCTGAAATGGAAAGACTGATTGCATAGTCGTCAGCAGAATTTACTACTTTTTTACTACTGCCCAGAGGGAAAACATAAGGGATTATAAGGGTATATGTGAACTTCTCTCCATATCTAAAATGCCGGAAAAGCCCATAAATACAGACTATTCCGACATATAAGAACTTCTAAAGAGATAATCTAGTTTTACCAATAATTTTCTCTAAAAATAAAAAACTATGAGAAAGAGAACAGAAGAGGCGTGGAAAAATGCCCGAAATGCGGGAAGATAGAGAACCAAGCCAAGGCAGGGTACAACGTATTGGGAAGTTAACGCTGCAGGTGTAAGGAGTGCGGCATATATTACACAATAGCCCCGAAATGATATGCCTATCCGGAAGAAACCAGAGAGCTGGCGATCAAAATGTACTACGGTGGAATAAACGGTCGTAGTGTAGGAAAGATACTGAGAATAAACAAATCCAATGTGATGAATTGGATAAAAAAAGTCAGTCGGACAAGAAGTGAAAAAGAATCCACAACAGACGCAAAATTGTGGAATTGGATGAGCTTTACTGGTTCCTAAGGTACAAATCCCGGGCCGAAATCCGATAAAATATCTACATCATGACCATGATCAGCCGAAAGCCATGGCAGATCATGAGATGTATGGTAAGCTGGAACAAATCATCCAGGACAATCTAGAGGATGGTTGACGCTACTCCTGAGGTGGAATATTACTACACAGATAGATATCAGGGATATCTGGACGTAATCTATCCTGGAAAGCTTACAATATCCACAATAAGAATGACACCTTCACGGTGGAAGGTGTCAACGCTGATCTGCGCCATTATATCCCAACACTGGCATGACGGAGCAGATGCTTTCCCAGAAAACTGGAAAATCTCCAGGCGGTTCTTGCTGTTTTTGTTCAGGCCTGCAACCGTTTTGGATTACAGAAAGACCGCTATCGCTCCCGTCATCCGGGGGGTGCTGTTCCTTTTTCCCTCTTTGACTTCCTTTAACTCGGTGTTTGGACTCCCCTCTGTTTCCTCCGGCTTGACGGGGACGCGGAAAAAGCGGTATAATAAAAAAGCCTATAAAACCCACATCAGAGGTGGGAGAATGGATTACAAAAGAGCTGCGCCCTGATGTGGGTCGCCCACTTGATTGGCGTAATCCTCCTGGCTCCACCCCTGCTGGCGGGGGCCGGGAAGGGCTGGGCCGCGGCAGCGGTCCTGGTGATGGCGGCCGGATACTTCCAGACGGTGTTTTTTCTCAACTGCCCCCCCCTGCGGGTGCAACCGGGTGCGGCACCGGATGTATGTTTCCAGGCTTCCCCACCGCTGTCCCCACTGCGGCGAGTTCATCTGGTAACGCGCCTTGCGTTCCATTTTTTAAGGAGGTCCCCTCCATGCCTTACACAAGAGACAAAAAGCGCGTGCTCCTCATCGGCACCGGCGGCACCATCGCCTCGGAGGTGACGGAGGGCGGTCTGGCCCCGGAGCTGACCACAAAGCAGCTTTTGCGCCACGTTCCCGGCATTTCGGATATCTGCGCGGTGGACTGTCTCCAGCTTTTGAACCTGGACAGCACCAACATCGGCCCCGGCCACTGGCTGCAAATGGCCCGGTGCCTGCAAGAGCATTACGGCCGATACGACGGCTTTGTCCTCACCCACGGCACGGACACCATGGCCTACACGGCGGCGGCCCTGAGCTATCTGATTCAGGGGAGCCCCAAGCCCATTGTCCTCACCGGGGCTCAAAAACCCATTGGCTTTGATTCCACGGACTCCAAGACCAACCTGATGGACGCGGTCCGCTGCGCCTCGGAGGACCTTCCCGGGATCTCCATTGTCTTCGACGGCAAGGTCATCCCCGGCACCCGGGCGAAGAAAACCCGCTCCAAGAGTTTCCAGGCCTTCTCCAGCATCAATTACCCCTACCTGGGTATCCTCCGGGACGGGGTGCTCCTGCGCTATATCCGCCAGGACTGCGGCGCCTATCCCATGTTCTACAACACGCTAAATACCCGGGTGGCCCTGTTGAAGCTCCTTCCCGGCATGGACCGGGGGGCGGCGGACTACCTTCTGGAGCGAAATGACGGACTGATCATCGAGAGCTTTGGCGTGGGGGGCCTCCCCGAGTCCGGGGGCTTTTACCACTGCGTGGACGAGGCCCTGGCGGCAGGGAAGACGGTGGTCATCACCACCCAGGTGGAAAACGAGGGCAGCGATGTGGGGGTCTATCACGTGGGCCACGCTCTGAAAAACAAGCTGGGAGTTCTGGAGGCCTACGACATGACCACCGAGGCCGTGGCGGCAAAATTGATGTGGATTTTGGGCCAGACAAGGGACCGCAAAGAGGTGGAGCGCCTTTTCTATACGCCGGTGGCCCGGGACATCCTCTGGCCGGCGGAGTGAGGGAAGCGGATTTTGGAGAGGAGCAAATTATGGAGCGCCTACGGCAGTTTGTGCAATCCCACAAAGCGGTTGCCTATGGCCTGGTTTTTGGCATGGTTCTCTTTTTCAACTGTTGCGGGTTCCCTATATACAACTTGAATAAGGAGTGGCCGTTTTCCATCACGGCGGAGTATCTCTGTCTCGACGCCGGGGCCGCGATCTTTTCCGGCGCCCTTCTGGCGGCACAGCTCCCCCAAACACGCATCCGGCAGATGGGGCTGCTGTCGGCGGCGCCTGTCTGCGGGGGGCTGGCCTGCCGGTACCTCCTGGAATTTGGAGAGGTATCCAACACCTATCATTTTACCCTGCCCAACATCGCGCTGCACCTGGCCGCCTTCACGGGAATCTGCTCTTTGAGCTGGTGGTACGTTGCAAAACAAAGCCGGAAAAGCGCCTGACCGCCCCGGTGAAACTTGGAACGGAATCCTGCTTCCCTTTTTGCGGATTCTGTGATATACTTTTACCGTTATGGTATCAAACCCGCCGGGGAGAAAGGAGTCCCACCATGGAACCAGCAGCCTCCAGGGAGGACCCCGTCCTCTCCCGTCTTCGGGCAGCCGCAGCCCGAGGGGCCTTGTCCCACGCGCTGCTCTTCACCGGGCCGGGGGACCGTCTGAGCGCCGCCCGTTTTGCCGCTTCGGCCTTTCAATGTACGGGGCAAAACCGCCCTTGCGGCGTGTGCCCCGCCTGCCGGAAGGTCCGGCAGGACATCCATCCCGATGTGATCACCGTCCGGGACACGGAACACAAGTTCATCGCCGTGGAGACCCTTCGGGAAGTCCGGCGGGACGCCTATATCCGTCCCAACGAGGGGGCCCGGAAGGTCTATCTGTTCCCGGACTGCACCCTTTTGACGGAGCAGGACCAAAACGTCCTCCTAAAACTGGTGGAGGAAGGACCACCCTACGCCGCCTTCCTCTTTTGCGCCGGGAATCCGGCGGCGGCGCTCCAGACCCTGCGGTCCCGCTGCGTGGAGTGGAAGCTCCAGCCCACCGCCCCCCCCAGCCGGGAGGAGGACGGGGACGGAGAGGCCCTTTGCCGCTGCCTCTTGAAAAAAAAGCGGAGCAGCGTCGCGGAATTGGCGGTCCGGCTGGAGAAAAAGAAGCTCTCGCGAGAGGACCTCGCCGCCCTTTTGGAGCGAAGCGGAGCCATTTTTTCCCAGGCGCTGCTCCTTCTCTACGGCGGAGAGGCGGAGGATTGGACGTTGGCGGAGGAAATCGGGAAACGCTTGACAAAAAACCAGATCATGCGCACAATAGAGTTATTAAAAAAGTACCGTCGAGAGTGCGGCTACAACGTGGGTCCCGGCCATGTGCTGGGGGCTCTGGCCGCGGAATTGGAGGGAGTCACCTTTGACTGAAGTCATCAGCGTCCGCTTTCGGGGCGGCAGCAAGACCTATTTTTTCGATCCCAAGGGCATCCAGGTCCGCACAGGGGAAAACGTCATTGTCCAGACCGCCCAGGGTCTGGAGTTTGCCGTCTGCACCCAGGGAAACCACGAAGTAGCGGACGAGTCCATCGTCAAGCCCCTCAGCGCCATTGTCCGCAAAGCCACGGACAACGACTTCCGGGTGGTGGAGTATAACCGCAAGCGGGAGCGGGAGGCCTTTCACATCTGCGAGGGGAAAATCGCGGACCACGGGTTGGAGATGAAGCTGGTCAGCGTGTCGGTGGGCTTTGACAGCAACAAGATTGTGTTCTACTTCACCGCCGACGGGCGGGTGGACTTCCGGGAACTGGTCCGGGATCTGGCCTCCGTCTTCCGGGCAAGGATTGAGCTCCGTCAAATCGGCGTCCGGGACGAGGCGAAGATGATCGGGGGACTTGGCATCTGCGGGCGGCCCTTTTGCTGCTCGGAGTTTTTAGATGGATTCATGCCCGTCTCCATCAAGATGGCCAAGACCCAAAACCTGAGCCTGAACCCCACCAAAATTTCCGGCACCTGCGGGCGGCTGATGTGCTGCCTCAAGTACGAGCAAAACGCCTATGAGGACGCCGCCAAGCGGATGCCCAAGCTGGAATCCTTCGTCCAGACCCCCGACGGCCCGGGCAACGTAAAGGGCGTGGAACTTCTGCGGGAGCTGGTGAAGGTCAGCCTGGACAGCGGGCCGGAGAATCTGAAGACCTACCGCGCCTGTGAGATCAAGGTCCTTCGCAACGGCAAGGGCAGCCGGGAGGGCATCGATATTCCGGAGCGCACCGCCCGGTTTGTGGAGGAAACGGAAGAGGAGCTGATTCAGCCCATCTTCTCCACCTCCTATTACACCGACGACCACTTGACGGAGGCCCCCCGCCGGGAGAAAATGAGCATTGAGGGCGGCGACACCGGCAAACCCCGCCACCGCCACCGGGGCGGCCGCAGCCGGAGAGGCCCCCGTCCTGAGGGGCAGGCTCTCCAGCAGCCCCCGAAAAAGCAGGGAAGCCAACCGCCCCGCCCCCCAAAACAGCAAGTCCGCCCGGAAGAACGCAAGGACCAGCGGGAGGACCGCCCCGCCGGGGAGAACAAGCGCCGCCGTCCCCCCTACCGGGGCGGCCGCCGGTGGAACAAGGGCGGAGACGCGCCGAAAACATAAAAAGGAGGCGGCGAAACGTTTCGTTTCGCCGCCTTTTCATGCCATACCCATTTTCGCAAACGCCTCCATAGTATAGCCGGTCAGGGAGAAGGCCTTTGCAGCCGGTGTTACACGGAGAACAGCAGATCCGAGTACACCGGGAAGGGCCACGCCTTGGCGGCGGTAAGGGTCTCCAGCTTGTCGGCGGTCTCTCTGGCGGCGGCCATATCGGGGACCAGCACATCGTGACAGTACCGCATAGCCTCCTCCGGTCCGGCGGGAATGGCGGCCAGGTCCGCCTCCAGCTTCAGGCAGCTGTCCATCAGCGTATCTGTCAGGCCGGAAATCTTTTGGGCCGTGGCCGTCTCATAGCGGCAGCTGGAGCCGGTCTCCTTCTTCTTGACCGCCCGCTCGCACAGCTCCGCGGCGTAGCCGGAGACGGCGGGGAGAATCTCGTGGCGAATCATGTCGGTCATGGTGCCGGCCTCAATGGAGAGAACCGTCCGGTAATTCTCCACATGGATTTCGTATCGGGCCCGTACCTCGGCCTCGGTGTAGATGCCGTGCCGGACAAAGAGGTCGATGTTCTTTTGCTGGACATAGGCGGGCAGGGCGTCGGCGGTGGACTTGAGATTAAAAAGGCCCCGGCGCTCCGCCTCGGCAATCCAGTTGCCGTCGTAGCCGTTTCCGTTGAAGATAATCCGCTGATGCTCCGTGAAAACCCGGCGGATCAGCTTCTGAAGGTCGGCCTGGAAGTCGGCGGAGGGCTCCAGCTCGTCGGCAAACTGCTTGAGCTCCTCGGCCATGATGGTGTTCAGAGCAATGTTGGGCCCGGAGATGGACTGGGAGGAACCCAGCATCCGGAACTCGAATTTATTGCCCGTGAAGGCCATAGGGGAGGTGCGGTTGCGGTCCGTGGTGTCCTGACGGATGGCGGGCAGCACATCCACGCCAATCTCCAGGGTTTTTTTGCTGGTGTCCGTGTACTCGGTGCCCTGGATAATGGACTCCACCACGGCGTTCAGCTCGTCTCCCAGGAAGATGGAGAGGACGGCGGGCGGGGCCTCCTGGGCGCCCAGGCGGTGGTCGTTGCCTGCCGTAGCCACGGTGGTGCGGAGGAAGTCCTGATAGTCGTCCACCCCCTTGATAAAGGCCGCCAAGAACAGCAAGAAGCGGGCGTTCTGGCTGGGGGTGGAACCGGGCCGGAAGAGGTTCCTCCCCGTGTCGGTGGAGAGGGACCAGTTGTCGTGCTTGCCGGATCCGTTTACCCCGGCGAAGGGCTTTTCATGGAGGAGGCACACCAAATTGTGGCGGTCCGCCACTTTTTTCATCACCTCCATCACCAGCTGGTTTTGGTCGCAGGCGGTGTTGGCGTCGGTGTAGATGGGGGCCATTTCATGCTGAGAGGGGGCCACCTCGTTGTGCTTCGTCTTGGAGGGAATGCCCAGGGCCCAGAGGGTCTCGTCCAGATCCTTCATGTAGGCGGCCACCCGGGGCTTGATGGCCCCGTAATAGTGGTCGTCCAGCTCCTGGCCCCGGGGGGGCTTGGCGCCAAACAGGGTCCGGCCTGTCATGCGGAGGTCCTTCCGCTGGTTGAAGAGCTGCTTGTCAATGAGGAAGTACTCCTGCTCGGGGCCCACCTGGGCCATGACCCGGCGGCTCTCGGTATCCCCGAAGAGGCGGAGAATGCGAATGGCCTGACGGCTGACCTCCTCGATGGAGCGAAGCAGCGGCATTTTCTTGTCGAGGGCCTGCCCGGAATAAGAGCAGAAGATGGTGGGGATGCAGAGGGACCCTTCCTTCAAAAAGGCAAACGACGTGGGGTCCCAGGCGGTGTAGCCCCGGGCCTCGAAGGTGGCCCGGAGGCCGCCGGAGGGGAAGGAGGAGGCGTCCGGCTCGCCCCGGACCAGCTCCTTGCCGGAGAACTCCATCATAATCCGCCCGCCACCAACGGGACTGATAAAACTGTCATGCTTTTCGGCGGTGACGCCGGTCATGGGCTGGAACCAGTGAGTGAAGTGGGTGGCGCCCCGCTCCACGGCCCATTGCTTCATGGCCTCAGCGATTTCATTGGCGGTGGAGATGTCCAAGGGCGTTCCCTCGGTCACGCATTTTTTCCAAGCGCCGTAGGACGCGGGGGAAAGGCGGTCCTTCATGGTCTCCTCGTTGAAGACCCGGCTTCCAAACAGTTCGGGGAGCTTGAGTGTGGTACTCATAATCGTTTCCTCCTCAATTTCTGACTATATGGTAACATAAAACGGTGCAAACACAATTGGTAATACTTCTAAAGTTGGGCCCTGAAAAGGGGCGTTCATTGTCCGCTGGCGCCGTAGTTGCTCAGGGCCCGGGCGGAAGGGTCGTCCACGTCGCAGCCCTCCCAGGACTTGTTGGGCATCCAGAAATCTTGAATCATAGCCGCCTGACCGGGGTAGTGCTTTTCAAAGATCTCCCGGTACAGCAGGCTCTCTTTCGTAAAAGGCGGGCAGTGGTAACCGTATTTGTGCCGCCGGACCTCAAACTCCTCGTCTGTGTATGTCTCCTGGGCATAGGCCTTCAGATCATCCACCATGGAGTGGCCCACGGCGTCGGAGAAGGCGGCCTTCTGCCTCCAGAGGATGCCCTCCGGAAGCAGGCGGTCCCCCTCGAAGGCGTGGCGGAGAAGGTATTTTCCCATGCCGTAGCTGTTCCGCTTCAACCGCGGGTCCAAGGCCATGACGTACCTCACAAAGTCCAGGTCGCCGAAGGGGACCCGGGCCTCCAGGGAGTTGACGGAGATGCAGCGGTCCGCCCGGAGCACGTCGTACATATGGAGTTCGTTCACCCGTTTCTTGGCCTCCCGTTGAAACTCCTCGTCGCTGGGGGCAAAGTCCGTGTACTTGTAGCCAAAGAGCTCGTCGGAGATCTCCCCGGTCAGCAGCACCCGGATGTCCGTTCTCTCATGGATGGCCTTGCAGCAAAGGTACATCCCCATACTGGCCCGGATGGTGGTGATGTCCCAGGTTCCCAGCAGGGCAATGAGCCCGTCCAGATTCCGGAGAACCTCCTCCCGGGTCATAAAAATCTCAGTGTGGTCCGCCCCGATATAATCCGCCGCCTCCCTGGCGTATTTGAGGTCGATGGCGTCTTTGTCCATGCCGATGGCAAAGGTGCGGATATTTTTCCCCAGCACAACGGAGGAAATGGCGCAGACCAGGCTGGAGTCCAGCCCGCCGGAGAGGAGAAAGCCCAAAGGCGCGTCGGCGTCCAGCCGCTTGTCCACGGCGGCAATGAGCTTGTTCCGGATCTTTTTGCAGGCGGTCTCCAGGCCGTCGCGAATGTACCCGTCTACAGAGGTGAGATCCGCGTAGCGGACGAATCTCCCTCCGGCGTAGTAGTGCCCCGGCGGGAAGGGGCGGATTTCCCGGCACAGCCCCACCAGGTTCTTGGCCTCACTGGCAAAGACCATCCCCCCGGCCGAATCTACGCCGTAGAACAGGGGCCGGATGCCGATGGGGTCCCGGGCGGCAATGAGCGAGTCCGTTCTTCCGTCGTATAGAATAAGGGCAAACTCCGCGTCCAGACGGGAGAACATCTCCACCCCGTACTCCCGGTAAAGGGGAAGCAAAATCTCGCAGTCGCTGCCGCTTTGAAAGGCATAGCCCTTTTCTTGAAGCCGGCGCTTGAGCGGGCGGAAACCGTAGATTTCCCCGTTGCACACCAGCAAGTCTCCCCCCAGCCGGAAGGGCTGCATCCCCTCCGGTGTCAGCCCCATGATGGCCAGCCGGTGGAAGCAGAGCCATCCCGTGGGAGTTTCCACAATGCGGGACATATCGGGCCCCCGGGATTTCGTGCGGTCAAAGAAGGGCTCAAGCACCTCCCGAGCGACGTCCTTTTTCTCAAAACCCATAATCGAACACATAGTAAGCACCTCCGAAAAAATGGCTTTCCTGTCTGGAAAACAAAAACGCAGCTATCTCCTAAATACTTAGGACGAATAGCTGCAATCCGCGGTGCCACCTAATTTACCTTCCCGTTTAACCGGAAACGGTCACCTTCAAGGCTCCAACAAGCCCGTGTGAGATAACGATCACAACTCGCCGCGCCTACTGCCAGGGGGCTTCCCCGGGTTCAGCTTGGGGCTTCGGAGTGTTCTTCCCGGAAGTTCTTTGCGCGGGGTTTCCACTGCCCCCCGCTCACTGGAGCGGAACGCTTGCCGGTACTTTTCTCCATCAACGCCGTTTGCCTTATGGCTTTGTTGTAAGGAAGTTTACACCACCGGCGGGGCGGCTGTCAATGGAGAATCCCACAAAATTCCAAAGAGATACGAGGTATGATTTCTACAAAGTTGTATGATGTCTCTTGCCCGCAAACAAATCAACGCTTGTGTGCCCTCGCCGGGGAACGGAGGGAATGACCCGCACAAAATGCAAGCCCCAGAAATTCATGTCTAAAAAAGACTCCGCTTTGTGGGGCCCGGTCAGAAGACCGGGCCATTCCCCGCAAGAGGATCAGGCCTCCATATGCCGTCCCAGAAAAGCGGCGATGGTCTGAGCCAGCTTGTACTCCGCGTCGCCGGTGGCCACGCCGGGGGTAGAGCCCACAAACAGCACCATGCCCAGCAAGTCCCCCTCGGAGAGGATGGGGGCGGCCACGTTGGTGACCAGCTTGTCCGTGCCGTCACAGACGGGAATGGGGTCTCCCTCGCCGCCGTACTGATAGATGCGGCGGCTTTCCATAATCTGTTCCAGCTCAGGGGTAATGCGCTTGCCCAGCAGTTCCCGCTTGCCGCCTCCGGCCACGGAGATGACGGTGTCCCGGTCCGTCACGGCGCAGATACAGCCGGTGGAGCGGCTCATGGTCTCGCAGAGCTGTCCGGCGAAATCCTCCACACCGCCCAGCAGGGAATACTTCTTGAAAATCACCTCGCCGTCCCGGCTGGTGTAAATCTCCAGGGGGTCCCCCTCCCGAATACGCATAGTTCGGCGGATTTCCTTTGGAATAACCACCCGTCCCAGGTCGTCGATCCGTCGCACAATTCCAGTTGCCTTCATATCGAAAAACTCCTTTTGAAAAGTGATGGTTCTATGTCACTCTGGCAAAAGCTAGTATCCGCCGTTTTTCCCGGCTTATGCCGTTTCCTCCATGGTGATGTCTGGAAATCTCCCAAAGAGGAAATCCAGGAAAAATTTCTGTCATCCTCTTAATTTTCAATAAAACGCGCCGATAAGCCTAGTGTAAGGGGTCGCAAGACCTCGGGCTCTCCGGCTCGTACGGCCGGCCGGGTCCCATCCCTGCGCCAAACGCCTCGGTTCATGTCCGGCCGGCGTGTACAGAAACGGGCGGCGCGCTTTTCGGAACAACTGCAAGGATGAGCGGTTGTTATATGTGATAAGGAGATAGAGCAATGCGTATTCAGCATAATATTATGGCAATGAATGCCTACCGCAACTACAACACCAACACCTCCGCCCTCTCCAAAAACCTGGAGAAACTGAGCTCCGGCTACAAGATCAACCGGGCGGGCGACGACGCCGCGGGTCTGGCCATTTCTGAGAAGATGCGGGCCCAGATCACCGGATTGAACGCCGCTCAGAAAAACGTCAAGGACGGCATCTCCCTGGTAAAGACCGCCGAGGGCGCCATGCAGGAAATCCAGGATATGCTCAACCGCATGGACTACCTGGCCACCCAGTCCGCCAACGGAACCTATGACGATCCCGTGGACCGCAAAAACCTCCAGAAGGAAGTCAACGCCCTCCGGGACGAAATCAACCGTATCGCCGACTCCGCCAACTTCAACGGCATCAAGCTCCTGGACGGCTCTCTGGCCTCCACCGGCACCAATTCCTCTGCGGAGTTCAAGGGCTGGGATTCCATCAAGGGCGCTCTGGCCGCCGGTCTGCAGGATGTGGAAGCTACCAAGACCAAGGACACCATCCTGATGGCAAATATGGCAGCGGCCGATGCCAAGGGCGGAGAAAAGTTCACTTTGAACATCGCCATGTCTGACGGAAAAACCTACGACTTCGAGATTACGGCCAAAATCGATGAAAATGACGCCACGAAATTCAGCTTTGTGGACAAAGACGGGAAGGAACTCGTGGGCGGCCTGACTGCGACGGGCGGTTTGAAGGACGAGAACATCGGAAAGGCCTTTACGGAAGCGATCAAGAACAGCGATCTGGGACAGACCTACAATGTTGACGGCGCCACTGCGGGCAAAATTGTTCTGGAGGCCAAGGAAGCCGGAGCGGGTGTTGCGAATGTGGCCTCGGTGGATATGAAATATTTCTCTCCCGCCGGAGTCAACACCGCCTTTGGCGGAACCCTGAAATACGCCGGACTCGATCCCGCTGCGGCGGCTCATGTGGTCGGCGAGGACGCCTATCAGTCCCTGGATCTGAGCAACGCCCTGATCTTCAAGGATAAGACCGACAACACCTCCCTGGAAAAGGCCACCTTTGAGATCAACGGTGAAAAGTTCGTCTTTGTGGAAAAGGGTGCTGTGGATGACGCCGCCATCAAGCAGATGCGGGAAGCCGGCATCGAGCACTGGGTGGAAGTCGGCACCGATACCACGATTGGTGCCACCGACGTTTCCAAAATGGTGGAAAAAATCAAGCACGCCACCGGCCTGGATGTGAAGCAGGGAACCAACACCGCCGGAGTCTGGGCGGACAGCACCACCGGAACCTGTATCAAAATCAACGACGGAACCAGTTCCAAGGCGGGCGGCGGACTGACCCTCCAGATTGGCGATACCGCCGATCAATTCAACCAGCTGCGGGTCAATGTCGGCGATATGCACACCAATGCCATGGGAACCGGAAAGACTACCCTGGACGGCCAGGAAATTACGGTTAACAAAACCATTGCTGATATTGACATCTCCAACCTGGCAGGCGCGCAGGAGGCTATCGGCGTGGTTCGGAACGCCATCAACTATGTCTCCGAGATTCGCGGTGACTTGGGTGCTGTCCAGAACCGTCTGGAGCACACCCAGAAGAACCTCTCCGTCATGGCGGAGAACATCCAGGACGCCGAATCCACCATTCGGGATACCGACGTGGCCGAGGAAATGATGTCCTACACCAAGAACAACATCCTGATCCAGTCCGCTCAGGCGATGCTGGCTCAGGCCAACGCGGTGCCCCAGGGCGTTCTCCAGCTGCTGGGCTAATCCGCTCCCCCATAGCGTTCCTGTTTCGGGGCGGGCTTCGGCCCGCCCCGTCAGGCTGCCGGAAGCTGTTTTCCGCTCTATTTTAAACAGCACTTTTAACAAGCTGAGCCAGGGCTTTGAAAGCCCTGGCTCTACTACTTTTGAATATTGAATATCACTCGCCCATGGGTGCGCCGCACTGGGGGCAGAACTTGCTGTCGGACTCCGCGCCGCAGATGGGGCACTTTTTCCCGGCTTCCTCCACCTCCGGGGACGGCTCCTCTTTCACGGGCTTGCTGGCTTCCAGCTCGGCGATTTTGGCCTTACTGGCGTTGACGGCCTCCACCGCCTCCCGCACCGCGTCGGGGATTTCGCCTTCATACTCACTGACAAACCATTCGCCAATGGCCCGGTAGTTTTTGTCGATTTCCTTTTGCTCCCCGGCGATCGCCACGTTGAGCTTCACAAGCTCCGCGGCGTCTTTGGTCCGGTCGGCGGCTTTGTTGGCAACGTCTTTTGCCTTACGGGTCAGTTCATCGAAATTAAACGCCATGGTGTTGTACCCCTTTCCTGTTTTGAACCCACAAGCGGGCTCCGCTTTCCGTCGCTGGGGCCTACGCGACCAGACCCCAAGTGAACTACGGCACTCAGTATAGCGGATTTTCACAAAAAACGCAACAGCTACCCCAAATGTTTACAGTTCTTTTTCAAAGTGCGCTCAGCGTTCCATCTCCGCCTCCATCACCGTCCCGCTGGAGGCGTCAATCTCGTATTCGTACTCCATGCCGCCTGATCGAAACTCAATCTCATAGACCCAGAGTCCATCGTCCTGGTCCAGCTCGCACTCTATGTAGCCCGCCTCAGAGACTCCGGCGTGGGCAAGGGCGGCGTTTTTGGCGGCCTCCGGGCTGATCAACTCTCCCGATTCCAAAGCTCCCTCCCGGTCCAATTCCGCCTCTATGATACGGTTGGAAGACGCGTCAATTTCGTACTCATATTCCGTGCCCTCCGCCCAGAATTCCACGTCATAGACCTGGCGGCCGCCGTCCCATCCGAGCTCACAGCGCAGCGCCGTGACATCCGCCGGGTCCACTCCCGCGTGGGCAAAGGCCACGGCCTTGGCGGCGTCCTCGCCGGTCTTTGTCTCAGGAGCCGGGGCGCTTTCCAGAATGTTGGGGACCCCCTCCAGTACCTCGCCGGTGTAGGCGTCGATTTTGTATTGGAAGTCCCCCAGGGTGGGATGGTGCAGCGCCACACCGTAGTGGGCGGGGTCCGCCTCCAGGTTCGGGTCCGCCTCGCCGGTGACGGAGCTGATCTCCAGGGTCCCGGCATAGGTCTCCGCCATGTGCACGGCCAGAGCAGCGCCCACAGGCAGCCCCGGCGCCCCCGCCCTCTGGAGCTGCTCCAGCTCCTGGACGGAGAGCACCGCCAAATCGTCAAAGTCCAAGGCGGGGTTGAGGGACCGAACGTCCTCAATCATGGCGGTTTTTCCAGGGGTGACGTTGTCCCCGGCGGGATTGAGCCGCTCTGTGTCTGCATCCTGGGTGAGAGAGCCTTCCCGCGTAATTTCCGGGGGGCGGAACATCTGCCAGAGCTGAAGTCCCAGCACCGCCGCCAGCAAGGCGACGGTGGCAATCAGCAGCCAGCGGGTGAGTTTATGGTGGTTCGTCTCAGGGCTCATGGGATTCACCGTCCTTTATGGAATGATTCCATTATAGCGCGGCGGCGTAAAAAAGTCCAGGTTCCCCCTTTGGGAATCCCCCCTTTCCAATGGACGCCGCCCATGTATTTTACAATCTTTTGCAAAGCGGTCCGTCAAACCGTCAAAACCGGGCAGTTGCTTTCGGAAGTGCCACCCCGGCACATTGGAACTTGTTATACGGGCAATTCCATTTCATCATTCATTTTCGTAAATCCGTATTTTTCATATAGCGGCCGCCCCATAACAGTTGCTTCCAAGGAAATAGCCGTAATCCCCTTCTCTTTACTGTCATTAACCAGCATATCCAATATTTTCGTGGCAATCCCCCTTCTTCTGTACGCCGGATTCGTGTACAGATTCATTATGTAGGCCTTATTTCCGCTTGGATTGTGATAAGTCGGCATTACCTGAAAAAAGCTGACGCCTCCGGCTCCAACAACCCGGTTCCCGTCAAAAACCAAATACGCAATATGGGAATCATCGCAAAGAGCCTTTTGGTAGTAGTTGTAGGATTCTCTTTCTACCTCGCTCATGTCAATATCATCAGATAGTTGATTCGCCGCCCTCAGTACCTCTATTCTCGTTTTTGTCAATATATCGATCTCCTCAAGCGTCCCCCGTCTGTAAAGCAGCGCCATATCGCACCTCTTCAGATTGGTGTTGCTGAAGGCGGCTTCACCAAACCATTCGTTAAAATGTCCAAAGTGGGCAGTCACCTGTCGATGGATGACTGCTTGATAAATATCAATTTACTGAATCTTCTTGCCAAGCAAAAAACCGGCAACCGCACCCATCAAACATATTCCCGCAGGAATTAAAATAAATGTGGCAAAATACTGATTTTCAGCAAGTACACTCTCGGACACGACACCCAGGCTGTAAGTAAATAGTGCATAAATGTGCAATCCAATAGCAAACACACAGCCAAAGGCGGATATAAGCATTGGAATATACCGAATGACTTTGTGCGTTGCGTGTTTGGTGCATAACAACTGAGCCAATGCAAAAGCAACGAACAGAACCATACACAAAAATATGCTCACATCATCACACTCCTCGTTAACTTCTGATACATCGAGCCGATTATAGCATAAGGCTCCTGATATATCAATGTACTTTTGTAGAAATCGCCGAAGTTATATTCCGGCAACACTTTCCTGAACAAGGACTCTTAGATGTGAAAGTCCTATTTAGAGATGCTATCTTGTAGAGACGGACCTACGTGTCCGCCCCTACGTGTTTCCTCTTTAAAAATGTGCCATCGGACACGCCCTCCTGGATTTTGGGATTGACAGATTGGAAGAAACCGGGTAAAATAAATAAGTTATCCGCCCTTGTAGCTCAGCAGGATAGAGCGACCGCCTCCTAAGCGGTAGGTCGGAGGTTCGAATCCTCTCAAGGGTGCCAACGGTTCAGAAATTCCCCTTACCGCTCCGTTTCCGCCTCGCGGCGAAAACTGCGCCGGACGGGGAATTTCTTCGCTTTCAGCCAAAATTCCCGGCGCACCTCTTGGAGTTTTGCCACGTTACAAACGCGGCATCCCCCTCACGGGGCCCTGTTGGGTTTTGGCGTCGAAGGATCACCCGTTTACAGTGGAGGTGCAGTTGTGAGATACCTGTTTCAGTTTTTGCGAATCCTGGTCTTTTGCTTTTTGGGAGAGGTTCTTCACGGTCTGCTTCCCCTGCCTGTCCCGGCCAGCATTTACGGGCTGGCGCTGCTGCTGGCGGCGTTGAAAATGAGGCTTATCCGGTTGGACCAGGTGAAGGAGACCGCCGGATTTCTCATCGCCCTCTTTCCGGTGCTCTTTCTCCCCGGGGCCGTGGGAATTATGGAGCTGGGGGCGCTATTGGCGGATCTCTGGCTTCCCGCCCTACTGGCCGTTACACTGGTGACGGCGCTGGTTATGGGCGCCGCCGGACGGGTGACCCAGGCGGTGGCCCGGTGGAAGGAGGCGCGGCATGGCTGAATTTTTAACCCATGGGGCCGTGTGGGGCGTGCTGCTGACCTTGGGGGCCTTTGCCTTGGGGAACTTCTTGCAAAAAAGAACCCGGCAAGCATGGTGCAATCCCCTTCTCTTGGGAAGTATCTTTGTCATCCTCTTCTTGCGTCTGCTGGGCATTTCTTATCCGGACTATCAGGCCAGCGCCGGGCCGGTGAACTATCTGCTGCTTCCCGCCACCGTCAGTTTGGCGGTCCCCCTTTATGAGCAGTGGGAAACGCTGCAAAAAAACGCCGCCGCCATTCTCTCCGGCATTGCCGCCGGGGTGCTGGTCAGCGTGGGGGCGATTCTGGGCTTGGCCTGGGTCTTTCAGCTGAACCGGGCCGCCGCCATCAGCCTGTTGCCCAAGTCCGTCACCACCGCCATTGGCATAGATGTGGCGGGGGAGTTGGGGGGCATCCCTGCTTTGACCACCGCCGTCATCATGCTCACCGGTATCTTCGGAAATCTCACCGCCCAGGCGGCGTGCAAATTGTTTCACATCAAAGACCCTGTCGCCAGGGGGGTGGGCATTGGCTCCGCCTCTCACGCCATCGGCACCACCAGAGCCCTGGAGATGGGGCCGGTGGAGGGCGCCATGAGTAGCCTCTCCATCGCCGCGGCGGGGATTCTAACGGCTCTGCTGTGTCCCCTGGCGGTCAACCTGTTGCCGTGAGCCGCAAAACGCCGTGCTCCGGGGTGGGCTTCTTCCTGGAACGGGGGAAATTTTGAACCCATATGCGCCAAAAAGCTGGACTGCGGTCTGGCTTCATGGTATACTTGAATTTCCAATTACACGGTCCTCCCCACCGCCGGGGAGACCCGAACGAGGTGCTTTGCCATGCGCGAGGAGATGCGAACCTTTGGCTATCTCTGCCCCAAATGCGGAAAAACCGTCATGAAGACTCGCTCCGTCTTCGCTCTGGAGGCCTCCGGCACGGAGGTGGAGTGCGACTGCGGCGGCTCCGCTCTGGCGGTCTCCTTCGACGGGACCCGTTATCGCCTCAGCGTCCCCTGTGGCCTTTGCGGCGGGACTCACACCGCCGTTTGCCCTCCGGAACGGGTGCTGGAGGGAGGCACCGCTCTGGCCTGCGCCGGGACAAAGCAGTTTTGCTGCTTCATCGGCTCCCAGGGAACGGTGGAACGTCAACTCCGGGAGCTGTCCATTTTGGCGGAGAAGGAGCAAAAGCAGGGGGAGGACGAGGCCTTCCTGGACAACGTCATCATGTACGAGATTCTCTCCGAACTGCGGGACATCGCCTCCCGGCCCGGCGGAATCACCTGCGCCTGTGGCAGCAGCCGCTATGGCATGGAGGTCCGGCGGTCCGCCGTGGATCTGATCTGCCGGGACTGCGGGGCGAAGCTCCGCCTTCCCGCTGCCACAGACCGGGACCTGGACGATCTTTGCTGCCACATGAAACTGGTTTTGCCGGGAAAGAACTCATCGCTGTAAACGCGGCCCTATCCCTGACCACGGAGGCGGATACTCATGACCTTACTTCACGGCCTGGGCCAGACCCCGGATTCCTGGGACGCCGTCGCCCGGAACCTGGGGGGAAATACGCTTCAGCCGGACCTCTTCGCCCCGGTCCGGGGCGGGGCGGGAACCTGGCGGGAGCTTTTCCATGCCTTTTCCCAATATTGCGAAACGCTGGACGGGCCCTTCCAGCTCTGCGGACTGTCCCTGGGGGGAATTTTGGCCCTGCAATACACGGCGGAGCACCCGGAGCGGGTCAAGTCTCTGGCGCTGATTGGAACCCAGTGCGTAATGCCCAAACGGTTGCTGGCCCTCCAGAGCGCCCTTTTCCGCCTGCTGCCTGACAAGACCTTCCAGCCCATGGGCCTTTCCAAGGGGGACGTTATTGGCCTGACCAGATCCATGCGTACCTTGGATTTTCGGGGGCAACTGGAACACATCTCCTGTCCTGTTCTGGTCCTTTGCGGACAGCGGGACCGGGCCAACCGGAAAGCCGCCCGAAATCTTTGCCAGGAACTGCCTCAAGCGGAGCTGGTCTGGATTCCAGAAGCGGGCCACGAGGTGAACCGGGACGCGCCGGAGGCCCTGGCAGAGGTTCTGCGGAGCTTTTTCCAGCGGGCCGGGAAGATTTAAAAAGCAGAAACCGCCGCCCTGGTGTGCGGCGGCTTTTTTGCGTCCCCATGGGCCGGAGGTACCTCGTTCGGTGCGCTTTATAGGGGCTGGAGTCTGTCCCGGCCCGTCTTCCGGAGGATGGGCAGTTCCGAAGAACGAGGCGGTCAGGAGACCGCCCCCTACAGTATCACCGCCTGAGAAAATGCGTGCATTCTATTTAGAGATGTTATCTTGTAGAGGCGGACCTGCGTGTCCACCCCTACGCGTTTCCTCTTTAAAAATATGCTATCGGACACGCCCGAGGGGCACAGCCTCTTGACAGGCATCGGCCATCTATGTATAATAAGCATAGATAACCGAGGTATTGAAAAGGAGGCACGGCATGAAGATTGACAAGAGCCTGATGAGCGGCAGCACGACGCTGTTAATCCTCTCCCTGCTGGCGGGGGAGGAGATGTACGGCTACCAGATGATCACCGAACTGGCCCGGCGGTCCAACCACGCTTTCGACCTGAAGGAGGGGACCCTCTACCCCATCCTTCACGGCCTGGAAGCGGAGGGGCTGGTCAGCGTCCGGGAGAAAAAGTCCCCGGAGGGCCGGACAAGGAAGTACTACCGCATCACCCGGAAGGGCCGCAAGGCCCTGGACGCTCGGAAGGAGGAGTGGGTGACCTTCCGGGAGCAGGTGGACGCGGTGGTCAACAGCGCCTCCCCGGCGTGAGGAGGGGCGGGCCATGCGAAACAGCTTTCAGATCTGGATAAACGCCGTGTGCGAGCAGGTCCGCTTCCGCCCGGACCACCGGAGCATTGAATTTGAGCTCCGGGACCACTATGAGGAACATATGCAGGACCTCATCCGCCTGGGCCGCCCCCGGGAACTGGCGGAGGAGCGGGCCCTGGAAGCCATGGGGAACGCCCAGGAGGTGGGCCGGGCCCTGGATAAGGTACATAAGCCCTGGCTTGGCTGGCTGTGGGAGGTGAGCCGGGTGCTGGCTCTTGCCCTGGCGCTGCTGCTGGCCTGGAAAATCTGGCAGAACGACATATACACCCACTCCCTGACCGGCCGCACCTGGGACCAGCTCATGTGGTCCGTTCCGGCCTCCGCCAGCCGGGGCGCCACGGACTACCTGAGCCTCTGGCTGGCCCCCGGGGAGCCGGAGCCCTATTGCGAACCCTATACAGACATCCCCCTTCCCGGCGAAACCCGGGTTCAGCTTCCCCTTACCCTCTGGGTGGAGACCCAGGACATATTCCATGATGACCTTTCAGGTTTATATGAGGACCTGAGCGTCACCGCCGACGGCCAACCCCTCTCCTTTGGCAACTATCTCGAGGATCATTCCCAGCTCTACAGCGGATACTGGAACTACTATGCTCCCGACGGCTGGCGGACCGGTTGGACCCGCTACCGGTGGAGCTTGCAGCTGGTTCTGGACCGCCCGCCCCGCCGGGTGGAGATCACCCATCCCCGGTGCGGCTGGACGCTGACGGCGGAATGGGAGGGCGCGGTATGAGACACTGGAACCGGGGACGGAAGACTGTCCGGAATTTTCTTGTGGCCCTTCTTTTGCTGTTCCTGCTCTACGCCTCCCAGGGCTTCCCACCCTATACGGTGGAGGGTATGTGCCGCCAGATGCAGCACGACTATCTCCTGGAAGAGCTGGAACCCCTGTATGTCCAGCGGCATTGGGTCAGGTTCTCCGGAGGAAAATCCGTACGTTATACCACCGTCGCGGCCCGGAGCGGGGAAACCTACACCATCTTCCGCTACCAGGACGGCCTGCTGGGAAGCCACCGGGACTGGTCAGACCTGAGCCCGGTCTTTGGGGAGGGCGCGGTTGCCACGGCCCGGGCGGGAACCATCTACGCAGCGGGCCCCTTTGCGGAAGCCGCCTCCGCCGTCGCGGTGGTCCGGGCGGAGAAGGACCCGGAGCCCAACGGGAAGGTCCGGTCCCGGGAGTTCACCCTGGCGGGGACCCGGCTGGCAGACCAGGTTTTCGCCTTTCCCTACGAAATGAACAGGCATCCCCTCGCGGACGAGGAGCCGGACTACAGAGAACTTTCCCTGACGGAGCTAGTTGACCTATGGTACCGCCGTATGGTGCGGGATGAGGCCCCCGGCACGTATTTCCTTCGGGACGGCGAGCTCCCCTGTACGGTAACGCTTTACGGCGAGTCGGGAGAGACGCTGGAAACCTTCTCGCTGACCGTAACGGCGGGGGGAATTCGCAGCCAGTGGTGAGAAAAAGAGGACGGTATCTCACGGTACCGCCCTCTCAGGCTGCCGAAAAAGAATTTTCGCCAGCCTGAGCAAGGTTTTCAGACCTTTGAAAAGGTCTGAAAACCTTCTGATTCAAAACGAGAGAAACCCCTGATGGGTTTCTCTCGTAGCTCTTTTCCTTTCCGTCCTATTTTAGACGGCACTTTTTTGACAAGCTGAGAGGACGGCATCTTACGATACCGTCCTCTTTTCACTTCAGCAACTCTTCGCCGCCGCCGCTCCGACCTGGAAACCGCCAGACAACCAGAGCGAGCGAACGTTCTTTTGCCTACTTTTACCCTTCGGGCATACGGGGACTCTAAGCGGCAAAGCCGCCAAGAGTCCCCATATCTTTCAAGAAAAGTAGGTCAGCCCTTGAACTCCACAAACAGCTCCCGGACGGCGTTAGGGTCCGCCGGGGCGGCCTTGGCCGGAGCCGCAGGCGCAGTGGCGGGCTCGTCGTGGGGCCCGTCCCGCCAAGCCAGGAACTTGGGGGCCACCTGGGGGAACAGCGCCAGGGACAGCACGTCCTCGTCGCTCTTGGCGATGTCCTTGAACTCCTCCCGGTACTTCTCCACCTCCGGCTGGAGCTGGTCCGCCGG
>CAJUCO010000044.1 GCA_910585245.1 uncultured Oscillibacter sp.
ATGGCAGGCTTCCCCGTAAAAGTATCTGATTGGACGGTCATGTACTTGTACCCCAGGCGCAAAAGCGCCTGGGGTACAGCGTAAACCTGTTATTAAAATCCAATCTCTTTCAAGAAAGCCTGTTAGAATAAGAACCAGTTAAAATATTATTTCCCAATACATTGCTGTGTCATATAGCATAACATCGGTGGAAAGAATTGTCAAGCAGGAATATCAGCCCTCATTCGTCTGTTATCAATTTAAAATTCCATGTGGAATTTCCTGGCGCGGTATGGTATTCTATACAAAATAATCGAAGCCCCGCGGACCGGCGGCGCGGAGGGGGGACCATCATGCTGCGCGTATTTTTAGTTGAGGACGAGAGTATCATCCGGGAAACTCTGCGGGACACCGTGCCCTGGGCCCAATATGGCTATACCTTTGCCGGAGAGGCCGGGGACGGAGAAATGGCCCTGCCCCTGATCCGTCAAGTAAAGCCCGACGTGCTCATCACCGACATCCGTATGCCCTTCATGGACGGCCTGGCCCTCAGCGAGCTGGTCCGGCGAGAATTTCCGGAGATGAAAATTATCATCATCTCCGGCTACGACGACTTTGAGTATGCCCGGCAGGCCATCAGCATCGGTGTGGACCAGTACCTTTTAAAGCCCATCACGAAAAAGGCCCTGCTGGACGTGCTGGAGGAGCTTAAGAAGAAGATCGAGGGGGAACGGGCCAACCGGAGCTATCTGGCCCAGTTCCACCGGGAGGCGGAGGAGTACGAGCAGTACACCCGCCGGGTCTTCTTCGAGCGGGTGGTGGCCGGTCAACTCTCTGTCCAGGAAATCTATGAGTCTGCGGCCAAGCTGGATATTGACCTCCGGGCCCAGTGCTATACCATCGCCTTTTTCTCCGTTCTGCCGGAGTCCTCCGGCTCGGCGGAAGTCTACTCCGAACCGGGGGCCCGCCTGCGGGACGCCCTGCTGGAGCATTTTCTGAAATACCCGGAATACATCCTCCTGCGCTGGAACCTGACCACCTATGCCGTGCTCCTCAAGGGCGAGACCGCCCGCATGGAGGAGCTGGCCCGGAGCTGCGTGGAGACGGTGCGGAGCCAATACGCCGCCTACGCGCCGGAGCAGAACTGGTATGTGGCCATCGGCCGCCCCACCCAGCGGCTCAGCACCCTGCCCGCCTGCTTTGAGGAGGTCTCCCGCCTCTGGGCCTACCGGCACATCCTGCCGCAGCAGCATGTACTGACGGCGGACTCCGTCAGCTTCCTCACCGGAACCGGCGGCGGGAACAGCCAGCTGGACCGGCTGGACGCCGGCAAAGTGGACCCCGCCATCCTTTTGGGCGTGATGCAGAGCACCAGTGCCCAGGAAATTCCCAGCTTCGCGGACGAATACATCCGCAGCGTGGAAGAGGCCCTGGGGTCCAAGCCGTTTTGCCAGTACCTTATGCTTTCCGTCCGTTTTACGGCAGACCGCTTCGCCGCCTCTTTGGGCGTGGGACGGCAAGAGGCTTTCGCGCCCCTGACCTGCCTGGACCTGGTGGGGAGGAACGTGACGGCGGCGGACTTGAAAAGCTATTTCTCCGCCATTTTGCTGCGGATGGTGGAGCTTCGGGACCAAGCGTCCAGCAGCCAGTGCCGGAGCCTTCTCAAACAGGCCGTGGCCTATATCGACGGCCACTTCACCGAGGAATCCCTCTCCTTAAACCAGGTGGCCCGGGAGGTGAACATCTCCGCCAACTATCTCTCGGCGGTGTTCAGCCAGGAGATCGGAGCCACCTTCACCGAGTACGTCACCGGGAAACGGATGGACCGGGCCAAGGAACTGCTCCGCACCACGGACAAGCGCTCCGGCGAGGTGGCGGCGGCGGTGGGCTATAAGGACCCCCATTATTTCAGCTTCCTGTTCAAGAAGACCCAGGGCTGTACGCCCAGGGACTACCGGGGAGGAGGAAAGCGCCCATGAGCCGCCGGGATTCCATTGAAAGCCGGATGGGCCGCTTGGTGGTCATGGTATGCGCCTTTATGGCGGCCATCCTGGCGGTGGTGCTGGCTCTGGTGCTGGCCTACAACAGCCAGTACAAAAACCTTCTCTACAACGTAACCACCGCCTCGGAGTTCAACCAGGATTTTAAAGAGAACATCGACCTGAAGATGTACTACTACGTGATCGAGAGCCGGTACTCCGAGGGCCTGCCCATCCAGGAGGTCCAGGACGCCCAGACCCTGGCCAAAGACCTGCTGAACAGCACCAGCCAGAAGGACAGCCTCCAGGCCGTCACCAGCGTGCTGGACCTGTGCGAGAATTTGGAGGAAAAGATTTATCAGATCGAGCGCACCCGGAGCTATGACGACCGGCAGATGCAGCTGGAAAACAATATCTATGTTCTCACGGCCTTGATCCAAGAGTATATGTACAACTACCTCTACAGTGAGTCGGTCCAGCTCAATCTGCTCCAGCAGCAGATCTCCCGGCGGATGGCGGCGGAGATTCTGCTGGTGCTGCTCCTCTCCGCCGTTCTGATCGTGCTGCTGATCCGTTACAGCGTCCATCTGAGCCGCTCCGTCACCCAGCCGGTGGTGGACCTGAGCCGCCGTGCGGAGGACGTCATCGGCGGTGACCTGACGGTCCGGGACCCGGTCCGGTCGGAGACCTATGAGATCCGCACCCTCAGCGAGGGCATGGAGCAGATGATCGCCCGGATTAACGCCCAGATCCAGGAGATCACCCAGAAGCAGGCCAGCCTCCGCAAAACGGAGCTGGCGCTGCTCCAGGCCCAGATCAACCCCCATTTCCTCTACAACACCATGGACACCATCATCTGGCTCATTGAGGCGGACCGGCCCCAGGCGGCGGTGGAGATGGTCTCCAACCTCTCCAGCTTCTTCCGCCACTCCCTCAGCCGGGGAGAGGACGTCATCACCCTGAAGGAGGAGGAACAGCATGTGCGCAGCTACCTCCAGATTCAGCAGGCCCGGTATCAGGATATCCTGGATTATACCATCAACATTGACCCCGCCCTAGGGAAGGTCCGGCTTCCCAAGCTGACCCTCCAGCCCTTGGTGGAGAACGCACTGTACCACGGCATCAAGCTCAAGCGGGGCAAGGGTTGCATCTACATTACCGGACGGCGGTCAGAGACAAACGTGCTTCTCCAGATCACGGACGACGGCGCGGGGATGACCGCGGCGCGGCTAGAGGAGCTGAACCGGGCGATCCAAAACGGGGAGCGGGTGGGTTTCGGCCTGGTGACCGTCCACGAACGGCTGCGGCTGCTGTTCGGCCTGCCCTACGGATTGACGCTCTCCAGCCAGGAGGGAGTGGGGACCACTGTGACGGTGCAGGTCCCCTGTCAGGGAAAGGAGGCAGAACGATGAGACGACGCTGGCCGGCGGTGCTGCTGGCGCTGAGCCTGTCCCTTCTCTGCGCCTGCGGGACCGGGGCAAACCGGGACGCGCCCGATGAGGATCTGACCGTCATCGGTATGTGCCAGATAGGGGCGGAGTCCGACTGGCGGGTGGCGAATTCCGAGTCGATGAAGGCGGTGTTCACCGAGGAGCGCGGCTACCGCCTCCTGTTCGAGGATGCCCGGCAGAAACAGGAAAACCAGATTACTGCCATCCGAAAATTTATTCAGCAGCAGGTGGACTATATCGTCCTGATGCCCATCAGCGAAAGCGGCTGGAACTCCGTGCTCCAAGAGGCGAAAGAGGCGGAAATCCCCGTCATTTTAGTGGACCGTATGGCGGACGTGGGAGACGAGAGCCTCTATGCCGCCCACATTGGCTCCAACTTTTTAAAGGAGGGGAGGCTGGCCGCCGCCTGGATGGAAGACGCCTTTCGGGAGGCGGAGGCCCCTGTCCGCATCATCCACATTCAAGGAACCTTGGGCTCTACCGCCCAGCTTGGCCGCACGGCGGCGCTGGAAGAGGCCGTGGAGGCTCACGAGAATTGGGAATTGCTGACCCAGCTGGACGGGGATTTCACCCAGGCCAAAACCTATGAGGTCATGACGGAATACCTCTCCTCCCTGCCGGGGAGCGGGGATATCGACGTAGTCTACTGCGAGAACGACAACATTGCCTTTGGAGCCCTTCAGGCCCTGGAGGAACGGGGATATGCCTGCGGCCGGGAGGGCGTGAGCGTCATCACCTTCGACGCCACCCGGGAGGCGCTGGCGGAGTGCCTGAACGGAAGGATCGCCCTGGCGGTGGAGTGCAACCCCCTCCTGGGGCCGCTGGTAGAGGCGGTGATCCAGGACATGGAGGCGGGCCGGACGCCGGATAAGCATTCTTATGTGGAGGAACAAACCTTCACCGCGGAGAACCTGACCAAGGCGCTGATTGAAAATCGGGAATACTGAAAAAGAGCCGGGAACGGATGCTAAGATGTATGTTGTAAAGGGTGAATGTGAGATTTCACCTAATACAACATATCGGCTTGCTTGTTTGTGATGAATGAAGGTGCTATGGGAGGGGGTGATGCCAGCAACAGCACAGCTTCGAGCGTCAACCTAATGCCCGAACTTGCTTGACGTGGAGCGCATTTTGCACTCTACGTTCCTGTGGCGGTTCAAAGGCGCGAAAAAATGTCCGCCACGAATGTCCGTCACGTTGGACCAGGGACCAAGTTTGCATTTTGCAATTTTGATCTTCCTGGGAGGTGGCGGCGAAATGTGCCGCTGCCTCCCTCTGCTGGTGCCGGACATTTTGACCGCCACCAATCAGAACGAGAATTTTTCGTTCTGGTTCTGGTCAGCGGCAAAATGACGTAGACAAAGGCAAACGGACACTTTGTCCGCAGCGTGGCCGACAATTTGTCTGCTACGCTGCCAACTATCCAATCTTGCATTATCGCCATATTTTTGCGGTCTGGACAGTTTTCTACATATATACATATAATAGAGATAGGCGAATAAACCGGGCCGCTCCAAGAGTTTTTCAAAAACTTTTTGAAATTGGTTCCGCTCTATACCCGATTTTTCTCCTATTAATGAGAGGGTGCTTTGGACGCTGTGAAAACCATCATCCTTTCACGACAAAAGTACATATGCACATTAAGCCAGCTTTCGACTGCAAACGACATTACGCAGCCGGGGGGCTGGCTTTCTCTTTGCCTGGAATGTTTGCCACCATCATACTACGGGTTGCGGCCTACCGCAAGAAAGAAAGGCAAATATAGCTACAATTCAACCAGCAGAGGCGAAAACTGCCACCATTTACCGCCGCATCGGTTCCACTACCTACAAAGTCAGAGTTCATTTCAGCGACACCGCCCAGGAGACAATCAATGACAAAATTCTGCGTTTAATTCAGCGTGAGGCCGTGACAAACAGCGCTGACTGTGGTACAGTGGACATACCACAAACGAGCCAACCGCTTGAAGGGAGTTCAACATGAACGAAAAGCGGTTGGAGCCGGAGAAGATTACGGCATTATACGAACGCCTTAGCCGTGACGATGAGCAAATTGGGGATAGTAACTCAATCGTAAATCAAAAGGCCATGCTCGAAAGCTATGCCGCCCAGCAAGGATTTACTAATATTTCCCAAAGTTTATCGGCAAGTTTGACGTGCCTTTGCTGGAGCATACGCCAGAGGAACTGGCCGAGCAGGAGAAGCTGCGGCAAAAGCGGGAAGAGCAGAGGGAATACTCCCGGCGCTCCCGTGAAAAGAAGAAACGGGCGGCGACCCAAAGTTGAATATGTTGTACCGGAGGGCGGTCTGCGTCAAGCAGACCGCCCTTTTTGCACCTTCAATTTCAATCCATGTGAAATGAGCGAACAAAACAGCACCAACATTACGCTTTTTCTTAAGAACACGCAACGCTGGACAGCGAATAAGGTACGTTTTCCCTGCTGGTTTTTCATGGTTTTGTATGACTTCACGCTGAATGCTGACATCCAATGTGCGCTCCTGTGACTTGGGCATGGTAAACGGCCTGCCCGGTTTGCTGGAGGCGCTTTCTATTTCTACGCCGGATCCGCCACCGTCATTCCTGCATTTGTGACATAAAAAGCATCGAAAGAGCCGTTACAATTTCCCTGATTGAAGTGTTCGTTGTATTGATACATAAATCATAATTGATACGATCACCCCATGTATGGTCCGTATACAATCCGTAGTAACGGGATCTCTGTCTGTCAACATCCAAAATCCGTTTTCGCAGTTCTCTATCGGTCAGATTTTCATGTTCCGGCTCCTTTTCCCGGCATCTTTTAATTCTGCTCTCTATATCTGCGTAAACAAAAAACGGAATGGGTGCTGCTCCCGCAAAATGTGGTCCGCACACCGGCCTACAATTACACAGTTTGATTTTTCGGCCATCTCCCGAATTACTTCACATTGCTTTTGATAGAGCAACGTACTCTGTTCAAGCATTGGACTGGGAACTGTATGTAGCGTTCGTCCTATATGAATCGGGAAAGAGATGGTTGGCTTTCTTTCAAGTATCTGCTGGATATAACGCTCCGAAAAGGCTGTCCTGTTCACAATTTCCGAAACAATTTCTTGGTCACAGTAGGCATATCCCAATGTTTCCGCAAGGCGGTACCCAAATTCACGCCCTCCGCTTCCAAATTCGCGCCCTACCGTAATAATCTTGTTCATACTGTTCTATTCCCTTCCTTTGGCAATCGTTTTGTATAGTTTGTCATCATTGCAATCACATAGACGGCAACGAGTAATTCTGTCAGCGGCATTGCCAGCCAAATCGTGTTGGCCTCCGCTATGGCTGGCAATGCACAGATCAGGATGCCGCTAATCAGCGCCCCTCTGGACACTGAAACCATGAAAGAGGTAAAAGGCTTCATAATTGCCTGGAAGTAGTAAGTGGAAAAGACATTCAGAGGAAGCAGCAGGAAAGACAGACCGTAACTGCGGATAATGCCAGGAGCTATGGCGAGTATTTCCTCTGTGGGTGTCATAAAAATGCGGACAAACAGGTTGGGGGCAAGCTCCGCCAGGGCGGTCCATACCAGTCCAAACACAGCTGCGGTAGCTAATGCGTATTTCAATATCTCACGGATGCGCCTGCCTTTTTCCGCGCCGAAATTGGTGGAGATCATGGGCTGGGACGCTTGCCCGATGCTGTAGGCGCAGCACTGAACAAAGGTGCTGATATTGATGATAATGCCATAGACGGACAGGGCGTTGGTATCCAGATACTTCAAAATCTGGCGGTTGAAAAGCACAGTCAGAATCCCCATCGCCACATCAATAAAAAATGTGGAGAAGCCGGTAACGCCGATTGCTCTCAGCTTGGAGAGCAGCCGTGTGGGCCATTCCCAACGGAGCGTATTTTGTTTCTTGCGGAAGTGGGTCAGTATCATCAGCAAAGAGAAAACGGAACCCATCGCGGTGGCCAAACCGGCCCCCATGATACCCATATCCAGAGTAAACACAAAGAAGTAGTCCCCCAGCACGTTGAAAACCCCGCCGAACAAGACCGCTTTAGTTGCCAGACCGGGATTCCCATCGTTTCGCAGGAATGCGGACAAAAACTGCGTAAACAGAAAGCTGGGCACCACCGCCTTAATGGGAAGAAGGTACTGTCTTGCCAGCGGGAGCAACGTCTCCTCCGCACCAAACAGGGTCAGCAGCTCCCGATCCAAGAATACAACCCCCAGCCAGGAGAGGACCGCCAGAAACGCGACCCCGATCAGGGCGGCAGCAAAATATTCGTTGGACTGCCGCTGATTTTTCTCCGACACGCCGCGCAGGGTGGAAAACAGGACGGAACCGCCAATCCCCATGAGGAGCCCAAGGCTATAAATGATGTTCCATATGGGCGCGACCACTGCTAGGGCGGCGGTTCCTTCCGGGCCTTGATACTGCCCGACCATAGCCATATCCACAACGCCGTAGATGGATGAGATCAGGGCGCTGCCAAAAGCGGCGGACAGATATTTGACATACATTGGTTTGATTCTGTCGGTGAGAAAGTCCATATGAAATTCTCCTTCCTGTTATTGTGTCCGGGTTTTATACAGTTGGACATGAGCGGTAACTTTCTCAATTTGCCACACGAAAAGCAAAAAGGCTGGATAAGCCGCAGACATTTCAGTCTGTGCCTTATCCAGCCTGTCATTTCCGTTGAATGACCAGCCCTCCGAGCAACTGTCCCTATTATACAGAATACAACCTCATTGTCAAGCCTTTTTCTGTACTTCGAGAAAACCTTACATTCCCGCTTGACAATATCTTTAATAAGCATTCGTTCCCGGCCCTTTTGTCCAATTAACCGCTGCTTCGCGCCACCAGTTCCCATTCCAGGGATTTCGATCGGGCCGCCTCGCCCAGCAGAAGGCCGATCATCTGCTCTGCCGCCACCCGGCCCATGCGGCTGCGGTGGCTGAGGGAGGTGATAGGCACGGGGCCCAGCTGGCTCAAGTAGCTGTTGTCGAAGCTGACCACCGCCACATCCTCCGGCACCCGGCGGCCCGCCTCCAGCAGGGCTTGGATCAGGCGATAGGCGATTTCATCGTTGTAGCAGATTACCGCCGTGGCGTCCTCCAGCCGCTTCTGGAGAAAATCGGTCAGTAAGCGTCCGTCCCGCTTCTCCAAAAGATGGCGGCGGTCCTCGGTATCGTACCAGGCGAAGCGCCCGTCTTGAATGGACAGTCCCGCGTCCCGGAGGGCGGAGACGGCTCCATGGTAGCGCTGGGGACCCTGTACGTCGTCGCTCTTGAAAATCCCGGCGATTTCCCGGTGGCCCCGTCCCGCTAGATAGCGGGCCAGCTGATAGCCGCCGCCGTAATTGTCGTCCGCCACACAGGGAACCCGTTCCAGTCCGGCGTAAGCGCCGTGGAGGAAGACGATGGGCGTGCCCGTCTGGAGAAGGCGCTGGTAGAGGTCGGCGTTCGGGGTGGGCAGGGCGGTTTTGGAGCCCTCCACCAGAAGGCCGCTCACCGGCTCCTCCAGCAGGCGGAGGAGGATTTCCCGCTCCGCGCTGACCCGGTTTTCCGTGGCGTAGACGGCGGTGGAGTAGCCCTGTCTGGAGAAGACATCGGAGGCATCGTGGAGAATGGCGGGGAATATGTAATCGTCCAGGAAGGAGGTTACCACGGCGATCTGCCGGGGCGCCGCCCCGGGAAGGAGGCCTGTGGCATAGGAGCCGCTGCCCTGCCGCCGTTGGATCAGCCCCTCCTCCTCCAGGAGGGACAGGGCGTGGCGGACGGTCTGGCGGCTCAGATGGTACTGGCGGCTCAGAGCCTGCTCTGTGGGCAGCTTATATCCGGGCCGTCCGCTGTTCCGGGCCAGCTCCTCCCGGAGCTTGTCTGCCAGAAGCTGGTATTTTACCGCCATGCCTGCGCCTCCTCCCGTCATGGATTGCCTTCATTATACCAAGAGTCAATGGTAATTTGCCCAAAATAAAGGTTGATGTTTTTTGGAACTTTGTCGTTTCGTTCAAAAGAAAACACAATTTTTTTTGCCGCGTCCGGCGGGCTCCTGTTTGTCGGGCAAAATTTTTTACCTTTTTCCCAAAGAAAATCAACCGTTTCTTGAACGTTGGGCAATCTGCCGGAGGAAAAAATATCCTCACGCGTTTGAAAATCAGAAGAAAACAAACGAATTTATGAGACAAATCATAAAATTTTCAACTTAATCGGAAATTGTTTCCCCGAAAACACTAAAATTTGTACCACAATCTGTCATAATATATAAAATTTGTCCTATTTACTCACACAAAAGTGGATATAATGACCAAAAACGTATTGACTTTGTGAGAGGAATCGTTTTTAATGCAGCTATGGAAACCGGACGGCCGTCCGGCGCGCCCCCAAAATTTGAAAGCGAGGAATTGGTTATGAAGAAAGTCTTTTGTCTCCTGCTGACCCTGTGCATGGTTTTGGCTCTGGCCGCCTGCGGCGGCGGCAATGGCGGCGGGGATCCCGCTCCCGCCGACAGCGGCAACTCTGCCCCGGCGGATACCGGCTCCGACGCCCAGGAGCCCGCCGACGCCTCCGGCGAGCTGATCACCGTCGGCGTCATCAACAACGACCCCAATGAATCCGGATACCGGACCGCCAACGACGCAGCCATGCGGGCGACCTTCACCGAAGAAAACGGCTACAAGGCCACCTTCTACAACAACAACGACGCGGCCCAGCAAATCGCTACCGCCCAGCAGATGGTCCAGGACGAGGTGGACTTCCTGCTTCTCTCCCCCGCCTCCACCACCGGCTGGGACACCGTGCTCCAGGACGCCCAGGCCGCCGGCACCCAGGTTATCCTCTTTGACCGTATGCTGGAAGCCGACGAGAGTATGTACGTAGCCGCCGTTGTCTCCGATATGCCCGCCGAGGGCAAGACCGCCGTGGACTGGCTGGCCGCCCAGGGCTTGGATGAATACAACATCATCCACATCCAGGGCCACATGGGTTCCGACGCCCAACTGGGCCGCACTGGCGCTCTGGACGAAAAGGTCGCCGCCGAGGGGAACTGGAACTATGTGACCCAGCAGACCGCCGACTGGGACGAGGCCACCGCCCGCACCATCACCCAGTCCGTGATTGACTCCGGCAAACCCTTCAATGTGATCTACGCGGAAAACAACGGCATGGCCCGGGGCGCCGTGGCCGCTCTGGACGCCGCGGGAATTACCCACGGCAAGGACGGAGACGTCATCGTCATGGGCTTCGACAGCGACAAGTGGGCCTTTGAGGCGGTGCTGGAGGGCAGCTGGAACTACATGGGCCTGTGCAACCCCCTCCAGGCGGACACGGTCGACGGCATCATCAAGGACCTGGCCGCCGGCACACAGCCTGCCCAGAAGATCATCTACACCCCCGAGCAGGGCTTTGACTGCGATACCCTCACCCAGGCCGATGTGGATACCTACGGCACCTGATTTCAAATAGTCCGAATTGTAACATCACGTGACCCGGCACGCGGCGCGGCATGGCAGCCGCGCCGCGTGCCGCTTGTCGATTTGAAGAATGGAGGCGAATCCCTATGCAGGAAGGCGCGGTATTGGAAATGCGGGGCATCTGCAAGTACTTCCCCGGCGTGCGCGCCCTTCAGGATGTGAATTTCACCCTGCGGAAGGGGGAAATCCACGCGCTGATGGGAGAAAACGGCGCGGGAAAATCTACGCTCATCAAGGTGCTCACCGGCGTGTACCCCAAGGATGGCGGAGAGGTCCACATTGAGGGCGTGGACGGGCCCGCAGTCATCCGCTCCCCCCAGGACGCCCAGAACGCGGGCATCAGCACGGTGTATCAGGAGATCACCCTGTGTCCCAACCTGAGCGTAGCGGAGAACATGTATATCGGCCGCACAAAAGGGGCGGTCACCAACTGGAGGAAGATGAATAGCGGCGCGGGAAAGATCCTGGAGTCCCTGGGCATTCCCGCCAGCCCCACCCAGCAGCTGGGGACCTGCTCCATCGCCGTGCAGCAGATGGTGGCCATTGCCCGGGCGGTGGATATGGAGTGCAAGGTGCTGATCCTGGACGAGCCCACCTCCTCCTTGGACGACCAGGAGGTCCAGAAGCTCTTCGGCCTTATGCGGGACCTGCGGAAAAAGGGCGTGGGAATCATCTTCGTCACCCACTTCTTAGAGCAGGTCTACGAGGTCTGTGACCGGATCACCGTCCTCCGGGACGGCCAGCTGGTGGGGGAGTACGTCATCGAGGACCTGCCCCGGGTCCAGCTGGTCAGCAAGATGCTGGGCAAGGAGCTGGACGACATGGCGGACATCAAGGGCGAGTCCGGCGGCGCGGCCGTGGACCAGGCGGGGGCCCCGGTGCTGGAGGCCCAGGGCCTTTGCAGCAGCGCGGGCATCAAGCCCTTTGACTTCTCCATCCGCAGAGGGGAGGTCAACGGCTTCACGGGTCTGCTGGGCTCCGGCCGCAGCGAGTGCGTCCGGGCCATCTTCGGCGCGGACCACGTCACCGGAGGCACAGTGAAAATGGACGGCAAAGAGGTCAAAATCAAAAAGCCCCTGGACGCCATGAAGCTGGGCATCGGCTACCTGCCCGAGGACCGGAAGGGCGACGGCATTGTGGGCGACCTCTCCGTCCGGGAGAACATCATCCTGGCCTATCAGGTGATGAAGGGCTTCTTCCGGCCCATTTCCCGGGCCCAGGCGGAGGCCTTCGCCGACAATTACATCAAGCTCCTGGAGATCAAGACCGCCTCGGCAGACACCCCCATCAAGTCTCTTTCCGGCGGCAATCAGCAAAAGTGCATCCTGGCCCGGTGGCTTCTCACGGACCCCAAATACCTGATTCTGGACGAACCCACCCGGGGCATCGACATCGGCACAAAAATCGAGATTCAAAAGCTGGTCCTGCGGCTGGCGGAGAAGGGCACCAGCGCCACCTTCATCTCCTCGGAGATCGACGAGATGCTGCGCACCTGCTCCCGCCTCATCGTCATGCGGGACAGGAAGGCGGTGGGCGAGCTTTCGGGAGAGGACCTCACCCAGACAAAGATTATGGCGACCATTGCGGGAGGTGACGAATGATGACGCCGGTAAAGAACCCTGAGACGAAATTGAAGCAGCCCGGCGAGAGCCTTTTCAAGCGGCTTGTCCGGCAGCAGCTCTTTATCCCCTTCGCGGCCCTGGCCCTGCTGGTGTTGTTTAATCTGATTGCCGACCCATCCTTCTTCGCCGTCTCCATCAAGGAAAACAGCCTGGGCAACCCGGTGCTCAGCGGGAACATCATCTCCGTGCTGGACAACGCCTCGGAGCTGGTGATTCTGGCCATCGGCATGACCCTGGTGACCGCCTCCTCCGGCGGACAGGATATCTCCGTGGGCGCGACGATGGCCATTGCGGGAAGCGTCATTTTGCGAATGGTCTGCGGCGGGCAGGTTACCGCCGATACCCTCCAGATGCCGCTGTTCCTGGCCGTCCTCATCGGCATCGTGGTAACCGCCCTGTTCGGCGCGTTCAACGGCGCCCTGGTGGCCTACTTCAAGATACAGCCCATGGTGGCTACCTTGATTATGTTCACGGCCGGCCGCTCCATTGCCGCCTGGATCAATAACAACCAACTGCCCATTATGAACGACATCTCCTTCAAATACGCGGGGACCTTTCTGCCCGGCATCCCTGTCCCCACGCCTATTTTTATCACCGCGTTTGTGATTCTGGTGTTCTGGCTGGTGCTGAAATTCACCACTCTGGGGCTCTACACCCAGTCTGTGGGCATCAACGCCAATTCCTCCCGCCTCAACGGCCTGGACCCCAAGCTCATTAAGCTGCTCACCTATGTGATTCTAGGCGTATGCGTGGCGGTGGCGGGCTTCATCCGGGTCAGCCGCAGCGGCTCCATCAATTACTCCCGCATCGCGGAAAACATCGAGATGGACGCCATTTTGGCGGTGGCCCTGGGAGGCAATGCCCTCTCCGGCGGCAAGTTCAACATCTACGGCTCCATCCTGGGCGCTTATGTCATCCAGTTCCTCACCACCACACTCTACAAGTATGAGGTGCCCTCCACAGCCCTGCCCGCTTACAAGGCGGTGGTGGTTATCCTGCTGGTGGTGCTCAGCGCCCCGGTAGTGCGGGAGAAGCTCTCCAGCATGAAGAAAGCGCCCGCGAAAACCGCAAAGGAGGTGTCCTGATATGCCGAAGGGAATTGCCGTTGACAAGCAGGGGCATATCAAGGCCCGGGCGTCTATGAGCGATACCAATCTGCTGCTCACCATCACGGTCCTGGTCTTCTTCGCCCTGTATCTGTCCGCCGTTGTGTTTCTGGGCGGCGGCTTCACCAAGCCCCAAAACTTCCTGAACATCCTGAACAACAACGCCTCCTTGATCGTTTTGTCCTGCGGCATGAGCATCGTCATGATCACAGGGGGAATCGACATCAGCGTGGGTGCGGTCACAAGCCTGGTGTGCATGGCCGGCGCGGTGAATCTGGAGCAGCAGGGCGGCAGCGTCCTCACGGTCCTTCTCATCGGCCTTGGCATCGGCCTGGCCTTCGGGCTGGTTCAGGGATACCTGGTGGCCTATTTGGAGATTCAGCCCTTTATCGTGTCTCTGGCGGGTATGTTCTTCGCCAAGGGCATGACCACCATCGTCAGCAAGGAGCCCATACGCGTCACCAGCGAGGGCTTTCTGGCGGTGAAGGACACCCGTATCACCGTCCCCGGCCTAGGTGCCCCCAACAAGCTGGGCCAGTATATCCCGGCCTATGTGGAGGTGGGCGTGGTCATTGCCCTGCTGGCGGTGGTGCTGCTCTTCTGCCTCCTGCGCTGGACCAAGCTGGGCCGCAGCTTTTACGCCGTGGGCGGCAACAACCAGAGCGCCAATATGCTGGGCATCAACGTGCGCCGGACCAAATTCCTGGCCCATATCCTGTGCAGCCTTCTAGCGGGCCTGGGCGGCATCCTCTACTTCCTCCATGTGGGAAGTGGCGATGTGGCCAACGGCGCGGGAGACGAAATGAACGCCATCGCCTCCTCCATCATCGGGGGGACCCTGCTCACAGGCGGCGTGGGCAACGTGGCGGGCACCTTCTTTGGCGTTCTGAGCCTGAACACCATCAAGCGCATCGTCTCCTCCCTAGGTTTTGACGAGGCGTGGTGGTCCAACATCACCGTGGCGGCGATGCTCTGCCTGTTCCTGGTGATTCAAAGCATCGTGCTTCTGCGGAAGAACACCGCCAGGCAGTAAGGAGGGAACGAGATGAAAACCTGTTTGGGCATTGAGCTGGGCTCCACCCGCATCAAGGCCATGACCGTCGGCGAGAGTTTCCAGCCCGTTTCCTCCGGGGACTACACCTGGGCCTCCCGCTATGAAAACGGCGTCTGGACCTACCCCCTGGAGGAGGTCTGGACGGGGCTGAAAACAGCCCTTTCCCAGGTGGAGGGCCGGGAGAACATTGCCGCCATGGGCGTTTCCGCCATGATGCACGGCTACCTGGCCTTTGACAAGGATTGGAACTTGCTGACCCCCTTCCGCACCTGGCAGAACACCATTACCGGCCCGGCGGCGTCGGAGCTGACGGAGCTGTTCGGCTTTAACATTCCACAGCGCTGGAGCATCGCCCACCTCTATCAGGCGGTGCTGAGCGGAGAAGCGCACGTTCCCCAAATCGCCCACATAACCACTCTGGCGGGCTATGTCCACTATATGCTCACAGGCGTGAACGCCGTGGGCGTGGGGGAGGCCAGCGGTATGTTCCCCATCGACAGCGCCGCCCTGGATTATGACGCGGAAATGCTGGCGAAATTCAACGCCCTGCCGAAGGTACAGGGGCTTTCCTGGAAACTGAAGGAGCTACTCCCGAAGGTCCTTGTGGCCGGAGAGACCGCCGGGACCCTCACGGAATCCGGCGCGGCCCTGTTGGACGGGTTGCTGGTCCCCGGCATCCCCTTTGCCCCCGCGGAGGGGGACGCGGGCACC
The DNA here is from genome assembly GCA_910585245.1 of uncultured Oscillibacter sp. GTDB lineage: Bacteria > Bacillota > Clostridia > Oscillospirales > Oscillospiraceae > Oscillibacter. The sequence continues at coordinate 15,355 of CAJUCO010000044.1, forward strand.
GGCATGACCGCCACCAACGCCGTGGCTCCCCGGACGGGCAACGTCTCCGCCGGGACCTCCATCTTCTCTATGGTGGTGCTGGAAAAGCCCCTCCAGAAGGTCTATGAGGAGATCGACCTGGTGATCACCCCCGCCGGGGCCCCGGTGGCCATGGTCCACTGCAACAACTGCACCAACGACACCAACGCCTGGGTCAACATTCTGGGAGAGGCCGCCCGCCTCTTCGGCGCGAATCCCGATACGGGTGAGCTGTACACCAAACTCTACGAGAAGAGCCTGGAGGGGGACCCGGACTGCGGCGGCGTGCTGGTGTGCAACTACCTGGCGGGGGAGGGCGTCACCCACATGGACGCAGGCCGTCCTCTGGCTGCCCGAACACCGGAGACCAGATTCACCCTGGCCAACTTCTTCAAGGCCCAGCTCTACGCCACCATGTCCACCCTGAAGATCGGCATGGACATCCTGGCGGGGGAGGGGGTTGCCATCGACTCCCTGACGGGCCACGGCGGCCTCTTCAAGACCCCGGTGGTGGGCCAGAGCTACATGGCCGCCGCCTGTAACGCCCCGGTCACCTGCATGGAGACGGCGGGAGAGGGAGGCCCCTACGGCATGGCCCTGCTTGCCGCCTACATACTGAGAAAGTCCGAGGGGGAGCGCCTGGAGGACTTCCTGAAAAACCGAGTCTTCGTTGGGACCTCCGGCTCCACCGTCCAGCCGGACCCCGCTTTGGTCCAGGGCTTTAACCAATACATCCAGCGGTACAAAGCGCTCCTGAACGTGGAGCGGGCCGCAGTAGAAAACCTGTAAGGAGGAGACTTCATGAAACAATATCAGTTCTGGTTCGTCGTCGGCAGCCAGTTCCTCTACGGCCCCGAGGTGCTGGACACCGTGGCCCAGCGGGCTCGGGAGATGGCGGAGAAGCTCAGCGCCGTGCTGCCCTATCCTCTGGTCTACAAGGTCACCGCCAAGACCAATCAGGAAATTGCCCAGGTCTGCAAAGAGGCCAACTACGACGACGCCTGCGCCGGAATTATCACCTGGTGCCATACCTTCAGCCCTTCGAAAATGTGGATCAACGGCCTTGTGGACCTCCAGAAGCCCTGGTGCCACTTCGCCACCCAGTACAACCGGGAGATCCCCAATGAGGAGATCGACATGGACTTCATGAACCTGAACCAGGCCGCCCACGGCGACCGGGAGCACGGCTTCATCGGGGCCCGTCTGAGAAAGCCCCGGAAGATCATCGCCGGATTTTGGCAGGACGGGGAGGTCCAGGACCGCATCGGCAGCTGGATGAAAGCCGCCGTGGGCGTGGCGGTCTCCAAGTCCATGAAGGTCATGCGCTTTGGGGACAATATGCGGGAAGTGGCCGTCACCGAGGGCGACAAGGTGGAAGTTCAGGCCAAACTGGGCTGGCAGGTGAACACCTGGGCCGTAGGCGATTTGGTGAAGGTGATGAACGAAGTCACCGAGGCGGAAATTGACGCCCTGATGGAGACCTACAAAGCCAGCTACGACCTCGCCACGGACGACCTGGAAACCGTCCGCTATCAGGCCCGGGAAGAGATCGCCATGAAAAAGATGCTGGACGCCGAGGGCTGTCTGGCCTTCTCCAACACCTTCCAGGACCTCTGGGGCATGAAACAGCTCCCCGGCCTTGCTTCCCAGCATCTGATGGCCCAGGGCTACGGCTACGGCGGCGAGGGCGACTGGAAGGTCTCCGCCATGACCGCCATTCTGAAGGCCATGGGTGAGGACGGCAACGGAGCCTCCGCCTTCATGGAGGACTACACCTACCATCTGGTGAAGGGCCAGGAGTACAGCTTGGGGGCCCATATGCTGGAGGTCTGTCCCTCCGTGGCGGCGGACCGGCCCAGGATCGAGGTTCATCCCTTGGGCATCGGCGGACGGGAGGACCCGGCCCGGCTGGTGTTCGAGGGCAAGGAGGGCGACGCCATTGTGGTCAGCCTCATCGACATGGGCGGACGGCTCCGGCTCATCTGCCAGGACATCCGCTGCGTGAAGCCCATCCTGCCCATGCCGAACCTGCCCGTGGCCCGGGTCATGTGGCAGGCGGAGCCCAGCCTGACAACCGGCGTGGAGTGCTGGATCACCGCCGGAGGAGCCCACCACACGGTCTTGAGCTACGACGTAACGGCGGAGCAGATGAAGGACTGGGCCAATATGCTGGATATCGAGTTTGTCCACATCACCAAGGACACCACAGTGGAGAGTCTGGAGCACGATCTGTTCCTCTCCGACCTGGCCTGGAAATTGAAGTAAACGCCTTCAAGGGCCGCCCCTTGGGCGGCCCTTGTTCTGTAAAGGAGACATATAATTATGTTAGAAGAACTGAAAAAACAGGTCTGCGAGGCCAATCTGCTGCTGCCGAAATACGGTATGGTCACCTTCACCTGGGGCAATGTCTCCGGTATAGACCGGGAACAGGGTCTGATAGCCATCAAGCCCTCCGGCGTGGAGTACGACGACATGAAGCCCGAGGACATGGTGGTGGTGAGCCTGGAGACCGGAGAGCGGGTGGAGGGCCGATACAAGCCCTCCAGCGACACGGATACGCACCTGGCGCTGTACAAGGCGTTCCCGACCTTGGGCGGGATCGTCCACACGCATAGCCGTTGGGCCACCTCCTTCGCCCAGGCAGGGAAGGGGGTCCCTGCCCAGGGGACCACCCAAGGGGACTATTTCTACGGCGAAATCCCCTGCACCCGGAAGATGACTCCGGAGGAGATTGCGGGAAGCTATGAGCTGGAGACGGGCAACGTCATCATCGAGACCTTCCGGGAGCGAAAGATCGACCCTGCCCAGGTCCCGGCGGTGCTGGTCCACAGCCACGGCCCCTTCGCCTGGGGTACGGACCCCTTTAACGCCGTCCACAACGCCGTGGTGCTGGAGGAGTGCGCCTTTATGGACTTCCACGCCATGCAGCTCACCCCCGGCCTGGGGGCCATGCAGCAGGAGCTGCTGGATAAGCACTACCTCCGCAAGCACGGCCCCGGGGCCTACTACGGCCAAGGCTGATGCGAGGCGTGCGTGGAGAGAACAAGCTGAGACAAGCACCTTAAGTAGTCGGTTAATGATGAACATCTCCTTGATATGATAACATTGTAAACGTAGGTTGCCTTCAATAATATCTTTAACTGTGATTCACTTCCGTAAAGCTGGAGCAGGTCTTGACGATGCCCATGACGAAGAACAGCACCAGCAGGGCGCAGCCGATGGCTTGGAGCGCGCCGTTGATACCTTGGATGACCGTCCAGACTCCGCCGCCTTTGAATTCCTCCGGGGTGGTACTGAGGAGCTGCCAGATCTCCGCCAGCTTCCCGTTCCAGGTCCCCAGGGCGGAGTTCAGGTTGTCCACGATCCAGTTTCCGCTTCCCACTCACACCACCTCCTTTGCGTCCGAAATTCGTTTCGCGGCCATGGCGCAGTAGTCCGGGGATAGGTCGATCCCGATAAAACTCCGGCCCAGGCGTTTCGCCACAGCGCCGGTTGTACCGCTGCCCATAAAGGGGTCCAGCACCGTGCCGCCAAGGGGGCTTCCCGCCAGGATGCAGGGTTCCGCCAGCTTCTCCGGGAACACCGCGAAGTGCGCCCCCTGGAAGCTGCTGCTGGGGACTGTCCAGACGTCCCGCTTGTTCCGGCCCAGCGGGTTGAGGGGGAGTCCGGCAAAGTTCCCCCTTTGCGGAAGGTGTCCGGCATCCAGATCAAAGCTGGAGGCACAGCCTGACGGATAACTCCGGCGTTCTCCCGAACGGGTGGGTGTGATGAAGGATTCCCGGATGGCATCGGCGTCAAAATAGTATCGCTCTGATTTGGACAACAGGAAGATATATTCGTGGCTCCGGGTACAGCGGTCCCGCACCCCCTCCGGCATGGCGTTGGGCTTGTGCCAGATAATGTCCTGCCGCAGATACCAGCCGTCCGTCCGCAGGGCGATGGCCAGTGCCCAGGGAATGCCCAGCAAGTCCTTGCTTTTGAGGCTTTTACAGTTTTTCCGGCAGTAGCTGTCGCCTATGACAAGCCACAGGGTCCCGTCCTTCCGCAGTACCCGCCGCACCTCCCGAAACACCTGGACGAGCCGTTCCAGATACTCCTGGGGCGTTGGCTCTAATCCGATCTGCCCCTTTATCCCATAGTCCCGCAGTCCAAAATAGGGCGGCGAAGTAACACAGGTATGGACACTCTCCGCATCCAGTGTTCGGAGCTGTTCCACGGCGTCGCCGCTGATCAATCGTTCAAATATGGTCAATCACCTCCCCTAAAAGGCGGAGGGCGCGGATGCGCCCTCCTGCTGCTATTTTCCTCATCCGCCCGTGATAAGGGTGAGGATCTCCTTCGTAAAAGTAATGACGATACCGCCGGCGATGGTGAGCATACCGTTGGCCCGCTGGGAGGGGTCGTGGCTCTTGAGGGACAGGCCCAGCTGGAGGATGCCGAAGCCCAGCAGGATCAGGCCGATGGCCCGGATCAGGGAAAAGATGAACTCACTCAGGTTCTCCACGATCTGGAGGGGATCGTCCGCCGCGAAGGCGGGGACGATCATGACGGCCATGGACAGCACCAGACAGGCGAAGAGGGCGTAGGCCCGCTTGGCGCGGCGCTCAATCTTCTTCTGGCGCTCCAGGGCGTTCAGGGGCTTCTGGGTTTTCTTCATGATCTTCATAGTCAATGGCCTCCTTTTCTTTATCAGATGTGTCGATTTCCGGGGCGAACAGCGGTTCCCCCTGGAACTTCAACTCAGGTTTTTCCTGATGGTGGATGTAGGGCGGCCCACCGCCGTCAACGGTGTAACGGATGGCGGGGTGATCGGTCAGCTCGTACTTCAGATCCATCACCGGCTTGGCGC
>CAJUCO010000045.1 GCA_910585245.1 uncultured Oscillibacter sp.
TGGCTTCCGTCACCTATAATCTCGGCATCTTCCCGCCGATGCACAATTTCCTGATGGACATGAAGGCGCTGAATCTCCAAAAGCGCACCGTGGCCATCATGGGCAGCGGCTCCTGGGCTCCCCGGTCCGGGGCGCTGATGCGGGAGGAGATCGAGCAGCTCAAGCATATGGAGATCTTGGACGACGAGATGACCGTCACCTCCTCTCTCCAGCCCCAGAACGAGTCGGAGATCGACGCGCTGGCCGACGCCATCGCCGCCTCCGTGCTCAAATAATTTGCTTCTCCTTCCTTCCCGGCGCGGATGTCCGTGCAGATCTTCCAACCCGCGTCGGAGGATCGTGAAGACAAGGGCCAGCCTCTCCACCAGGCTGGCCCTTGGTTTTTGCCCTTTGCCAGGGCGGGGCTTTTGCTCGCCCTTGCGGGCGGGGGGCGCAGCTAGATGCTAGCTGGTCCATTTGCACCCCCCATTCTCTCTTTTGCGAAAAGAGAGAATGCGCCGTGCACGGTGGAAGAGAGAAAACGGGGGCGCGGAGAAGCTGCTTCCGCTGGGTACGCAAGTCTTCAGTCCGCGGCGTGGTGCGGGCGGGGGGTTTGGAGGTTGTCGAATGGACTTTCTTCTCTTTTCGCTGCCGCTAGCCTGGCGCTTGTGGCAGCTATCCTCAAATCTGGCGCCAGTCATTCTTATGACTGAGATCTCCCTGCCGCTAGGCAGGCCGACAGGGACCAGGTGCGCCAATTCTCACACTCCCATTGGGCGTCCAGCTTCCTGCCCCGCAGAGCATCCGCCAAGGTCTCACCCTGCCTCCAATACGGGTCCCAATCGGAAATCTGCTGCTCTCCGTCCAGCCGCTCCAGCTGAGAGACGGTGTCGTAGGACAAACTGTACAGCAGGTACCGCACGCTGACCACCGGGCTCTCCCCGCTCAAATAGCGGTCCACCTGGTTTTTCGCCACCAGATAGTCCACCGGCACACAGTTGATGACGAGCCACCCCGCCAGGGCCACGGGAAAGGCCCATTTGCAAAACCGGAAGTCCGGTCTCAGGGCCTTCCACAGCCCCGTCAGGAGAAACAGCGCCATCATCATCATGCCCCAATAGGTCAACAGGCGCTTGAAGCTCAGGCCGTAGGCGGAGACATACAGCGTCATCTTCCAGGCGGCGGAGGCCAGCAGCACCAAGCTCTCTCCTGAAAGCATCGCGCATAGCCACCGCAGCGCCGTCCAGGCCCGCCCCTCCCGCCGGGAGAGGCACAGGGACGCCAGCGTCAGGCTCAGGTTCAGCACCGTCACTCCCACCATCTGGAAAAAGCCGCTCCGGGCCCACTCGGCGTAGCTGACTCCCAGGCGCTCCACGTACTCCGGCCCGCCGAAAAGCCCCGCCGACTGCACCGCCAGGAAGGTCAGATACAGCCCGTCCACCGCCGCCAGCGTCATTACAAAGCCCAGGGCGTCCACCTGAAGGCCCCGCTTCGTCTCCGGCGGGCACAACTGCCTGGGGTGGGCCAGAGCGTACAGCAGGCTGAACACAAAGGGCGTAAACACCAGCGCCCAGAACAGCCGCTGGAGCCCATCGCTGAAATGGAGCGTGGAAACATTCCAGTTCAGCGCCTCCACCGACGCGGCAAACAGGGCGTCCGCCGAGACCAGCACCGGCACCAACAGGGAAAGCAGCGCCACCGCCCCGCAGAGCCCCAGAACCACCGCCATGGTTCTTTTGGGCTTTTCCTCCTTGCGCTTATCCGGAACCGCCGCCGCAAAGCAGGCCCACAAATTTGCAAACAGCCCCTGGAACAAAAGCCTGAACCGCTCTTCCAGCATCCAGGGGTCCCACCAGGGACGGCCCGCCAGTCCCGCCGTGACATGGACGGGAATCAAAACCACCAGAGCCAGCAGATTCCAAACACGGAAATACCAGTTGGACCCCAGGGCCATGGTAACCGCCAAAAACAGGTTTGCCAGCAGCAGTATCCGGTTGGACCGTTTCTCCCATGCCCCCGGACCCAGCCAGGCCAGAAGCAGCGCATACCAGGCGAGCACGGTGGCCGTCAGTCCGGCGGAGGGGCCGTGCCAGAGGAATCCGTCCACCATTAGAAGACAAAAGGCCAGGGTCAACCCCAGAAACAGCCGGTAACGGCCCATGGATTCCCCGGCCAATTTCCGTTTTTGGGTGCACTCCGTAGACCCTTCGGTTGGAAGGGCTTTTTTCTCCTCGCTCATATAAAATTCTCCTATCCGCCTGTCCGCCTAAAGCGGACAGTTTCTTCTTTATTCGGCGTCGCCGGTCTCATCGGGGATATACTCCAAAATGTCCCCCGGCTGGCAATCCAAGGCGGCGCAGATTGCCTCCAGGGTGGAAAAGCGGACGGCCTTGGCCTTGTTGTTCTTCAATACCGACAGGTTTGCCAGGGTGATGTCCACCTTTTCCGAGAGCTGGGAGAGGCTCATCTTCCGCCTCGCCATCATCACATCCAAATTCACAACAATCATGGCGGCGCCTCAAATGGTCAGGTCGTTCTCCGCCTTCAGCTCCGCCGCCTGGCGGAAGAGAGCGGACATGACAAGACACAGCAAGCCCCCCATGGCGAACATGGGCACAAACAGGGCGTTGTAGGTGGCCAGGGGCTGGGGAGAGCGGTAATACCAGACGCTGAAAACCACCCGCGCCAAAGCCGCCCCGGCGATGAGGAAACAGGCCCAGGCAGCCCGCCTCAAACTCACAGAATTTTCCGGAGCGAAGGGCTCCCCCCGGAGAATGGTTTTCAGCACCCGACGGGCCTGCCGGAGAATCAAGGCGGTGCAGCAGCCGGAGAAAAGGAGGAAGCAGGTCAGCACAATTTGGTAGGAGTTGAAGACCCTCCACCAGCCAATGGACCAGCCCTTTGCGCTCCCCAAAATGTAGGTCAGGATCATGTGGCTCTCTCCATCCAAAATCAACCTGTTGTCCGAGTAGATTCGCATTCCATCTGGCAGGCCAATCCCTCCCACGGCCACAATCATTGGAACGAAGTACAGCGCGATTACGTTGCACACCAGGGCAACTAGCACCAGGATATAGAGCACCCTGGCGATCTTCTGAACCGGAATTTTTTCCATCGTCCTCCCCTCCTCACAGCGGCCTTGTGATGAACTCCATCAGCACACTCCCGCCCACCGTCAGCAGCGCAAAGGTCCCAACGGCGGAGAGCAGCTTCAACTTGTTCCCCTGCCGGAAACCGCTCACCGCCATCACGCCGCCCCAGAGGGCAAGCGCCAGGGCGGCGGGAATCAAGATCATCGTCAAACTCATGACAGTGCGCCTCCTTTTTTTGGTATCCTACCACGACGCCTTGTGTTTGTCAATAAGTTTTTATCGTTTTTCGATAAATATAGATTGATATTCAACAAACTCCTGAATCCAAGCGTCTTCTCTCGAAGCCCGCCCCGATCAGGCCGGTCCCCGGACAGCAGGAAAGCGGGCAGCCCGTTCGGACTGCCCGCTTTCCTGTATGGTATAGAGAAAGGAGAGGGAAAATGGTGGGGTCAACAAGCGTTTGCCGCTTGATGGGTTTTATCATAACGGCAGGCCCCTCAAATGTCAACGGCTTTCCCTCAACCTTCACACTTTGTTTACATCCGACAAATTTTGCTGCCTTATATTTACAAATCGTTCAAAAAATATCCAGATCTATGCTCTTGACAGCCCCGTTAGGGTGTGTTAATATTTAGCACGCTAATATTTAGCGCACTAACAACCTTGTCCCTCCGGGGGCAGACATGGGGAGCTGATTGCATGGACAACTGCTTCAGGGGCCTGGGGCCTGCCCTGAGCTGGGCGGCCAAGATGGCCAAGGCCAACATGGACGCCCGGGTCTCCCGGTACGACGTGACTCCGGCCCAGGCCCACGTTCTTCTCTACCTCCAGCAGCACGGCGGCCAGGCCCCCCAGCACGAGCTGAAGGAATACCTCCGGGTGAAGCCTTCCACCGTCAACGGTGTGCTGGACCGGATGGAGGAGAAGGGTCTGCTCCGCCGCTCCGTCAGCGGCGCCGACGCCCGCCGCCGTCTCATCACCCTGACGGAGAAGGGGGCCAGACAGCAGGCCCTTTTTCAGCAGAGTTTCCTGGACATAGAGGCGTCCATGGTCCGGGGCTTTTCCCAGGAGGAGCAAGAAACCCTGTGCGCGCTTTTGGACCGCGTCATACAAAATCTCAAGGAGGATTCCCAAACATGACAAAAAAACTCTGGCCTCACGCGCGGCCCTATGCCCCGTGGATTGCCGCAGGGGTGGCGTGCAGCGCCATGGAGGCCGTTTTCGAACTGCTGATCCCTCTGGTGATGAGCGACATTGTGGATGTGGGCATTGCCAATGGGGACCAGGCCTTCATTCTCCGGAAGGGCGTGCTGATGATCGCCCTGGCGGTGGCCTCTCTCTGCTTTGGCCTGGGGGCGGCGGTGACCTCCTCGGTGGCCGGCATGGGCTTCGGGGCCAACCTCCGGCAGGCGGAATACGCCCATATCCAGACCTTCGCCTTTTCCAACATTGAAAAATTCTCCACCGCCTCCCTGGTGACCCGTCTGTCCAACGATGTACACAATCTGCAAATGTCTTTGATGATGTCCATGCGCCTGATGGTCCGGGCTCCGGTGATGCTGGTGGCCGCTCTGTTCTTCTCCGTGCGCATCAGCTACCGCCTCAGCAATGTCTTCCTGGTGGCGCTGCCCCTTTTGCTGGTGGTGGTGGTCATTTTGCTGGCGACCACCGGCCCCCTGTTCCGCTCCCTCCAGGAGAAGACCGACGCGCTGAACCTGGTGGTGCAAGAGAATCTGGCGGGCATCCGGGTGGTGAAATCCTTCGTCCGGGAGGACCGGGAGCGAGAGAAGTTCCAGGCGCGAAACGACGATTTGAAAAGCACCTCCCTCCGGGCCTTTGGCAAGGTGGTCATCAATATGCCCTTGATGATGCTGATTATCTACGGCACCATCATCGCGGTCATGTGGTTCGGCGGCCAGATGGTCTACGACGGAACCCTGGAGGCGGGAAAGCTCATCACCTACTTCACCTATATCACCCAGATCATGATGTCTCTCATGATGGTCTCCATGATCTTCATGATGCTCACCCGCACCGTGGCCTGTGCCAAACGGGTGGCGGAAGTTCTGGGCGAATCCCCCGCCATCACCGATTGCAAGGCGGAGCAAACCGAAAGCGGCCTCTTCACCGGCCCCTCTGACGGAAGCATTGACTTTGACCACGTCTTTTTCAAGTACAACGCCGAAAGCTCTCAGTGGATTTTGGAGGACATCAACCTCCACATTCCCTCCGGCTCCACCGTGGGTATTTTGGGCGGTACCGGCAGCGGCAAAACCTCTCTCATCTCCCTGATTCCCCGCCTTTACGAGACCAGCGCAGGCGCCGTCTCCGTGGGCGGAAAGCCTGTGGCCGCCTATACCATGGAGCGCCTCCGGGAGTCTGTCAGCGTGGTGCTGCAAAAGAACACCCTCTTCACCGGAACCATTCGGGAAAACCTCCTTTGGGGAAATCCCCAGGCCACGGAGGAGGAGCTCTGGGCCGCCTGCCGTGCCGCCTGTGCCGATGAGTTTCTGGAGCGGATGCCCCAGGGACTGGACACCGATCTGGGCCAAGGGGGCGTGAACGTCTCCGGTGGGCAAAAGCAGCGGCTGTGCATCGCCCGGGCCATTTTGAAACAGCCGAAAGTCCTTATTTTGGACGACTCCACCAGCGCCGTGGACACGGCCACGGACGCGGAGATCCGGGCGGCCTTTGCCCATGAGCTGCGGGACGCCACCAAGCTCATCATCGCCCAGCGGGTGGCCTCCGTTCGGGAGGCGGACCGGATTTTGGTGATGGACGGCGGGCGCATCGTGGCCCAGGGAACCCATGCGGAACTGATGGAGACCTGCTCCATTTATCGGGAGGTCTACCAATCCCAGCAGGAAGGAGGAAGCCTCGATGGCTAACCACGAACACGGCCCTCACGGCCCCGGCGGCGGTTTCCGCAAGCCGAAAAACATCCGGTCCACTCTGGGGAAGCTGGCGCGGTATCTGGGGCGCTACAAGCTCCATCTGGTTCTTGTGGCCGGACTGCTGGTGATCAGCTCCGCCTGCACCGTAGGCGGGTCCTATCTCATCCGCCCCCTGATCAACGACTATATTCTCCCCGGCGATTTCTCCGGTCTTGCCAGGATGCTGGTCCTCATGGCCCTGGTCTACCTTCTGGGGGCGGCAACTTCCTTTGGCTACAGCCGCATTATGGTCCACATCTCCCAGACCACCGTGGCGAAAATCCGGGCGGATCTCTTTGGAAGGATGCAGGACCTGCCCCTGAAATTTTTCGATACCCACACCCACGGCGAGCTGATGAGCCGCTACACCAACGACATTGAAACCGTCTCCGAGGCTCTGAACAACAGTTTTGGAAGCCTGGTCTCCTGCACGCTGAATTTTACCGGCACCATCGCCATGATGCTGGTCCTCAGTCCCACCCTGACCCTGGTCACCTTCGCCACCCTGGCCGTGATGCTGGCAGTGGTGAAGACCGTCGGCTCCCGTTCCCGGCGGTACTTCGCCCAGCAGCAAAAGGCCCTGGGGGAAGTTAACGGCTATATTGAGGAGATGATCGAAGGGCAAAAGGTCATCAAAGTTTTCAACCACGAACGAGAGGCCCAGGAGGGCTTCCGGCAGCGAAACGAAGCATACCGCGACGCCGCCACCCGGGCCCAGATCTTTGCCGGGATGATGATGCCCGCCATGGGAAACTTGAACTATATCAACTACGCCCTCACCTGCTGCATCGGCGGACTTCTGGCCATCCGGAACGGAGACCTGGGGGGGCTGGCGGCCTTCCTCCAATACTCCCGGCAGGTAGGCCAGCCCATCACCCAGATCTCCCAGCAGGTGAACACCCTCCTCTCCGCCGTGGCGGGGGCAGAGCGCATTTTCGAGATTATGGAGACCCCGCCGGAGACCGACGAAGGCAACATCCGCCTGGTCCGGGCCAGGGAGGACGCCTCCGGGAAACTGGCCCGGGTCCACGAGGACACCAACACCTGGGCCTGGTTGAAGCCCGACGGAAGTCTGGTCCCCCTCCGGGGGGACGTGCGGTTCGGCCATGTGGCCTTTGGCTATGACGAAGACCGGACCATCCTCCATGACGTGTCCCTCTTCGCCAAACCCGGCCAGAAGATTGCCTTCGTAGGCTCCACCGGAGCGGGCAAAACCACTATCACCAGCCTCATCAACCGTTTCTACGAAATTCAAGGCGGGACCATCACCTACGACGGGTTGGACATAAGGGATATCGCCAAGGAGTCCCTTCGCCGGTCTCTGGGTGTGGTGCTTCAGGACACCCACCTCTTCACCGGCACCGTGGCGGACAACATCCGCTATGGCCGCCTGGAGGCCACCGATCAGGAGGTGGAGGCCGCCGCCCGTCTGGCCGGGGCCGACGGCTTCATTCGCCACCTGCCCCAGGGGTATCAAACGGTTCTCTCCGGTGACGGCGGCAGCCTCAGCCAGGGGGAGCGGCAGCTTTTAAACATCGCCCGGGCGGCCTGCGCCAATCCCCCGGTGCTGATTTTGGACGAAGCCACCAGCTCCATCGATACCCGGACGGAAAAACTCATTGAAAAGGGTATGGACCGCCTCATGGCGGGCCGTACGGTCTTCGTCATTGCCCACCGGCTCTCCACCGTCCGCAACGCCAAGGCCATCATGGTTCTGGAACAGGGGGAGATCATCGAGCGGGGGGACCACGACGATCTGCTGTCCCAGAGAGGACGGTACTATCAGCTCTACACGGGTCTGGCGGAGCTGGCCTGACCCCGGCTGCAGTAGAAGACCGCCGGCTTTCGACCGGCCCTTTCGCGCCTCTTTTTATAACCCACGCTCACAGACCCCTTCCCTTTCGGAAGAAACCCGGTATCTACTTCGCCATCCGCCCAAGCCCTTTTCCCGGTAAGCCTTGCCCCTGTGCAAGACGCCCTTTCCAAGCGCCAGCAAACCCGCCGCCCGGTGTCATCCGGGCGGCTTTTTTCCTCTTTCCTCCTCCTCCCCCCTTGACAATATCGATGTTCGATATTATACTGAGAGCAGAAATAACGATATTCGATATCAGGAGGTGCCGCCGTGGCGCGAGAGAAGTTTCAAACCCTGACGGAGCCCATGTTCTACATTCTCCTCTCCCTCCGGGAGGAGTGCTGTGGCGCGGACATCATGGCCCAGGTGTCCGCCCTGACCCACGGACGGGTCGTTCTGGGACCCGGAACTCTGTACAGCCTTCTGGACAGCTTTCAACAGGCGGGGATGATTCGGGAGACCGGCGTCTCGGGGCGAAAGCGGAGCTATCTTATCACGGACAAGGGCCGGGAGACCCTGGGGGCGGGGTACCGCCGCCTGCTGGCATTGACGGAGGACTACAAGGCTTGTGTGGGAGAGGAGGACCCAAGATGAAACAAGTGAAATACCAGTGGAACACCCTTTGTCTCTATGATTACCGGGCTGTGGAGGAGCACCTTGCCGCCATGGCGGCCAAAGGCTGGCGGCTGGAAAGGGCGGGAAGCACCCTTTGGAAATACCGCCGGACGGACCCGGTAAACCTCCGCTACGCCGTCACCTACAACGCCGGAGCCTCTCCGTTCAACCCCGGCCTCACGGAGGGGCAGGAATCCCTAGCCGAGCTCTGTGCCGCCGCCGGGTGGGAAAAGGTCTGCGACTGGTTTCAGATGCAGATTTTCTCCACGGAGGACCCCCACGCCGTCCCTCTGGAGACCGACGAGGCTCTGCGGCTTCAAAATATCCACCGCTCCATGAAGAAGAACTTCCTTCCCAGCAACCTTGTTCTCTTGCTCATTAGCCTCTGGATGTCCTCTTCTCTGGTCTACTCCCTGGTTTCGGGAAACCTATTCCGTCTGTTTTCCAGCAACGCCCACCTCTTCTCCGGATCGATGTTCCTGCTGGTAACCCTTCTGGAAATCTACACCCTTTTCCACTATTACCGCTGGAGGAAACGGTCCCGCCGCTCCATTGAGGACGGTGGAACCTGCGTCCCCATCAACACCCGGGCCTACCGGCGCCGGAACACGGGTGGGCTGGCGCTAGCGGGGGCATTGACGGCAATCTATCTGACGCTGGAAGTCCTCAGCGGGTGGACCAAAATGGTCCTCTTTTACACACTGTATCTCGCCCTGCTCCTCCTGATCATGTTCCTGGTCCGGCGGACCACGGCGGCGCTGCGGAAATGGAAAGCCTCCAAGGGCGTCAACATGGCGGTGACGCTGGCGGTGGACGTTGCTCTGGCCTTTGCCCTAATGGGGGGGCTGGTCTACGCCACCCTCCACTTCGACTGGTTCTTCGACTACGGCGGCGCGGAGGAGACTTACGAATACCGGGGCCGGAAGTGGGACGCCTCCCCCCGGGAGGACCTCCCCCTCACGCTGGCGGAGCTCACCGGGGAGCGCTATGACCACGTCAGCCGCCGGGCAGCGGACCTGGGATCCTTCTTCCTCCCCCGGCGGAGTTACTCCGAGAGCGCCCTGTTTCACGATGGGCCCAAAGCCTGCCACCTGTCCTACGACATCTACGAACCCCGGTTCCGACGGCTCTACGACGCCACGGTGGAGCACTTCCTGGAGGAAAACACCTCCTCCGGTCCCATCCCCGAGGTGATAACCAGCTACCTCCCCGAGGACCCGGCCCCCTGGGGGGCGGAGGCCGCCTACCGCCGTCAGTTCAACGGCACGCCCTTGAACACCTGGCTTTTGTGCTACCCGGACCGCATCGTGATGGTGTCCCCGGAGGACTCCCCCACGGAGGACCAAAAGGCCCTCATCGCCGTCCATCTGGGAGCGGAGACATGAAAAAAAGAGGAGAGGCCCTGGCCCCTCCTCTTTTCTGTACGTGCTCAACCCCGGTCTTTCAGCACCCAGCTGTCCCCGCTGAGCATCAGCCGGTCTGCGATCATGGCAATGAACTCCGAGTTGGTGGGTTTTCCCTTGGTGTTGGACACGGTGTAGCCAAAGTACTTTTGCAGCGTCTCCAGGTCGCCCCGGTCCCAGGCCACCTCAATAGCGTGCCGGATAGCCCGCTCCACTCTAGAAGGCGTGGTGCCAAACCGCTTAGCCACCGCCGGGTAGAGCACTTTCGTCACTGCGTTGATGACTTCCATGTCGTTTACCGCGATGATGATGGCCTCCCGCAGGTATTGGTAGCCTTTGATATGGGCGGGGACGCCGATTTCGTGAATGACCCCGGTGACCGTGTTTCGCAGGGCGTGGAGCCGGAGCTCCGGAGCGGAGGGCGTCTCGAAGATGCCCCGCATCCGCTCCATCAAAGAGGCAGGCTCGCAGGGTTTGGGCAAATAGTAACTAACACCCAGTTTCTCCGCGTCCGCCAGGGTCTGCGCGCCACAGAAGGCGGAGATGATGATGGTCTTGGGAGGATGGCCGCCCTGATCTTTCAGCGTCTTGATCAGCCCCAATCCATCCAGGCCCGGCAGGGCCACGTCGGTCAGCAAGAGGTCCGGTCTTCGCTCGGCAATGAGCTGTAACGCCTCCCGGCCGTCTCCGGTGGAAGCCGCCACGGTAAACTCACCGGCCTGTTCGATGGCCTCCTGCAACATTGCGCGGAATTCCTCGCTGGCGTCCGCCAGAAGTACAGTCCTTTGATGATCCATGATGATTCCATACCCTTTCCTTCTTGTTCAGCTGTCAGAGCGTGCTGACACTCTCAGCTCGTTTTCTATAAAATAGCATAAATTTCCAGATTTTTCAAGATGGGATTACAAAAAAACAGAAGTTTTCTTCGACATAATTTTCGTTTTCTACCGCAAACCCCATATATTGTGTATTTTTTCCATTTTTCTGGAAGTTTCTACCACGGCCCTTCTGACCGGGGCGCCCAGTTTCTCCTTCAGATCGCGTAAAAATACTCCCAAGGCAAAAAATTTACCCCTTTCAAGAACTTGGACAGAGCGCGGTTCATGGAATTTTCCCGCTTTCCCTTTGTCCAAAATTATGCTATCATAGAGGCGGAGACAAAACACGAAACGGAGGACTTCCTATGGACTTGATCGCCCAGCTGCGGGCCTTCCACCCTTGGAACGAGCAGGAGGAACGGGATCGGGACCAGCTGCTTTGCCTTTTGGGACGTGGAGCCGCGCCCTACGGCCGGGAGGACCCGGCTCACTTCACGGCCTCCGCCTGGGTGGTCAGCCCGGACCGGAGTAAAACGCTCCTGGCTTACCACAATCTCTACGACTCCTGGGCCTGGTTGGGGGGCCACGCCGACGGGGAACGGGATTTGCTCTCCGTTGCCCTCCGGGAGGTCCGGGAGGAAAGCGGCCTGACGGAGGTTCGTCCCGTGTCCCCGGAGATCTACTCCCTGGAGATTTTGACGGTGGACGGCCACGAGAAGAGGGGGCGTTACGTCTCCTCCCACCTTCACCTGAACGTGACCTTTTTGCTGGAGGCGGACCCCGCCTCCCCGGTGCGCCGCAAGCCGGACGAGAACAGCCAGGTGGGCTGGTTTTCCCTGGAGGAGGCCGTCGCCGCCTCCACGGAGCCCTGGTTTCAAACCCGCATCTACCCCAAGCTGAACGGGAAACTGGCAAATTTCCCGCCCCTGCCATGAGGGACCAGCTCCGCTGGGAGTCCCTCTGCCCCGGCGGTCTCCGCTTTGTCTATGGAAACGGGCAGTTTCCTCCGGGGCTGGACAGCTTCCTTTTGGCCTCCCTGCCAAAATTGAAACCGGGGATGCGGGTCTGCGATTTGGGCTGCGGCGTGGGGCTTTTGGGATTGTTGCTGCTCCAGCGGCAGGGAGATTTGACAGTGACGGGCCTGGACATCCAGCCGGAGGCCCTCCGGCTGGGTGAGTTGGCCGCGTCAGAAAATCACCTGTCGGGCCGGTTGCTCTTCCGTTTGGAGGATTTGCGGGAGACGGCCCTCCCCGCCGGGAGTTTCGACCTGGCAATTTGCAACCCGCCCTACTTTCCCCCCGCCAGCGGCCCCCTGCCCAAAGGGGCGGCCCGCCGGACCGCCCGGACGGAGGAGACCTGCACCCTGGACGACGTCTGCCGGGTCTCCGCCCGTATTTTGCGCTGGGGGGGAGCCCTTTGCCTGGTTCACAAGCCGGAGCGGCTGACGGACCTGCTTTGCGCCCTGCGGCGGCAGGCGCTGGAGCCCAAGCGGCTGCAACCGGTCTGTTCCCGCCCGGAACGGGCGCCCTCCCTGGTTTTGGTGGAGGGCCGCCGGGGCGGGAGGCCGGGGCTGCGAGTGGAGCCGCCTCTGGTGCTGGAAAACCCCGACGGGTCCCCCACGGCGGAGCTGAACCGTATTTATTTCAGAGAGGAAGGCGAGACATGAGTGGAACGCTGTATCTGGTTGCCACCCCCATCGGCAACCTGGGGGACCTGTCCCCCAGAGCGGTGGAAACCCTGGAGGCGGTGGACTTCATCGCGGCGGAGGACACCCGGGTGTCCTTGAAGCTATTAAACCACTTTCAGATCAAAAAGCCCCTGGTGAGTTATCATGAGCACAACGCCGCCGCCGCCGGACCGTCCCTTCTGGCCCGCTTGCTGGCGGGGGAGAGTTGCGCCCTGGTCACCGACGCGGGCACTCCCGCCATCTCGGACCCCGGTGAGGCTCTGGTTCGCCTCTGCGCGGAAAACGGCGTGACGGTGTTGTCCATCCCCGGCTGCTGCGCCGCGGTAAACGCTCTGGCGGTCAGCGGCCTGCCCACGGGGCGCTTTACCTTCGAGGGGTTTTTGTCCGTCAACAAAAGGAGCCGCCGGGAACATCTGGAGAGCCTGAGGCGGGAAACCCGGACCATGATTTTCCACGAGGCCCCCCATAAACTCCGCCCCACTTTGACGGACTTTTGTCAGCTCTTCGGCCCGGACCGCCCCATTGCCCTTTGCCGGGAGTTGACCAAGCTCCACGAGGAAACCCGCCGCTGTACCCTGGGCGAGGCGGTGGAGTACTACCGGGACCATGACCCCCGGGGAGAATACGTTCTGGTGGTGGCCGGGATAAAACCGGAGCAGGCCGTCACCTTGGCCGAGGGCTCGGCTCAGGTACTGGCTCTGGTGGAGTCCGGCGTCCGCCTGAAGGACGCCGTCAGAGAGGTGGCGGACCACACCGGCCTTGGCAGGAACGAGCTCTATGCCGCCGCCCTGGAGGGGCGAAAATAAAAGGTTCTCTTTCCCTCAGGTTCCAGTATAATTTTGGATACAGGCGTCCATACTTCCCTCAGAACCAGAACCCCCCGCCCATTGCCGGCCAACGCCGGGTGGAGGCCCCCTTTGCCACCGGAATGGAAAGCGGCCTCTCCGGACGGCGGCAGGCGGCGGCGCGGGCGGGTTCTGCATCATGAGGGAGGAACTCTTGCATGGAAAACAAACTGAAATCCGTCCTCAGCGGCGCGGGCTTTTACCTCCTGCTGGCCGTCTGCCTGATTGTGGCGGCGGTGAGCGGCTGGTTTTTGCTCTTTGCCAAGGACGAGCCCCCAGTGGAGGAACCCACACCTCAAGCGCCGGCCAGCGCCCCGGTACAAGACGTCTACGTCCCCCCGGAGGAACCGGAGGAGGAAGAGGTGGAAACCAGCGCCCCGGCCCCGGTGGAGGTGGAGATCGTCCCCACCATGCCGGAAGTGGAGGTGGACAGCACGCCGGTGATGGCGGAGCCCCCCCGGCTGGTGGTGGAGCCGCTGAAAGGGGAGGTGCTGATGGCCTTCTCCGTGGACCAGCTGGTCTACAGTCCCACCCTGGCGGACTGGAGAACCCATGACGGCGTGGACATTGCCGCCACTCCCGGCACCACGGTGCTGGCGGCCACTTCCGGCGCCGTAGCCTCGGTGGAGGACCACCCGCTGATGGGAACCACCGTGACCATTGAACACGACGGGGGCTACACCACCACCTACTCCAATCTACAGGCCAAACCCACTGTGGAAGCGGGCGATCCGGTCACCGCCGGGCAGATCATCGGCGCAGTGGGAACCACCGCCGCCGCCGAAGCCGCCCAAAGTCCCCACCTACACTTCTCCGTTACCCAAAACGGGGAGGCGGTGGACCCCACCTCGTTTTTAAACAGCTAAACGCCCCTTTCCCGGTGCAGGGAACCCAAACCCGCGTTTCCCCTTTGCAGTCTCCAAATTTTGGAAGCCCATTGTAAAAATAAGGAATCAGGCAGCTATCGGTCATAGATAGCTGCCTGATTTGCGTAAGGCCGTATTTGCTATATTTAGGAGATATCACAGAAAGCCGTTTTGCAAACCCCTTCGTCAAAATATCCCTAGCAGGCGGCAATCCATTAACGGGTGGCCACCCAATAAATCGCCGTCTATCATGCAAACCGTCTCATCCAATTGTCAAGAAATTCCATCTGTTCTTCCGTATGAAACCAGTGCTCTCCATTCTCCATGACGGTGAGTGTTGCATTGATTCGATTTGCAAAGTTAGAGATCGTTTCGTAAGACGTCAAGTTGTCCCGTTCTCCATAGAGAATATGCGTCGGAATTGTCCATACAACAGGGTGTTCCTTTACATAGCACAGGTATTCCCAGGAAAGCACCTCCCCAAAATCCGTTTGTATCTCTTTTTGTTTGTAAAGTTCATCTTCAGTCACATTTGCCCATGCCATCATCTCTGTAATCAGTTTTTCCATGTCCACAACAGGAGAAATCAAGTATGCTTTTTCAATTTCCTTATCCGGCAAAGCGCACATAACAAAAAAAGCTCCGATGCTGTTTGCAATTATCTCCACGGATTTGTAGCCCCGACAGGCGGAGTCAAACAGGCTTGGAAATTCTCTTTCCGCCTCCCAGGGGGATTGTGCGGTATAGTCGAGGCCAATCACGTCGCAGCCTTTAAAGATGGAGCGATAATGTGCCGCTTCCTTTGAGCTGCCGCCTCTCCCGTGTATATATACAATTGCTCTATTCATAAAATGATTCTCCGTAAATGATTGCCTTGCCAAACCAATGACCGCACAGGGTTCCGGAACATATCCATGTGCCTTTGTGAAAACCGCCGGAACCGTCCCATGCCGGTAACTGCCCGATGCGCATGAAATTTTTGACTGGGATATTCACCATAAAATGTTTGCCATAATAGCAATCTCGCAAACCAATAGTACCCCCATGTTAAATATGACAATCACCTTTTTAACCTTTTTGTCTCCTTTTACCGCTGTATCTATTTGCTCTGAATATATGGCGCAGACAACGGCAACGATCAGGAGCAATATTGAAATTATTTCCATTTTTCCTCCGCATCCATCCACTTATCAAGCCAATTATAACACACCGCTATGACCGCATCAACCCGGTTTTGTAGACACCGCCAACGCGGCGCCCCGGCAGGCACCTTCCTCAAACGGAATCTCCGGAAGCGGGGCTTGCCTTTTTTCCGCTTTTATGCTATGCTATATAGATTAAATAACTGCCCGCCCCTGGCGGCCCCAAAAAGGAGTAATCACTATGAAGACTTATACCTTTCAGCCTCGCGGCGTCTGTTCCCGCGAAATGCAGGTGGACCTGGACGATCAGGGCGTCATCCAGGCGCTTCGGGTCACCGGCGGCTGCCACGGCAACCTCCAGGGCATCGCCGCCCTGGTGAAGGGTATGTCCGCTGAGGAGGCCATTCGCCGCCTGAAGGGGATCAACTGCGGTCCCAAGACCACTTCCTGCCCCGATCAGCTGGCCCTGGGCCTGGAGCAGGCCCTGTCCCAGAACTGAGAGGACCGGCGAGGGGTATGAAAATCGTATTGGTCATCGACCAGTTCGACGACGCCAACAACGGCACCACCATTAGCGCCCGCCGGTTTGCCACCGCCTTGAAAGAACACGGCAACGAGGTCCGGGTCATCGCCACCGGTAAACCCACGGACTATAAATACGCCGTGCGGCAAATGAAGTTTCTCCCCATTGTGGAGCACCTCATCACCAGCCAGGGGATGCGTCTGGCCATTCCCAACAAGCACGTCTTTGAAAAAGCGGCGGCCTGGGCCGACGTGGTACATTTCATGATGCCCTCCCCCTTGTCCATTATGGGCCTGAAGCACGTGGAGCGCCTGGGCATCCCCCACACGGCGGCCTTCCACTGCCAACCGGAGAACATCACCTTCACCCTTCACCTGGGCAACAGCAAGCGGGTGAACGATTTTGTCTATGTGAAATTTCGGGACACCTTTTTCAACCGCTTCACCCACATCCACTGCCCCAGCAACATGATCGCAAACCAGCTCCGTCAACACGGCTACACCGCCCAGCTCCACGTCATCTCCAACGGCATCAGTCCCCAGTACACCTATGGGCGAAGCCCCCAGGAGGACTGGATGCGGGGAAAGTTCAACGTGTTGATGGTGGGCCGCTACGCCGGGGAAAAGCGGCAGGACGTGCTCATTGACGCCTGCCTCCAGTGCCGCCACAAGGACGCCATCCAGGTTATCCTGGCGGGAAAGGGCCCCCTGGAGAAAAAATACCGGCATCTGGCGGAGAAGCTGCCAAACCCCATTGTGATGGAGTTCTACGAGCCCAGCCGCCTCCTAGAAATTCTCCATATGGCGGACCTGTACGTCCACACCTCTGACGCGGAGATTGAAGCCATGAGCTGTATGGAGGCCTTTGCCTGCGGCTTGGTGCCCGTCATCGCGGACTCTCCCCGGTCCGCCACACCCCAGTTCGCCCTGGATGAGAGAAGCCTGTTCCCCGCCGGGGACGCCGGTGCGCTTGCGGAGAAGATCGACTGGTGGTTTGAGCATCCCAAGGAGCGGGAGGATATGGGAAGGCGTTACGCCAAGCACGCGGGGCGATACGCGCTGGACCGCTCCATTGGGCAGACGGAAGAGATGTTTCAAATGGCCATCCGGGAACAGAAGGCCTGATCAAGGCCTCCTCACAAAAAAGGACGCCCCGGTAAACAAGCAGACTACTCCCCCTAGCGCGGAAAAATTGCCCGCCCTGATTGCCGGGGTATTGCCGCCGTGAAACCCGCCCGAGAACGCCTGCCTGCGTTCGCCTTGCCCAGAAAACGCGTCTACAGGTAAATAAGTTTCCGTCCCTGGTTTTCCAGAAGGGCCGCTGTCACCAGCGGCCCTTTTTTCGCGTATACTGAACCAGCAACAAAGGAGGAATGCACCATGGCATATTCCGACCGGGAGCTGCTGGCGCGCCTAATCGAGTGCGAGGCGGGTGGCGAGGGAGAAACCGGCATGAAGGCCGTGGCAGGGGTGGTGATGAACCGGGTCCATGCCCGGGGCGGCGAATACGCCCGGGTGGGCCAGGGCAGCATTCGCAATATCATCTTCCAGCCATACCAATTCGTCTGTGCCAGCGAGACGGAGGGAGGCGCCTACAACCCCCAGAACATATACAATATGCGGCCTGAACAAATCCATTATGACATCGCCGACTGGGCCATCGCCGGAAACCGTCTGCCGGATGTGGCGGAGTCCCTGTGGTTTTATAACCCCTTCGGGCCCGACTGCCGGTCTTTCTTCCCCACCGGCGTGGGCTACTGGCAAACCCGAATTGGCGACCACTGTTTTTATAATCCTACAGATACGTATATATTATGTAATACAAATGGCATAAAATTACCACCTCAAAGTATACTCAATATGCCGATCAGGAAAAACACATATTTTGTCAATCAAGATCATCCAAAATTCCCGTTTTTCTTCTTGTGTAAGCTCTTGATAGGCGTCCTTCCATTTCCATCCCAAAACTTTGTCTTGCGCGCTGAAATCAGGGATTTCTACTTCTTTTGCCTCATTTTCCAATTCCGCTATCCTTCGGTTGTTCTCCTCGCACCCCTTTTTGCACTCCTCCAAGGAGACCAATTCGTTCAAATACAGATCCATCAGCCGCTTGTTTTTTGCTTTCAAAGAGGCAATTGCAGTCCGGTAATCCTTCCTGCCTCGTTCCGCTTTTTGCTTCTCCACCTGGATTTTATATGCCTTCATGCGTTCGTCAATTGTATCAATCAAATATTGCTCAAGGATTCCCTCGCTTATATTCGTTTTATTCGCACAGCCTGACCGTTTGATGTAATGTCCAGGGCAATTGTAATAAGGCGTCTTGCCCCGTGTCTGCTTCCGCCCGCCCATACGGAAGCCGCAGTCCCCGCACAAAACCAGCCCAGAGAAGATATAGACACGGTTCTCCGCAGACTTCCTGGTAACCTTGTGCCGCATCCCTTGAATCTTTTCAAATTCTGCCTGGCTTATATAAGGCGGCGACATGCCGTCTACTCCGTAGTAATGGCCATAGTAAACAGGGCTTTTTAACATTTTGCTGGCAAGCTGGTATTCAATTCTTTTCCCGTGCTCCAGGGCCTCCCGCTGAGCCGCCGAGATAGAGCCGCACGCCAGAAACTTCCGGAAAAAAGCCGCCACGGCGGCCTCCGCTTCCGGGTCCTTTACCAATTTTTTCCCATCCAGCTTGTACCCGGTAGGCGTGTTGCCGGTCAGCGGTTCAAGGCGCTGGCGTTTGGTTTCAAAAACTGCCTTAATTCGCTCGCTGGTTCTGTCCGCCTCATCTTGAGCCACAGAAAGCATAATGTTGATCTTTAGCCGCCCAGAGGCCGTGGAGGTATCATAATCCTCTTGGATGGTCCTCCAGTCTACACGGCACTGTTCCAACACTTCCTGGACCTTATAGTATTCCGCGATGTTGCGAAACCAGCGGTCCAATTTTGTGAAGATTACCAGGTCTCCTTTCCCAGATCGCGCGTCAGTCAGCAATCTTTGCAGAGCGGGCCGCTTGGACGCCGGTTTTCTTGCGGAGATTCCAGCATCCGTGTAAACGCCGACCAGCGTGTGCCCGTTTCCCTTGACCCATGATTCCAGCGCGGCGGTCTGGGCGTCAATGGACAGCCCGTGGATTGCCTGCTCTTCGGTGCTGACCTAAACCCGGACGTATACGAAAACCCGTTTTGTAGTTCTGATTTCTTCCATCCGCTGATCATCCCCTCTCATGTGGCCCGGCGCTCATAAAAGCGCCGGGCTTTTGCGTTAATCATTGTTGGATTCATATTCTATGACATATTTTCCGGGATTGCTTTCAACCATTGTTAATTTTAATCCTAATACCTTACAAATGTTTTCCAGTTCTTGGGCTGAAAAATTATCCCGCCTTAGCTTATTTCCGAGATTTTGCCTGTTCGTTCCTAACGCTTCTGCTAATTGCATTTGCGTCATTCCAATATCTTTTAGGCGTTCCCGGATTGCAGATGATGCTGACATTTAAAGCCACCCCCTCACCAATATCATATCACACTGCCGTAAACCAGACAATGTACAAAATGCACTAAATATATGTAAATATTTTAGTGTACATAGCAATAGACAGAGTAAACCAAATAGTGTACAATACAACCATAGCAAATCACCGAGCCGCCCCGGCAGAGTTGAAGGCGCGGGACGGACTCACCCAGACAACTGAATAACCAGACAGAATACCTGCTGGATGGAGAAGTTACGCATTTGCGAGCCAAGTTCAGTATAGAGCCGCCAAGGCCGGAACCGGGTACAGGGGTGGAATTTCTGACAACTGGAATGTATAATTGTAGTAGGAGGTGTTTTTATGGGAAAAGTTGTTGATTTGACAGGAGCGAGATTCGGACGCTGGACCGTCCTAGGGTCTGTTCACACAAGCAAAGATATGCTATAATAAGGGAATGGAACTGA
>CAJUCO010000046.1 GCA_910585245.1 uncultured Oscillibacter sp.
GCACCTGCTACCGCTGCCACAACGACGTGGAGCCCCTGATCTCCGCCCAGTGGTTTGTGAAGATGGAGCCCCTGGCGAAAGAGGCCCTCCGGGTGGTCCGGGAGGGCGAGGTGAAGTTCGTTCCCGAGCGCTTTTCCAAGACCTATATCAACTGGATGGAGAATGTCCATGACTGGTGCATCTCTCGCCAGCTCTGGTGGGGCCATCAGATTCCCGCCTGGTACTGCGACGACTGCGGACACATCAACGTCAGCCGGGAGGACCCGGCAAAGTGCGAGAAGTGCGGCAGCGCGCACCTGACGAGGGACCCGGACGTGCTGGACACTTGGTTCAGCTCCGCCCTGTGGCCCTTCTCCACCCTGGGCTGGCCGGAAAAGACGGAGGACCTGGATTTCTACTATCCCACCTCCGTCATGGTCACCGGCTACGACATCATCTTCTTCTGGGTGGCCCGGATGATCTTCTCCGGCTGCGAGCAGATGAAGAAAATCCCCTTCCACACCGTCCTCATCCACGGCCTGGTCCGGGACGACAAGGGCCGGAAGATGTCCAAGTCCCTGGGCAACGGCATCGACCCCCTGGAGGTGGCGGAGACCTATGGCGCGGACGCCCTGCGGTTCAACCTCATCACCGGAAACAGCCCCGGAAACGATATGCGCTTCTACACGGAAAAGTGCGAGGCCATGCGGAACTTCGCCAACAAGGTCTGGAACGCCAGCCGCTTTGTCATGATGAATCTGGGGGACCTGGAGACCTATGACCTCCCGGCGGCGGAGGCTTTGGAGCGGGAGGACAAGTGGGTCCTCTCCAAGCTGAATACCCTGGTGAAGGAGGTCACGGAGAACCTGGACAGCTACGAGATCGGCGTGGCCTCCGCCAAGGTCTATGACTTTTTGTGGGACACCTACTGTGACTGGTATATCGAGCTGACGAAAACCCGGCTGAACGGGGAGGACGAGGTGGCGAAGAGCACTGCCCGGAACGTCCTTTGCTATGTGCTGACGGAGCTTTTGAAGCTGCTGCATCCCTTCATGCCCTTCATTACCGAGGAGATTTTCCAGGCCCTGCCCAGGCAGGCGGGCTCCGGGGACAAGTTTTTGATGATGTCCCAGTGGCCGGAGTACAGCGAGACCCTGAGCTTCTCCAAGGAGGAGGCCGCCATGGAGTCCGTTATGGACACCATCAAGGCCATCCGGGCCCGCCGGGCGGAGATGAACGTCCCCCCCAGCAAAAAGGCGGAGGTGCTGCTGGTCACCACCACGCCCGAGCCCTATGAGCAGGGACTCCACTTCCTTCAGCGGCTGGCCTTTGCATCCCAGGTCCGCTTCGCGGAGGAGGCCCCGGCGGACCTCACGGGACAGGTGAGCATCGTCACCCACAACGCTACGGCCTACCTGCCCCTCAGCGAGCTGGTGGACTTATCGGCGGAGCGGGAGCGCATCGCCAAGGAGAAGGAAAAGGCGGAGAACGGCCTGCGGATTGTGGAGCAGAAGCTCTCCAACGAGAAATTTGTCTCCCGGGCCCCGGAGGCGGTGGTGAACGCCGAAAAGGAGAAGGCGGAGAAGTTCCGGGAGCTCATCGCCAAGCTGGAGGAATCGGCCAAGGCGCTGGGAAACTGAGGAAGTTTAAAATTAGGAATTTAAGGCACGGATAAACAGGCCCCGAGGCATTGCCTCGGGGCCTGTTCTGTAAGCATATGGGTTATGAATGTTTTTTCAGCTTGGAACATATGACGCCTGTCAGAACGGCCATCTCGAAAGAGAGAAAAAATCCTGTTCCAACGATGATCGCTTCGTCCTCTGCCAGACCATTGAAGAAAGAGGGGAACAGGGCAATCCACATCCAGTAGAGAAGGGTGACGCCTAAGCCTATGAAGGTATATTTCACGACGTCCTTTATCATTTTTTGACACTCCCATTTTGCATTTTTACATTTTAGGCGGAAAGCGAATCAAGGACGGAAGACCTTACATCCGCCGGACAATCCGCCCCCGGGTCCAGATGGAGGGGGCAAACAGCAGCAGCATGGGGAAAATCTCCAGCCGGCCCACCAGCATATCGAAGGATAACAGCAGCTTGGACCACCAGGAGAACCCGGCGAAGTTTCCCATGGGTCCTACCACCTCCAGGCCCGGGCCGATGTTGTTGATGCAGGCTGTCAGGGCGGTGAAGGTGGTGACGATATCAAACTGCTCCAGACTCAAAAGCAGGAAGGAGGCGGTGAATACCAGCAGATACACGGTGATAAAGAGGTGCACGCTCCGGATATGCTTGTCCGTCAGAGCTTTGCCCTCGAACCGGGTGGTGGTGACGGCGTTGGGGTGAAGCATCTTGCGCATATCTCCCCAGGAGGTCTTGGCCAAAATCACCATCCGGGCCACCTTGATGCCGCCGCCGGTGGACCCGGCACAGGCCCCGATGAACATGAGCGTCACCAAAATCCCCTTGGAAAAGGTGGGCCAGAGGTTGAAATCCGCCGTGGCATAGCCGGTGGTGGTGATGATGGAGGAGACCTGGAAAAAGGAGTAGCGAAGACTCTTTGCAAAGGAGCCGTACATATGGAGGATATCCAGAGCGATGGCCACCACCGCTGTGCCCACAATGGCGAGATAGGCCCACAACTCCTCGGACCGGAACACGTCCCGGAAGCGGCGGACCAAAAGGAAGTAATAGAGGTTGAAGTTTACGCCAAAAAGGAGCATGAAGATCCCAATAACCACGTCAAAATAGGCGCTGTCATAGGCCCCGACGCTGAGGTTTTTGCTGCTGAATCCCCCGGTGCCCGCTGAGCCAAAGGCGTGAATACAGGAGTCAAAAAGTGGCATTCCCCCCAGAACCAGCAAAACAATTTCCACGAGGGTCATAGCCAAATAGATGCCGTAGAGGATTTTCGCGGTGTCGCTCATACGGCTTACGAGTTTTCCCACCGAGGGTCCGGGCATCTCCGCCCGGAGAAGGTGCATCCCGTGGCCGTCGGTCATGGGCAGCACCGCCATGACGAAGACCAGCACTCCCATGCCGCCGATCCAGTGGGTGAAGCTCCGCCAGAAGAGGATTCCCTGGCTCAGGGGCTCCACCTCCGTGAGGATGGTGGCCCCGGTGGTGGTGAAGCCGGAGACGGTTTCGAAAAAGGCGTCCACAAAGTTTGGGATGTACCCGGAAATCAGAAAAGGCAGCGCGCCGAAGGCGCTCATAAGCACCCAGGCCAGGGCTACCACCGCAAAGCCATCCCGGGCATACAGAGCCGTTTGCCTGGGTTTTTTACGGAAGGGAAGGCCCGCGGCCAGAAGCAGCAGAATGGGACCCCAAAAGGGGAGAGCCGGTTCCCCGTACAACAGGGCTACCAGGGCGGGCAGCAGCAGCAAAGCCGCCTCCGTCCAGAGGATTCGTCCGATGACGAAACCGATCATTTGATAATTCAAGCGGCAGTCCCTCCCTTACTCCTGGCAGATGTCGTGGATATCCTGGAGGGAGGTATCCGTGGTGACCACGATGACGTCGTCCCCCAGGCTGAGACAGTCGTTGCCGGAGGGGATGACGATTTTTCCGTTGCGCTGGACGATGCCGGCAAGCAGCAGGCCGTTGCGGAGCTTCAAGTTTTTCAGAGGCACGCCGATGAAGGGCACGTCCGCTCCCACGCCAAACTCCAGGGCCTCCACCGCCCCGTCCACCAGCCGGTGGAGGGTCTTGATCTTGGCGCCCTCGGCGCTCTCCATGGCCCGGACGTATTGGACAATGAGTTCCGTGGTGGTGGACCGGGCGGAAACCACGCTGTCAATCATGCTCTCGTTGCTCACCAGGTCTACCAGAGACTTTCGGTTGATCTTCGCCACCACTTTGCAGTTGTTTCCCGACTCTTTCGAGGCGCACATGGACATTAAAATATTGGCCTCGTCAATGCCGGTGATGGCCACAAAGGCGTCCGTTTGGCTGATGCCCTCCTCGTGGAGGAGGTCTGTGTCCGTGCCGTCTCCCACGATGACCAGGGCCTTTGGCAGCTGCTCGCCCATTTGAATGCAGCGCTGCTCGTCCCGGTCGATGATCTTCACGGACATACCCATATTTAAAAGTTCGCTGGTGAGGTAGTAGCAGATCTTGCTGGCGCCCACGATCATGACGGTGGACGCCTTGGAGCGGAAAACTCCCAGGTGCCGGAAGAACTGGGCCAGCTGGTCCGGCGACGAGGTGAGGTAGATCTTGTCCCCCGCCCGGAGGACGAAGTCGCCGGAGGGAATGATGGTCTCTCCCTTCCGGGCCACGGCGCAAATCAGCACCCGGACCCGGATGTTTCGGTAAAGGTCCGCCAGGGGAAGACCGTCCAGGGCGGAGTCGGCGGGGAGGCGGTATTCCACCAGCTCCAGCCGTCCCTTGGAGAAGGACTCCACCTTCATGGCGGCGGGGAAGCGGAGAACCCGGGCAATCTCCCGGGCGGCGGCCCGCTCGGGGTTGATGACCATGGAAAGGCCCAGCTCCTCCCGCATGAAGCGGAGTTGTTTTTCATATTCCGGGTTGCGGATTCGGGCGATGGTGTGGTTGACCCCCAGCTTTTTGGCAACCAGGCAGGAGAGAATGTTTAACTCGTCGCTGGAGGTGGTGGCAATGAGCAGTTCCGCCTTTTCCACCTCCGCCTCTTTTTGCACGCTGTACACCGCTCCGTTGCCACAGACGCCCATGACATCATAAATGTTAATGATGCTGTCAATCAGCCGGGGGTCCTGGTCCACCACGGTGACATTGTGTCCATCGGCGGAGAGTTGCTGGGTCAGGGCCAAGCCCACCTTGCCCGCGCCCACGATGATGATTTTCATGTATGCCTCCCAAAAGACAGGCCGGGGCGGGGCCCCGGATACTTCAGGAAACACGGGTGAACTTTCTCCGCCTCATGCCATGGATTCCCCCGAAGCGCCGGTAGAGAGCCTTGAAATCCATGGGGATTTCTGCGGTTTTCCTGGCCGGGAGAAGGTTTAGACAAAAGCGGCGCTTATTGCGTCCAGCCGTGCCTCCTCTTGGATAACAAGCTGATTATATAAGATTTTCACAAAAAAGGAAAGTCCAAATCCGTGAAAATTTTCCTTGACAAGGGTGCTCTCCCTGTGTAAAATAAGTTCAATTATTTTAATTAAATATTTTTAGTTAAAATAATTGACATTTCGACAAACAAGGAGAATCTCAAATGGAATTCGAGAAAGTGCGCGATATCATCGTGGAGACCCTGGGCTGCGAGGCGGAGCAGGTGACGCTGGAGGCCTCTTTATCCGACGACCTGGGGGCGGATTCCCTGGCGGCGGTGGAGCTGATTATGGCCCTGGAAGAGGCCAGCGGCGTTACCATCGACGACGCGGATGTGGAAGGCTTGAAAACCGTGGGGGACATTGTGAAATACCTGGAGTCCCACAAGGCCTGAGAGCCGGCGAATTTGCGCCTACATGAAATACTCCCAAAGCGCCGCCCTGCCGGAAGCGCAAGCTCCGCCGGCGGGGCGGGCCGCCTGGAAAGGAACGATTATGACCAACCAGGAAATTTATGATCTGATAACCCGCTTTGACGGCAGCGGCCTGCAGATGCTTAAGCTGTCTCGAGGGGATTTTAAAATAGAGTTGAGAAAGGCGGACCCTGTGGCGTCCGCGCTCCCCGTGGCCACTTACGCCCCGGCACCTGCCGCTCCGGCCGCGGGCCAAACGCCGGTGGAAGAGGCCCCCACCATCTCCGCCCCGCTGGTGGGCACGTTCTATGCGGCCCCCGCCCCGGAACAGCCTCCCTTCGTCACAGCGGGGGACAAGGTGAAGAAGGGGCAGACCGTCTGCCTCATTGAGGCGATGAAGACCATGATCGAGGTTCCCGCCCCCTGTGACTGCGTCATTGGAGAGGTGCTGAAGGCCAACGGAGAGCTGGCGGCTTTCGGCGAGGCGCTGATGCGCTACCGGCCATGCTGAAGCGGGTGCTCATTGCCAACCGGGGGGAGATCGCCCTCCGGGTTCTCCGGGCCTGCCGGGAGCTGGAGATCGAGACGGTGGCCGCCTATTCCGAGGCGGACGCGGAGGCGCTTCACGTCCAGCTGGCTACCCGCTCTGTGTGCGTGGGCCCCGCCCGGGCGGCGGAGAGCTATTTGAATCAGGACGCTCTACTGACGGCGGCGTTGGCAACGGGCTGTGACGGCGTGCACCCCGGATACGGCTTTTTGTCCGAAAACGCGGACTTCTCTGACGCCTGCGCCAAAGCGGGATTGACCTTCATCGGCCCCTCCGGGGAGGCGATTCGCAAGGCGGGCTCCAAGTCCGCCGCCCGGGATTTGATGAAGGCGGCGGGGGTCCCGGTGACCCCGGGGTCCGACGGCCCCGTCTCCTCGGTGGAGGAGGCCCTGGAAGCGGCGGAAAGAGTGGGCTGGCCCGTGCTGCTGAAAGCCTCCGCCGGAGGCGGGGGAAGGGGCATTCGCCGCTGTGACGGCCCTGACGGGCTCCCCGCCGCCTACGCCGAGGCCAAGGCGGAGGCTGCGGCCTGTTTTGGCAACGACGAGATGTATCTGGAAAAGCTGGTGCTGAATCCCCGCCACGTGGAGGTTCAGATTTTGGCGGACCGCCAGGGGCACACCGTTCACCTGGGGGACCGGGACTGCTCCGTCCAGCGGCGAAACCAGAAATTGATTGAGGAAGCCCCCGCCCCCGGCCTTGGCCCCGCGTTGCGGGCGGCCATGGGACAGGCGGCGGTCCGGGCGGCGGAGGCCGTGGGCTATGAGGGCGCTGGGACCGTGGAGTTTCTGGTGGACGGGGAGAACTTCTATTTCATGGAGATGAATACCCGTATACAGGTGGAACACGGTGTGACGGAGCTGGTCACCGGCATGGATTTGGTGCGCCAGCAGCTTCGTGTGGCCTCCGGCCTGCCGCTGGACATCTGCCAGGAGGACGTCCAGGTCCGGGGCTGCGCCATAGAGTGCCGGGTGAACGCCGAGGACCCTCACGGGGATTTCCGGCCTTGCCCCGGCAAAGTGGAGTTCCTCCACTTCCCCGGTGGCGCGGGCGTCCGGGTGGATTCCTGCCTCTATAATGGCTGCGCCATGTCCCCCTACTACGACTCCCTGGCCGCCAAGGTTCTGGCCCACGGGGCCACCCGGCTGGAGGCCATCCGCAAGCTCCGCCGCTGTTTGGAGGAATTCACCTTGGAGGGGTTCCCCACCAACGCGGAATTGTCCTATGAAATTTTATTCCACCCCGTTTTCGTCCGGGGCCGGTGTACCACGGGTTTTTTAGACGCCCATTTGCCGGAGCTGCTGGACTTCAGCCGCCGGGTGGAAGAGAGGGAGGCTGAGGCATGAGCGGCATCTTTGCCAAGCGGCGGACCCGGCTGCTGGCCATGAAGGCCATCCGGGACAACTACGTCCCCGGGGACCAGCTGGTGGCCTGCCCCAAGTGCGGCGGGGAGAGCCAGCGGAAGGACGTGGCGGGGAATCTCTCCGTCTGTCCCCTCTGCGGTTATCACTTCCCCATTGGGGCCTACTACCGCCTCAGTACCGTTCTGGACCCGGGCAGCTTCCGGGAGCTGAATGAAAAGCTCTCCGCTGCCGATCCCCTGTCCTTTCCCGGCTACCGGGAGAAGCAGCGCTTGGCCCAGCGGAAAACCGGCCTCACCGAGGCCGCCGTCACCGCCACGGGGACCATCGGGGGGCGGAAATGTGTGGTGGGCGTGCTGGACAGCCGCTTTATGATGGGCAGCATGAGCGCCGCCGTGGGGGAGAAGGTCACCTTGGCCATCGAGCACGCGGCGAAGAATAAACTGCCCCTGATTCTCTTTTCCGCCAGCGGCGGAGCCCGGATGCAAGAGGGCATTTTGTCCTTGATGCAAATGGCCAAGACCTCCGCCGCCCTGGCACGTTTTTCCGGAAAGGGCCTGCTGTACATCTCCATATTGACGGACCCCACCACCGGGGGCGTCACCGCCAGTTTCGCCTCTTTGGGGGATATCGTCTTGGCGGAACCGGGGGCGCTGATCGGCTTTGCCGGCCCCCGGGTGATTCAACAGACCATCGGCGAGGTCCTGCCGGAGGGCTTCCAGCGCGCGGAGTACCAGGAGGAGCACGGCTTCGTGGACGCGGTGGTCCCCAGAAAAGAGCTGCGGGAGACCCTGAGCCGTCTTTTGCGGCTCCATGAGAGAGGAGGCCGCTCATGAACCAGCTGACCGCCGCGGAGCGGGTGTCCGTGGCCCGTCACCCCCAGCGGCCCAACATCACGGACTACATCGGCGCCCTTTTCACGGATTTCTTTGAGCAGAAGGGGGACCGCCTCTGCCGGGAGGACCCGGCGATTTTAGGCGGCGTCGCCCTGTACCACGGGCGGCCCGTTACGGTAATCGGCACCCGGAAAGGGAAGACGGCGGAGGAGAGCATCCGCTGTAACTTCGGTATGCCGGGGCCCGAGGGCTATCGAAAGGCCCTGCGGCTGATGAAGCAGGCGGAGAAGTTCCGCCGTCCGGTCTTTACCTTCATTGACACGTCCGGAGCCTATCCGGGCCTGGAGGCCGAGGCCCGGGGACAGGGAGAGGCCATCGCCCGAAACCTTATGGAGATGAGCCGCTTGACGGTTCCCATTCTCGCCGTCATCACCGGCGAGGGCAACAGCGGCGGGGCGTTGGCCCTGGCGGTTGCCGACCGGGTGCTGATGCTGGAAAATTCCGTCTACGCCATTTTGTCTCCCGAGGGCTTTGCCTCCATCCTCTGGCGGGACGCGGGGCGGCACCGGGAGGCCTGTGAGATTATGAAGCTCACCGCCCCGGATCTTCTGGCTCTGGGCGTGGTGGACGACGTGATCCCGGAGCCGGAGGGCGGGGCCCACCTGGCCCCGGAGGCGGCCTTCCGGGAGCTGGACCGGGCTTTGGGCCGCCATCTGGCGGCGCTTTTAAAAGAGAGCGTAGGAAGTCTGCCCATAAGCCGCTATCAGAAATTTCGAAAAATGGGCGGAGCCCCCAAGGAGGAACCATGAACGGAATCAAAATTCGGGGGACCGGCCGGGGGGTACCCGGCAAGATCGTCACAAATCAAGACCTGGAGAATGTGGTGGACACCGGTGACGAGTGGATCGCCAGCCGCACCGGCATTCGCGCCCGCCATTACTGTGGAGAGGGGGAGACCTTTTCCTCCATCACTGCGAAAGCCGCCCGCCGCGCCCTGGAGGACGCCGGCGTGTCGCCGTCGGAGATCGGGGCCTGCATTGTGGCCACACTGTCGGGAGACAGTCTGGTTCCCTCTGCCGCCTGTGTGCTCCAGCAGGCCCTGGGCCTTCCGGAGGACATCCCCTGCTTCGATCTGAACGCCGCCTGTACGGGGTTCCTCTTCGCGCTCCACACCATGGAGTGCCTTTTAAACGCCTCCCCCCGCCGGTTCGGGCTGGTGGTGGGCGCGGAGAACCTGAGCCGCCTGCTCAATTGGGAGGACCGGGGCACCTGTATTCTCTTTGGGGATGGCGCCGGAGCCGCCGTGGTGGAGTGCCGGGAGGGCTGGCCTTCCATCTCCGCCGTCATGGGCTGCCATGGAAACAGCGAACTTCTCCATGTCCCCGGCGCGGAAACCGGAGTGCACAGCTACATTTCCATGGAGGGCACCAAGGTGTTTAAATTTGCCGTGGAGGCGGTGCCCTGGTGTGTGGACCAGGTGCTGAAGAAGACGGGCCGGACCGTGGAGGACATAGATTTCTTCGTCTTCCACCAGGCCAACGCCCGGATCATCGACTTGGCGGTGCGAAAGTACCGCATCCCGCCGGAGAAGTATTATAAAAATATCGCCGAGTATGGCAATACCTCCGCCGCCAGCATCCCCCTGGTTTTAAGCGAATTGCGCCAGCAGGGAAAAATTGGCCCGGGCAGCCGCCTTCTGGCCGTGGGCTTTGGCGGCGGTTTGACCTGGGGCGGATGTCTGATTGAGTTCGCGTAACCCTTCGGGGAGCCACGAAATTCGCGGATTTTGTGGGAAGAGGAGAAAGAAGTGAAGCGGGCGTAAATTTCCGCCGCCAACGGGGCGGAAACCCGGCGGAATTTCTTTCGACGAAAGGAGCGAGATATGAAAAAGCTGAATGAAATTCTGGGGACGGAGTTCCCCATTATTCAAGGCGGCATGGCAAATATCGCCACCGGCGAGTTCGCCGCCGCCTGTT
The DNA here is from genome assembly GCA_910585245.1 of uncultured Oscillibacter sp. Classification (GTDB taxonomy): domain Bacteria; phylum Bacillota; class Clostridia; order Oscillospirales; family Oscillospiraceae; genus Oscillibacter. Next base: position 10,139 of record CAJUCO010000046.1, read on the forward strand.
CCAATGCCGGAGCCCTGGGGATGATCGCCACCGGCGGCTGGGACGCGGACCGGCTGCGCAAGGAAATCCGCCGGGCCAGGGAGCTGACGGAAAAGCCCTTCGGTGTGAACTTGATGCTGATGAGTCCCTATGCCGCGGACATCGCCCAGGTGATTTTGGACGAGGGCGTGAAAGTGGTCACCACCGGCGCGGGAAATCCGGGGCAATACGTGCCCGCTTGGAAGGCTGCCGGAATCAAGGTCATTCCCGTAGTGGCGGCGGCGGTGCTGGCAAAGCGCCTCAGCCGTTACGGCGTGGACGCGTTCATTGCCGAGGGTACGGAGTCCGGCGGCCACGTGGGGGAGATGACCACCATGGCTCTGGTGCCCCAGGTCATCGACGCGGTGGACGTGCCCGTCGTCGCCGCGGGCGGCATCGCGGACGGGCGGCAGATGGCGGCGGCCTTGGCCCTGGGGGCCTGCGGCGTGCAGGTGGGCACCTGTTTGCTGGCAAGCCATGAGTGCCCCATCCATGAAAATTACAAGCAGGCCGTCTTAAAGGCCAAGGACAGTGACACCACCGTCACGGGGCGCTCCGTCGGCGGGCCGGTGCGGGTGCTGAAAAACAAAATGGCGCGGGAGTATCTGGCTCTTGAAAAGCGTGGGGCCACGCTGGAGGAGCTGGAGACCGTCACCCTGGGAGGGCTACGCCGGGCCGTTCTGGAGGGGGACGTGGAACACGGCAGCGTCATGATGGGCCAGGTGGCGGGGCTTCTTCAGGAGCTAAAGCCATTGCGGCAGATTTTTGAAGAGCTGTACAACGGCGGAAAGGCCGCTTTGGAACAGGTGAGTCAAAAATGGCGGTAAGCATCCGGGGAAAGACTCTGTCCGTTCCCATTTTGCAGGGCGGCATGGGCATTGGCGTCAGCTTGGAAAAGCTGGCGGGAGCTGTGGCCGCCAATGGGGGCATGGGGACCTTGTCCGCCGCCTTTTGCGGCTTCCGGGAGCCGGACTTCCGGACAAACGCCCGGGAGGCCAACCTCCGGGCCTTAGTTGGGCAGATCGCCCGGGCGAAGGAGCTGGCCAAGGGCGCGGGGCTGGTGGCGGTAAACGTCATGGTGGCCGCCGCCCAGTACGCCGACAGCGTGCGCACCGCCCTTCGGGCGGGAGTGGACGCGGTGGTCTGTGGCGCGGGGTTGCCCAAAGACCTGCCGGTCCTGGCGGCGGAGGCGGAGAACGACGAGGCGGCCCTGGCCCCGGTGGTCAGCGGCGGCCGCTCCGCCGCCCTGATCAGCAAGCTGTGGGACCGGCGTTATAACCGGGTTCCGGACTTCGTGGTGCTGGAGGGCCCCCTGGCAGGGGGACATCTGGGCTTTTCCCTGGCGGAGGCCCGGGAGGCCCAGGAGGGCCGGCCCCGGCCCATCTCCGAGTTGCTGGGGGAGGTGCTGGAGTCTCTGGCCCCCTTCCGGGAGAAATACGGGCGGGACATTCCGGTGTTTGTGGCCGGGGGTGTGCGCAATGGCGCGGAGCTGCGCCGCTACATGGACCAGGGCGCTGCCGGGGCGCAATTTGCCACGCGCTTCATCGCCACAGAGGAGTGCGACGCCAGCCCCGCTTACAAGCAGGCGTTGCTGGAGGCAAAGGGGGAGGACATCACCATCGTCCAGAGCCCCGTGGGAATGCCGGGACGGGCCCTGAAGAGCCCGTTGATCCGGCGGGTAGAGGCGGGGGAGCAGCCTGGAATTACCCGCTGCGACCGCTGCCTTGCCGCCTGTGAGCCCAAGACCGCCCCCTATTGCATTTCCAAGGCCCTCATTGCTGCGGTGGAGGGGGATTGGGAAAACGGCCTTTTCTTCTGCGGGGCCAACGCCGGGGAGGTCAACGCTCTTTCCACGGTGGAAGAGCAGATGGACCAGATCATGAACGAATGGAGGACCGCGACATGAAGCTTGGCTTCTTATACGCCGGACAGGGCAGCCAGCACCCCGGCATGGGGGCGGATCTGTATGAGGCGTTTCCCACCTTTCGGGCGGTGCTGGACGCTGCCCGGGAGGAAGTGGATTTTGACCTGAAGCAGACCTGCTTTACGGACCCGGAGGGCGTCTTGAACCAGACCCGGTACACCCAGCCCTGTATGGTGGCCTTCGCCGCCGGACTGACGGCGGTGTTGAGGGAGAAGGGGATTGTCCCCGCCGCCGCTGCGGGACTTTCCCTGGGGGAATACTCCGCGCTTCACGCGGCCGGAGCCTTTGACAGCCGGACGGCGGTCCGCCTGGTGGCCTTCCGGGGAAAGGCCATGGAAGAGGCGGCCAAAGGCCATGACAGCGCCATGGTGGCGGTTTTGGGCCTGGACCGGGAACCCTTGCAAGAGGTGTGTGAGGCTGCGGGAGACCAGGGCGTCGTGGTGATTGCCAATTATAACTGCCCCGGTCAACTGGTGATTGGCGGAGACAGGGCGGCGGTGGAGAAAGCCGGAGCCCTGGCAAAGGAGAGGGGCGCGAAGCGTTGTATGCCGCTGAAGGTCAGCGGACCCTTCCACACCCCTTTGATGAAGCCCGCCGGGGAGGCCCTGGAGACGTATTTCCGGAGCGTTTCCTTTGCCGGGCCGGACATTCCCGTGCTCTTCAATTGCCTGGGCCGGGAGAAGGGGGAAGAGGACTCCATTCCCGCCCTGCTGGTCCGGCAGGTGCAAAGCAGCGTCTATATGGAGGATTCCATCCGCCGCATGGCGTCGTTGGGCGTGGACGCCCTGGTGGAAATCGGGCCTGGGAAGGCTCTCAGCGGCTTTGTTAAGAAAATTGTTCCCGGCTTCCCGATTTATGCCGCGGAGACTGTGGCGGACGTGGAGGCTCTGGAAGGGCTTGTAAAGGAGAACGGATGATGAATTTCGAGGGAAAGACCGCCCTTGTCACCGGCGGGAGCCGGGGCCTGGGCCGGGCGGTCTGTTTGGAGCTGGCGGGAGGCGGGGCCAATGTGGTCTTTTGCTATGCGGGGAACGATTCCGCCGCCCAGGAGACGGTCCGGGCGGTGGAGGCCCTGGGGGCCAGGGCGCTGTCCCTTCGTTGCGACGTGTCCGACGCCGCCCAGGTGGACGCCCTGGTGAAGGCCGCCCTGGAGGCCTTTGGGCGGATTGACATTCTGGTGAACAACGCCGGAATTACAAGGGACAATCTGCTCATGCGCATGAGCGAGGCAGACTTCGACGCGGTGGTTTCCGCCAATTTGAAGGGGGCCTTCCTCTGCATGAAGGCGGTTTCCAAGGGGATGCTGCGGCAGCGGTATGGCCGCATTGTGAATTTGAGCAGCGTAGTGGGCCTCCGGGGAAACGCGGGACAGGTAAACTACGCCGCCAGCAAAGCGGGAATTGTGGGGATGACGAAGTCCCTTGCCAAGGAGCTGGCCTCCCGCAATGTGACGGTGAACGCCGTGGCTCCCGGTTTTATTGAGACGGATATGACTGCCGCGCTATCTGAGGCGGCGCGGGATGCCGCCCGGGAGAGCATTCCCATGAGCCGCCTGGGGAAACCCGAGGATGTGGCAAGGGCCGTGGCCTTTCTTGCAAGCGACCAGGCCGCCTATATCACCGGACAGGTTCTGGCGGTGGACGGCGGCATGGCGATGTGACTATGAAAAGAGGTTTGACTATGGAACGACGGAGAGTCGTCATCACCGGCCTGGGGGCCGTTACGCCCTTGGGCCTCACTGCCAAAGAGAGCTGGCAAGCCGCCCGGGAGGGCGTTTGCGGCGTCGGGCCGATTACGGCTTATGACCCTGCCGGCATGAAGGTTCAGCTGGCCGCCGAGGTGAAGGGCTTTGACCCCGACGCCCTTTTTGGAAAGCCCGAGGCCAAGCGCATGGGCCGCTTTACCCAGTTTGCCCTGGCGGCGGCGCGGGAGGCTCTGTCGGACAGCGGCTTCCGGATTGAAAGCGCCGACCCGGGGCGCTGCGGCGTCATTGTCTCCAGCGGTATCGGTGGCATCGGCATCACCGAAGAGGAGCATGACCGGGGGCTTGCCAGAGGCTGGGACCGGGTCTCTCCCTTTTTCATCCCCACGGGTATTTGCAACATGGCCGCCGGACGGGTGGCCATCGACGCGGGGTTCCGGGGACTTTGCTCCTGCCCTGTCACTGCCTGCGCCGGAGGAACCAACGCCGTTGGCGACGCCTTCCGCTACATCCGGGACGGCTATGCCGAGGTGATGCTCTGCGGCGGCAGCGAGGCGGCGCTGACCCCTTTGGCCGTGGGAGGGTTCACCTCCATGAAGGCCCTGTCTCAGGCAACGGACCCCAACCGGGCCTCTATTCCCTTCGACGCGGAGCGTAGCGGCTTTGTCATGGGAGAGGGCGCGGGGGTCCTTTTGCTGGAGGAGCTGGATCATGCCTTGGCCCGGGGAGCGAAGGTCTACGCGGAGATTACCGGCTATGGGGCCACCTGCGACGCCTACCATATGACGGCCCCCCGGCCTGACGGCAGCGGCGGCGCGGAGGCCATGGCCATGGCCCTGGCGGACGGAAACGCGAAACCGGAGGACGTAAGCTATATCAACGCCCACGGAACCTCCACGCACTTGAACGACGCCGGGGAAACTGCCGCCATCAAGACGATCTTTGGGGACCACGCCTACCAGCTGGCGGTCAGCTCCACCAAGTCCATGACGGGGCATATGCTGGGAGCGGCGGGAGCCGTGGAGGCCATCTTCACCGCCCTGGCCCTGCGTGACGGGTATATTCCCGCCACCATCCATTACCAGATCCCGGACCCGGAGTGCGATTTGGATGTGGTCCCCAACCAGGGCCGGGAGGCGGAGATCCGCTGTGCCCTGTCCAACTCCCTGGGCTTTGGCGGGCATAACGGCAGTTTACTGTTGAAAAAGTGGGAGGCTTGACCATGGGAATGCAGTACGATTCCAACCAGATTGCGGAGATCCTGCCCCATCGCTATCCCTTCGCTTTGGTGGACAAGATTGTGGACGGCGAACCGGGGCAGTGGGCCAAAGGTATCAAGTGCGTCACAGTCAACGAACCCTTTTTCCAGGGCCACTTTCCCCAAAAGCACGTGATGCCCGGCGTCCTCCTCATTGAGGCCATGGCCCAGGTGGGGGGCGTGGCGGTGCTGGCTCTGCCGGAGAACCAGGGGAAGCTGGCGTTTTTGGGCCGGGTGAAGGACGCCCGGTTCAAGCGGCAGGTGGTTCCGGGGGATGTGGTGGAGCTGGAGTGCCACCTGACCCGGCAGAAAGGGCCCATAGGCGTGGGGGAGTGTACCGCCAAGGTAGACGGCGAGATTGCCGTGGTGGCGGAGCTGACCTTTGCCATTGGATAATAAAGCTGCCGTTGCATTTTTCCGCCGCCTTGGGTATAATGAGAACGGCAGAAATGCCACGGGAGGGGGAAGGACGATGCTGGAGCAGGTGTTCAACAGTGTGTACTCAAAATTCAAATTGCATTTTTACCAGGAGATTTTCCGCCGTTTCCAGGACCGGGAGGCCAGCTTGACCACCGTGGAGACCTTTTGCATGGAAGCCATTCAGGCTTTGGGCAGTCCTACCGTCAACGAGTTCGCCGGTTTCATGCGGATCTCCCCGCCCAACGCGGCCTATAAGGTCAACAGCCTGGTGAAAAAGGGGTATATCCGGAAGGTCCAATCCGCCAGTGACCGCCGGGAGTATCACCTGGAGGTTACTCAGAAATATATTGATTATTATAATGTGTCCCGAAGCTATATTGAGACGGTGATGGACCGTGTGGCCGCCCGCTTTACCCCGGAGGAGTGCGGAAAGCTGGAGGAAATGCTCCAGATTGTGGATCGGGAACTGATGCCGGAAGTTGGCCTCCCACCAGGGTTGGAGAAAGGGACATGAAAAAACAAACGGCAGGTGTGAAGAGACACGCAAAACGTAATTGAAGAACGTTGATAAAGGTTGAAATATCCGGAAATAAACGGCGTTTAAATGGAACTACCTGAAAGCAAATCGAATAACTATGCACAACGGCAACGCGAGCGGCCCGCCCTAAGACGATTCAGGACGGGCCGCTGTAAATTTTTACGAGCCGGTATCAAGGTTTCCTTCTTCATCAAGAATCCGCTTCTTTGCTCTTCCGAAAACCTCACGCCAATCGGCTACCAAGTCCGGATACTTCCGTATCTCATTCAAGATTTCATTACTCAGTTCGTCGAGGGCAAGCTCTGCTTTCTTTTTTACGGCGGCGGCGGTGCGCTTGCGGTCGGCCTCGGCTTTGGAGAGCTGCACGAACAGCCGCCCCGCCTTCTCAATGGGCATATCGTTGAACTCTTCTTCGGCGGAGGAAATTTTTTGTAGCAAACCGCTTTTGAGGATTGCACTGGTAGCCTCGGTCGTATCCAGATCGGGATTCCTGCCGATGAAATCGACAACGGCCTTGGTCTTCTCCAGATCATCAGCGATACGCTGCGCCGCTTCAAACACTTTGAAGGCATATCGGGATAAGGACGCTTGGCTGACCGTGTAGCCCTTCTCAGCAAGCCACGCACGAATATCGGCGTAGCTCATATTGTAGTTGACCAAGCGTTCGTCGACGCCTTGCAAAATGGCTTTGGGAAGCTGGTACATCTTCGCGTCAGAGCGCGGTTTTCTAGGCTTCCCCATTACAGGTCAATCCCCGCTTCCGTATCGCCGCCGCTTTCAATGAAACGGACGCCCTTCGTTGTGAGCCGCGCCACGCCGTCGCGAGTGTAGGCGTTGTCGGGCGTGATACCCTTGTCAGTAAATTCAATGAGCCCCATATCATAGAGATACTTCAAAGGCTCCCAAACGTCCGAGTCGGGAACCATGCTGTTCCGCATGAGGTCGTTGGAGATACGGCGGACAGCAAGGGCACAGTGATAGCCCCTTACCAGCATGCGGAGGATATAGCCTCTGACAGCGGCGTTGTGACGGGCGGCGTTCTCAAAACTCATGTTAAACCCTCCTTAAATATTTCCGTACTTCTTGATGTCTTCGGCGGACAGGCCCATCAGCTCATGCACTCTGGAACGGGGGCGTGGACTTGAGGGAAGCGGGCCAAAGTCAAACTCGCCCATCGGGACCACCTGCGGCGCGGTCTTGAGCCAAAGGGTGAAGCTGTCCGGGTCGTTCAGCGCCTGAGCAAAAGCCATGTCACGCTGCCAAGCCATGAGCTTCCCTTCCTTCATGGCCTCCGTTACAATGCTGTCCGCTTTCATTTTGACGATCTTGAACTGGCAAGCGTCCGCTTTCATCTGCATGTTGTCCCGGTCCTCCAGCAGGGCGGAAACGGCTTTATAGATATCCTCCAACGTCGCGGAGGGGTTGAGCCGCAGAAGCTCCGCCAGTGCCGCCAGCGTGCCGCCGCTGCCGCCCTCCGGTTCTTCCGAGGGCACATCTTCCAGGCCCGGCTTGTTGCTGTTCGCGATAGTCTCCATAGCGTCAATGGCGGGGGTATTGGTGAGGGCGGCGGAATGCAGCCCCATGACCTTCCGGTCTTCCTTCCGGATGTTGATGACTGGGGAAATATAGCGGTATTCCTTGTTCTTCAGATATTCGGCGGCGCGTTCCGTCCAGTCCACCGCTCCATAAATGCCGTCGCCTCTGAGCACAAAGTCCTTAATCCATCCCGCCGCCGGGGCCTGCATGTCCTTCAAAGTCTGGTGCTCATAATCAATGGGAATTTCCAGCTTTCGCTGGAGAAACTTATTTTGGATGCTCTGGAAGGATTCGTTGTCCACCAGGAAATCACCCTTTGTGCTATGTACCACTCCCAAGGGAAGCAGCTTCACCAGCTTGTGGCGGACATGAGACGGACGGTTATTTTCCTCATAAGGAAGGGAATTGCTCAGCAAAATATAATCTTCGTTCATGGGTCCCCCTTACTTCTTGGCAGACAGGGCAGCCGTTCCGCCGGTGGGGCTGGACATCTTGGCGGCGGAAATGCTTGCCTCGCTGGCAGCACTAGACGCCTTAGCGGCGGGCATATCCGCTTCGCCGGTGGAACCAAACGCAAGCTGCCAAAGGCCATATCCGGCGTTGCAGCGGGAATCCACGCCGTAGATATATTCCTTTTTGAAGAAGACGTTATCGTCACCGGGGTTGTCCTTGGCGACGATCTGCGGCTTGCGGCGGTTTTGGAAAATGAAGGGCTTTACCGGGCGCCTGGTGCAAAGCAGGAGCCACTGCTCCGGGCTCGCCGCCAGCTGCGGAACCACCATCAGCTCAGCAGTGCCCTTGTAGATGTTGACCTCCTGGTGAATTTCATTTGCCATGAGGATAGTCCGGCCCACGGCCTCTTTTTGCGGAGACACCACCAGCAAATCCGGAACAATGAACATGACTTCACCCTGATCGTCTACAAGGCACATCATTTGCGAACGGGCAGTGCCATAGCTTTCCGGCGTCAGCTTGTAGGTGCCCTTGTTGCTCTGAGGCTTGGCGTTCTTCCCTTCGACGGCGGGAGTGTGGCTTTCGCAGAAGAACGGCTTGCCGTCAAAGCACTTCTCCGTAAAGCCGCAGGGAAACAGGCTGAACACCAGCTTGTCCGAATGCCGCCGGGCGTTATAGGCCAGGTCCTCGAACATGGGCTTATAGACGCCGATGCAATCGTCTTCCAGATCGTTGCGGGGAACGGAAACCGTCAGCTCAAAGTCCTTGTTCTTGATGGTGTAGCCGTAGGCGGAAAGGTTCTTAGCCTCGCGCTCGCCAATCCGCTCCCGCATAGAGGGGACAGCGCCCAGCCAGGCATAGGTTTCATCCCTGGTTTCACTGGGGACCTCCATAGCCACACGGGGATACTGGTTCTCCATCTCCTGGAACGCTTTGTTAAAGACGGTACTGAAGCTCCGGAAGGCTTCTTTGATGGTGTTGTTGATAATCATACAAATGTGTCTCCTTTGTTTTAGAGCCTGTTTAAAATCTTCTAATGAGGATGGCAATGAGGGCAAAATTGAGAA
>CAJUCO010000047.1 GCA_910585245.1 uncultured Oscillibacter sp.
AAGCAGCGGGGCATCTCCGTCACCTCCTCCGTCATGCAGTTCCAGCACGACGGCTATTGCGTCAACATTCTGGACACCCCGGGACACCAGGATTTCTCCGAGGACACCTACCGCACTCTCATGGCGGCGGACTCCGCCGTCATGGTCATTGACGCCGCCAAGGGCGTGGAGCCTCAGACGCGGAAGCTCTTCCGGGTCTGTGCCCTGCGGCACATTCCCATTTTCACCTTTATCAACAAGATGGACCGGGAGAGCCGGGACCCCCTGGAGCTCTGCGGCGAGGTGGAGGCAGAGCTGGGCATCGACACCTACCCCGTCAACTGGCCCATCGGTTCCGGGAAGGAGTTCCAAGGGGTCTATGACCGGGAGTCCGCCCATATCCTCTTCTTCTCCGGCCAGGGCCACGGCAAAAAGGCCGGGGCCACCGCCGTGGACCTGGAGGACCCTGCCGTCGGGGAGATGATCGGCCAGAACCGCTGGCGGCAGCTCCAGGAGGAGGTGGAGCTGCTGGGGGCGGGCCGGGACTTTGACCTGGAGGCTGTCCGGGCCGGGACCCTCTCCCCCGTCTTCTTCGGGTCCGCCCTGACCAACTTCGGCGTGGAGCCCTTTTTGAAAGCCTTCCTCCGCATGACCTCCGCCCCCTTGAGCCGCGTGGCGGGAGAGGAGGAGGTCGACGCCTTCTCCCCGGACTTCTCCGCCTTTGTCTTCAAGATTCAGGCCAACATGAACAAGGCCCACCGGGACCGGCTGGCCTTCATGCGCATCTGCTCCGGCCGCTTCCAGCGGGACGCGGAGTATTTCCACGTCCAGTCCGGCAAAAAAATGCGCCTGAGCCAGCCCCAGCAGATGATGGCCGCCGAACGGGAGATTGTGGACGAGGCCTACGCCGGGGACATCATCGGCGTGTTTGACCCCGGCATTTTCTCCATCGGGGACACCGTGACGGTCCCGGGGAAAAAATTCCGCTACGCGGGCATCCCCACCTTCGAGCCGGAGCACTTCATGCGGGTGGCCCCCAAGGACACCATGAAGCGCAAGCAGTTCATCAAAGGCACGGAGCAAATCGCCCAGGAGGGCGCCATCCAGATTTTCAAGCGCCCCGGCAGCGGCATGGAGGAGGTGGTGGTGGGTGTGGTAGGCACCTTGCAGTTCGACGTGTTCCAGTACCGCATGAGGGCGGAGTACGGCGTGGAGCTCTACATGGAAGGCCTGCCCTATGACCATCTGCGGCTCATCACCCAGTGCCCCTGCAAGCCCGACGAGCTGGTTCTCTGCACCGGCGCGGCGGTGCTGGAGGACTTCAAGGACCGGCTGCTGGTGGCTTTTGGCGGCGAGTGGTCCGTGGGCTTTTTGACCAAGCACAACCCCGGTCTGGTGCTGGAGGACGCTTTGAGCGTGTCATGAAATCAATTTTAATTGTGGAAGACGACCGGGCCCTGGGGGACGGGCTGTGTCTGGCCCTGAAAAGCCCGGAGGCGGAGCCCACTTTGTGCCGGACCCTCTCTGCCGCCCGGTCCTCTCTGGCGGCGGGGGACTTTGACCTGCTGGTGCTGGACGTGAACCTTCCCGACGGCAGCGGGCTGGACTTTCTCCAACAGCTCCGGGCCAGGGGCGAAACCATACCCGTCATTCTGCTGACCGCCAACGACATGGAGACGGACATCGTGGCGGGGCTGGAGTCCGGGGCGGACGATTACGTCACCAAGCCCTTCTCCCTGGCGGTGCTCCGGGCCCGGGTCAACGCCCAGCTCCGCCGGGATCGCGGGGACGTCCAAAGCGGCCCCTTGGTCCTGGGCGGGTTCTCCTTTGACTTTGACCGCATGGAGTTCCGGCGGGACGGGCGGAGCGTGGATTTGAGCAAGACGGAGCAAAAGCTCCTCCGCATTCTGGTGGAGAACCGGGGCCGGACCCTGCCCCGGGAGCTGCTGGTGGACCGGGTCTGGACCGACGGAGCGGAATATGTGGATGAAAACGCCCTGTCCGTGACGGTAAAGCGGCTCCGGGGAAAGCTGGAGGAGACCCCCTCCAAGCCCCGGTTTTTGAAAACCGTCTACGGCATCGGCTACACCTGGGCCACCGGGGAGAAAGAGGGCTGAGGCATGACGGGCGCGGGATACGGCCTCCTTGCCGTTTTGCTCCTGGCGTCGGCGGCGCTGTTCCTCTGGAACCGCTGGCGGATGCGCCGCCTGCTCCGACGTTTGGACCGGATGCTGGACGAGGCTATCCGGGGAGACTTTCGGGAGGAGGCTTTTGACGAAACCCTGCTCTCCGCCGTGGAAACAAAACTGGCCCACTACCTCGGCGCCTCCGCCGTCTCCGCCGTTCATCTCCGGGAAGAGCGGGACAAAATCAAGTCCCTCATCGCCGACATCTCCCACCAGACCAAAACTCCCATCGCCAACGTGCTGCTCTACACCCAGCTTCTGGAGGAACAGGCCCCGGAGGATTGCCGGGCCTGCACCGCCGCCCTGGGGGAACAGGCGCGAAAGCTCCAATCCCTCATTGAGGCGCTGGTAAAAACCTCCCGCTTAGAGACGGGGGTGCTGGTTCTCCACCCCCGGCCGGGGCCTCTGGGGCCCATGCTGGAGGCGGCGGCGGGCCAGCTTGTCCCCAGGGCGGCGGAAAAAGGCCTGGAGCTGGTGCTGGAGCCCACTGCAGTGGAGGCGGTCTTTGACCCCAAGTGGACGGCGGAGGCGGTGTGCAACCTCATTGACAACGCCGTGAAATACACCCCGGCAGGCCGGGTCACCGTCAGCGCCCGGGCCTATGAGCTCTTCGCCCGGGTGGACGTGGAGGACACCGGCCCCGGCATCCCGGAGGAGGAGCTGGCCAAGCTCTTCCAGCGGTTCTACCGGGGCGGGGCGGCCTCCGGCGCGGAGGGCGTGGGCGTGGGGCTCTACCTGGTCCGGCAGATTGCCCAGGGCCAGGGCGGGTATGTAAAGGCCTTCTCCCAGCCTGGGAAGGGGGCCAAGTTCTCCTTGTTCCTGCCCAGAAACTGAACAGCAAAGGAGCGTCTTATGAAACTGGATTATGTGCCCGTGGGCCGGATTGTAAGCGTCCACGGCATTCGGGGGGAGCTACGGGTTTTGCCCCTGGAGGGGGAGGCGGATTTCCTCACCGGCTTTCAAACCTTTTATCTGGAGGGACAACCTGTCTCCCCTACCGCCTGCCGGGTCCACAAGGGCATGGCCCTTCTCAAACTCGCCGGTGTGGAGGACCGCACCGCCGCCGAGGCTCTTCGGGGAGAGGAACTGCTGGTCCGCCGGAAGGACGCCCACCTTCCCGAGGGGACGTTTTTTGACGGGGAACTGATCGGCCTGGACGTGTACGACGGGGAGACCGGGGAATGCGTAGGGGAGCTGGTGAAGGTGGACCGCTATCCCGCCAGCAAGGTCTACACCGTCCGGGGCGTGAAGGAGTTTCTGGTCCCGGCGGTGAAGGACGCCTTCATCCTGTCTGTGGACCTGGAGAACAACCGGATGGACATCCGGGTCTGGGAAGGGCTGGTAGAATGAATATCGACATTTTGACCCTCTTTCCCGATTCTGTGAACGCCATGTTGCACGTCAGCATTCTGGGCAGGGCCCAGGAGCGGGGCCACATCGCTATCCGGACTCACCAGATCCGGCAGTACACAACAAACAAGCAGATGCAGGTGGACGACTACCCCTACGGCGGGGGCCGGGGAGCCGTGATGCAGGCGGACCCCCTTTACCGCTGCTGGGCCCATGTTATTGAAACCCACGGGCCGGGGCGGACCATCTTCCTCTCCCCTTGCGGCCGGACGTTCACCCAGGAGACCGCCAAAGAACTGAAAGAAAAGTACTCCCATCTCATCCTGGTCTGCGGCCATTACGAGGGGGTGGACCAGCGCTTTTTGGACGAGTGCGTGGATGAGGAGATCTCCATGGGGGACTTTGTCCTCACCGGCGGGGAGATTCCCGCCATGGCGGTGGCGGACGCGGTGTGCCGCATGGTGCCCGGGGTTTTGCCGGACGAGGAGTGCTTTCAGGAGGAGTCCCACTGGAACAGCCTTTTGGAGTACCCCCAGTACTCCCGGCCTGCTGTGTGGCACGACCGGGCGGTGCCAGAAATTCTCCTCTCCGGGGACCACGGGAAGGTGGCGGCGTGGCGAAAGAAGGAGAGCTATAAGCGGACCATGCGCCGCCGTCCGGATCTGTTCGCGAAGTTTGACGAGAGCCAATTGACCACCAAGGCGGAAAAAAGAGTCCTCCAGGAGGCCAGAGACGAGTTGGCCCGGGAGAACGAAGACGTGTAAAAACCCGTCCGGCGGAATCCGCCGGACGGGTTTTCCTGTTTTAATAGATTGCCGTCGCAAAAATCCCGGTGGGACCGTCGGCGCCGCCAATGACGTCCTCAAAGTCCGAGAAATCCGGGAAGCTGATTTTCATGTCCTTGCCCATGGCCTTGACCTCCATGGTCATGTCCAGGTCCGCGGAGACGCTGGCCGTCAGGCTGTCCTTGCCGTCGGAGGCTTTCACACCCGCTTTCAGGGTCAGGTCAGCGACCGCACTTTTCAGGGCACCGTCCTTGCCCACGGTGTAGGTGATGGTACTGCCGTCCAGAGAGAAGGACATCTCCATGTCCAGGTCCGCCCCGGCCTCCAGCAGGCCCAAAATCTGGCCCGTCAGGCCGTTGATCATTCCGGCGAAGGCGTCGTTTAATTTCAGCGTATAGAGGGTGTCCCCGCCGGAGGTTTTCGTGGTGATGGAGTCGATGAAGGGCAACATGGTGGCGTAAGTCTTCCCGGTGGCCTGTTCCATCATGGCGCAGATGGTTTCCACATCCATCCCCATGTCCATGGGCATCTGGTAGGCGTCCTCACCGGAGCGGACGTAGGCCACGCCGTCTTTTAGCCAGTATTCCATTTTTTCGCTTTCCGCGGTCTCCCCATCGGAAACGGTGACAGTCATATCCATGGCCATCTGGAGATCCTGGTCCAGAACCATTTGGATGCGGCCTTTGACCTCCGCGTCCGCTTTTTCCTCCATATCCAACGACCCGTCGGAGCTCTTGAGGTTCATGTTCATGCCCACCTTGGCTTCCACAGAGGTGTCCAGCCCCTGGGCCGCCGCCGCGCCGGAGGCCTGAAGGGCCCGGTAGGCCTCGATTTTCTCCGTGATGGGTTTGGCGGCCGCCGCGTCTACGGCTCCGCTTTTGATCAGGCTTGCCAACAGGTAGGTTCCGCCGTCCTTGAGGTCCGCCCCCAGGGCCTGATAGGTCAGAGCCACCAAATCGTCCCGGAGGAAAGTCCCGGTGAACACGGAGGTATCCAGAAGACCAACCGTCATGGCGAATTCCTGGGCGTTGGCGCTGGTGAAGTCCTCGCCGTCTTTATAGCCCAGGGCCCGGAGGAGAAAGATGGTGTAGGCTTTCCCCGTGCAGGGGTCGGACGCGCCGAAGGAGGTTCCGGAGGCGCCGTTGGCAAGGCCCTTGTCCACCAGCCACGCCACAGAGGGGGCGGCGGTGTCGTTCACATCGGCGAAGGGGCACCGGAGGTCCCCGGCGGCGTAAGCGGCCTGGGCCTCCTCCTCCGCACCGAAGAGGCGGACCAACATGATGGCGGCCTGGGCCCGGGTGGGGGCCTTGTCCAAATCAAAGCCTCCGGCTCCGCCCTTGAGCATACCGATGGCGGCCAGCTCCTCCGCCGGGCCGTCGAAATTGGCGGCGGAGGCGGTGACGCACAGCAGCCCCGCCAGGGCCAGCGTGGTGAGCAGGATGGTCAAAAAGCGTTTCATAGAAAATCTCCTCTCTTCTCCGGCGGAAAACCGCCGGAACAGTACGTACTTCCATTGTATACCTGGGAAAATCCGCCGTCAAGTACAGTTTTTTGGAAACCTTTTCAGAACGCGCACAGGGCTGTGAAACAGGACCCGCGAGGCCCCAGACCCTCCACGAAATAGCCCGCCTCTCCCCGGAAGCCCTCCAAGCGGAGGGTATCCCCCAGGACGGCCTCCCGGCTGTAGTTGATGTAAAATTCCCGGGGAACCTGAGTCTGCAAATCCTCCGGCAGGGCGTCCCAGATGATGTCGCCGTAGTTCCCGCTGAACAGGTGCCCGTTGCCATCCAGATCGGACCAGCGGACCTTCCGGCTTCCCAGGTCCTCCCGCGCCTCCTTGGGAAGGACAATTTTCCTGGTCTCCGGGCAGTCCAGGGGACGGTCCGAGGTCATCAGCGGCTTGGCGGTGAAGGCCGAGGGGCGCATGATCTTCCGGGTCACAGGGTCCACCAGAATCCAGTCCGTCCGGGCGGAGACCCGGAGGCGGCCCGTTTGGTCCCTCATCTCATAGTTCCGCCCCATGTGGGCGGCCTTGGCCCCGGCCTCCCAGGTGGCGATGTCCAGCACATCTCCCGCGTGGGGACAGTCGTGGATGTGGATGGACGCCCGGGAGAGCAAAAACACCTCCCGGTTGGCCCAAAGCACCTCGTGCGTCAGGCCCCGGGCGTCGTAGTCATACCCGGCGAAGGCCCCCAGGCGGCTTAAAAGAGCCGCCACCCGGACCCGCCGGTCCCGGTCACAGTCCCAGAAAACCAACTCCTCCTGCCGGAAATAGCCGTTTTCGTATAAGCGTTGTTTGAAATCCTCCATGGTCAACTTCTATCCTCCGTTGTTCTTCCCAAGCGGGCGCAGCCGGGGAAACATCGCCCGAAACACCGACGAGGCCAACATGGCCCCCACCGCCAGAGCCGCCGCCATGCCGAAGGTGTGGAGCAAGGTGTTGAGAAACAGCTCTGTCTCCCCGGCGACGCAGTGGCGCATCGCGTAATAAACACCCCCGCCGGGGACCAGGGGCAGCAGCGCCACCAGCACATAGCCCGTCACCGGGCAGCGCCGGACCCGGCTCATCACCTCGGCGAAAACGCCAATGGCCGCCGCCGCCAAAAAGGCCGCGAAAATGGTTTTATCCCCCAGCAAATACACCAGCCACCCCAGGGCCCCGCCTACGCCGGCGATGAGCTTTCCAACGCCGTGGATGTTGAACGTCAGCGTAAAGCCCACGCAGGACAAAAAGGCGCAGAGGCAGGGCAGGGCGTAATGCAAACATACCGTCTCCATGCCGTCCTCCTTACAAAAGTCCGCCCAGGGCCTGTCCCGCCGCCGCCCCCAGGGCAATGGCGGAGGCAATCAAGATGGCGTCCGCCGTGCGGCTCAGGGCGGAGAAGGTGTCCCCGGCCATAATCTCCCGCATGGCGTTGGTCAGCGCCACACCGGGAACCAGAACCATCAACGTGGAGATGGTCACCACATCCACGCTTCTTCCCAGTCCCGCCTCCACCAGCGCCAACGCCAGGAAGGCCGCCACGGCGCTGCACACCGCCGTGCGAAAAAAGTGATTGGCTCCAATAAACCGCCTGCCGTAGAGAAGGCACACCCCCACCGCCAGACCGCTGAGAAAGGACGCGGCCGTGTCCGGCAGTCCCCCGCCAAACAGGGGCGCGAAAAAGGCCGGGGCCACGCCATAGCCCAACAGCGTCATCCGATGCGAGTGCCGGGGCATATCTTGCGGGAGGGCGCTCACCGCCGCCTGGGCCTCGTCCAGGGTTGGCGCATCCACACAAAGGCGGCGGCAAAGGCTGTTGCACCGCTCCAGCAGCTCGATGTCCGTGCCGTGAGCCGGGACCCGGCGCATCCGGGTAATGGGGTGCCCCTGGGGCGTGATGATGCTGACCAGAAGGCAGTTTGGAATGGCAAAGACCTCTGGATTTTCAAGGCCGTAGGCGTGGAGGAGCCGCCGGACGGACTCCTCCACCCGGTAGATCTCCCCCCCGCTGTACATCAGCTGGTAACCCAGCTCCGCCGCCATATTCAGGAGTTTGTCGTAATCCATTCCTCAGTCTAAAATCTCCTTAAAATCCGCGCAGAGATTGGGCCGGTGAACGTCCAGCATCATGGGGAGTTTCCCTTCGGCAAAGCGCTGGTCCAACCCCTCCATGCCGTATTTCAGCTTGTACTCAATTTCCTCCTTGTAGGCGGGGATGACCATGTAAAAGGAGATCTTCTTCCCCTCCTCCGTCTCAAGGGGCGGAACCAGAGTGGGCTGGGCCAGCACCGCGCCGCCAAAGCCCACGCCCTCGCAAACAGGCGCGTAATCCGGCCCGTTGGGAATGGAGTGGCCCCAGCCCAGCCAGGTCTTGTACTCGTGGGGAAAGCGGGCCAGAAACTTCAGCATCTGGATGGGCCAGAAGCGCTCGTAGGGCAGATCCTTGGGGTTACTTCCCTCCCTGCCCAGGTCCCACCCGCCGGGAAGGATCATGTACAGCTCCGCGTACTTCAAATCCTCCCGGTCCGCGATTTCCTCCGGCAGGCTCATGGGCAGATCACTCATGCCGGTGGTATAGAGGACGGCGCCGTCCTCCTCCCGCGGTCCCCGGAGGACATGAACGTCAATGTGGACCAGGTCGCTGAGAATCTCATGATAAACGAAGCTCTCCCCGCCGGGGAAAATCTCCTCCATATGCTTTTCAACGGCCTCCATAGACACGCACACATCCTCCGGCGGGCGGAAGCCCTGGTTTTCCGGGGTCTTATAGCGGTAGACGGCGGAACCGCCGGGGGTGTACTCCTCCGTCTCCGGAGCGACGCCCTCCTTTTGCGTCCGGGCCGGAGACGCCTTCTTCTTTTTGAATTTATCCAGGAAACCCATCTTTAAAACCTCCTTGTGAACTTCAGGGAAATCTATCCCTATCCTACTCCTTTTCCACTCCGCTGGCAATTGTTTTTTCTCTCAAAATGAGGTACAATGGCAAAGTCAAGCCATGCTCTTCCCACTCCTGATTCTGATGAGGTGTTTTTATGAAACTGGTTTCCTGGAACGTCAACGGCCTTCGGGCCTGCCTGAAAAAGGGCTTTTTGGACTTTTGCGCCTTCGCCGACGCGGACGTGATCTGCCTGCAAGAGACCAAGATGCGGCCGGAGCAAGCGGAGTTCGACCTCCCCGGCTACGAGCGCTTTTGGAACAGCGCCGACAAGGCGGGTTACTCCGGCACCGCCATCTTCACCCGCCGTTCTCCCCTGAACGTCACCTATGACTTTGGCATCGACGAGCACCGCCACGAGGGGCGGATTATCACGGCGGAGTTTCCGGACTTCTACCTGGTCTGCTGCTACACCCCCAACTCCAAGGACCAGCTCCTCCGCCTGGATTACCGGATGGCCTGGGAGGACGACCTTCGGGATTACCTGCAAGAGCTGGACGCCGTGAAGCCTGTGGTTTACTGTGGGGATTTGAACGTGGCCCACCGGGAGATCGACCTGAAAAACCCCGGGCCCAACCGCCGCAACCCCGGCTTTACCGACGAGGAGCGGGAAAAGATGACCCTCCTTCTGGACTCCGGCTTTGTGGACACCTTTCGGGCGCTGTACCCGGACAAGACCGGGGCTTACTCCTGGTGGAGCTATCGGGGACGGGCCAGGGAGAACAACACCGGGTGGAGAATTGATTATTTCATTGTCTCGGAGCGGCTTCGAAGCCGCATTCGAAGCGCCGACATCTGGAGCGAAATCCACGGCAGCGACCACTGTCCGGTGGTACTGGAACTGTCCGACGTGTAAACAGAGGCGGGGCCTTTGGCCCCGCCTCAGGCTGTCGAAAACACGTTTTCGACAGCCTGAGCAAGTTTTTCAGACCTTTCAAAGGTCTGAAAAACGTTTAATTGAAAACCAGAGAAACCCCTGATGGGTTTCTCTCGTAGCTCTTTTCCTTTCCGTCCCCGTTACAGGCAGTGCCTTTTTAACAAGCCGAGGCGGGGCCACAGGCCCCGCCTCTTTGTTTTCCGGTCAATCCGCCGCTTCCTCCAGCTTTAATTTCACTTCCAGGGTCTCCTCCCCCCGCTGGAGTGTCAACGTCAGCTCGTCGCCTACGTAGAGCCGCCGCCGGACCCGGAAGAGGTCCTGGTTAGTCTTGATCTCCTCTCCCTGGGCGGCTGTGATATAGTCCCCCGCCTGAACCCCCGCCGCCTCCGCGGCAGTGCCGGCGTCCACGGATTTTACAAAAAGGCCTCGCTCATCCGTCTGCACCCAGACGCCCAGTCTTGGCTCCGGCTGGACCTCCCCCCATTTCAAAAGGTCGTTGACAATCCGCTCCAGCTGGGCGGAGGGAATGGCGAAACCCAGCCCCTCCACGCTGTCCCGGTTCCAGTCGGACATATACTTGGCCACGTTGATACCCACCACCTGGCCCCGGTCGTTGATAAGGGGCCCTCCGGAGTTTCCGGAGTTCAGGGCGGCATTGGTCTGGAGGAGGGTCATGGTCCTTCCCTCCACCTCAATATCCCGGTCAATGGCGGAGACGATCCCGTTGGTCAGGGTCCCCCGGAGCCGCCGGGGGGCGCCGATGGCATAGACCGGGTCCCCCACCACCAATTTCTCCGAGTCTCCAAAAGGAGCAAAGGGCAGCGCGGCCACCGGCATCAGCGCCAGTTCCCCCGGGGGAACCTTTAAAACCGCCAAGTCGCTGTTCTCATCCCCCGCCACAAAGCAGACCTCCATGGAGTAGCCGCTGTCCAGCATGACATAGCACTTGCTGCCCCCTCGGACCACATGGTGATTGGTGAGGATGTAGCCGTCCTCTGAGAAGACCACGCCGGTGCCGATGGAAAAGCCCTCCTCCGTCTCGCACTGGACCGTCACCACCGCCGGGTTCAACTGGCGGTAAACCTCCTGGGCCGTCAGGGTCTCCCCCTCTTCCTGGGACACGGCCAGACGCGCCCCCTGGTCCACGGGCCAGGAGGGGATGGTGATCTCCTCTCTCGTCTCATAGACGGCATCCTCCGGCTGCCACTGGTCCCGGAAGGCAAAATGGTCCACGATCTTGGCCGCAGCCGTCAGCCCCACCAGCACCGCCACGCAGAGCAAAAACCGGTAGAGCCCCTGTTTCCCATTCCGGCGAACGCCCTTCCTTCGGCCCTTTTTCAAAGCGGCTTTCGAACCCTCCGCCGTCCTTTCCCCGGGGACCGGGCGGCGATAGAACTCCACCACCTCCCGGGGGTCCCGCTGGCGGTAGACTTCCACCACTTCCCGAGGGTCCCGTTCCCCGCCGCTTCCACGGGGCGCCCGGTAAACCTCCACAACCTCGCCGGGCAGCCGCCCGGTTTCCTCTCGTTCTCCCATGTTTCCTCACTCCGTGGTCAGCGAGAAGGAGAACGTGGTCACGCCGCTTTCGCTGGTGACGTGGACCTTCTCCTTGTGCTGCTCCAAAATTGTCTTGACGATGTAGAGCCCCAGGCCCACGCCGTCTTTGTCCTCGCTGCGGGATTTGTCGCTTTTGTGGAACCGCTCAAACAGCAGCGGCAGCTCCCCGGCGGGAATAGTGTCCCCGCAGTTGCGCACCATCACACGGGCCCTGCCGTCCCGGAGGGTCAACCCCAGGTAGAGGGTGGAGCCCTTGTAGGCAAATTTCGCTGCGTTTTCCAGCAGGTTATAGATCACCTGGGTAATCAAATCGTTGTCTCCCAGAACCAGAATGGGCCCCTCGGGGATGTCGGCCTCCACATCCAGCTCCCGGTCCGTGATCTTCTTCTCCATGGAGATCAGCACCCGCCGCATACTCTCGCACAGGTCAAAATGAGCCCCGCTCCGCAAGGGGTCGATAGCCTGGAGCTGGCTTACGTCCAGCATCCGCCGCACCAGACGGCTGAGGCGGCGGCTCTCCCCGGAGATAATTTCCAGATACTGCTTTTCGTTCTCCGGGGGGATGGCCCCATCCAAAATGGCGTCCGTATACCCGGCGATGGTGGTCATGGGGGTTTTCAACTCGTGGGAGATGTTGGCGATAAACTCCCGGCGCTGCCGCTCCGTCTGCTGGAGAGACTCCGCCATGGCATTGAAGGAGGCCGCCAGTTCTCCCACCTCGTCGCTGCGGCCATAGTCGTTCATGCGGATGTCAAAGTCCCCCTCGGCATAGCGCCGGGTGGCCTCCACCATTTCCCGAATGGGCTTCACCTGCCGCATGGCGGTGACGGAGGAGGCCATGAAGGCAATCATCAAAACCACAAAGGCCGTCATGAAAAAGAGGCCGATAAACCCCTGCCACATGGAGTCCAGGGAGGCCAGGGTGGACACTGCCACCACCTCTCCCACCCGCTGGGCGGTGATGGGATTCACGGCGGCCACGCCCACGGAAAAGCGCTTTTGGGGATAGAGCCCCCCAAAATCGTCCCGCCAGGAGGCGCTGCCCTCCTCCATGATTCTGGCCGTCCGCTCCGGGGGCACGGTGACGGTCTTTCCGTCCAGCGTCTCGTCGGTGGAGAGAAGAACGTGGCCCTCGGTGTCGCAGATCATGAAGTGCACGTCGGAGACGATGGCGGCAAAGCTGGCCAGACGCTGGAAGTCCAGGTCGTCCTGGAGATCCTCCATGTCCAGATACCGGCCGTTTTCCAGATAGCTCAGGGAGAGCTGGCTCATAACCCGGGCCTTGGCGGCGATCTCCTCCCCCTGCTGGCCCCGGGCGTAGTTATAGCTCAGGGAGAAGAAGGACGCCCCCAGCAGGCACAGGGTCAAAAGCACCATGCCGGCGGTAACGAAGAGCTGCCGCCAGTAGAGGCTCTGGGTCCGCTCGCGAAAGCCCTTCATCCCTCGCTCTTCTCCGCCGTCAGCTCAAATTTATAGCCCACGCCCCACACGGTTTTCAGCGCCCACTTTCCGCTGACGCCCTCCACCTTCTCCCGCAGGCGTTTGATGTGTACGTCCACCGTCCGGCTGTCC
This sequence comes from uncultured Oscillibacter sp., assembly GCA_910585245.1. Taxonomy (GTDB): domain Bacteria; phylum Bacillota; class Clostridia; order Oscillospirales; family Oscillospiraceae; genus Oscillibacter. The sequence continues at coordinate 12,725 of CAJUCO010000047.1, forward strand.
CCGAAATAGTCAAAGCCCCAGACCTCGTCCAAAAGCTGGTTTCGGGTGTAGACCCGGTTGGGGGTGGAGGCCAGATGGTACAGAAGCTCCAGCTCTTTGGGGGGCGTATCCACCTTCTTCCCGTCCACAATCAGCTCGTAGGAGTCCAGATTGATCACCAGCTTGTCGAAGGTCAGCTTTTTGCTGGTGTCGTTGGGAATTTCCGTCCGGCGGAGGACGGCGTTGATGCGGGCGATGAGCTCTTTCATCTCAAAGGGTTTGACGATGTAGTCGTCCGCTCCCATCTCCAGCCCCTGGATGCGGTCGAAGACCTCGCTCTTGGCGGTGAGCATGATGATGGGGACCTGGGAAGTCTCCCGGATTTTGGCGCAGACGGCCCATCCGTCCATCACAGGAAGCATGATGTCCAGGAGGATCAAATCCGGCGCGGCCTTTTGAAATTCCTCAATGGCCCTTCCGCCGTCTCCGGCGATGCGGACGTCAAAACCCTCCTTCACCAGATACATATGGATGAGATCGGAGATATTGCGGTCATCCTCGACCACCAGAATATTACGTCCCATGGCGGACCCTCCCAGTTTTCCAAATCTTTAAATATCTTTAAATCCGTATTCACAGCCGGGGAGCGCGGAGCGGGCAAGAGCCTCTTCCCCCAGCCAACGCCCCTCCCCGCTCTTTCGCGGTACGGCGGCAAACCCGCCCCGGCGGGGCTTGCCGGCTATGAAGAAAGATTTCTATTTTATTATACCCTGTCGGGTACAGGGTTGTTGAATTTTCTGTAAAGATTCCCAGGGCGCTTTCTCACCGGAGCCCCGCCTCCGTATACGCCACGCATTGACCTCCCGCCTCCTTGGCGGCGGAGAGGAATGCCCGCAATCCCGCGGCGTTGACGGAGTCTCCCAGCCAGACGGCTGCGTCCCCCCGCCATGTGGACAACCGGCGGACCAGCTCCAGGGCCCCTGTGGCGTTCCACAGGGGCTGTCCGCTCCTGTTCAGCTCCTTCTGGAGGCAGCAAAATCCCGCCTCCCTGGCGGCCTGGAGCGCCTGGGAAGCGCCGCCTTGTATATAGGCCAGACGGGTCTTGCCGCAGGTGGCCCGAAAGAGGGCCGCGTTGCCCGCCGCAAGCTGCTCTTCCACCGTCCGCGAACGGTCTCCGGCGTCCACCAGGACCCCCACGCTCTGCCCTTTGGCGGTGAGACGGCGAAGGGTCTCCCCCTGCCGCTCCATCTCCTCCGGTGTAAAGAAAAAGGCGGCCCCGGCGTCATAGCTCTCCAAAACCTCCGCCAGGGCGGCGCCGCCGCTCCCGCCCTTTAAACACAGGGCGATGCGCTTCCCGTCCAGCTCCGCCTCCGGGTCCTGAGATTCCGCCGGAGAGGGGGGCCGCACCGTCTCACCGGGGGATCCGTTTCCGGGGGAGACGGACTCCTTGGCCCGGATGTAGTCCGCGTAAATGGCGTTCATAGAATACCGGGCCGCGTCCGCGAAGAGCTTGTCCGACGCATTGTACCCCGGCTGGCGGAGCCAGACCATGCTTCCGTGCTCCACCTCAATCACCGAGTAGACCAGATCAAAGTACCTCGACACGGTGTTGGCGGGAACAAATACCGTTCCGTTCCGCTGGATGGCTCCGGGGTAATAGGCGCCGCCGTCATTGTCCAGGGCGCAGTTGGCGGAGAGGGTATAGGTCAAAGACCGCCCGCCGCTGTAGAGCACCAACCGGCCCTGGTCGCTGTTGAACACCTGGGAAACCCCCAGGGTCTCCCGGGCCGCGCCGGTGAAGATGGAGCTGGCGATATAGACATATCCGCCGCTCCAAAAGGGCATGGTATTATCGGAAAGGGGCAAAACGTAACTGCCCACGGCGGTGAAATACACCCGCTCCGCCGCCCGGACAGGGGGGAAGGACAGCTGAAACGCCAGCAGAAGACAAAGAAGCATCGCGAATACCCGCCGTTTCATAAGCCGCCCTCCTCCGTTAAATCTGTAGAAAACCAATTTATTTTATCACACCGGGATGGGTGTTGTAAATAGCCGCGTAGCAGCAGAACACGCACCGCCACTCAATTTTTCCACAGGTCAAAGCTCCGTGGGCAGAATCCCCCCTCCCTCATCTAGCCGCCGTAGGGTTCCACCGTTACGCCGGTGTAATAATGGGTCAAAATCTCCCGGTAATCCGCCCCCTCCGCCGCCATGGCGTTGGCCCCGTACTGGCTCAGGCCCACGCCATGGCCATAGCCGGTGACAAAGAAGACCGCCTTCCCCTCTCCCGCCTCCCAGGTGAAACAGGCGGAGCGAAGCCCCAGAGCGGAACGGACCTGGGTTCCCTTCGCTTTTACGCCGCCCACCAAAACCGCCGCCACGCTGCCCGCCCCGTCGGTTACAGGGTCTTTCAGCCACTCCTCCACATTTCCGGAGAGATCCGCCTCCGGAAAGGTTGCCAGAAGTTTGGCCTTCAGCTCCTCCGCCGTAAACTCCACCCGGCTGTAATAATTGGGAATGCGGTCCCCCATCTCCGGCGAGCGGACGGCCTGAAGGTAGGGCAGGTCGTTGACCCACACCTCCCCCGCCGCCCGGGTCAGCCCTGCGGAGGAGGAGTGGAACACCGCCAAAATCGGCACGCCTCCGTAGAGAATGGTCTCGCCGTCGGTCTCCCGTACCGCCGCCTCCACCTTGGTCTCGTAGGCGCCGGCGTTCTCCCCCCAGTTGGCTCGGGCGTCTTCCTCACTGATATACGCCTGACAGCAGGTGTGATCCGTGCAGACATCGGCGTTTCCTCCGTGGTTCCCGCCGGACTGGAGCTTGTACAGCGTGTATGTCCTGGCGGCCACCGCCTGGGCTTTCAGGGCCTCGCCTTCAAAGGAGGCGGGCATCTCCGCCCGGACCACCCCCACCAGATAGGTCCCCAGATCCATCTCCAAAACCGCCTCCCCATCCAGTACGCGAAGGGGCCTGGAGGCGTCCAGCTCCCCCCCGGTAAACGGCGGAGAGACGGAAAGCTCCCCCTCCGTCTCGTCCACCGTCTCCTCCCGGCCAAAGAGGGCGGAGCGGAAGGGCGCCACCACTGCCAGGGGCAGCAAAAACAGCGCCGCCAGCAAAAGGGCCGACACGGCGATGAATAGGTTAACGGGACTTCTTTTTCGTCTCATGATGATCCTCCTTTGTGACCGGCAGGGCGGTATCTTCCACCTTATGTGGCGGAAGACGGGAATATGCCTGTCTTGGCGGATTTTGGAAAACTCTTTGTATTTTCAACAACAGTATATGTCAAACCGTATAGTCTTATCGACGGCATTTTCGAACTTTCCCCATGCCGGCATCCCAGTCCCGGGAACACAGGGCGGCAGGGCAGGGATGAAATAAGGCTTGAAACCGCCCGCCATATTCGCTATACTAAGCTCTATCGAACGCGCCAACAGAAAGGATGGTTTTTATGAAGCCTTACGCCCAGCTTACCCCTGCGGAGCGGAACGAGGAATACGCCCGCCTGCAAGCCGGATTGGATGCCTTGAAAGCCAAGGGCCTCACTTTGAACATGGCCCGGGGAAAACCCGGCAAGCAGCAGTTGGATCTGGTCAGTGATATTTTCGGTCTGATGCAGGACCCCAAGGACTATGTATCCGACGGCATTGACGTGCGCAATTACGGTGAGATGCGGGGTCTCCCCGCCGCCCAGCGGCTTTTCGCGGACATCCTGGGTTGCAGGCCGGAGCAGGTCTTCGTAGGCGGCAACTCCAGCCTCCAGCTGATGTACGACACGGTTGCCAAAGCCTATACCCACGGCCTTCTTCACAGCCCCCGGCCCTGGTGCAAGGAGGAGACGGTCAAATGGCTCTGCCCCGCTCCCGGCTATGACCGGCACTTTAAGGTCACGGAGTCCTTCGGATTCCAGCTCATCACCATTCCCATGACGGACCAGGGCCCCGATCTGGACGCTGTGGAGGAGGCCGTGAAGGACCCCGCCGTCAAGGGCATCTGGTGCGTCCCCAAATACTCCAATCCCGAGGGTATCATCTACTCGGAGGAGACCATCCGCCGCCTGGCGGCCCTGTCTCCCGCCGCGCCGGACTTCACCATCCTCTGGGACAACGCCTATTGCGTCCACGAGTTTGACGGGGACTATGTGCCCTTCCCGGACATCCTGTCCATCTGCGCCCAGGCGGGCCATCCCGACATGGTGTTTGAGTTCGCCTCCACCTCGAAAATCACCCTTCCCGGCGCGGGCGTCGCGTGCTTCGCCTGCTCCGAGGCCAACATGGCCCACATGGAAAAGGTCCTCGCGCCTCAGGTCATCAGTTTTGACAAGGTGAACCAGCAGCGCCATGTGCTCTACCTCCGGGATAAGGCCCACACGCTGGAGCTGATGAAGCGGCACGCCGCCGTCATGGGGCCCAAGTTCCGCTGCGTGACGGATACCCTGGACCGGGAGATCGCCCCCTTGGGCATCGCCTCCTGGCGGCGGCCCAAGGGCGGGTACTTCGTCTCCTTCAACGCCATGCCCGGAACGGCGAAGCGGACGCTGGCCCTTTGTAAGGAGGCGGGGGTCACCATGACCAGCGCCGGGGCCACCTTCCCCTATGGCAAGGACCCCCAGGACAGCAACATCCGCATCGCCCCCTCCCTGCCCCCGGTGGAGGAGCTGGAGAAGGCCATGGAGGTCTTTTGTGTGTGCCTGAAAATGGCGGCTTTGGAGGAGCTGGGTCTATGAGATACTGTGGAAGCGTATACCGCCCACCCTCTGAGGCGCGGAGTCTTATCGTCCAGGTGACTTACGGGTGCAGCCACAACACCTGCGCCTTTTGCAGTATGTACCGGGAAAAGCGGTTTGCCATCCGGCCTCTGGACGACGTGCTGGAGGATTTCCGCACCGCCCGGGAGGTCTACCGCCACATTGAAAAAGTCTTCCTGGCCGACGGGGATGCCCTGGTGCGTAAAGCTACAGAGCTTTACACCATTCTGGACACCATTCGGGAGCTGTTCCCGGAGTGCCGCCAGGTAACCTGTTACGCCTCCCCCTCCTCCATCCGTATCCGGACGGAAGAAGAGCTGCGAAAGCTCCGGGAAAAGGGCCTGCTCATGGTCTATATGGGTCTGGAGTCCGGCAGCGACGAGGTGCTGGCCCTGATGCGCAAGGGCCACCCGGCGGCGGAGATCATCGAAATGGGGCAAAAGGTCCGCCAATGCGGTATCGCCCTCTCCGTCACCGCCATCACCGGCCTGGGCGGCCCGGAGCTGCTGGAGCGCCACGCTGTGGACACCGCCAAGGCCTTCAACGCTATGAACCCGGAATATATCGGGATGCTGACGCTGATGGTGGAGCCGGAGACACCCCTTTACGACTGGGTACACGAGGGAACCTTCCAGCTCCTCACCCAGCCCCAGGTGCTGGAGGAAACCCGGCTTTTGGTGGAAAACCTGGACAGTCCCGGCAGCGTGTTCCGCATGAACCACGCCAGCAACTATCTGGATCTGCGGGGAACGCTGAACAAAGACAAAGCCGCCATGTTGGCGGAAATCCAGCGCGCCGAGAAGGATTTAACCCGTCTCCGGCCAGAGGCCTGGAGAGGTTTGTAAACAACAAAAGGACTCCCCGTTTGGGGAGTCCTTTTGTTCGCTCGAAGATAAACGCTTACAGGGTGTTCGCCTCGTCCACAACCTTTTTGATGGCCGCGGCGGCATCCTCCGGCAGCTTGTTGAAACCGCCCTCTTCCGCGTCCAGATTTGTGACATAGTTCAGCCGGTCCTGCATCCGGGCCTTCAGCTGGGCGACATACTCCTTGTCGCTCAGGTCGGGTACAAAGCCCTCCCACTTGAAGATCTCAATGTCTTCGAAGGGGCCCCAGCTCTCAAACTTGGCCTTGCCCTCAACAACGGCTTCGAGAATGCCCAGGGTGTCTTCCTTCTGGACCTTTTTGCCCATGAAATCCCCTGTGTTGATGATATAGCAGGCCACGCTCTTTTCCGCCACCAATTTCTTGAACTTCTCATAGTCGTTCACCAGCGGATAGGTGCGGAAGGGGTTGGCGT
>CAJUCO010000048.1 GCA_910585245.1 uncultured Oscillibacter sp.
TGAACATGATGTCCCTGGGGGGCATCGCCATGGGCGTGGGCATGATCGTGGACAACTCCATTGTCGTTCTGGAGAACATCTACCGCTTCTCCGCCGACGGCTATAGCCGCCAGGACGCCTGCGTCGAGGGCACGAAGGAGGTCACCTCCTCCGTCCTGGCCTCCACCCTCACCACCGAGGCGGTCTTCGTCCCCCTGGCCCTCACCGGGGGCATGGCGGGGATGATGTTCAAGGACTTCTGCCTCACCATCGCCTCGCTGATCTTCGCGTCTCTCGTCATCTCCCTGACCCTGGTGCCCCTTCTTTGCTACTTCACCCTGGACGAGGAGAAAGTCCGCCGCCGCCAGGAAAAACAGGCCGGGAAGCAGCCCGGTCCCCTGAAGCGGCTGGTGGGAAAGATCAGCGCCTTCTACCTCAAGACCCTGGACTTTTTCGTCCACCATCTCTTCCTGGGTATGGCGGCCTCCTTTGCCCTGGTGGTCCTCTTCGGCGTCACTCTGGGCAACACCAAGATGGTTCTCATCCCCGATATGGACCAGGGGCAGCTCTCCGTCAGCATCAGTATGCCCATCGGGTCCCAGCTGAACGAGACCTCCCTCATCGCCGACCGGGTCACCGCCATTATGGAGGCGGAAGTCCCGGAGATTGAGGAGATGTTTTACATCGCCTCCAACGAATCCGTCACCATGATGCTGGACATCGGCTCCAAGTCTCAGCGCCAGCGGAGCAGCAACGACATTGCCGGGGCCCTCCGGGAAGCGGTGCGGGACATCGCGGGCTGTGAAATCACCATCTCCGCCTCCGACGCCAGCGCCATGATGGGCGGCGGAGGAGACATCTCCGTGGTCATCTCCGGCGACGACTATGACACCCTGGCCTTCCTGGCAAACGACCTCATTTCCCAGATCTCCGCCCTGCCCGACGCGGTGAATGTCCAAAGTTCTCTCTCCGACGAGGTGCCTCAGGTGAAAGTGGCCGTGAACCGGGAGGCCGCCGCTCAGTACGGTCTCACCGCCGCCGCCATCGGCGGGGCGGTCCGCTCGGAGCTCACCGGCTCCACCGCAACTAAGGTCACCATCACGGGGCGGGAGCTGGACGTGGTGGTCCGGGGCGGCGGCGCGGCGGCCAAAAGTCTGGACGCGCTAAAGTCCATGGGCGTGCCCTCCGCCTTTGGCGGCACGGTGCCTCTGGGGTCCGTGGCTCGGGTCTCCATTGAGCAGGCCCCCCAGACCATCGTCCGGTCCAACCAGACCCGGCAGGTGACGATCTCCGGCGAATCCGTCAGCGGCGACACCGCCGCCATGACCATGGCAATCTGGGAGATTTTAAACGCTTACACCTTCCCCCAGGGCTACGCTGTGGAGACCGACGGCTCCTATGAGACCATGATGGAGAGCTTTGGCGATTTGCTGATTGCCCTGGCGGCGGCTCTTTTGCTGGTGTATTTCGTCCTGGCGGTGCAGTTTGAGTCCTTCCTCATGCCCGCTATGGTCATGCTGATTTTGCCGGTGGCTTTCACCGGGTCCCTCTTCGGCCTCCCCGTCACGGGACGGGACATCTCCATGCTGTCCCTGGTGTCCATCATCATGCTGGCGGGCACGGTGGTCAACTCCTCCATCATTCTGGTGGAGTACATCAAGATCAGAAGGGCCCGGGGAGAGGACCGGGAAACCGCTATCCTCCACGCCTGCCCCTTGCGGGTCCGGCCCATTTTGATGACCACCCTGACTACCATTCTCGCCATGGTCCCCATGGCCATGGGAATCGGGGAGACCAACGAGATGATGGCGGACATGGGCATCACCATGATTGCGGGCATGGTAATCTCTACCATTGTGACTCTGGTGTTTACGCCGGTGTACTATTCCGTCATCGACAACCTGAGCCACATCTTCCGCCGGAAGGACAAAAAGCCCCCGAAGAAGCCCAGAAAGCCCCTCTTCGGGCGCAAGACGTTTCCCATTTCCGAAGTTCCGGAGACCCCGGCCCCCGAGGCGGAGTCTGTTCCTGTGGAAAGCACCTGAATCCCTTAAAAAGGCGGGCCGCCCGGAAAGGGCGGCCCCCTCAGGCTGTCGAAAAAGGATTTTAAACAGCACTTTTTTGACAAGCTACGCAAAGGGCCCCCGCTTCAAGCGGGAGCCCTTTGCTTTTTATTCCTTATTTATCCGGCGGCTTCCTCAAGGACCTGTTCTTCCAATCCCAGAAGAGCCCTGCTGTGGGACCCTAAATAGGGCAAAAGCTCCTGGTACGTCAGGTGGAACACCTGGGAGCCGGCAGCGTAACAGGCCAGCTCGTAGGGGGAGAATCCCACCGTCATGCCCTCCTCATCGAAACTGACGGCGTAGTTGCTCCAGTCCGCCAAGATGTCCGCGTAGTCCGTCCAGAAATACTCCTCCGGAGCCATACCATTTTCCAGGGCCACAGCCTCCGCCTGCCGGACAAGCTCCGCCGTCACGGCCCCTTTCAGCTTGCCGTCCTCCTCCAAAAAGTCCGGGTCAAAGAAGGTTCCGCTGCCCAGATCAAAGTTCCAACTCATCAAGATGTGGTTGGGATGGGCCCCGCCGGTGTAGGTGCTGTAGGTTCCGGAGACGCTGACCAAAGTTTCCGTCTGATAGACGGCGCACCACAAGTCGTCGGTATACGTCATGGGCTCCAGCCCGGATTCGTTCCGAAAGGCCTGGTCCTCCCTGGCGGCCTCCGCCAGGGTGCCGGGATTGGTCTTCCACTGGGCGAAACGGGCGTTGAAAGTCTCCACCGCCGCCAGGGCCTGCTCCTGCTCCGCTGAAGCGGCGGTCTCCAGCACGCGCCCGTCTTCAAACAGGGCCTTTAGCGTTGGAAGCTCATAAGAGCACTCCGCCAGCACCGCGCCGTCTTCACTCCGGACAGTCTCCTCATACTCCTCCAGCTTCACCGAGAAGACAATGGTCTCCGCAGGTGAAACCGGCAGGGCGTTTTTCACGTTGGTCAGCGTCTCCCCAGCGCAACCCACCAGGGAGCTTAGCACCAGCAGCAGAGCGATCATGGTACTCATAGGGGTTCCTCCTCTGTTCAGCCCGTCCCCTCCCGGACGATCACCGGCCCCCTTCGCCACCCGTCCGGGACGGCGGCGGGATCAGGACAGGCCAGGGCATACAGCCGGTCCGCCCGAACTTCCAGCGCGAAGAGACGGCGGGCCTCTTCCGGCAGGCAGCGGACGGCGGCGGGCTTGGTCAAAACCGGCAGGGCGGCGGTCTTCCGCATCCCGGCCAGCAGGGCCGTTCCCCGCTCGTTGGCCGCCAGGACCCGCAGATAGGCGGGCCGCTCCGGCGGCGCAGGGGGCAGCCCCAAATAGGCCCGGAACACCATCCGGCGGAGCCGGGCCAGGGGATATCGTTTCGTCTTCACCTCTTCCAGGAACGCCTCCACCGACGCGGAGGCGCCGCCGGCCCGGTAAAACCGGCGGTACAGCCCCTCGTTCCCCAGATCCAGGGCGGCGTAATCCGCCTCCTCCAAAAGGCGGAGACGGGCCAACACCGCCCGTTCACAGTTCCACAGTCCGGCGGGAGCGCGGCCCGCCGCCTGTTCGGCCCGGTAAATCTCCGCCATGGCGGGGGCGCATAGGCCCAAGGCGGTTTCCTCCTCGTGGCGGCAAAGGGCACGGCGAATGGCGGAGGCGGAGGCAAAGACACCCCGGGCCGCCTCACTGTCATGGGCCGCCCCCCTTCGGGGAACGGCCACAGGCCGGATGCCGCTTCCCCGAAGGGCCTTGCAGTACTCCACGCCCAGGATATCGTTGGGCCGCTCCAAGACCGCCGCGTCCTCTCCGGACAGCAGCGCCTCCACCGCCCGCTGGCGGGCGGCGGGAAAGCTGTCCCCCTTTCTCAGCTCCTCCCGGAGCCTGGGGGAAAACCCGCCGGAGCACAGGGCCTCCGCCACACGGACCAGGGCAGCGGCGTCCCCCCCCTCGCTGCCAAAGACCAGGTGGGTGACGGCCCCGGTGGCCCTCATCATCTCCACGGCCCCGGCGGCGAAGCCCTCCGCCGAGCTCAGCGCCCAGGAAACGGGCAACTCCAGCACCAGGTCCGCCCCGCTTTGAACGGCGGCGGCGGCCCGGGCAAACTTGTCCACCAGGGCGAACTCCCCCCGCTGAACATAATTTCCGCTCATGACGCAGAGGATTCCCGTCTCCGTCCCCAGAAGGCGGCGAGCCTCCCTCATCAGATGAACATGACCCATATGGAGGGGATTGTACTCTGTTATGATACCAGCCGTAGCCATGAAATTCCCCCTTGAAGTGGTGACAAAAAAGTGACAGTTTGGTAAAAAAGCGGTTGTAACTCCCGGAAAGTCTGGTATAATGAAGATGGACAACAGGGAAAGCGGGTTCTCCGCCCTTCCCTGCCGCTCTATATTATACTATAAAATTCGGGAATTCCGCAAGGAGTTCCCCAAAAAGAGGAGACGGTCATCATGAACATTCTGGTCATCAACGCAGGGAGTTCCTCCCTGAAGTATCAGCTTTTGGACCCGGAGAGCGGCGTTTTGCTGGCCAAGGGCCTGTGCGAGCGCATCGGCATCGACGGCAAATTTACCTACAAGGCCCAGGGGAAAAAGACTCTGGATGCCATTGACATCCCCATGCCCACCCATTCGGAGGCTATCCAGGCCGTGCTGGACGCTCTGGCGGACGGGGAAAACGGCGTGATTTCCTCCATGAGTGAAATCGGCGCGGTGGGCCACCGGGTGGTCCATGGCGGCGAGGCCTTCAACAAGTCGGTGCTGATCGACGGGGCGGTTCTCCAGGCCATTGAGGACTGCATTCCTCTGGCTCCCCTCCACAACCCCGCCAACCTGACGGGCATCCGGGCCTGCCAGAAGGTGATGCCCGGTGTGCCCATGGTGGCCGTGTTCGACACCGCCTTCCACCAGACCATGCCCGCCAAGGCTTATATGTACGCCCTGCCCTACGCCTGGTACGAGGAGGATAAAGTCCGGCGCTACGGGTTCCACGGCACCAGCCACAAATATGTCGCCGGCCGTGCCGCCGCCATGCTGGGCAAAAAGCCCGAAGAGGTCAAGCTGATCTCCTGCCACCTGGGGAATGGGTCCTCCATCGCCGCGGTGGACAGCGGCAAGAGTGTGGACACCTCCATGGGTTTCACGCCTCTTGCAGGCGTGCCCATGGGCACCCGGTCCGGCGATCTGGACGCCGGCATCCTCCAGTATGAGATGAACAAGCGGGGAATGGGCATTGACGAAATGCTGAACGTCCTGAACAAAAAGTCCGGCGTGGAGGGTCTTAGCCTCGTCTCCTCCGACTTCCGGGACCTGGAAAACGCCGCCGGAAAGGGCGACGCCAAGGCTGCTCTGGCTCAGGAGAAATTCGCCTATGAGGTGAAAAAATACGTAGGCGCCTATGCCGCCGCCATGGGCGGCGTGGACGCGGTGATCTTCACCGCAGGCGTGGGCGAAAACGACAAGGCCGTTCGCTCCATGGTCTGCCAGGGTCTGGAGTACATGGGCGTGAAGCTGGACGCCGCCGCCAACGACGTCCGGGGCAAAGAGACCGTCCTCTCCGCCCCCGATTCCAAGGTGAAGGTCCTGCTGATCCCCACCAACGAGGAGCTCATGATCGCCATGGACACGGCGGAAATCGTGAAACAGTAAAGCCAGCGAAAAGACCGGAGTGCGTGTCACTCCGGTCTCAGCTTGTCAAAAAGGTGCCGTCTAAAGGGAGCGGAAAGGAAAAGAGCTACGAGAGAAACCCATCAGGGGTTTCTCTCGTTTTCAATCAGAAGGTTTTCAGACCTTTTGAAAGGTCTGAAAACCTTGCTCAGGCTGTCGAAAAAGGATTTTCGACAGCCTGAGACCGGAGTGCGTGTCACTCCGGTCTCTTTTCCTCCACCCCGGCATAGGGTCTGACCGGCGGGGGATTTTCCCGGTGGCCGCCGATGATTTTTTCCATGCAGGTCATGTTGTACCAGCGGCCAAATTTGCAGCCGCAAGCACGGTACTCCCCTGCCAGCCGGTAGCCCAGGTGGGCGTGAAATTCCGCGCTGTTTCGGGTGAGGTACTCGTCCTCCTCTCCCACAGGGCAGGCAACCAGGGCGTACAGGTTCGAAATGCCCATGGCCCTCAGGGCCGCCTCCAGCGCCTCATAGAGTTTCCGGCCCAGGCCGCGCCCCTTGGCGTCCCGGGACAGGTAAATCGTGGTCTCCGCCGACCAGCCGTAGGCCGCCCGCTCCCCAAAGGGACCGGCGTAGGCATAGCCCAGAATTTTGCCGTCTCCCACGGCGCAAAGGTAGGGATAGGTTTGCAGGGTCTTGGCAATGCGCCCCCGGAACACCTCCAGAGACGGAACCTCATACTCAAAGGTGATGGCGGTATTTCGGACGTACCCGCCATAGATATCCAAAAGCGCTTCCGCGTCCTCTACGGACGCCTTTCGAATGGTTGTTTCTATAGGACAGTCCCCCTTCCGGGGTCCATCTTACCACGGACCGGCTCCAGGCGCAAGGGTGGCCCCCGCTCTACAAAACGTTCTTCACGCTAAACTCCTCCATCTCCGCCAGCAGCCGGAGCTGGTCTCGAAGGTCCGCCAGTTCTGCCCGGAGCTCGCTGTCCTCCCGGCTCTTCGCAAAGGCCAGGGCCCGGTGGTACATGGCCTCCGCGCCGTCCACAGCGTCGTGGTTGGTGACTATGTGAAGGTAGGTCTGCCGGGCCGTCCAATCCGCGTAGCCCTCTTGGATGGCGGCAGTGGCCTCCGTCCACTTCCCCTCCCGGGCAAGACGGTCCGCCGTCTCCATCTGGGCCCGCCAGCGGGCGGTGTGGGCGGTCATGGCGGCGCTGTTCCACAGGCAAAAGGCCAGGATGGCCGCCAGCAGGCCGGCGGGAATCAGCAGTCCTTTTTTCATGGCCTCCCCTCCTTTTTCACGCAGCACACCCGCCCCCTGTCGTCCACGGTGAGCAAAAACGCCTCCCGGTGGGAAGACAGTCCCTCTTTTTGAAGGGTCTTTTGAAGCCAGGTTCCGTCCAGCCCCTGGGCCTTCAGGTTCTGCCGGAGAAGACGCCCGTCGTTGACCAGAATCATTGGTAAGGCCCCCTCCTCGCCGGTTTTCACCCCCAGCTGCTCCGCCGTGGGGGGCTGGCACCGGGCCCAGGGGAGAACGGAAAGATGGCCCGAGTTTTCCAGCACGGCGTATTGGACCTCCTCCACCCCGGTAATCCCCTGGCTCCGGAGCTCTTCCAGCAGCTCGTCCAGCGTGTAACGGTTTTTCCGCATGGTCTCCTGCTGAAGGATTCCGTTTCGGATCAGCACCGAGGGCGCGCCGCAGGCCAGACGGCGAAAGCGGAGACTGCTTAAGGACCATTGGCTCAACAGCATGGAAAGCGCCAGAAGCGTCAAAATCGGAATCACGCCCGCCAGCAAGGGGATGCCGAAGTCCTGCATGGGCACGGTGGCCAGGTCCGAGATCATCATGGTCAGCACCAGCTCGCCTGGTTCCAGCTCGCCGATCTGCCGCTTGCCCATAAGGCGGAGGCCGGTCATAATGAGAAAATAGAGAATGACGGTGCGGGCAAAGGCGGTCATCATAGGCGCTGCCTCCCGGTGGTTTTTTGCCGTATCCACAGCCGGAAACGCCCTTTGGCGGAGGGTTTCCCCCTGGGACAAAGACGTCTTTAAGGGCGCTCCGGACGGCGTTCAGCGGCTTTGAATATAGGTTCTCAGTATCTCTCCTTTTGCTCTCGGATATTCCCGGAATCTTTTCCAATCAATTTTAAAAAACCGGAAACCGTTTTAGGGGCTAAAACGTTGTATCTTATAGAAGGACGAAAGGAGGCGGTGCCATGTTCTCCAGTTTCGCGCTCCACCGGGAGCGGGACGGGGACCGGATACGCGTTACCCGGCTCTACAAGCAATACCAGCGGCAGCTCCACCGGCTGGCCGCCCGCCTCCTGGGCCCCGGCCCCAAGGCCGAGGACGCAGTGCATGACACATTTATCAAATTCCTGCAACATTACGACCAGCTCTGCTCCCGCTCTGATGACCAGCTGGAACGCTGGCTGATGGTGGTGGTCCGGAACACGGCTCTGGACACGCTCCGCAAGGAGGGCCGGGAGACAGAGCTGGAAACCCAGTCCTGGGAACCCGCCACACCGCCGGACCAAGGGGAGTTTGAGGCCTTGGTCACCCTGATCCGGACCATGCCGGAGGATTACCGCCGGGTGCTGGAGTTGCGGTTTGTGGGGGAATGGAGTCTGGGGGACATTGCCAGAGAGCTTGGCTTGACGGAGGGCGCGGTAAAAAGCCGGATCTTCCGGGGCCGGAAGCTGCTCATCGACGCGCTGAGAAGGGAGGGATACCTGGATGGACGGTCCTGTGTTTGACGCCATGCTGAAAAATGCCCTGGAGGAGGCCCTCCGGCAGGATATGAAGGAGAGCCCGGAGATCCCCGCCCCCTCCCGGCATCAGAGAAGGCGGATGCGCCGCCTGCTGGCGGAACCCTGGTCTGCCGGAGAGCCGTTTTGCAAAACGGAGTCCTGCCGGCGTCCCCGGAATCCCGCCCGTTATCTGGCGGCGGCGGTGGTTGCGGCCTTGCTCACCGGCGTGGCGGCGGCGGGTCTGGCCCTGGGCGGCGGCCAGCGCTTCCGGGCGATGTTTGAGGAAAACGATTGGGCCACAGACTACTATAAAGACGCCGCAAACACGGAACAACTCCTGACCATGGGCGCCGGAATGGACACCACACTGGTGGAGGCCGGCGGCCTGCGCTTTGAGATGCTAGATGCCATTTTCGACGGGCAAAAGGCCATGGTAGAGCTGCGCTTAAGCGTTTTGGACCCGGACCTGCTGGAGCGTCTTGGGGAAGACAATCCCTCCTTCGGAGAGACGGAAATCCTTCTGGAGAACGAGCAAAGCGTGGGGACCTGGGGCTATTCCTCCTCCCTGTGGACCGAGGCCTATCCGGAAGACCCCTTCCAGGAGGGGCAATATTCCCTGGTCTTCTCCATCAGCGACGAAATGCTAAATGCCGGAGGACCCTGCGGCATCCGCCTTCAGGACCTGGTGCTCTTCCGCTTGGGGGAGGAGCCGGAAACCCTGCTGTTCGGAGAGTGGACCCTTTCCATCACCCTCCGGCCCACGGAGGTTTTGCGGCTACAGCCCAACGTGGTCTGCCGGGTAAACGGGGTGGATTGGATTTTGGACAACGTGACCCTCTCCCCTCTGGCCCTGGGCCTGTCCTTCCACCGGGAGGACGAGGGGGGCCGGTACTCCCGGTGGACGCCCTGCAAAAATCTGTCTATCCGTTTGAAAAACGGAGAGATTCTAGACCTGATGGGTTCCTCCTTCATCGGTTCTTCCAACACCAGCGTCGACGCCCAGGTGGAGTTCCTCATCCCCCTGGACCTGGAGCAGGCGGACAGCCTCTTCGTTTGCGGCGCGGAAATTCCCCTTCAAACATCCTGACAACCAGGCCCCGCCAAACGGCGGGGCCTTGGACTGCGTCGGTGAAATTGCCCGAACTTCCCGGCGGAAGATCCGGGAACGGTTGTTCGGTTTACGGCTTGTGTTTTGGGCCTGGGCGTGCTAAAATGGGGCATATTCTGACAAACGCGCCAAAGGGCGCGGGGAGGTCGCCATGCTGCCCACCACACGTTTAAAAAATCTCTACGCCGGTCCCCTGCCGCCCATGGCGCTGACGGATTACGAGTCCATGAGCAAATTCCTGAACCAGGCTTCTCAGCGGTGCAAGGTCTCCGGGCGGAATTTCGACCTGTTTTTGGACTGGGTCATCCACGCCTTGTCCATCAGCCTCACCTCCGACAGCGCCTCCCGGATCTTCCTTCCCAAGACCAAAACCGGCCCCTTCGTTCTGGACGATTTAATCCCCATCTCCGGCCTCCCTCCGGCGGGGGAGAAGCGGGTAAAGCTCAGCGAATGCGGCCTCATCGCTCCGGTGTGGAACAACGGCAGCCTGGAAACCGCCCTGGAATCCCTGTATGACAGCGGCTTTGCCAGCCTGGACGTGGATCAGCCCTTTGGCGGGGCCTATTTCCAGGAGCTGCGGCTGGCAGTGATCGATTCCCCCTCAGACGTGGACATCCCCAACGTGCTGCGGGTCTGGAGCCGGGGCAGCGTCCGCCTCCCCTCCTACTCTTTGAAGGATCTGGAGCCCCTGCTCTCTACCGACGGGGAAACATGGTACATCCAATACGATGGAATCGAGCGGGAGGAGCCCGTCCTGGAACCCCGGATGGCGGCCCTTTACAATTGCGGCCTCCGCCGTTACTGCGCAAAGAGCTGACAAATAGAAAACCGGAGGTCCCCTGTTTTCTATGTTCAGCGCTACATTCTGCCGGTCAAGAGGCGGTCAATCTGGGCGGCGTTCTCCTCCAGCTCCCGCCTTAAAGACGTCTGAGTCTCCAGGTCGCGGATCTGAACGGCCAACAGCAGCCGCATATTCAAGGCGCACTGTTCTTCCAGCAGGCTGTTCAGCGTAACGCCCCGATTCTTTGCAAAGTCTTTCTCCATAGGTTCCTCCTCTACGGTGTGGTTGCGTGCGGAGTGATTATAAGGGCAAAAGCTGAAAGGACTCTGAAACACCGCACCGGAGGCTTTTTCCACCTGCGGGAGAGGGACCTTCCGTCCGCCGCTTGCGCGTTTCCACGCGCGTTGGACCTTCATCCAGGGAGGGGGGCCTATGAAATTAGCCCAGCTTCAATATTTTCGCGCCGTCAGCGAATGGGGCAGCTTTACCAAAGCCGCCTCGCTTCTTCACATCACCCAGCCTTCCCTCTCCAAGGCGATCTCGGAACTGGAGCAGGAGGCCGGTGTACCGCTGCTGGTCCGCACTCGAAACGGAGCCGTTTTGACGCCGGAGGGAAACCTGTTCTTTCAGCAGACCCTCCGGGTTCTGGAGGAATTTGACAAGCTGTCCCAGGTCATGGAGGACATGAAGACCCAGGAACACACGGTAAAGGTCGGCATTCCCCCCACCATTGGCTTTTGCTATATCTCCAAAATCGCGGAAGCTCTGGCTCAAAGCGGTTTAAACCTCCGCCTCCTCTGGAAGGAGGGGGGGACGGCCGCCCTCGGGCAGCAGGTCCTCTCCAACACGCTGGACGCCGCGATCCTCCCCAGCGGATTTTTCCCCATGGAAAAGCTGTCCGGCAAGCGGCTGCGGACCATGGAGGAGGTTTTATACGTCTCCCGCCGCCACCCCTTGGCGGAGCTCCCCTATGTTACAGAGGACCTGGTGCGGGAGGAAACCTTCATCCTCTTTACAGAGGACTACAACCAAAACGTCCCCTTTCAGGATCTCTTCGGCCGCTCGGGCTTCTTCCCCCGGCACGTCACCTACACCAGTCAGCTGTCCACCGCCCTCCATCTGATTCAGCAGAATATGGCGGTTTCCATCCTGGTGCGGGACATCTTCAACGACGAGCAGCTGACCTGCGACATCGTCCCCATCCCCTTAAAGCCCCCCTATTTTCTGGACCTGACCGTCATCTGGAGGACGCAAAAGCGCCTGCCCAAGTGGTTTCAAGGTTTTTTGAATGTCGTAGCCGCCGCCCTTACGGAATAAGGGCGGCGCGAGGCCGGTGAAAACGCGTTTTCGCCGGCCTCAGCAAGTTTTCGGACCTTTTGAAAGGCCCGAAAACTTCTGATTGAAAACGAGAGAAACCCCTGATGGGTTTCTCTCGTAGCTCTTTTCCTTTTCGTCCACCTTTAAACTGCACTTTTTTAACAAGCCGCTCTTATTTGATAAGGGCGGCGCTTTTTTGTATATACAGATCTTATAGATGCGGGTTTGCTATGTTATATAGACAAAGGGAATATCAGCATATAAAACAACCATTGGACTTTACCGATTGAAATTGTTAAAATAATAAAAAATTCCACATTTCCCGAATCTGCAAGACCACTTAAGTTCCCTCCCAGGCCAAACACCGGCGCGTCCCTGCCGTCCCCTTTCAAGGGCGGGAACCTGAAAGGAAGCGTTGGCGTTGCCATTTTGGATTAGCGGCAGCGCTTTTTGTATATCTCCAAAAACAAGAAAGCGAGGATTGCAGAATGAAGAAGAGAAGATTCCAAAACGTACTGGCGGGCCTTCTGGTCCTGACCATGGGATTCCTGCTGAGCAGCTGCGGTTCCCCCGCGCAGACAGGGGAAACCCCTTCCTCCAGCGGCAACCCCGGTGCCGCCGCGGGGGAGACATACGCCTTCACTCTGGCCCACCACCACGCCGTCGACTCAGTGACGGACCATCTTTGCACGGATTTTGCCCGGCTGGTCTCTGAGAAAACCAACGGCGCGGTGGAGGTCACGGTTTATCCCTCTGCACAGCTGGGATCTGAGCAGGAGGTGGCCGACGGTCTTTTGGTCGGCACACAGCAGTTCGGTGCCATCACCGCCGCCGTCACCTATGTGGACAACGTGGACGGTTTTGGGGCGGACACGTTGCCGTTCATGTTCTCCGACTGGGAGGAGATTTATTACGCCTTCAACGAGGCTTCCCAGCCCGTGGGCGCTGCACTGAACGAAAAGCTGATGGAGCAGGGCGCCCGTATTCTCTGCTGGGTCCCCTGCGGCGGGCGGCAGATGATTTTCGTGGACAAAAATGTGACGTCCTACAAGCAGATGAACGGCATGACCATGCGCTCTCCGGAGAGCACCCTCTATACCGATATGTTCAAGGCCCTGGGCTCCGCTCCCACACCCATCACCTGGTCCGAGTGCTACACCGCCATGCAGACCAAGGTGGCGGAGGGCATGGAGACCCCCATCAGTTCCATCAAAGATATGAACTTCTGCGAGGTCACCCAATACGGCCTTTTGACCAACCATATGTGGAGCACCATCACCCTGGCGGTGAGCAACGGCGTCTATGACTCCCTGCCGGAGGAATACCAGCGGGCGGTGGAAGAGGCCGCGCAAGAGGCCGGCGCCATTGCCTATGAGGAGGGCAAGGAGTCCGAGGCGGAGGACCTGGCCTTCTGCGTGGAAAAGGGCATGGTTTTCAACGAGTTGCCGGAAGGCGAGACGGAGGAATTGGCAGAGCTCATGGTCGCCATGAAAGAGCGCTGGCTGGAGGGCCACCCCGGGCGGCAGGAAATCTATGATCTTTGTCTGAAGGCGGTGGAGGAATACGCCGCGCGCTAAGCGCCATCTATCACAACACCCGAGAGGAGGGAGACTGTGAAAAGAGCTGTCACGTGCGTTTATACGCTGTTGGACAAGTTGTGTTTCGTTCTCATCGCCGCCGGATTTTCCGCAATCGTGCTGATTCTGGGGGTGCAGATCGTCCTTCGCATGGTGCTGAAGGCCCCGACCATGTGGGCCGAGGAGGTTTGCCGGTATCTCTTTATCTGGCTGCTCTTCCTGGGCGGCGCGGTGGCCTTCAGCCGGGGAGGGCACCTGATTGTGGACGTTTTGTTCATCAAGCTACCCAAAAAAATCCAGCTGATTTTGACCTTTGCATACTACCTGGTCATTGCGGGGTTCTCCTGCTATCTGGCCTACAGCGGACTGCTTTACGCCCTCTCCCAATGGAACCGGCCTATGTACACGGTCTCCTGGATTTCCCTGGGAGTCGTGGACCTGTGCGTCCCCGTGGGGGCCGTCATCACAATTTTGTACATCATCCGGGAGCTTGGCCGTATGGTGGTGCAAAAAGAGCGGTATCTGGAGACGAGGGGAGGGGCGCTGGGATGACGACCATGATCCTCACTATCCTGATCTTTATGGCCCTTTTGCTGCTGGGCTTCCCTGTGGCCTACGCCATGGGGCTGGCGGGCCTTTGGGGGATGCTGGACTTTGGCACGGTGTCGGACGTGTTGGCGGCTCAAAAGTGCTTCACCACCATGAACTCCTTCACCTTGATGGCGGTTCCCTTTTACATTCTGGCGGGGGAACTGATGAACACCGGCGGAATCACCCGCAAGCTCATCCGCTTTTGCTCCTTGCTGCTGCAGCACTGGAGAGGCGCTCTGGCCCACGCCAACGTGCTGGTCAGCATGATTATGGCGGGGTTCGCCGGCTCGGCCACGGCGGACGCGGTGAGCGTCGGCGCCATTTTGATTCCCGCTATGCAGGAAGACGGCTACACGCCGGAGTTTTCCGCCGGGGTCACCGCCGCCTCCTCCTGCATCGGGCCCATCATTCCCCCCAGCTTAACCATGGTGATCTACGGCGGCATTACAGGACTTTCCATCGGCACGTTGTTTATGGCCGGAATTGTTCCGGGGATACTGATCGGCCTTGCTCAGATGAGCGTGTGCGCCTATTACGGGCACAAAGAGCGCTGGGTGAAAAAATCCCGCGCCAGTCTCTGCGAAATCTCCGCCGCCGCCTGGGAGGCAAAGTGGGCCCTGGTGGCTCCGGTTATCGTTCTGGGCGGCATTATGGGGGGCCTTTTCACCGCCACGGAGGCGGGCATCGTTCTGGTGATCTACTCCATTTTGGTCAGCGTGTTCGCCTATAAGGAGATCCGAATCCGCGATTTGCCTGGAATCCTGAACAAGGCCTGCGTCAGCATGGCTGTCCCCTGCATGATCATCTGTCTGGCGTCCCTGTTTGGGCAGGTCATCACCCGGGGAAATCTGGCCTCCATCCTCTGCGGCGGAATGCTGGATATCACAGAGAATCCGACTTTGATTTTGATGATGGTCATTGGCATCTTGTTTGCGGTGGGGCTGTTTCTGGATGGAACGGTGGCGATGATGATTTTTGTCCCCGTCCTCTTCCCCATCGGAAACACCGTGGGATTAGACCCCATCCACTTCGCCATTATCATCATGATCACCATTCTGGTGGGGACGATTACACCGCCGGTGGGGCTGCAACTGTTCATCGCCGCGGGAATTGCCAAGGTCCCGGTGACAAAGGTCGTGGTCTGGCCCTTCGTCTTCGCCATGGTGGCGCTGCTGGTTCTCTTTACCTTTGTCCCGGAATTTGTGACCATGGTTCCAAACCTGCTCGGCGCGTAAACGCCGTAGAGGATACAACCGGCGAAGGGGGAAGACGCCCTTGCCGCGTTCCCCTTCCCGGGCGGAAACATTGAAAAGGAGGAGTTTGAAATGGCTGTTAGCGAACGGTACGGGCGGCTACAAAGGCTGATGGAAAAGGAGGGTCTGGACGTCACGGTGGTGATCTCCCCGGAAAACACGCTGTATTTCGCGGAAACCTACATTATGACCCAAAGCTCCATTCGGGACCGTCTGGCCATCGCCGTGCTCCCGCTGGAGAAAGAGCCGGTCTTCATCGGATGCAGCATCGAGCAATCCACCATTGAAAGCGAGACATGGATTGAAGACAAACGCTTTTACACAGAGTTCATGGAATCTCCCATCGCCTTTTTGGCAAGCGTCCTGCGGGAGAAGGGACTGGACCACGGCAAGGTGGGCGTTGAGCTGGATTATCTAATGGCCCATTACTACCGCGAGATGGTGGAGCTACTCCCGGATGTGGAGTTTGTGCCCTGCACCCGTCTGTTCGACAAAATCCGCATGATCAAGGAGCCTGTGGAGATCGAAATGCTCTCCAAGGCGGCCCAAAGCACCCGCGCCGCTCTAGAACGGGCATTGCTGGAGACGCATCCCGGCGATACGGAGTTCCAGCTGGCCAGCAAGATTAAACGCTATATGCTGGAGGACGGAGCCGACTACATCACCTTTTTGGTCATGGGCACAGGGGACCACTCTGGCCAGACGCACAAGCTGCCGGATCAGGACGTCCTGGCGGAGGGCGAGCTGATGCGCATTGACTACGGCGCCAGCTACAGTTTTGGGAACTACCACTGCTATAACTCCGACGTGGCCCGCACGGTGCTGATCGGCAAACCGAACCCCCTCTATGTAGACGTGATGAAACGGCTGTGTGAAGCCTACTATTATACTTATGACCACGTTCGAGCCGGCGTCACGGCCAAGGAGCTCTACACACTTTGTAAGGAGAAATGCGAGGCCCTGGGCCTGAATTTCGCCTGTCCCCACATTGGCCACTCTCTGGGCATCGGCCTTCACGAGTTCCCCATGCTCTCTCCCAAAGAGGATTTCGAGCTGGAGGAAAACATGGTGTTCTGCATTGAGCCGGTCATCCGCCAACATAACCGTATGTTCCACCAGGAGGACCTGGTCCTGGTGAAGAAGGGCGGTTATCAGGTCCTCTCCCAGGACGTCTTCCAACCCCGCTATCTGGAAATCCACTGACTGAAAAAGAAGGTGGCGCCCCTCACAAGGACCGGCCGCCTGATAAAAAATCACGGAAAACGAGGTATTGCTCCATGTTGAAAACGGTAAACACGGATAAAATTCCCTCCATTCCCAACGCGCCCTTTTCCCAGGGCGTCATTGCCGGGGAGATGCTGTTCCTCTCTGGGCAGGTGGGAACCGATCCCGCCAGCGGAAAACTGGTGGACGGCGGTGTCCAGGCCCAGGCGGAACAGGCCATTCGGAACATCGGCGTCATTCTGGAAAGCTGTGGCGTCTCCTACGAGAGCGTGGTCAAGGCCACCTGTTTCCTTTCGGATATCGGGGACTTCGGCCCGTTTAACGACGTGTACAGCCGGTACTTTACCGGCAAGCCCGCCCGCTCCTGCTTCGCCGTCAAGGACCTCCCCATGGGCGCACTGGTGGAGGTGGAGGTCATCGTCTCCCTGGGCAAGTAATCCCCTCCCCATAAAAAGACCGGGTCCCCTGGGCGAACGCCCAGGGGACCCGGCAGCAGTACAGACCAAATTTTACTTAAAATCCGTCTCCTCTCCGCCGCGAATCCAGCGAAGCGAATCGCGGCGGAAAGCGAAGGAATTCCCCGTCCGGCAGAGCTTTCCGCCCCTTCGGGGCGGGAAGCGTAGCGGTAAGGGGAATTCCTGAGCTGGTGGAGGCGAGGGGATTTTATACGAACTCTCCGCCGAGGCGTCGCCGCCAAGC
>CAJUCO010000049.1 GCA_910585245.1 uncultured Oscillibacter sp.
TCTCCCTCCCTTTTGTCAATCCCCTTTTTTCCCTTTTTTGCCCTTTTTGGAAAATAACAGCGAAACGCCCGGATTTCGGTATGACCTCTATGCACTTCCAACAACGGAAACCCTCTGGTTACAGGGCTTCAGGCCGGTTCCTTCCCTGGAAACCGGCCTGACGGAAACATACAGTCTTCTTCAGCTCACAGCTTTTTCTATTCCAGCGGTCCACACACCACCACCAGAAAAGGTCCTTCTTCCTCTTCCGGCATCTCTTCCTGCCGGTCCAGAGCCTCCAGCAACGCCCGGAATTCCTCCGCGTTCAGCTGATAGCACCATTTCAAATCATTCTTCCACACTACATCGAACCCGTCCAGCAGGTCCCCGGCCTCTTCCTGCTTTAGACATAATGTGGCCGTTGCCTCGGAGCCGGAAGCATAGGGCTGTGCGCCGTCCATCATGGTCCCCGGAGCCTCGGGGGACATATTCGCCGTCAGGGCAGGAACTGGCGCTTCCTCCACGTCCGCTTCGGCATCGCCCGATCTCATCGCCGCGCGGCTCTCCATTTTCTCCGTCGGAGCCTCTGCCGGGGACTCCGATGGCTCCTCCGGAACCGTCTCGCCCATCTCCGCGTGCGGGGACAGTTCCGCCACATCTTCCGTAACCGCGCTCGTATCATAACACATCGTGCCGGACTCTTCTCCGGCAGGAGCGGCGGACTTTTCTCCTCTAGTGGTTCCGGTCCGCACCAGAACAACCAGCGCGCAGCAGGCCGCCAGCGCCGCCGTTTCCATCCAGCGCCGGAATCCCCGCCGCCGCTCCGTCATCTTTTTGTTCCCGGATTTTCGAATCCGTTCCATCACGTCTCCCGCAAACCCCTCCGGCACGACGGTATCTTCCACCTCCGGAAAACCGGCCCGGATGGCCAAAGCGCCGTCCACATAGGCCTGACAGCCGGGGCAGTTTTTCAGATGCTCCCGCACCTGTTCCATCTCCTCCGGCGGCAGCTCCCCGTCTACAAACGGGTCCAGCAGGGCCGCGTACTTCTCGCAGTATTTCATGAGCGGCCCTCCTTTCCTGTCTCTTTAGACGGCTCGGGCAGAGAAAAGTTCCCCTTCGCCAGCAAAAAATTTCTCAGCTTCTTTCGCCCCCGGCTGATCCGGGACTTCACCGTCCCGATGTCCAGCCCCAGGGCCTCGCCAATCTCGTCATAGCGCAACTGGTGCATCTCCCGCAGAACCAACGCCGCCCGGTACTCCGGCGGCAAAGCCCGAAGGCCCTCCTCAATCTGCTCTCTCAGCTCCCGGCGCTCCGCCTCCTCCTGGGGAGAGGGGAGCGATGACGGGAGATCCAAGTTTAGCTCCCCGTCGTCCAGAGAGGCCGCGGCCTGACGCTTCCCCTCCCGCCGGAGCAAATCCACGCAGGCGTTGGAGGCCAGCCGGTAAATCCAAGTGGAGAAGCTGCTGTCCCCCCGGAAGTTCTTCAGCCCCTGCCACGCCGCGAAAAACGCCTCTTGAGCGGCCTCGGCGGCATCCTCCGGATTTTTGCACATCCGCTGGGTCAGCGCCAAAACCCGCTTTTCGTAAAGCCGGACCAATTCCTCAAAGGCCGCCGGGTCCCCCTTTCGGGCGGCGGCGACCCAGTTCGGTTCCCTCGGGTCCATCATAGGCGTCCCTCCCGACCGTCCCGAAGGTCCCGTTTGATGCCCCGCGTCACCCGGTACACATCCTCCAAGGTATTCATCTGGACAATCTGCTCTTTATAATAGTTGGCGTAGGGTACCCCTTTTAAATACCAGCAATAGTGCCGGCGAGCCTCCAGAACGGCCACCCGCTCTCCCTTGTACTCCGCCGCCAGCTCAAATTGCCGCACAGCCAAATCGCACCGCTCCGCCAGAGGCGGCGAAGGCGGAAGGGGCTTTCCCCCCAATACCGCCGCCGCCTGTTGGAAAATCCAGGGGTTGCCAAAGCACCCCCGCCCGATCATGGCCATGTCGGCCTTGGTATACTGCAAAATGCGGGCCGCGTCCTCCGGTTTCCAGATGTCGCCGTTGGCGATCACGGGAATGGAAACGGCCTCCTTCACAGCCCGGATGCAGTTCCAGTCCGCCTGCCCGCTGTAAACCTGAGCCCGCGTCCGGCCATGGACCGCCACAGCCGCGGCCCCGGCCTGCTCCAAAACTTGCGCGAACTCCACGCAGTTGCAGCTCCCCAGGTCCCAGCCCCGCCGGAATTTTGCGGTGACGGGGACGGAGGGAAGCGCTTTGACCACGGCCTCCACAATGCGCCCCGCTTTTTCCGGGTCTTTCATCAGAGCGGCTCCGTCGCCGTTGTTGACAATTTTCCCCATAGGGCAGCCCATGTTGATGTCCAGAATATCCGCCCCTGTATGCTCTATGGCAATCTGGGCGGCCTCCGCCATGCAGGCCGGATCGCTGCCAAAAATCTGAATCGCGGAGGGGTGCTCTCCGGGGAACTGGCGCAAAAGGGAGAAGGTCTTCTTATCTTTATAACAAAGCGCCTTGGAAGAGATCAGCTCCGTACAGGTATAACCCGCTCCCAGTTCCGCGCAAAGCTGGCGGAAGGCGGCGTCGGTGACGCCTGCCATAGGGGCTAACGCCAGTTTCGAGGGAACGGACACGGTTCCAATGTTCATAAGGGGGTCTCCTCTCTCCCCTCTTCCGGGGGGAAGGGTCTCATTGCTTGCATCATAGCATGGTTTTTTTGAAATGTCCACTTCTTTCCCCGGGAAGGGGTCCCCGTCCTCCCGGTGCGTCCCTTTCTCCGCCGCCTGTTTGACGGCGTTTTTCTTGGAAAAGCACTCCACAACCGTCCCGTTTCCCTCCCTATCCGTTACCGTTTTGTAACCTTTTTTCACTTTTTCCCCGAATCTTTTCCAGTCAAATCTTGTCCAAACAGGTCTAAAGTGGGGATAAACCTCCCTCTAAGGCCCAAAAGGCTTGACAAAAGTGGGGCCAATGGTGTATACTGAGGCCAGTTTCCAAACGGTAACAAAAGTTACAAGCCGCCCTTTTAAATTGTGCGGCCGCCCAATACTCCCCCGATGGGGACTCTCACGGCGCCTCCGCCCCTCGGGGCGCGGTCCGGGACTTTTTGGAAGGCTCCGCCGTGAAATCACCTTATATTAGGAGGGTATCCACGTGAACACTGACCAACAACCAAGTCTTTTATACACCCTTTGCCGCCGGGGCGGTATGATGCTGTTTTGTCTGCTCGTCGCCACCGTCACCGGCCTCTCCGCCACCGGCTGGGCCGACTCCCTGTTCCTGATCACCGGCACGGACGACGCTGCCGCCATTGTCCTGGACCCCCATCAGGAAACGCCCCCGGACCTGTCCTCCCAGATGCTCTACGTCTCCAACGGAAGCCATGGCTACGACATCACCTTGCAGGAAAACACCACCGTCACTGTTCGCCACGAGGGCTCTGCTCAGACCCTTTCCTCCCGCAAGGAGAGCGTCTCTTCCCTTCTCTCCCGCTTGCACATCTATCCCAGCCCCCTGGAGATGATTGGCGTGAAGCTGTCGGAAAACGGTGTGGAGCTGAATGTCTCCTCCGATCTGACCTACTATGACTACGTCACCGAGACCGCTCCCTTCGCAACCCAGCGGGTGGCCAACCCCGAGATGTTGGAGGGAGAGGAGCGGGTGGTCCAGGAGGGGGCCGACGGAGTACGCTCCTCCGTCTACGAAGTGGTTTGGTCCAACGGCGCGGAGCTCAGCCGCCAATTCGTGGAGGAGCTGGACACCACTGCCGTGGACCGGATTGTGGAATACGGCACCGCCAAGCCCAAGCCCGCCGCCTCCCCGGAAAAGGCAGACCCGGAGGACATCCTGGCGGAGCACGGCGAAACCGGCGGGGGCATTGGAAACATCTCTGAAAATGCGGACGGCAGCGGCGTGTTGACTCTGAAAGACGGCACCGTGCTGAATTACTCCGGCGTCCGCTCCATGACCGCCACGGCCTATACCACCGGCCACGGCGGCGTGGGCACCCGAACCGCCAGCGGAACCGCCGTCCACGTGGGCTCTGTGGCCGTGGACAAAAGCGTCATCCCCCTGGGTACCCGGATGTATATTGTCGCCAACGGAAATGTGGTCTACGGGCTGGCCGTGGCGGAAGACACCGGCGTCAAAGGCAACAAAATCGATCTCTATTACGACACCTATGACGAGTGCATTCAGTTCGGCCGCCGCTCCTGCACCGTCTATATTCTGGAATAACTTTTTTGCATTCCCCCGGTCCTTTGGGCCGGGGGCTCTTTTCCCGCAAGCAAAAATCTCCCGCCCCACAGGCCGGGAGATTTTCTATTCCCGGGACCGTCTTTGCAAAACCGTCACAAGCCGGGGCAGAATCTCTTTGGGAACTGTCAATTTTGTCAATTGCGGTCCGGCCTGGAAACCGATACAATAGGTATGACCTATCCCCCCTAAGGAACGGGAGTCCCTCCCCGGAATTTTCATCGGAACGAGGTATACGGAATGAACGCACACACATCCCATACCAAAGCCATCCGCGCCCAGCTGCTGGCCGATATGCGCACCGGAGAGTATGCTCACTGCGAGCGTCTGCCCCGGGAGAGCGTGCTTTGCGTCAAACTGGGCATCAGCCGTACCCAGCTGCGGGACATTCTGGCTTCCCTGGAGCGGGAGGGCTTCATCACCCGCCGCCACGGCGTGGGCACCATCATCAACCGCCACGTATTGAATGTCCACACCCGAATGGACATTGAGGTGGAATTTTTGGACATGATCCGGCAAAACGGCTTCACTCCCGGGGTGGAGGCCATCCGCTCCTGGGAGGAGGCGGCGGACGAAAAAACCGCCGCCCAGCTCCAGCTCCCGGAGGGCACGCCCATGCTCCGGGTCTCCCGCCTCTGCACCGCGGACGGCCGCCCCGCCATCTACTGCGAGGACGTCATTGAAAAAGCCCTGATCCGGGAGGACTATACGGAGAAGGATCTGAAGCAGCCCATCTTCCACTTCCTCCAGCGTTGCTGCGGCATATATCCCTATCTGGACCTGACGGATCTCCGGGCCGTCCCGGCGGACGAGAAGCTGGCGGAGATCTTGCAGCTTCCCGTGGGAGCGCCGCTTCTATACATGGAGGAGGTGGACTTCGACATCGACGGCAAGCCGGTTTTCTGCTCCGCCGAGTATTTTGCCGACGGCATTTTCCACCACACCGTCATGCGGAAGAAACTTTAAAAAATCAGGGGCGCCCGTTTGACTCCGGAGTTCTTCTCTGCCCCCGGTTCCCCATCATTCAAACTTTGAAGGGAGACGTATTATTATGAAAAAAGTTGCCGTACTCATGGGTTCCGACTCCGATTGGCCGGTGGTTCGGGCGGCCTGCGCCCAGCTGGACGCCTTCGGCATCCCCTACGAGGCCCATATCATGAGCGCCCACCGAAGCCCCGCCGTCGTGGCGGAATTTGCCGCCTACGCCCGGAAAAACGGCTTTGGCGTTATCATCTGCGCCGCCGGCATGGCCGCCCATTTGGCGGGAGCCGTGGCCGCCAACACCACCCTGCCCGTCATCGGCATCCCCATGAAGGGGGGCGCCATGGACGGGCTGGACGCTTTATTGGCCACCGTCCAGATGCCCGCCGGCATCCCCGTGGCCACCGTGGCCCTGAACGGGGCCAAGAACGCCGCCGTTTTGGCCGCTCAGATTCTGGCGGTGACGGACGAAAATCTGGCCTCCTGGCTGGACGCCTCCCGCCGGGACATGGCCGCCCAGCTCGAGGAAAAGGACGCCCTGTTGCAAACGGAAATTTAAGCCGCTTTGTTCACTCTATTTTTTACATAACGGAGGAAAGTACCATGCAAAAGCTGGAACAGCTCTACGAGGGCAAGGCCAAAAAGGTCTATAAAACCGACGATCCGAACCTGTACATTGTGGACTATAAAGATGACGCCACCGCCTTTAACGGCCTGAAAAAAGGAACCATTGTAGGCAAAGGGGTCATCAACAACCAAATGACCAACCGCTTCATGGCGAAGCTGGAAAAGGCCGGGGTCCCCACTCATTTTGTGGAGGAGCTCAGCGAGCGGGAGACTGTGGTGAAAAAGGTCTCCATCGTTCCTCTGGAGGTCATCATCCGCAACCTCTCCGCCGGTTCCTTCGCCAAACGCTACGGCGTGGAAGAGGGCATTGTCTTTGACGCCCCCACCATTGAGTTCTCCTATAAGAACGACGATTTGGGCGATCCTTTGCTAAACGAGTACCACACCCTGGCCCTGAAGCTGGCCACCCCGGAGGAGATTGCGGTCATCAAACAGTACGCCTTCCAGGTCAACGACTTTTTGAAGGCCTTCTGGGCCTCCTGCGGCGTGACCCTGGTGGACTTCAAGCTGGAGTTTGGCCGTCTTGATGACGGGACCATCGTCCTGGCGGACGAGATCAGCCCCGACACCTGCCGCCTCTGGGATTCCAAGACCCACGAAAAGCTGGACAAGGACCGCTTCCGCCGGGATCTCGGCGGTGTGGAGGACGCCTACGCGGAGGTCATGCGCCGGATGAAGGAGGCGCTGTAAGTGGGCGTCATCGGAGGGGTGGACGGTCCCACGGTGATTTTCGTCTCCACCACCCCCGCCGGGATTGCCCTCCCGGCGCTTCTGGCGGCAGCGTTGGGGGCCGGAATGTGGCTCTTTCTGCGTAGGCGAAAAAAATAAAGGAGGCTGCGAATGGGCGGTTTTTTTGGCGCGATATCCAAACGGGACGTGGTGCTGGACGTGTTCTTCGGCACGGACTACCACTCCCACCTGGGCACCCGCCGGGGCGGCATGGCCGTTTACGACGGGGAACTGGGCTTTCACCGGCAAATTCACAATATAGAAAATACTCCCTTCCGCACGAAGTTTGAAAAGGATCTCAGTTCCTTCCACGGGCAAGCGGGCGTGGGCTGCATCAGCGACACGGACCCCCAGCCCCTGCTGATGCGCTCCCACCTGGGGCTGTACGCCATCTCCACCGTGGGCATCATCCAAAACGCCGAGGAGCTGGTGGAGCGGCACTTTGACCACCACGGCCACCAGTTCATGGCCATGAGCTCCGGCAAGGTCAACGCAACGGAACTGGTGGCCTCTCTGATCAACCAGAAGGACGACCTGGTCTCCGGCATTCGTTACGCCCAGGAGCAGATTGAGGGCTCCATGACCATTCTCATCCTCACGCCGGAGGGCATCTACGCCGCCCGGGACCGGCTGGGCCGCCTGCCGGTGCTCATCGGACAGAGCGCCCAGGGCTGCTGCGTCTCTTTCGAGTCCTTCGCCTACCACAAGTTGGGCTATCAGGACGCCTATGAGCTGGGCCCCCAGGAGGTTGTCAAAATCACCGCCGAAGGGTGGGAGACCCTCTCCCCCGCCGGGCAGCATATGCGCATCTGCGCCTTCCTCTGGACTTACTACGGCTATCCCAACTCCTGCTACGAGGGGATGAACGTGGAGGTCATGCGGTACCGCAACGGCGAAATCATGGCCCGGGACGAGGTCCAGCGGGGCCAGCTGCCGAAAGTGGACTACGTGGCGGGAGTCCCGGACTCCGGCCTTCCCCACGCCATCGGCTTCGCCAACCGTAGCGGCAAGCCCTTCGCCCGGCCTTTCGTGAAGTACACCCCCACCTGGCCCCGCTCCTTCATGCCCGAGAGTCAGGAGGTGCGAAACCAGGTGGCCAAGATGAAGCAGATCCCCGTCCACGAGCTTATCCGCGGGAAAAAGCTCCTCTTTGTGGACGACTCCATCGTCCGGGGCACTCAGCTCCGGGAGACGGTGGAGTTCCTTTACGAGTCCGGCGCGGAGGAGGTCCATATGCGCTCCGCCTGTCCCCCCATCATGTACGGCTGCAAATACCTGAACTTCTCCCGGAGCAACTCCGACATGGAGCTTCTCAGCCGGAAGGTCATCCAGGCCCTGGAGGGGGAGGAGGGCCAGGAGCACCTGGAGGAATACGCCGACGCCTCCACGGAGCGGGGCCAATGTATGCTCCAAACCATCTGCCGGGAGATGGGGTTTGACTCTCTGGGGTATCAGTCCATGGACGGCCTTTTGGAGGCCATCGGCATTGACCGGGACAAAATCTGCACCTACTGCTGGACCGGCAAAGAATAACAGAGAAAAGGAGACCGCCATGATGATCGCGTCAAGATGCGGAATTTTATGCGGGGAGTGCGCCTACCGGGAGCAGATGGCCTGCGCCGGTTGCACACAGATTCAAAAACCCTTCTGGGGCGACAGCTGCCCCGTAAAAATATGTTGCGAGAAAAAGGGACACTCCCACTGCGGCCAATGCGAAGCGTTTCCCTGCGCCCTGCTGAACCAGTTCGCCTACGACGAACACCAGGGCGACGGCGGGAAGCGGATTGAACAGTGCAAACGCTGGAAGGAGAGCGAGATATGAACAACTCCCATTCCGCCGCCTACGCCGCCGCCGGGGTGGACATCACCGCCGGGTACGAGGGCGTGCGGCTGATGAAGCCCTTTGTGGAGCGCACGAAAATCCCGGGGGTTGTCTCGGGAATCGGGGGCTTTGGCGGCCTCTTCGCGCCAAACCTCTCCGGCATGGAGGAACCCGTCCTGGTCTCCGGCACCGACGGCGTGGGCACCAAGCTGCGTCTGGCTCAATTGCTGGACAAACACGACTCCATCGGAATCGACTGCGTGGCCATGTGCGTCAACGACATCATCTGCTGCGGGGCAAAGCCCCTCTTCTTTCTGGACTACATCGCCATTGGCAAAAACGAGGCGGAGAAAGTGGCCTCCATCGTCTCCGGCGTGGCGGAGGGCTGCGTCCAGTCCGGCTGCGCCCTCATCGGCGGCGAGACCGCCGAGCACCCCGGCGTCATGGCCCCGGAGGACTATGACATCGCGGGCTTTGCCGTGGGCGTGGTGGACAAGCCGAAGATCATAGACGGAAGCCGGGTCCGGGAGGGAGACGCCCTCATCGGCCTGACCTCCTCCGGCGTCCACTCCAACGGCTTCTCCCTGGTGCGGAAGGTCTTCGACATAGAGCACGCCGACCTGAAAACCCCCATGGACGAGCTGGAGGGCAAATCCTTGGGCGAGGTCCTGCTGGCTCCCACGAAACTCTACGTCAAGGCCCTCCAGGCCCTGCTGGAGGGGGGAATCGACCTTCGCGGAGCCAGCCATATCACCGGCGGCGGCTTCTTTGAGAACGTGCCCCGGATGCTGCCCAAGGGGCTGGGCGCGCGAATCCTGCCAAACGTCATTCCCAGGCAGCCCATCTTTGACCTGATTCAAAAGCGGGGAGAGATCTCAGACCACGATATGTACAACACCTTCAACATGGGCCTTGGCATGGTGCTGGCGGTGCCCCTGGAACAGACGGAAAAGGCCTTGGAGCTTTTGGCTGCGGCGGGAGAGCCGGACGCCGCCTGCGTCGGCTGCGTGTCGAAGGACCCCGGCGGCGTCGCGTTTGACAACCCATGAACCAGGCGAGAATCGCCGTCCTGGTCTCCGGCGGCGGAACCAACCTGGAGGCCCTGTTAAACGCCCAGGAGGCGGGCAACATCCCCCACGGAGAAATCGTCGTGGTGCTCTCCAGCAGCGCCGGGGCCTATGCCCTGGAGCGGGCGAAAAACCACGGCGTCCCCGGCTTCGCCGTGCCCCGGAAGGGGCACTCCCAGGCGGAATTTGAGTCCGGACTGACGGAAAGGCTCACCGAGTACCGGGTGGACATCATTGTCCTGGCGGGCTTTCTCTCCATTTTGTCGGAGGACTTTGTGCGCCGCTGGCCGGACCGCATTTTAAACGTTCACCCCTCCCTGATTCCCGCCTTTTGCGGAAAAGGCTACTATGGATTAAAAGTCCACGAGGAGGCCCTCCGCCGGGGGGTGAAGGTCACCGGGGCCACGGTGCACCTGGTCAACGAGATTCCCGACGGGGGACGGATTCTCCTGCAAAAGGCGGTGGAAGTTCTCCCCGGCGACACGCCGGAGACGCTCCAGCGCCGGGTAATGGAACAGGCGGAGTGGACGCTTTTGCCCCAGGCGGTGGAGCTCGCCGCCCAGGGTCTTACCTCCGCCGGAACGTAGGCGGACCGGGACTCACACCGTACCAAACGAGCTTTTCCAGCGGGGACGCCCACGCGGCCCACGGACAGAAAGGATGGTTTTTATGACGGACACCTCGCGGCTTCACGATTTTCACCCCGGCAGCGCCCCCACCGAGGGGCTTTGCCGGGAGATCAGCACGTTGCTCTCCCGCTCCCGCCGGAACCGGCGGCCCTGTGAGCGGGACGCTTTTATCGCCCTGCTGGCAGGGGTCCCCGCCCTTCGGAAAACCCCCGGCCTCCCCGCCGCCGGAGCGGCCGGCCCGGATTTCTTTACCACCCTGCCTCTTTGCGCCACGGAGGCGGACACCGCCGCCTGCCGGACGCATATGAAAGAGGTCTTTGGCATCACGGACAAACAAAGCCTTCTGGACGTTTGCAGCCATCAGTTCCGCTGCCAGGACAACTACCTGGACTTCGAATCCATCTGGGAGGGCCGCCCCCTCTTTGATCCTGCGTCTCTGGCTCCCTCTTCCCGGGAGTTCTTTACCGCCATGCGGGACTTCTCCGCCCAGTTTTACCCCCTGGTGGGCCACCGGGGGTATCTGGCCTGGGACGTCAGCGAGCAGGTGGGCCATCTCCGGGCGGGGCTGGCCTGCGGCCTTTTGACCCGGGAGGAGTTCGACAATCTGGCGGAAGAGCAAATTATACAGGCCCAGGCCTTTGGCAGTTGGGAGGAGTACGCCGCCAGTCTGGTTTGCGGCGCGCTGTACTGGGACTTCCGTCAGGGAACCTCCCTGCCGGACCTTCAGAAGGCCCAGCAGCTGTGGATGGATCTGGTTCGTTCGCTGCTGGCCAACGACGCCGCCTGGGACAGCGGCTTCTGGTACGCGCCCAAGCGGGAAAAGGCACACCGCCTCTGGCCCTCGGAGATGCGGATGTACCTTCCCGGCTGGGAGGGGCCAAACGGCTGCTTTGTCACGGACCGCATCGCCGTGGACGGCTGCAAAGTGGGTTGGTGCTATCGGGAGGAACCGGAAAAAGGCTTCCCTGACAGCGGGTGGCGTTTCTTCTCCGGCGACGAAAGCGAGGCGTACATCGCCGACGTCCGCCACACCGGCATCTATGACCTGAACACCGTCTGTAATCTGGACCCCGAAATCCTTCCCCTGTTGGACGCCCCCTATCGAAGCGCCTTCGTCCGGGGGGAAGACGGGGCCTTCCGCCCCGAGCCCTTTGATCTGCCGGAGGGCTGAGGCGGTACCGTACCGGCGGGAAACCAGCGGCCCCTCTCCTGCCGCCGGGCGAAATACGCTTTTACCATGCCGGGATGCGGCGAATAAATAACCAAGGAGGATACTCCTATGACGGATTTGAACGCGCCGGTGTGGAAGACTCTCCGCGCCGCCGGAAAGGACGTGGACAAACAGCTCCGCTCCCTGCTGGAGCACCCCGTGGACTTTCGGGAAAACATGGAAATTCTCGCCGGGAATCTGAGTCACCAGCTGTCCTATTACAGTGCCACGGCTTACGTTCTGCCCCATCTCGCGGCGCTGTGCGGCGCCATATCCCCCAAAGAGCGGATGTTCCTCATCGCCCAGATAGGTCCGGCGGTTGCCGCCGAGGCGGAGCAGCCTCTGGAAGAGGGTGCCGGAGCCTGGCGGGAATTTCAAGAGGGCGCCAAGGCCCTGGCCCTTGTGGCGGCGGACCTGATTCAAAACCATATGGATGTGCTGGACGCCGCCTCCGAAGAGGAGCGGCAGATGTTTGCGCTGGGGGCCCTGGCCTTTCTGGGAAACCGGCGGCACGCCTATGACCTCTGGTATCTCTCCGACTCCTGCTGGGAGGAGGGCCCCGGGGCCTGCTCCTGCGGCTGGGAGGACGAGTGCGTCCCCCTGGCGGAAGCGCCGGAATTCCTGGTCCCCGCCTCCCCCGCCCCTTGGGACGGAAACTCTCTGGAGGACGAGGCGGTGTGGCTCACCGGACTTTTGTCCCGCTTTCAGGATCAGACGATTTTGCCGGTTCTCCCTCTGGTGTACGGCGGCATGATCTGCCCGGAGTGCGGAAAGCGGGCGTCTTACTGGACCATGATGGACCGCTATTTGAAGGAAGCATAAACCGATTTGGAAAGGAGCACGGAACATGAACGAGCTGGAACTTAAATACGGCTGCAATCCCAACCAAAAGCCCTCCCGCATCTTCATGAAAGACGGCGGGGACCTGCCCCTGAGCGTTTTAAACGGCAAGCCCGGTTATATCAACTTCCTGGACGCCCTGAACGCCTGGCAGCTGGCCCGGGAATTGAAAGAGGCCACCGGCCTTCCCTCCGCCGCCAGCTTCAAGCACGTCTCCCCCGCCGGGGCCGCCGTGGGTCTGCCCCTCAGCGAGACGGACCGGAAACTCTATTTTGTGGACGAATCCGCGGACCTCTCCCCCACCGCCTGCGCCTATATCCGGGCCCGGGGGGCGGACCGCCTGTGCTCCTATGGCGACTGGGCGGCCCTCTCCGACGTCTGCGACGCCGCAACGGCCCGGTATCTCAAGGCCGAGGTCTCTGACGGCATCATCGCCCCGGGCTACACCGGCGAGGCCCTGGAGATCTTGAAGACCAAGAAAAAAGGCGGGTACAACGTGGTTCAAATCGCCCCGGATTACCAGCCCGCCCCTCAGGAGTACAAGGACGTCTTCGGCGTCACCTTCCAGCAGGGCCGGAACACCTACAAGATCAGCCCGGAGCTTCTCACCAACATTGTGACGAAAAACCGCGACCTGCCGGACGCGGCGAAAACCGACATGATGGTGGCCCTGATCACCCTGAAATACACCCAGTCCAACTCCGTCTGCTATGTGAAAAACGGGCAGGCCATCGGCGTGGGGGCGGGCCAGCAAAGCCGCATCCACTGCACCCGTCTGGCCGGAACCAAGGCGGACAACTGGTGGCTTCGCCAGCACCCGCAAGTCTTGGCCCTGCCCTTCCTGGAAAACGTCCGCCGCCCGGACCGGGACAATGCCATCGACGTGTACCTCTCCGACGAGTGGGAGGACCTGTTGGCGAACGGCGCGTGGCAGACTGTCTTTAAAGAGCGTCCCCAGCCCCTGAGTGCGGAGAAACAAAAAGCCTGGATCGCCAGGCAGAGCGGCGTCACCTGTGGCTCCGACGCCTTCTTCCCCTTCGGGGACAACGTGGAACGGGCCCGGAAAAGCGGCGTGGCGTTCATCGTCCAACCAGGCGGAAGCATCCGGGATGACCATGTCATCGAAACCGCCGACAAATACGGCATGACCATGTGCTTCACGGGTATGCGCTTGTTCCACCATTGAGCTCCCCCCCGCCATCAGCCACGCCGCCCCACTTTTTGCGGCGCCTTTGCAAAACAGGAGGCGCTTCCAAAATTCTGCTTCGCCCCGGTTTTTTCACCTCCCGGGCGGCACAGGCACCACCCAACGGAAAAACCCCCTAACGCTTTTTGAGAGAGAAAGGATGCTTTGCCATGAACCTTCTGGTCGTTGGCGGCGGCGGCCGCGAACACGCCATCATCAAGAAATTGAAGGAAAATCCCACGGTTGAAACCATCTACGCCCTCCCCGGAAACGGCGGCATCGCCCAGGACGCGGTGTGCGTCCCCTCCATCGGAGCCAAGGACATTGCGAAAATCGTGGACTTCGCCACGTCTCATTCCGTCGATTTCGCCGTGGTGGCCCCGGACGACCCCCTGGCCCTGGGCTGCGTGGACCGGCTCCACGAGGCGGGAATTCCCTGCTTTGGCCCGGTTGCCAGGGCCGCCCGCATCGAGTCCAGCAAGGTCTTTGCCAAGAATCTGATGAGGAAATACGGCATCCCCACCGCCCGGTATGAGGTCTTCGGCGACCCCGCCAAGGCCCTGGCCTACTTGAGAGAAACGGCCTGTTTCCCCATTGTCGTCAAGGCCGACGGTCTGGCCCTGGGCAAGGGCGTGCTGATTCCCCAAAATCTCCAGGAGGCGGAGGCCGCCGTCAAGTCCATTATGGAGGACAAGGCCTTTGGCGACTCCGGAAACGAAATCGTCATCGAGGAGTTCCTGACCGGCCCTGAGGTCAGCGTCCTGGCCTTCACCGACGGGACCGCCATTGTCCCCATGGTCTCCTCCATGGACCACAAACGGGCCGGAGACGGGGACACCGGCCCCAACACCGGCGGCATGGGCACCGTGGCTCCCAACCCCTGCTACACGCCGGAGGTTGCGGCAAAGTGCATGGAGAAAATCTTTCTCCCCACTCTGGCCGCCATGCGGGCGGAGGGCTGCCCCTTCAAGGGCTGCCTCTACTTCGGCCTGATGCTCACCCCCGACGGGCCCAGGGTCATCGAGTACAACTGCCGCTTTGGCGACCCGGAAACTCAGGTGGTCCTCCCCCTGCTGAAAACGGACCTTTTGACCGTCATGCTGGCCGTGGAGGGCGAAACCCTGGGAGAGCTCCAAGTGGAGTGGACCGGCGGCTCCGCCGCCTGCGTCGTCCTGGCCTCTCAGGGTTACCCCGGCGGCTATGAAACCGGCAAGGAGATCACCGTCCCCGAGGACCTCCCCGCAAACGTCACTGTCTACCACGCCGGGGACAAGCTGCCGGAAGACGGCAAACTTGTCACCGGCGGAGGGCGGGTCCTGGGCGTCACCGCCACCGGCGAAACGCTAAGCGCCGCGCTGGAGGCCGCCTATGCCGCCGCGGAGCGGGTTACCTTCGACGGCAAATATCTGCGCCGGGACATCGGACAGCGGGCCCTCCGGGCCCTGGAGGGATAATATGGTACGTCGCATTTATGTAGAAAAACGCCCCGGCCTCAGCCCCGAGGCCGGGGGCCTTCTGGCGGACCTGCGGGACTTTCTGGGCATCCGGGGCATCACCGGCATCCGGATTCTACACCGCTACGACGTGGAGCATCTGGACGGAGAGGCCTTTGAAAAAGCCCGCCGGACCGTCTTCTCCGAGCCCCAAGTGGATATCGTCTGGGACGAAACGGTCCCTGCCGCCGGGGACACTCCCCATTGGTCCCTGGCGGTGGAGGCCCTGCCGGGGCAGTTTGACCAGCGGGCGGATTCCGCCGCCCAGTGCATCCAGCTGATGACCGGCGGCGAACGGCCTCTGGTGCGGACCGCCACGGAGTACCGGTTCGAAAGCGCCGGGGAGGGGCCCTTCCCCTTTACAAAGGAGAATCAGCTGAAAATCCGCCGCCACCTCATCAACCCCGTAGAGAGCCGGGAGGCGTCCCTGGACAAGCCCGCCACCCTGGTGCAGGAACACCCGGTCCCGGACCACGTGGAGACGGTCTCCGGCTTCACCGCCATGAAGAAAGCGGACCTTCAGGCCCTGCTGGAGAAGCTGGGTCTGGCCATGGACCTGGACGATCTCAACCTCCTCCAGACTTATTTCCGGAACACGGAGAAGCGAGACCCCACCATCACGGAGGTCCGGGTGGTGGACACCTACTGGTCCGACCACTGCCGCCACACCACCTTCTCCACCCACATTGACGGCAGCGAAATCCAGGACCCCACCGTCAAGCAGGCCTATGACCACTATCTAAGATTGCGAAGCGAGGTCTATGGCGAGAGGGCCAAAGACCGCCCCGAAACCCTGATGGACATTGCCACCATCGCCGCCAAGGCCCTGAAAAAGCGGGGCCTCCTTCCCCAGCTGGACGAGAGTGAGGAGATCAACGCCTGCTCCATCCACGTCCCGGCGGTGGTGGACGGCGAGACCCAGGACTGGCTGCTGATGTTCAAAAACGAGACCCACAACCACCCCACGGAGATCGAGCCCTTCGGCGGCGCGGCCACCTGCATCGGCGGGTGCATCCGGGACCCCCTGTCCGGCCGGGCCTATGTCCATCAGGCCATGCGCCTCACCGGCTGCGGCGACCCCCGAACGCCCGTTGAAAAAACGATTCCCGGCAAGCTGCCTCAGCGGAAACTCTGCCAGACGGCGGCGGCGGGCTATTCCTCCTACGGCAACCAGATCGGTCTGGCCACCGGCCACGTGGCGGAGGTCTACCACCCGGGATACGTGGCCAAGCATTTAGAGGTGGGCGCCGTGGTGGGCGCGGCCCCGGCGAAGAATGTCCGGCGGGAACGGCCCGCCCCCGGGGACGTGGTCATCCTTCTGGGGGGCCGCACGGGCCGGGACGGCATCGGCGGAGCCACCGGCTCCTCCAAGAGCCACAACCAAAAATCTCTCCAGACCATGGCCAGCGAGGTCCAGAAGGGCAACGCCCCGGAGGAGCGGAAGATCCAGCGCCTCTTCCGGGACGGAAGGGTCACCCGCCTCATCAAGCGCTGCAACGACTTTGGCGCGGGAGGCGTATCCGTCGCCATCGGCGAACTGGCGGACGGTCTCACCATCGACCTGGACGCGGTGCGGAAGAAATACGACGGCCTGGACGGCACGGAGCTTGCCATCTCCGAGAGCCAGGAGCGCATGGCGGTGG
>CAJUCO010000050.1 GCA_910585245.1 uncultured Oscillibacter sp.
GAGGGACGGCCCCCTAAATATAAAGGGACAGCCGGACATGAGTTGCCCGACTGTCAAATAACATTATAGAATCCACCAATACATATTGGACACTCCCCGGTCAAAACTCCCCCTTGCAATCCCCCCTCCGGTCCTGTATAATAAATTGTCATTTTATTTTACACTGGGAGGATTTCGCTATGGCGGACGACATCAAAGCGCCGGAGCTGGAAAGTCGGAATTTCATTCACGCGTTCATCGAGGAGGACACCGCCCCCGGCGGGCAGTACGAAGGGATGACGGTCCACACCCGCTTTCCCCCGGAACCCAACGGCTATCTTCACATTGGCCACTGCAAGGCCCTGACCATCGACTTTGGCACAGCGGAAAAATACGGCGGACTTTGCAATCTCCGCATGGACGACACAAACCCCACCAAGGAGGACGAGGAGTTTGTGGAGGCTATTCAGGAGGACATCCACTGGCTGGGCTTCGACTGGGGAGACCGCTTCTTTTTCGGGTCCGACTATTTCGAGGAGGACTACCGTCAGGCGGAGGGCCTGATCAAAAAGGGTCTGGCCTACGTCTGTGAGCTCAGCCCGGAGGAGTTCCGGGAGTACCGGGGCGGCGTGGGCGTCCCCGCCCGGAGCCCCTATCGGGACCGCCCCATGGAGGAGAGCCTAGACCTCTTCCGCCGGATGCGGGCGGGGGAGTTTCCCGACGGGGCTATGACCCTCCGGGCCAAGATTGATCTCAATAGCGGCAACTTCAATATGCGGGACCCGGTGCTCTACCGAATCAACCATCTGCCCCACCACCGCCACGGCACCAAGTGGTGCATCTACCCCATGTACGACTTCGCCCACCCCATCCAGGACGCCCTGGAGGGCATCACCCACTCTCTTTGCTCCCTGGAGTTTGAGGCCCACCGGCCCCTGTACAACTGGGTGGTGGAGCACTGCGACCTGCCCGCCAAGCCCCGGCAGATTGAATTTGCCCGCCTGGGAATCGACCACACCGTCATGAGTAAGCGCAAGCTCCGTCGTCTGGTGGAGGAGGGCCGGGTCTCCGGCTGGGACGACCCCCGGATGCCCACCCTCTGCGGCCTTCGCCGCCGGGGCTACACCCCCAAGTCCATCCGCAATTTCTGCGAGCGCATCGGCGTTGCCAAGTCCGCCAACGTGGTGGAGTACGGCTTTTTGGAACACTGCCTCCGGGAAGACCTGAACGCCACGGCGGAG
The DNA here is from genome assembly GCA_910585245.1 of uncultured Oscillibacter sp. GTDB lineage: Bacteria > Bacillota > Clostridia > Oscillospirales > Oscillospiraceae > Oscillibacter. The sequence goes on from CAJUCO010000050.1 coordinate 1,221, forward strand.
CGGGTCATGGCGGTGCTCCGGCCCGTGAAGCTCACCATCGCCAATTACCCCGAGGGGAAGACGGAGACCGTCACCGTGGAAAACAACCCCGTGGACCCCGCCGCCGGAACCCGGGAGGTTCCCTTCTCCCGCAGCCTGTGGGTGGAGGCGGAGGACTTCCTGGAGACTCCCGTACCCAAGTACAAGCGGCTCTATCCCGGCGGCCCGGAGTGCCGCCTCAAGGGGGCCTATCTCATCCGCTGCACCGGCTGCGTCAAGGACGAGGCGGGGAACGTAACGGAGATTCTCTGTGAATACGACCCGGAGAGCCGGGGCGGCGATCCCGCCGACGGGCGGAAGGTCAAGGGGGCCACCATCCACTGGGCGGACGCCGCCACCGCCGTGGACGCGGAAGTCCGGCTGTACGACAACCTCTTTTCCGACGAAAACCCCGACGCCGCCGACAAGGATTTCATCGAGTGTCTGAACCCCCATTCCCTGGAGGTGTTGACAGGCTGCAAGGTGGAGGCCTCTCTGGTAGAGGCGAAGGCCCCGGCCAATTTCCAGTTCCTGCGCCAGGGCTATTTCTGCCTGGACAGCAAGGACAGCGCGCCGGGACACCTGGTGTTCAACCGGAGCGTCAGCTTGAAAGACAGCTTTAAGAAGTAAACAGGACCGCCGGAGGGCCTTAAGCCCTCCAGCGGTCTCAGGCTGTCGAAAAAGGATTTTCGCCAGCCTGAGCAAGTTTTTCAGACCTTTCAAAAGGTCTGAAAAACTTCTGATTCAAAACGAGAGAAACCCCTGATGGGTTTCTCTCGTAGCTCTTTTCCTTTCCGTCCTATTTTAGACGGCACTTTTTTGACAAGCCGGGACCGCCGGAGGGCCTTAAGCCCTCCAGCGGTCGTTCCTTTAATCCGTTAATCCGTGATGGTGGTGACAACGCTGGTATAGGTTTCCGCAGCGGCGGAGCTCTCCGTAGAGATGTTATACTCCGTATCCCCGTCCTGGGAGGACAGCTGAACCTCACAGTCTTCCAGGGTGCCGGTGACGGTGACGCCCACATCCGTGCCTGTGGCGGTTTTCACTGTTCCGGTGTAAACGCCGCTTTTCGCAATTTCATCCGTGATATCAAACTCCGCGCCGTCCACGGTCAAAATCAGCTTCCCGTCCTGGAGCTCCGCGTCCGCAAAGACGCCGGTGACTTCCACCCGTTCTCCTGCGTCGTTTTCCAGCACAATGTGAGAATCATCCCGGAAGATAATTCGCATATTCTCGAACAGCGCGCCGTTGGTGGCGGCGTTGGCGCTGACCGCCAGAGCCAGGGTGAGCACAGCGGCCATGGCCACCGCCCGCAGGGCCTTCAACGGCCGCCGCATGGTCTTTTTCTCGTTCATCTCGTTCATTTTCACAAGGACCTCCTTCTTCGCCTCGTCGGAGGCCCGGAGCCGGGAAAAGGTCTCGCGATACAGTCTTTCATTCATCATCAGGCTTCCGCCTCCTTTAGTTTGGTTTTCAGCTGCCCCCTGGCCCGCATGAGCCAGGTCTGGACGGTGGACACCTTGGCCCCCAGCAGCTCCCCGATCTCCTTCACGGAGTAGCCCTCATAGTAATGGAGGTACACTGCCACCCGGTATTTGGGCGGCAGGGCCATCACCTGCCGGAACAACTCCGACTGGGCGGGCCGGTCAAACACGGCGGTCTCCACCGCCTCGTCCAGGGAATCCGTCCGCCGCCGCCAGGGAGAGCGGAGGAGCTTTTTGCACTCGTTGGCCGCCACCCGGAGCAGCCAGTGCTTCTCGTGGTCCGCCGACTCAAAACCCCTGGGCTCCACGTAGAACTTCAGCAGGGTCTCCTGCATCACGTCCTCCGCGTCCGCCCGGTTTTTCAAATAGCTGTAGGACAACCGGAACACCATGTCGCCGTAAAGCTCCACGGCCTCCCGGAACCGCTGGTCCGTCAACGCGTCTCACCTCCTTTTTAAGTTGGTTTGGAAGGGCCCTTCTGCTAGGGATATCCTTTACAGGGGGATTATATCTCACAAAGCTGAAAATTTCCTCAAAAAAACCGGGGGACCCAAAACGGGTCCCCCGGCGGTTCTCTCTTTGAGCGGGCTTATTTCTTCTTGCCCTCCCACTTGGTGACACAGACGGAGCAGGCGATGTCGCCGGTGACATTCAGGCAGGTGCGGCCCATGTCAAATATCCGGTCCACGGCCACAATGAGGCCGATGTAGGCCACGGGAATGCCCAAAGCCTCCAGCACCATGGCCAGCATAATCATGCCCGCGCCGGAGACGCCGGCAGTTCCGACGGAGGCCAAGGTGGCGGTGACCACCACAATGATCATCTGCGTGATGGTCAAATTGATATTCGCGCAGGAGGCCAGGAACACCGTGGCCACGCACTGGTAGATGGCGGTACCATCCATGTTGATGGTGGAGCCCAGAGGCAGGACGAAGGCGGCGATATCGTCCTCCGCGCCCAGCTCTGCGGCGCACTCCTTGGACACCGGCAGGGTGGCGGCGGAGGAAGTGGAGGTAAAGGCGAAAATCATGGCGGCGAAGGCGCCCTTGAAGAACTTCACGGGGCTCATGCCGACAAAAATCTGGGCGGACACGGAGTACACCAGCACGGCGTGGACGATATAGCCCAGGTACGCGCAGGCGATGACCAGCAGCAAAGACACCAGGATCTCGGACCCCTGGGTGGCCACCACCCAAGCCATGTAAGTAAACACGCCGATGGGAGCCAAACCGATGATAAAGCTCATCAGCTTTTCAATCACCGCATAGGCGGAGGAGACAAAATCCCGGCAGAGCTTCGCCTTCTCCCCGGCGGCCAGGATGGACCCGCCGAAGAAGAGGGAGATCACGATGACCTGGAGCATATTGGCGTCGGTGAAGGACTTCCACATATTTGTGGGGAAGATAGCGACCAGCGTGGACATGAAGCCGCTGAACTCCTTGGCCTCATACTCCGCCCCCGTGGGGTCCAAGATGGGAAACAGGCCCGCGCTTTTGAAGATGTTGGCAAAGACCAGGCCGATGACGCAGGCGATGGCGGTGGTGACCAGGAAGTACAACACGGTCTTTATGCCCACGGTGCCCACTTTCCGCATATCGTTCATGGAGAGGATGCCGTCGATCATGGACAGGAGCACTACGGGTACCACGATAAACTTCAAAAGGTTCACGAAGATGTCGCCGAAGGGCTTTAAATAGTTGGTGGTCAGACTGGCGAAGCCGCCGAAGAAGCAGACCAGACCGACAACAATGCCCAGAACCAGCGCAATGAAAATCTGCGCCGGCAGGCTGAGTTTCTTACTCATACACTCACCTCATAAAATAAAATATTGGAGGCCCTCCGGCGGAGCGCTTGTGTTTTGGACAAATGTCCCGCCAAAAATCCTCTCCAAATTAGTTACATTATACCAAAACAAATTCGAAATGTAAAGAGCAAATGGAAAAATTGTGAAAGAACTGTGAAAAAAGCGTGAACAGAGGCACGATGTCCGTCTACATTGCCGGATATCGTGCCTCTTCGCTCATCCGCCGCGCAGGCCATAGCCGCAAAAGCGGACGGCGGCTTTTGCCAGTTCCTCCGTGGGGTCCACCGCGGGCAAATCCACGCCCAACTCCCGGACCGCGAGAGGCAGCTCCGTACAGGCCAGAAGGAAACATTCCGCCCCCCGCCCCGTCAGCCGCTCTATAACGGAGAGAAACGGCGCCCGGTAGCGCTCCGGCGGGGCACTGGCTTTCACGCCTTGGTAAATAATCTCCATTAGCGCCGTCCGTTCCCCCTCGTCCGGCTCCAGAAAGGACACTCCCTCCGCCGTCAAAGCCCCCTGGTACAGCCCTGCCGCAAGGGTGCCGGTGGTAGCCAGAATCGCCGCCGTCCTCCCCGGAAACCTCTCCCGGCAGGCCTGGGCCGCAACGCGGATCATGCTGAGGAAAGGCAGCTTCGTCAGCGGTTCCAACCGGGGAAGAAAGTAGTGGGCGGTGTTGCAGGGCATGATGATGCAGTCCGCCCCACAGGCCTCCAGTTTCCCCAGGGAGTCCGCCATGGCGGGAACCGGATCCTCTCCGCCGCTTAAAATGGCTGCGGTGCGGTCGGGGATGGAGGCGTTGCTGTCTATGTAAACCCGGATGTGACCGCCGTCTTGGTCGGCGGCGGTGTGAGCCACAATTTTTTGAAAGAGGTCCGCCGTGGCCATGGGCCCCATGCCGCCTAAAATACCAACGGTCTTTTTCATCCCCTCACCCCCAGAAGTCCGGAAAAACGAGCTCCGTGCCAACTTTCAGCGTCAGCAGCACCAACACAACGATCACCGTGGGCCGGACAATTTTGCTGCCGTTTTTGATGGCAAGGCCGGAGCCCAGATAGTGTCCCGCAATCGAGGCCACGGCGGCTATCAACCCCACGCCCCAGTAAACATAGCCCGAGACCATCTGGGTCACGAGACTTCCAATGTTGGAGGAGAGATTGATGACCTTCACGCCTCCCGCCGCGTGGCGGGTGTCCAGCTTGGCCGCCCGGATAAAAACAATCATGAGAAAGGTCCCCGTGCCGGGCCCATAGTACCCGTCATAGCCGCCGATGAGAAAGGACGCCGCCCAGATAATAAACAGCTGCTTTTTCGGGTCAATTTCCCCCGGCTCGTCGGGCCACTCCCGGCCCCGGAGGGTGATAAACGCCACCACCGGAAGCACAAACAGCAGCAGATATTTCAAAACCGCGTCCGGCGTCCGGTGCTGGAGCCAGGTGCCGATGGCGGAACCCGCCAGGGCGAAGACGATGGACGGGCCGAAGAGCCGCCAGTCCACATAACCGTTTTTGATAAACCGGCCGGTTGAAAATACCGTGCCGATGGCGGCGGAGACCTTGTTGGTCCCCAGCGCGTAAGGCGCGGGGAGACTGCCGAAGGCAATCAGGTGGGTGGGGACGGAGATGATGCCGCCTCCGCCGGCGATGGCATCCATAAAAGACGCCAAAAACACCCCCAGGCAAACCAGCAGCACCACCCAGAGCGGAAAGCCGTCGATTCGCAGGGCCGATAGAGCTTGAAACATAAAAGAGACCTCCCGAAACCATTGAACTCAGGTTGCTATCATACAATACCCCAATGGCAAAATCAACGGTTCTACACTTTTTTATTCACACACATTTCCGTTTTTTCCTTTCACTTTTGCGCATTTTGCCAAAGACAACCAAAAAATATTGTGAATCTTGAAGCAGATTTGGGGGAACCTGCTAAAAGCAGGGCGATTTTTTCGACAGGACCGTCCTTGACGGTATTTTCCAAAAGAAGTATAATATTTCAGACTAACCAGACTCTTTCAGAGAAACGACTGCCCGGCGCGTTTGGACGGCGGGCGGGACGGCCCCATGGGGCCGCTCGGGAAATCGGCGGGCCGCTCGCCTGAAAGCGGCAGCCGCGGGCTACGAAGCGCTCCCGCAGCTATGCACGGAGGTTGACTATGGCAAAGCATGATCAGGCCGAACGCTTCCACGCCGGAACCCTGACGGACGGCTGGCGTTGGTTTGGCTCCCACCCCGGCAAAAAGAAGGACGTGGAGGGCTGGACCTTCCGGGTCTGGGCTCCCCATGCCAAAAGCGTTTGCGTCGTGGGCGATTTCAACGACTGGACCAACGGCGTCCACCCTCTCACCCAGGAGGGGGAGGTCTGGGAGGGCTTCCTTCCCGGATTGCCGGAATACACATCCTACAAGTACGCCGTCACCGGTCCCGACGGGGAGGTCCGGCTGAAAACAGATCCCTACGCCTTCCACTGCGAAACCCGCCCCGCCACCGCCGGCAAACTCTACGACATGGACGGTTTCCAGTGGACCGACGCCGCTTTTTTGGCAAAGCGGGAAAAGCACCAGGTTTATGAGTCTCCCCTGAACATCTACGAGGTGCATCTGGGCTCCTGGAAAAAGCGCCCTAACGGTGATTTTTACGATTACAAGGATATGGCGAAAGAGCTGGCCGCCTATGTCAAGGACATGGGCTACACCGCCATTGAGCTCTTGCCCGTGCTGGAGCATCCCTTCGACGGGTCCTGGGGCTATCAGTGCACCGGCTATTTCGCCCCCACCTCCCGGTACGGCACGCCCAAAGACTTCCTCTGGTTTGTAAATCATATGCACAAAAACGGAATCGCCGTCATCCTGGACTGGGTTCCCGCCCACTTCTGCAAGGACTCTCACGGGCTCTATGAGTTTGACGGAGGCTGCTGCTATGAGTACAGCGACCCCAATAAGTGGGAACACGCCTCCTGGGGCACTCGGGTCTTTGACTACGGACGGCCGGAGGTAAAGAGCTTCCTCTTCTCCTCCGCCCGCTTCTGGCTGGAGGAATGTCACATCGACGGTCTCCGGGTGGACGCGGTGGCCTCCATGCTCTACCTGGACTACAGCCGCCAGGGCGGCGCCTGGACGCCCAACAAGTACGGCGGGCATGAAAATCTGGAGGCCATCGACTTTCTCCGGGAGCTAAACGCCATGGCCTTCGAGGTCAAGCCCGGCGTCATGATGATCGCCGAGGAATCCACCGCCTGGCCCATGGTCAGCCGCCCCGCCGACATCGGGGGCCTGGGCTTCAACCTCAAGTGGAACATGGGCTGGATGAACGATATGTGCCACTATTTGAAGCTGGACCCCTGGTTCCGTCAGGACCATCATAAGGACATCACCTTCTCCATGATGTACGCTTTCTCCGAAAACTTTGTGCTCCCCATCTCCCACGACGAGGTGGTCCACATGAAGGGCTCCGTAGTGGGCAAGATGCCCGGAGATTATGCAAACCAGCTCCGCTGTACCCGGGGATTCTACGCCTACCTTCTGGCTCATCCTGGGAAAAAGCTCCTCTTCATGGGCGCGGAGCTGGGCCAGTGGCACGAGTGGAACGACAAAGAATCCCTGGACTGGTATCTTCTGGAAAACGAGGAGAACCAGAAGATTCACCGCTTCTTCAAGGAGGCCAACGCCTTTTACAAAAAGGAACCCGCCCTGTGGGAGGTCGACTTTAGCTGGGAGGGCTTCGAGTGGCTGGTGGTGGACGACAACCATAACAACGTGGTGGTCTTCCTCCGCAAGGACAAAAAGGGTCGGGACCTCCTCTGCGCCATCAATTTCTCCCCCAATACTTACGAGGGCTACCGGATGGGCGTGCCCGCCCACAAACAATATGTCCCCGTTTTCAACACGGACGCCGTGGAATACGGCGGCGACGGCTTCGGCGACACCGAGCCCGTTCCTGTGGAGGCCGTGGAGTCCCACGGGAAGGAACACTCCGCCGCCATCCGCATTCCCGCCTTCGGCGCGGTGTTCCTCCGGGGAGAGGGCGCCTTCCCCAAGCCCAAGGCGGCCAAGTCCCCCAAGACCGTGAAGGTGGCGGAAAAGGCCGCCAAGACCGTGGGGAAAAAGGCGGAAAAGACCGCCAAAACCCTGGTCAAAGCCGTCAAGTCCTCCGCCAAGGAGGGAAAACCCTCCAAAGCGGATCAGGCCGAAAAAGCCGGCCGTAAGCCCAGAGCGAAAAAACAGGCAAAGGAGCTGAAAGAGACATGAAGAAAGAATGTATTGCCATGCTGCTGGCAGGAGGACAGGGCAGCCGTCTCTACGTCCTCACCGGAGACATGGCAAAGCCCGCCGTCCCCTTCGGCGGCAAGTACCGCATCATTGACTTCCCTCTCTCCAACTGCACAAACTCCGGCATCGACACGGTAGGTGTGCTGACCCAGTACCGCCCCCTGGAGCTCAACAGCTATATCGGCAGCGGCCAGCCCTGGGACCTGGACGGGTCCACCGGCGGTGTCCACATCCTGCCCCCCTATCAGGGGGCCAAGGGCGGCACCTGGTACAAGGGCACCGCCAACGCCATTTACCAGAACCTGGGGTTCATTGATATGCACGACCCGGAGTATGTAGTCATCCTCTCCGGCGACCATATCTATAAAATGGACTACTCCGATATGCTGGCCCGTCATAAGGCGGCGAACGCCGCTTGCACTATCTCCGTCATGGAGGTGCCCTGGGCCGAGGCTCCCCGCTTTGGCATCATGAGCGTGGACGGGGACGACATGATCACCGAGTTTGCCGAAAAACCCAAGGAGCCCAAGAGCAACCTGGCCTCCATGGGCATCTACGTCTTCTCCTGGAAGGCCCTGCGGCAGTACCTCATCGACGATGAGAACACCGAGGGGTCCGAAAATGACTTTGGAAAGAATATCATCCCCTCCATGCTGGCAAATCAAGAGCGCATGGCCGCCTACCGTTTCGCCGGTTATTGGAAGGACGTGGGCACTCTGGAATCTCTGTGGGACGCCAACATGGATATGCTGGCCCCCGAGTCCGGCCTGGACCTGCGGGACCGCTCCTGGCCCATTTACGCCCGCTCGATCAGCGCTCCTCCCGCCTTCCTGGGCGAGAAGTCCACGGTGACCCACAGCGCCCTGAACCGGGGCAGCGTGCTGGAGGGACTGGTGGAGAACTCCGTCCTCTCTCCCAACGTCACCGTGGGGGAGGGCGCGGCCGTCCGCTATTCCGTGCTCTTCCCCGGCGTCGTGGTGGAACCCGGCGCGGTGGTGGAATACGCTATTTTGGGAGAAAACTGCAAAATTGGTTCGGGTTGCCGCGTGGGCGGCACGCCGGAAAACACACCCGAGGGCTGGGGGTTAACCGTGCTGGCTCCGGGCTGCCAGCTGCCCGAGGGCAAACACGCCAAGGCCGGCATCATGCTGAACCGCAACGGTGAGGAGGTGTCCAAATGAACGGACTGCATGGAATCATTTTCACCTATGAACGCCGCGGAAACCTCCAGGAGCTGGGCTCCATCCGTTCCTCTGCCTCCATCCCCTTTGGCGGACGGTTCCGGGCGGTGGACTTCGCCCTCAGCAATCTGGTAAACGCCGGGGCCACCGACGTGGGCATTATTCTCCACGGTCACTATCAGAGCCTTCTGGACCACCTGGGCACCGGCAAGGACTGGGACCTGAGCCGCAAACGCGGCGGTCTCCGGCTTTTGCCCCCCTTCAACTACAAGGGCGACTGGGGCGCCATGCCCTACCGGGGCCACATCGAGGCCCTGACCGCCGTGCGAACCTATCTGGAAGAGATCCGCCAGGATTACGTGGTCATGATGGACGGCGATCTGGTGGCGAATCTCCCCCTGACGGATGTGTATGAAAATCACGTAAAATCCGGGGCGGATATCACGGTGGTCTGCGCCAACGACAGCTTCATGACCGAGGACGGAACTTACTTCCAGGTGGGCGAGGGCGGCCGGATCAACGAGGTCTTCATCAGCCCCCACACCCCCCGGGGCCTTCGGGGACTGGGGACCTATGTCGTTTCCAAGAAGCTCCTTCTTGAGCTGGTGGACGACTGCGCTGCCAAGGACCAGCTTAGCTGGCGAAGCGATGTGCTCCAGACCAGAAAGGATGAGCTGCATATCCAGAGCTACATTTGGAAGGGCTACGCCGCCCAGATCCGCTCTGTCCAAGAGTATTACGACCGGAGTATGCAGTTGCTGGACCCCACTATCCGGGCGGATCTGTTTTGCGCCCAGCGTCCCGTCCGGGCCAAAAACGCGGACCTCAGCTCCACCTACATCGGCTCCGGCGGCAAGTGCATCAACTCTTTGTTTGGCGACGGCTGCTCCATTGAAGGTGTGGTGGAAAACTCTATCCTCTTCCCCGGGGTGACGGTGGAAGCCGGCGCTGTGGTGCGCAACTGTGTGATCTTTAAGGACTCCATTGTCCGCAAGGACGCCCAGCTGAGTTTCATCATTGCGGATAAAGATGTGGAAGTCCTTCCGGGCCGGACCCTCATGGGTCATATCACATATCCCATTGTCCTGGCCAAGGGCAGCCAGGTGTAAGTCTATCATACGCGAGGGGGGACAGTGTCCCCCTTTCGCCTTGATTATACGGGGGCGCCGCTCAGGCGGTTCTACCCGATTTTCCATCCGGCGGCAAACCGTTTGGATGGGATGGATTAAAAAGGAGTTGCTTATGAAAATTCTGTATGTGACCAGCGAAGCGGTCCCCTTTTGTAAAACCGGCGGTCTCGCCGATGTGGCCGGTTCCCTTCCCCCTGCCCTGGCGGAACAGGGCGCCGAGGTGGCGGTGATTCTGCCCCTTTACGAGCGGGTTCGGGACCGCTTTGGCAGTCAGTTGAAATTCGAGTGCTACGACTATGTGGACCTGGCCTGGAGACACAACTATTGCGGCCTGTTCTCCATGGAAAAGGACGGCGTAACCTGGTACTTCCTGGACAACGAACAATATTTCAGCCGGGGAACGCTCTACGGTCAGGCCGACGACGGCGAGCGCTTCGCCTTCTTCTCCCGGGCCGTGGTGCGGATGATGGACCATTTCAAGTTCTGGCCCGAGGTGGTTCACTGCAACGACTGGCAGTCCGCCCTGGTCCCCATCTATCTGAAGGACGACGGCGTCCGGGAGGAGCGCTACCGCTCCATTAAAACGGTGGTGACCATCCACAACATTGAGTACCAGGGCCGCTACAACCCCTATGTTCTGGGCGAGCTCTTCGGTCTGGACGCCGGCTGGGCCAAGGACGGCACCATGCTGCTGGACGGCGACGCCAACCTTCTAAAGGGCGCCATCCTCTGTGCGGACGCGGTGAACGCCGTCTCCCCCACCTATGCCAATGAGCTGAAAATGCCTTACTTCGCCCACCGGATGGAGGGCGTCATGCGCCGGTGCTCCGACAAGCTCTCCGGCGTGTTGAACGGCATTGACATGAAGCTCTACGATCCCCGAACCGACGGGCGCATTCTGAAAAACTTTTCTGCCGACGATATGGCCGGAAAAGAAGCCTGCAAAGCCGAGCTCCAGCGGATGGTGGGCCTGCGGGAGGAAGCCCACACGCCCATTGTGGCCATGGTGAGCCGGTTGGTTTCCCACAAGGGTTTGGACTTGATTTGTGAAGTGCTTCATGATATGATGGAGCTTCCGATGCAGCTGGTGGTCCTGGGCACAGGCGACCAGCGGTACGAGGAGTTCTTCCACTGGGCCGCCCAGCAGTACCCCGGCCGTATGTCCGTCCGGATGGACTACAACGAGGATTTGTCCATGGCGATTTACGCCGGCGCGGATCTGTTCCTCATGCCTTCCAAAAGCGAGCCTTGCGGCCTGAGCCAGATGATCGCCATGCGCTATGGCACGGTGCCCATCGTCCGGGAGACCGGCGGCTTGAAGGACACCGTCCAGCCCTGCGAATCCTGGCGGGACGCCGGCAACGGCTTTAGCTTCGCCAACTACTCCAGCGGCGATATGCTCCACGTCATCCGGGAAGCCGTGTACCTTTACAAGGATTATCCCGACGTTTTCGGCCGCCTGCGCCAGCGGGCCATGTCCTGTGATTTCAGCTGGGCCAGAAGCGCCCGGGAATATCTGCGTATCTACGCCACTATCACCGGGCAGACTTGGCCCATTCACAAGGACACCTTCCGGGCGGCAGAGGCCCCCGCTGAGGAGGCTGTTTCCGTTGAGGAGACCGCTCCTGTCGTGGAGGCCGTTCCCGCTGAGGAGCCCGCTCCCGTCATGGAGCCCGCCCCTGCCAAGGAGGCCGCTCCCGTCGCGGAACCCGCCCCTGCTGAAGAGGCCGCTCCCGTCGTGGAACCCGCCCCTGTGGAGGAGGCTACTCCCGCCGTGGAACCCGCCCCTGCCGAGAAGGCCGCTTCCCTAGTAGACGAACCGAAGAAAACCCGGAAAACCACGGCTAAAACCGCCGCAAAGGCTGAGAAGAAGAGCTCCAAGAAATCCACAACCGCAAAGAAAGGAACCGCCGGCAAGAAAAAGTCTGCGGAATGATGAAGGCTTATGGCATTGATTACGACGAAACAACTGGAAGAGGCCCTGTCCGCCAAGCTGATGACCAACTTCGGCAAAGCCGCCGATGAGGCCACCGAAGGCGAGATGATGCGGGCCAGCGCCCTGGTTCTCCGGGACATGATGGCCCTTCGGGAAGTGGAATCCCGGAAAAAGACCCGGCAAAACAAAAAAAAGCAAGTTCACTATCTGTCCATGGAATTCCTCATGGGCCGGAGCCTGATGAAAAACGCCTACAACCTGGGGCTACTGCCTCAGCTGAAAGAGGCCCTGAAGCACTTGGGCTTCAAGTCGGGGGACATCTTTGAGATGGAGCCCGACGCGGCCCTTGGAAACGGCGGACTTGGCCGCCTTGCCGCCTGCTATCTGGACTCCATGACCACCTTGGAAATTCCCGCCACCGGCTATTCCATCTGCTACGAGCTGGGTCTTTTCAAGCAGAAGATCGTGGAGGGCCAGCAGGTGGAGCTCCCCGACCACTGGAAGGATCTGGGCGCGGCCTGGCTGCTGCCCAAGCCCGCCGAGGCACAAATGGTCGCCTTCGGAGGCACCGTCCGGGAGTTCTGGGCGGACGGACATCTTCACACGGTCAACGAAAACGCCACGATTGTCCAGGCGGTACCCTATGACATGGAAATCGCCGGGTATGGCACCGATCATGTCAATGTCCTGCGCCTGTGGGACGCCCGGCCCACCAAAGCCATCGACATGGACCTCTTCGGCCGGGGCGAGTATTTGAAAGCCGCCGAAGAAGAGGCCATGGCCGAGTCCATCGCCAAAATTCTCTACCCTGAGGACAACCATGTGGAAGGCAAGTCCCTGCGCCTCAAGCAGCAGTATTTCTTCGTCTCCGCCACCATCCAGTCCATCACCGCCAAGCACCTGGATACTTATGGGACGCTGAAAAACTTCCACGAAAAAAACATCATTCAGATCAACGACACCCATCCCACTCTGGTCATTCCGGAGCTGATGCGGGTCCTCATCGACGACACTGGAATGGACTGGGACGATGCCTGGTATATTACCACTCATTCCGTGGCCTACACAAACCACACCGTCCTGGCCGAGGCTCTGGAGCGCTGGCCCCAGACTCTGATGGAGCGCCGCCTTCCCCGAATCTGGCAGATTATCCAGGAGATCTCCAACCGCTGGCAGAAAAAGGTGGAGGACTATTACCACGATCCCGCCAAGACCAAAAAAATGGCCATCATCTGGGACGGCGAAGTCCGTATGGCAAACCTGTGCATCGCCGGTGGCACAGCGGTTAACGGCGTATCCGCCCTCCACTCCGACATCTTGCGCAACGATGTCTTTAAGGACGCCTGCGCCATGGAACCCCAAAAATTCCAGAACGTGACCAACGGCATTGACCACCGCCGCTGGCTCAGCGAAATCAACCCCGGTCTGGACAGCCTGATCAAGGAGCTAACCGGCGGGGACGGCTATCTCTCCAACGCCTCCGTCCTCCAAAAGCTGGACGCCTTCGCGGATGACAAGACGGTGCTGAGCCGCCTTGCGGAGATCAAGCGGAAAAACAAAGAGCTTTTCGCCGTTCACGCCAAGCGCAGCCGTGGGGTCCTTCTGAACCCCGACGCCATTTTCGACGTACAGGTGAAGCGCCTCCACGAGTACAAGCGGCAGCTTTTAAACGTGCTGCACATCATCGCCCTGTACCAGAAGCTGCGGGACGACCCCAACGCCATCACTCAGCCTCACACCTTCCTCTTTGGCGCCAAGGCGGCCCCGGGCTATGTGGTGGCCAAACGGATCATCCGCCTCATCAACTCCCTGGCGGACCAGATCGACCACGATCCCGTCTGCAAGGATAAGCTCCAGGTGGTCTTCCTGGAAAACTACCGGGTCTCCCTGGCAGAGGTATTGATGCCCGCCAGCGAGGTGAGCCAGCAGATCTCCACTGCCGGCAAAGAGGCCAGCGGCACGGGAAATATGAAATTTATGATGAACGGCGCCCTGACCGTAGGCACCCTGGACGGAGCCAATGTGGAGATGCACGAGGTCCTGGGAGACGAAAATATGTTCCTCTTCGGCCTCCACGCCGACGAGGTGGAGGCTTTGAAGCGGGAGGGTTATGTACCCCAGCGCTGGTATAACCGGGACGAGAAGCTCCGCCGGGCCATGGACGCCCTGCGCACCGGCTTCCGGGACGGCGTTCCCTATGACGACCTCTATCAGCGGCTTTTGCTGGGCATGGGTGGCAGTCCCGCTGACGAGTATCTGCTTTTGGCGGACTTCGCCTCCTATTGCGAGGCGGAAAAGCGCATGGTGGAGACCTATGCCGATCCTATCAAGTGGAACTCCATGAGCCTGCACAACATTGCCCGCAGCGGTATCTTCGCCGCAGACCGGGCCGTGGCTCAGTATGCGGACAACATCTGGCACGTTCCCCACCGCACTTTTTCTTGAAAGATCGGAGGCTCTCAGCAAATGAAGCTCATGAGCCTTAGGGTCACTTGTGGCAAAGGGACTTTCCCGGGCCCTGATTGTCCGGATGTTGTTTGAGCCAAAGCAAAGGGACGTAACCAAAGCGGATACGTCCCTTTGCTTTTTTGATTTACATAATGGTCTTGCTGTCCACTTCTTCCCGCAGCTTCGTGGCAAAGTCCTCCAGGCTCATGGCGCCCAGGTCCTCGCCGCCTCGGGTTCGAACGGAGACCGTCTGGTTTTCCACGTCCCGGTCTCCCACCACCAGCATATAAGGGATTTTTTCCAGGGTGGCTTCACGGATTTTCTTGCCGATCTTTTCGTTGCGGACGTCGGTCTCCATTCGGAAGCCTTTTTCGTCCAGAGCCTTGGCCACTTCAGCGGCATAGGCGTCCGCCCGGTCAGTGACCGTGAGGACCTTCGCCTGAACCGGGCTCAGCCACAGGGGGAAGGCCCCGGCGAAGTGCTCGGTAATCACGCCGATGAAGCGCTCGATGGAGCCCAGCACCACCCGGTGGATCATGACGGGGCGGTGCTTCTGGCCGTCCTCGCCGGTGTACTCCAGCTCGAA
>CAJUCO010000051.1 GCA_910585245.1 uncultured Oscillibacter sp.
GGCCCTCCGGCGGGGGGAAGTCCACCCTCTGCCAGCTCATCCCCCGGTTTTACGACGTGACCCAGGGGGCGGTGCTGCTGGACGGCCAGGACGTGCGGCAGGTGACCCAGGAGTCCCTCCGGCGGAACGTGGGGGTGGTGCAGCAGGACGTGTTCCTCTTCGCCGACAGTATTTTGGAAAATATCCGCTATGGCCGCCCCAGCGCTACGGAGGAGGAGGTGGCCCAGGCCGCCCGGTTGGCGGAGATCTACGACGACATTGTGGCCATGCCCGACGGGTTCAACACCTACGTGGGGGAGCGGGGGGCCCTTCTCTCCGGGGGACAGAAGCAGCGGATTTCCATTGCCCGCATCTTTTTGAAGGACCCGCCGGTGCTGATTTTGGACGAGGCCACCTCCGCCCTGGACAGCGTGACGGAGGCCAAGCTCCAGGAGGCCTTTGAAAAACTCTCCCAGGGGCGGACCGCCATTGTCATCGCCCACCGGCTCTCCACCGTGCGAAACGCGGACCGCATTGCCGTGGTGGAGGAGGGCAGGCTGGCGGAGCTGGGAAGCCATGAGGAGCTGATGGCGAAGAACGGGGCCTACGCCGCCCTGGTCCACACCCAGGAGCTGCGCCATGGATAAGGGGGCGCTGCTGGACCGGCTGGGGGTTTTGGGAGAGGAGCGGCTGGCCCTGGCCCGGGTGCTGGACAAGGCGGAGCAGGCGGAAAGGCGAAACGTCCCCGCCGCCACGGACTTCCTCAGCCCCCGGCAGCAGGCCCAGGCCCTGGACCTTTTGCGCCTGGCGGGGGTTTCGGAGAGGGCCTGCGTACTGGACGGCGGCTATCCGGGGGCGGAGCGGCAGATCCTCCTCTTCCTCCCGGACTGGATGGAGCCGGAGGAGGCCGAAGGCCCCATTCGATGTCTCCGGGCGGAGGCCCGGGGGGAGGAGACGCTGTGCCACCGGGATGTGCTGGGCAGCCTCGTGGGCCTTGGCATCGCCCGGGAGAAGATCGGGGACATTCTGGCGGCGGGCGGAAAGGCGGACCTTCTGGTTTTGGAGGGCATTGAGAACTTCCTCTTGCAAAACTGGTGTTCCGCCGGACGGGCAAAGCTGCGGGTGTCCGCCGTCGGGCCGGAAACCCTCCACATTCCCGCCATGGCGCGGCGGGAGGTCCGGGACACGGTGTCCTCCCTCCGGCTGGACGCGGTGGCCGCCAGCGGCTTTCGCCTTTCCAGGGGGAAGGCCGCCGCCCTGATTGAGAGCGGAAAGGTGCAGCTGAACTGGCGGGAGTGCGAAAAGCCGGACAAGCTGCTGGAGGAGGGGGACGTGGTGTCCGCCCGGGGCTTTGGGAAATTCCGCCTCAGGGAGGCGGGGGGCCGGACCCGGAAGGGGCGCGTGTCCGTCGTTTTGGAGATTTACGTGTAAAACAGGCGGAAATCCGGCGGGAGTTGAAGAACAAAGGGCCGGAAAACCGTATAAAATCCGGAAGGGGTTTGGGATGCCGGAGAAGGGGAACGTATGGAGTCCGGCGTTTCCGGCGGGAACAGGAGGCGGCAAGCATGACAAAAGAGCAGATTGAGCGCATCAACCAGCTGGTCCGAAAGGCCAGGACCCCGGAGGGGCTGACGGCGGCGGAGGCGGCGGAGCAGGCCCTGCTCCGCCGGGCCTATATCGACTCGGTGCTGGGGAATCTCAAGGGCCAGCTGGACCACACCTACCTCGTGGACGAACAGGGGAACAAGCGGAAGCTGAAAAAGAAAGAGGACTGAATCATGGCGAAAAACAAGAGACCGGACTCCGGCGGGGATTGGGGCTGGCCCCTGATCATCCTGTCCTTTTGCCTTGGCCTGTGGCCCGTGGGGCTGGTGCTGCTGTTTGGCAAGCTCTTCGCCGACGACGAGAAAAAGCCCGCCCAGAAGGCCCCGCCCCTTCACGGGACGGCCGGACAGGCGGTGAGAAAGACGGCCCCCGCCGCCGTCCCGCCCCGGCGGCAGACGAAGGCCGGAAAAGCCGTGAAGAAGGTCACCAGGTCCCCGGCGGCCAAGAAGTCCAACGCCTGGTGGCTGAAAATCGGGGGGCTTGCGCTGCTGTTTTTCGGCTTGAGCGGCATGGTGGACGCTGTGGACAGCCTGCTGTGGGTCCTGCGGTCGGAGACCTTTGCCCTCTGGTGGCTGGAGGACCTGCTGGGGGGACTGGCCGTTACCGCCGGAGGCGGGGCCATGCTCTACAGCGGCTTTGCCATGGACCGCCAGCTAAAACGCTTTTCCAAGTACCTGCTGGTGCTGGGGGACCGGGAGGCCATGGCCACCGACCAGCTGGCCCGGGTTTTGGGCTATTCGGAGCGGCGGGTGGTCAGGGACCTGGAGAAGATGATCGACCGGGGGTATTTTGGCGGCAAGGCCTATTTGAACATGGAGCTGGGGTATCTCTTCCGGGGCGGAGACGGTCTTTCGCCAGCGGTTTGGGGAGGCTCAGGGGGCGGAGCCCAAAACCCCTCCCCGGGAGGCGGAGGAGGGCTATTCCGGCATTTTGCGGAACATCCGCCGGGCCAACGACCATATTGCCGACCCCCTGCTCTCCGCCAAGATCGACCGGCTGGAGGCCATCGCCGCCAAGATCTTCAAGGCCGTGGAGGAGGACCCCAGGAAGAAAGAGCGCATCGGCACCTTCTTGAACTACTACCTGCCCACCACCCAGAAGCTGCTGGACTCGTACGCCCAGTTTGAATCCGCCGGGGTGGAGGGGGAGAACCTCCGCCAGGCCAAGCAGCGGATTGAGGACACCATGGATTCCATCGTCCGGGGCTTCGAGCACCAGCTGGACGAGCTCTATCAGGCGGAGGCCATGGACGTGGACTCGGACATCCGGGTGATGGAGCATATGCTCCGCCGGGACACCGGCAGCGCGGAGGAGGACTTCGGCCTGGGCGGAAGCGCCATGCAGACGGAGGAGGAGTGAGGCCCCCTTTCCGCTGTTTTCCCTGAAGAGTATAGGAAGACGCCTGACGGAAAAGCCGTCAGGCGTCAGGCTGTTGAAAAAGTGCCGTCTAACATGGGGCGGAAAGGAAAAGAGCTACGAGAGAAACCCATCAGGGGTTTCTCTCGTTTTTCGTTCAACCGGCGGAAAAGACCTTCCTGCCCTCGCTCCACACGGCTTTGATCGCGCCCCTCTGGCGCCGGTAGACGGCCCGCTCCAGCCGCTCCGCCGCCGTCAGGGGATGGGGTTGGGGAAGGTCCCCGTCCTCCAGCACCACGGCGTGGAGGCGGTTTCCCGGGGCGAATCCCGGCCGCTGCCCAAAAAACGCCGCCCCGGCGGAGGTGCCCAGATACCACCCCTCCGCCACGGTGAGAAAGTCCGTCCCCCAGTTGTCCAGAATTCTCCGGGCCTTGGAGGCCCGGATGGAGGCGGCGATCACGTCGAACATGGAGAGGTGGTCCCCCCCGGCGATGTCGCTGCCAAGGGCCACCTGCATCCCCTCTTTCAGCATGACCCGCACCGGGGCCACGCCGGAGCAGAGATTCTGGTTGGAGTCGGGACAGTGGACCGCCGTCACCCCGGCTTTGGCCATGGCCTCCCGCTCCTGCTGGTCGGACCAGACGCAATGGGCCATGAGGGTCCGGCTGTTCCAGAGGCTGTATTTCGCGTAGGTCTCCCAATACCGGTCGCAACCGGGGTGGAGCTCCTTCACCCACTGCAGCTCCCTCCAGTTCTCCGACAGGTGGGACTGGATGGGAAGGCCCCGCTCCACCGCAAGCTCGCCGAGAAACACCATCAGCTCGTCCGTGCAGGAGGGGGTGAACCGGGGGGTGAGGATGGGCTTGACGTGCCGGAACCGCCGGGACTGCTCCAGCCAGAGGAGGGTCTCCCGCTTGGACACCGCCGTCTCCTCCTGAAGGGACGGGATGCCGTTTTGGTCCATGTTCACCTTCCCCACGTACCCGGTGACCCCGGCCTTTTCCAGCTCCTCCATCAAAATCAGCGTGGCCTCCCGGTGGAGGGAGGAGAACATACACACCCGGGTGGTGCCGTTTTCAATGAGCTCCCGGGCCAGCTTGCGGTAGATCTCCCGGGCGTAGTCCGGGTCTGCGAACCGGGCCTCGGTGGGGAAGGTATAGGTGTTTAGCCACTCCAGAAGCGGCAAATCCATGCCCATGCCCAGCATGGGGTACTGGGGAGCGTGGAGGTGGAGGTCCGCGAAGGACTGCAGGATCAGCGCGTCCCCATAGTCCTCCACCGCCGCCCCGGCGTATTGCCCCGGCAAAGCGGGGAAGACCCCGGCGATTCTGCCCGCCTCCGCCACAAGATAGCCCCCCTCCGTCACGTCCAGCCGCCCCAGGGCGGGGGCAGAGACCACCGTGCCTTTTAAAATGGTAACGGACATACAGACAACCCCTTTTCCAATTTGCCGGTACAAACACAAAAAGGACGCCTGCGCGGCAGGGAGACCCCCTTCCGTACAGACACCCATAGAGAAGCCTTCGGCGGCTTCGTAGAAACGCCCGCGCCATTTAGCGGGCTTATATGAGGCCCTTCGCCCTGTATCCGGTTAAAGCCAGTATAGCACGTCCGGCGGGGGAAGGCAAGCACCAGTTTGGACCTCTCCGCTTATACTGGCATACGGGCGGACCGGGACTCGGGGCCGCGCGAATCAAGATAAAGGCGTTGATGTGTATGCTGCGGTCTCTTGGCTGGGCCGCCCTGGGCACGGGTTTCACCTTTTTGATGACCACCCTGGGCGCCGCCATGGTGTTTTTTCTCTCCGGGGAGCCGAAGCCCCGGTTTCAAAAGGCGATGCTGGGGTTTGCCGCCGGGGTGATGACGGCGGCCTCCGTGTGGAGCTTGCTGCTGCCCGCCATTGCCCAGGCGGAGGAGGAGGGAGCGGTCCCCGGCTGGCTTCCGGCGGCGGCGGGGATGCTGCTGGGGGTGGTGTTTCTGGCGGCGCTGGACGCCCTGTTACCCCATTTGCGGCGGGAGAAAGAGGTCAACGACGCCTGGCGGCAAAACACCCTTCTCATGACGGCCATCACCCTACATAACGTGCCGGAGGGCATGGCGGTGGGGTTGGCCTTCGCCCTGGCGGCGGCGGGAGAGGGGGCCGCCGGGGCCGTGGCGCTGGCCCTTGGCATCGGCATTCAGAACTTCCCGGAGGGGGCGGCGGTGGCCCTGCCCCTGCGCCAGGAGGGCCGGGGGCCTTTGCGGGCCTTTACCGGCGGGATGCTCTCCGGGGCGGTGGAGCCGGTGTTCGGCATCCTGGTGGTGCTGATCGCCGCCTGGGCCCACCCCGTGATGCCCTGGCTTTTGAGCTTTGCCGCCGGGGCGATGCTGTACGTGGTGGTAGAGGAGTTGGTGCCCCAGGCCCACAGCCGTGCGGGAACCTGCGGCTTTGTGGGGGGCTTTTTGATCATGATGGTGCTGGATGTGGCCCTGGGATAGGGAAACGCGGCGGTTTTGAAACCGCCGCGCTTTACTTCTTCTTCCGGTGCCGCAGGTTATAGAGGAACTTTAAGGTACGTTCTCCCTCTACCACCCGGCAGAACTTCCCACAACCCTCGCAGAGGTCCCGCCCGTTGGACAGAACGTAGTCCCGCTCGGTCCAATGGGCGTGGTTCATGCGGTTCCAGCAGTCCAGGCAAAATTCGGCCATAATATCACCTCTTGCGCATATTATAGAGTTTATAACTCTATTTGTCAATAGAGTTATTTCCTCTCGGATATGCTGTATACGAGGTGAGGGGATGCGGTGCTCTGAACGAATACGCGCTTTGCGGGAGGACCGGGATTTGACCCAGACATTCGTCGCGGAGCTGCTTCATGTGGGACAAAAAACCTACTCGGATTATGAACTTGGCAGAACTCGAATCCCTCTGGACAGCGTGATTATCTTGGCGAAGTACTACAATGTCAGTATGGACTATATTTGCGGTGTCTCAAATGAGCGCCGGCACTTTCCAAGAGCATAGAAAAGACCGAAGGACTTGCATCCTCCGGTCTTTTTTCAGGTCTTCGCGTTGATCTCCGCCCCGCACTTGGGGCAGGTGATCACAATTTTCCCCTTCCCCGCCGGGACCCGGCAGATGGTCTTGCACTGTTTGCAGGTGAAATACTTGTGCTGCTTGTCGGCGTGGCGGGCCCGGGCCCCGGCGCTGCGGTTTTTCACGCCGCAATACCAGTTCACCCATTTCTGGTTTTCCATCCGCCGCCGGGAGAGGTTTTTGGAAAAGGCGCGGAACAAAATCACCACCATTAAAAAGGTCAGCACGCCCTCCAGAATCCGGACGGGCAGCCCCTTTTTCAAAAAGAAGAACACCAGTTCCCCGGCCCACAGCGCCAGATACCCCCGGAACAGCGCCTGATTCAGCTGGTCCCACCCGTTGCGCCCGTACATAAAGCGGGCCATCGCGCCGCCCATTCTCTGGAAGATGCCCATAGTCGAACTCCTTTGCCGGTCCCGTGATTTTTGGAATCTCCTCCATTCTACTCGCAACCGCCGGGACAAACAACCGCTTTGGGCGGAAATTTACAAAATGGTCATTTATTTTCCACAGGAGCTGTGCTATATTTTAAAGTTGTAAAAAAATGAACAGAAGGAAGGGTTTCCAACATCATGGCAAAAAAGCAATTCAAGGCGGAGTCCAAACGGCTTTTGGATCTGATGATCAACTCCATTTACACCCACAAGGAGATCTTCCTCCGGGAGATCATCTCCAACGCCAGCGACGCCTGCGACAAGCTCTGCTACCAGGCTCTCACCGACGCCGCCGTGGGCATGGACCGGGGGGATTTCCAAATTGAGATCACCGTGGACAAAGAAGCGCGGACCCTCACCGTCTCGGACAACGGCGTGGGCATGGACAGGGCGGACCTGGAGAACAACCTGGGCGTCATCGCCTCCTCCGGCTCCTATCAGTTCAAGCGGGAAATCGGGGACGACGCCAAGGACACCGGCGTCATCGGCCAGTTCGGCGTGGGATTCTACTCCGCCTTCATGGTGGCGGACCACATCACCGTGGTGACGAGAAAATACGGGGCGGAGTGCGCCTATCAGTGGCAGTCCTCCGGGGCCGACGGGTACACCGTGACGGAGTGCCGGCGGGAAACCGTGGGCACCGACATCATAATGCACATCAAAGCCGACACGGAGGAGGAGCGGTACGGCGAGTTCCTGGAAAACTGGAAGCTCCAGGAGCTGGTGCGGAAGTACTCCGACTACATCCGCTTCCCCATCCGCATGGAGGTGTCCAAGACCCGGAAGAAGGAGGACTCCCCGGAGGACCGGCCGGAGTACGAGACCTATACGGAGGTGGAGACCCTAAACTCCATGGTGCCCATCTGGCAGCGGGCCAAAAGCGAGGTGACGGAGGAGGAGTACCACAAGTTCTACCGGGACAAGTTCCACGACTACGCCGACCCCCAGCGGGTGGTTCCCGTGTCCGTGGAGGGCAGCGTCACCTACAAGGCCCTGCTCTTTGTCCCCGGGACCACGCCCTTTGACTATTACACCAAGGAGTATGAGCGGGGCCTCCAGCTCTATTCCAGCGGCGTGCTGATTATGGAGAAGTGCCCGGACCTGGTGCCGGAGCACTTCCGGTTCGTCCGGGGCGTGGTGGACTCCCCGGATTTGAGCCTGAACATCTCCCGGGAGCTTCTCCAGCACGACCGGCAGCTGAAGGTCATCGCCGGGAACCTGGAAAAGAAGATCAAGGCGGATTTGACCAAGTTCCTCGCGGAGGACCGGGAGGGCTATTCCAAGACGTTCTGGAAGAACTTCGGCCGCCAGCTGAAGTACGGCGTGGTGAACGAGTACGGCCGCCACAAGGACCTGCTTCAGGACCTGCTGCTGTTCTACTCCTCCACGGAGAAAAAGCCCGTCACCCTGGACGAGTACGTCTCCCGGATGAAGGAGGACCAAAAGTATATCTACTTCGCCGCCGGGGAGACGGTGGACAAGCTGGACAAGCTCCCCCAGACCGAGGGCCTGCGGGACGCGGGAACGGAGATTCTCTACTTCACCGAGGAGGTGGACGAGTTCTGCGCCCAGACCCTCCGGGCCTACAAGGATAAGGAGTTCCGCTCCGTTTTGGACCAGGAGATCGAAGAGGGGGCGGAGAAAAAGGCCGAGGAGGAGGCCCAGGCCCACAAGGGGACCTTCGACTTTGTGAAAGAGGCCCTGGGAGAAGCCGTCAAGGAGGTCAAGGCCAGCGCCCGTCTGAAATCCCACCCGGTCTGCCTCACCGCCGGGGAGGGGCTGAGCTTTGAGATGGAGAAGTATTTCCAGGCCGTCCAGCCCGACGCGTCCATTCAGGCGGAGCGCATCCTGGAGCTGAACGTGGAGCACCCGGTCTTCCAGGCGCTGGAGGCCGCCGTGGAGGCGGACCCGGAGAAGGCCAGGACCTACGCCACCTTGCTGTATAACCAGGCGCTGCTGATTGCGGGCTTGCCTCTGGAGGACCCCTCCGGCTACACCGATCTGGTGTGCGGACTGATGCGATAAGAGATTGGGGCCCCGGCTTTCGCCGGGGCCCCGCTCCTGCGGCACGTTTTCAAACGGGAGGGCCGCCCCTTGACAGGGGTGCGGCGGCGTGCTATACTCCAATAGTTCCAAAAAGAACAGTTTTGAAAAGAACAAAGGAGGCCGGGGCCATGATTACCGTTGCCCAGCTCACCCGCCTGCCCCGGAGGTTTTTAAAATACTACGACCGGCAGTTCCTCCCCCTTTTGGAGCGGACGGGCCTTTCCATGCGGGAGATCCACGTGCTCCTCTTCCTGGCCAACCACCCCGGCCAGGACACCGCCCGGGACGTGACGGAGCTGCGGGGATTGGCCAAGTCCCAGGTGTCCCAGGCGGTGGAGGTTCTGGCGGGCCGGGGCCTTCTGGCCCGGAGGGCCGACGGGGAGGACCGGCGGGTGGTTCACCTGGAAATCACCGGGCAGGGCGGGCCTCTGGCCCGGGAGGCCCAGGCCCTTCAGGCCGCCTGCGGGCGGCGGCTGCTGGCGGGGCTGACGGAGGAGGAACAGACCGTCTTTTTGCGCCTTTTGGAGCGGGTGCTGGAGGAGACGGAGAAACTGGAAAAGGAGCGTTTGTCATGAGTCAAAAAACCGTGGACCTGGGCAGCGGAAAGGTGAGCAGGCTGCTGTTCTCCCTGGCCCTGCCCACCATCACCTCTCAGATTGTGAATATGTTGTACAATCTGGTGGACCGGGTCTACATCGGCCACATGAGGCCTGTGGACACCGTGGGGGCCCTGGCCCTCACCGGCGTGGGGGTCTGCCTGCCGGTGATTATGATCATCTCCGCCTTTGCCGCCCTGGTGGGCATGGGCGGTGCGCCCCGGGCCTCCATTCAGGAGGGGCGGGGGAATCCGGAGGGGTCTCAGAGAATCATGGGCAACAGCTTCACCCTGCTGGTGGTCATCGCCGCCGTGCTGACGGCGGT
Source organism: uncultured Oscillibacter sp. (assembly GCA_910585245.1). Lineage (GTDB taxonomy): Bacteria > Bacillota > Clostridia > Oscillospirales > Oscillospiraceae > Oscillibacter. Next base: position 9,419 of record CAJUCO010000051.1, read on the forward strand.
GTTTCAGAGCTTTGCCGAACCCTTGCTGCTGACCTTCGGGGCCAGCGAAAACACCGTTGGCTATGCCCTGGACTATATGAAAATCTACTCCCTGGGCACCCTGTTCGTCCAGGTGACCCTGGGCATGAACGCCTACATTACCGCCCAGGGCTTTACCACTGTCAGCATGAAAACCGTCCTCATCGGCGCGGGGCTGAACACGCTGCTGGACCCCATATTCATCTTCGGGCTGGGGCTGGGCGTCCGGGGGGCGGCCCTGGCCACCATCCTCTCCCAGGCGGTTTCCGCCGCGTGGGTGCTCCGCTTCCTCACCGGGCCGAGGACCAAGTGGCGCTTGCGGAGGGCGGACCTCCGGCTTCAACCCAAGGTGTTTTTGCCCTGTCTGGCCCTGGGCCTCTCCCCCTTCATCATGCAGTCCACGGAAAGCCTCATTGCCGTGTGCTTCAACTCCTCCCTGCTGAAATACGGCGGGGATTTGGCAGTGGGGGCCATGACGGTGCTGACCAGCATGATGCAGTTCGCCATGATGCCCCTCCACGGCCTGAGCCAGGGGGCCCAACCCATCGTCAGCTATAACTTCGGCGCGCGAAACGCCGGACGGGTGAAGGAGGCTTTTCGCTGCCTGCTGAAATCCTGCGTGGTTTATGCGGCGGTTCTCTGGGCGCTGGTGCAGCTGTTCCCCCGGGTGTTCGTGCAGATTTTCAACAACAACCCGGAGTTGGTGGAGTACGCCGCCAGGGCCCTGCGGGTCTATATGGGGGCCACCTGCCTCTTCGGCGTCCAGATCGCCTGCCAGCAGACCTTCGTGGCTCTGGGGAACGCCAAGACGTCCCTGTTTCTGGCGGTGCTGCGGAAGATCATTCTGCTGATTCCCCTCATCTACATCCTGCCGCACTTTTTCGCCGACAAGGCCTTCGCCGTCTTCCTGGCGGAGCCGGTGGCGGATTTCCTGGCGGTGTGCGCCACGGCGTCCATGTTCGCCGTCCAGTTTAAGCGGAGCATGGCGGAGCTGGAGGGGGAAGCGCAAAAGTGAGAACCGAAAAGCCGGACCGCCCGGTCCGGCCTCAGGCTGTCAAAAAGGTGTTTTTCTTACATTCCCCACAGGTTCCGCAAGACCCCCCAGATCAAAAGAAAAACCGCCAGCACCCAGGCCAGAACTCCGGCGGCCTTGGGGCGCCGCCGCTGGAGCCACAGCAGGAAAAGAATCCAGGGCGCCGCCGCCGTCAGGCCCCAGTTACAGCCGGGAAGGAAGCGCCCGTGGAGCAGCCCCAGGCACAGGTCCGTAATGCCGCATCCGGGGCAGCGCAACCCCGTGACCCGCCGGAAAAGACAGGGCGCCCGAAAACCCAAGGGGATCAGCACATAGCCATAGAAAAGGCCGGCGCAAAGAAAGCCCGCGCCGGCCGGAAACGCTTTATGACGCCGCATACCCGTTGAGCTCGGATTGCAGCAGAGCGTAGGAGACGATGGTGAACCCGAAAAGCGCCAGCAGCAGATAGAGGATTCCCAGATGACCCGGCAGCTGGCCCTGCTCCGACCGCTGGCAGTCCAGGCCGTCTCCGGCGCGATAGAGCCAATAGAGACCGTAGATGTTGCAGGTGACGATGGTCAGCAGCAGCACCATCCCGCCGGACGGACCGTCGGGGCGGGCCGTTACCGTGTTTAGATCTTCCGCCATGGTGTACAGCCAGTAGAGACTGTAAATCCCACAGGTGACGATGGACAAGACGATGCAAAGACCGATGCTCTTTCTCTGAATAGACATACAGGAAGCTCTCCCCTCAAAAGCAAAATCTCGGTATAGTATAACATGGTTTTCCCCCGGATGCAACGAGAAAAAGAGCCCCCCGCTCCGCCGCGCCGGCGGGACCGGGGAGTCCTATGGGTGGAAAGGGCCGGAAGAGATGTGAAACGCTCAGGAATTTATCCAAAGAGTTTCCCACCGGCTTGTGGGAAAATCCTGTGGATGGGGATAGATTGAAAATATTTTGCAAAAACTACTTGCAATCCAACCTTAGATCGTGTAATATGATTTTAGAAACTATATTATGCGATGTTAACAGCGCAAGCTGAGGAGGAGCGTCATGGAGGCCGTTTTGACAAAACAGGAATTGCAGCGGCTCCGCCTGCGGGCGGTTCGAAGGGCAAAGGTGCGGGCCCGGAACGAGCCCCCCCGCCTGACGGTGGGGGAGGAGGTGTTCAACGCCGTGAGCCACGGCCTGGGGGCCCTGGGGGCAGCGGCGGCCCTGGGGCTGCTGCTGGTCCGGTCCGGCGGGGCCATGGAGCGGCTGGCCACCTTCGTCTATGGAGTCAGCATGGTGGTGATGATGCTGATGAGCTGCGTCTACCACGCCATGCCCGCCGGGTCCAGGGGCAAGCGGGTGCTCCGCCGGTTTGACTATACGTCCATCTATCTGCTCATCGGCGGCACCTTCGCTCCCATTTTGCTGCTGTACCTGGGGGGCACGCTGGGGATGTTCCTCTTTTGCGTCCAGTGGGCGGTGATTCTCTCCGGGGTGGCGCTGGTGATGGCCTTTGGCCCCGGCCGCTGGCGGGCGCTGCATTTCACGCTGTACTTTCTCATTGGCTGGAGCGGGTTGGTGTTTTTGCCCCGGATGTATCTCCAGAGCCGGACGCTGCTGTGGTTTATCTTCGCGGGGGGGCTGGCCTATACCCTGGGGATGATCCCCTTTGCCGGGAAGCGGAAGTACAGCCACTGTGTCTGGCACGTCTTCGTTCTGGCGGGGGCGGCCCTCCACTGGATTGGCATTTACACCCAGATCTACCTGCCCCGCTGAGCGCCGGGAGACCGGACGCCCGGACGGCTCCCTCTCAAGGGAGAAGCCCGGGCGTTTTTTCGCGCCCGCATAAAGAAGCCGTTAAGGAAGCGGCGGAAAAAGTGGAGCGCGCAGGCGTTTTCGCCTCTGGAAGTCTTGACTTTTTTCCAGGAGTTACTATAATCAAACCGTAGCGATTTTGCCGCCGCGTCCCCGGCCTTGGCCGCGGCGAGCCGATGGAGAGAAGGGATGCCGGATGAGAGAACACAAAAAGGGCCTGGCGCTGTGGCTGGCGGTGGTTTTGGCGCTGCTATCTGGCGCCGTGCTGGCCGGGTCTCCCGGCCGGACGGAGACTGTGAAGGAGGCGATGCGGGACGCCGTGCTCCACGACGTGAACCGGATCGGCCTTCTGGGGATGAAGGAGGTGAATCCGGGGCTGATTTCCGCCTTTGCGGTGACGCTTCTTTTGCTGGTGGCCGCCGCTTGTATCCGCGTCTTTCTAATCCCCAGGTTCCGGTACGTGCCGGGGCGGTTTCAGATGCTGCTGGAGGAAGCGGTGGGCCTGTTCAGCGGCATGGCGAGGGGCAGCAGTCCCCATCGCTGGGGCTTTTTGGGGGCCTACATCTTCGCCGCCGGGGCGTACATATTCGTGGGGACGCTGTTCGAGCTGCTGGGACTTCAGGCCGTCACGGTCCATGGACACCCCATCACCCTCCCCGCCCCGCTGTCCGACGTGAACGCCGCCATTGCCATGGGGACCTTCTCCTATCTGGTGATCCTCTCCGGCGGCGTGGCCGTCAACGGAATCCGGGGCGTGGGGAAGACGCTGAAAGAGTTTTCCCTGCCCATCTCCATGAGCTTCCGGCTTTTTGGCGCGCTGCTCAGCGGGCTGCTGGTGACGGAGCTGGTGTACTATTACGTGAATTTGAGCTTTGTGCTGCCGGTGGTGGTGGGGGTGCTGTTTACCCTGCTTCACGCGCTGATTCAGACCTATGTCTTGACCATGCTGACGGCGCTGTATTACGGCGAGGTGTCCGAGCCCCCGGCGCAAAAGGAGAAGCGGCCCGCCTGAGCGGCGGCAAGGGATTGAAAACGAACGAAACGGGAGGATTTTAGTGATGAACAAGTGGATGAAAAGGCTGTGGATGATGGCCCTGGCGCTGGTGCTGGCTCTGACGCTGGCCGTGCCCGCCCTGGCGGCGGAGGAGGTGGGGGTGGAGCCCACCGCCCAGGAGGAGACGGAGAGCGGGGGAAAGACCGTCGCCTCCGCCCTGGCTATCGGCCTGGCGGCCCTGGGCGGCGGCCTGGGTATGGGCATCGCCACCGGCAAGGCGGTGGAGAGCCTGGGCCGCCAGCCGGAGGCCGAGGGCAAAATTCGGACCATGCTGATGTTGGGTCTGGTCTTCATTGAGACCGCCATTATCTACGCGCTGCTGGTGGTCATCCTCATCATCTTCGTGTTGTAAGGCAGGTGGAAGTTGTGAATATCCCCCTGAATGTTGACTGGCAGCAGATTTTGCTGCACTGGATGAATCTGGCCATACTCACCGGCGGGCTGTACTTCCTGCTCTACAAGCCGGTGAAGCGGTTTATGGAACAGCGGGAGGCCTATTACCGGGATTTGGAGCATCAGGCCGCCGGAAAGCTCCGGGAGGCGGAGGAGCTGAAAGCCGCCTACCAGGCCAAACTGGACGGGGCGGAGGCGGAGATCCACCAGGCCCGGGTCAAGGCCCAGGCGGCGGTTCAGCAGTCCGTGGAGGAGCAGATGGCCCAGGCGAAGCAGATCGTGGCCAAGGCCAAGGAGGCCGCCGCCAGCAGCCGGGAGCAGATTCTCCGGGACTCCCAGCGGGAGCTCCGGGAGCTGACGGTGGAGGCGGTGAGGAAGCTGACGGTGAAGGCCGACACGGACCTTTTCGACCAGTTCCTGGACCTGGCGGAGGGAGGAGGCGCCCATGAGGACCACTAGAGGCGGCCTGAAGGCGGAACTTCGCAGCGCCGTGAGGCCCACGGAGGAACAGCTCCGGCGGTTTGAGAAGTTCCTGGCCGGCAAGTACAAGCGGAAAGTCCCCCTGCAATGGGAGGAGGACCCGGCTTTAAAGCAGGGGTTCCGCCTTCAGGTGGGGGCGGATATGTACGACTGGACCATGGAGGGACGGGTGCGGCAGTTCCGGGACTACGTCCGGGGACTGGAGAGCGGGTCCAACGACATTTTGCCCCTGATGCGTCAGGCGGTGGAGGACTGGACCGTGGCGGTCAATCCCGAGGAAATCGGCGAGGTGACGGCGGTGGACGGGGAGATTGCCACCGTCAAGGGGCTGGACCACGCCCAGTACGGGGAGATTTTGCTCTTTCACTCCGGGGTCAAGGGCATGGTTCAGGACTTGCGAAGAGACGGCGTGAGCTGCATCCTCTTTGGAAGCGGCGAGGAGGTCTTTGCCGGCAGCATGGTCCGCCGGACGCTGAAAACCGCCGGTATGCCGGTGGGAGAGGGGTTTTTGGGCCGGGTGGTGGACGCCCTGGGCGTCCCCGTGGACGGCAAGGGCAAAATCCTGGCCGACGCCCACCGGCCCATTGAGACGCCGGCCCCCGGCATTCTGGACCGCCAGAGCGTGAACGCCCCCATGGAGACGGGGCTTTTGGCCATCGACTCCATGTTCCCCATCGGCCGGGGCCAGCGGGAGCTGATCATCGGCGACCGCCAGACGGGAAAGACCGCCATTGCCCTGGACGCCATCTTGAACCAAAAGGGAAAAGGCGTGGTGTGCATCTATGTGGCCATTGGGCAGAAGGCCGGGTCCGTTGCCCAGATTGTGGAAAACCTCAGCCGCCGGGGGGCCATGGAGTACACCGCCGTGGTCACCGCCCCGGCCAGCGCCT
>CAJUCO010000052.1 GCA_910585245.1 uncultured Oscillibacter sp.
TCCGACATTTTCAGGAAGATCAGGTATGTAAGCTGCTCCAGATAGTCGCCGTAGGACACGCCGTTGTCCCGCAGGGGGTTGCACATCCCCCAGACTTTGGAGATGATGGTGGAGGTTTGGTCAGGCATGGTCATAGTCCCCCTTCAAACGCTTTCTTTAAAATACTCTGCCGCAGGGCTTCCGCCTGTCGCAGAGCCGTGTCTACCGTTTTTTCAATGTTGTCGCAGACAGATAAACGGGATTCAATAGCAGTCACGATACTCCACTGATCCTCTGCTCGAAATATAGGAATCTTTAAGCCGGAAATCTCTGACGAGTTAATATTGTGTACGCCACTTGTTGATTTAGCTTTATTTTCAATGTAGATTCGTGCCTCATGCGATTGCAGATAATAAAGCAAAAACTCTGGCACAAGCGAAGATTTATCTTTTATCCGTAAACGCATCAAATATCCTGCAAAAGTTCCTTTTGTATCATTCTCCCTAATAAGTGCGGCTCTTCCAACTAAAGACCCACTACCATTTGAACGGATTATCAGAATATCTCCATGCTCCAATTTTATCTGCTCCAATTCATCGTTGGAGAATTCTGAGTATTTAATGTCCTCATGACTTATATGGCCGGTTGCATAGTCTATATTGGGAATGCGATAAACATCCACACTCTTTTCACTGTGAGCATAATCACATTTTTTTGATGTACCATATCGTGGTTTTTCAATATAGTTGCTGAGCAGAGCCGTCCCGAACTTCTCCGAGGCTGTCAGAACTCCCTCAAACGCCTCTTTCAGCACCGCCTGCCGGTACACCTTCAGCCTTTCCTTTGCCGTTCTCAGCTCAGCCACGCCGGCGTCCAGCTGGGAGAACAGTTCCTCAATGCGGGAAACGATGCGCTCTTGTGTTGCAAGAGGCGGAATCTTAACTTTTATTTTGGAATAGTGCTGTATCCAGTACCGTTTATGTGTGCTGGCATCAAATTTAATAATCTGCATTCTATAAAAGATAAATTTGGGCAGTACCAAATCAGTGTTAGTCGTTAGAATTTTCATCGCAGATGACTTTACTTTGAACTTAAAATTTACATATTGACTTGCCGTAGTGAAATCATCAAAGATAATTACAGGCAGTACGTCATATATACCTTGTTCCTCATTTGTATAGCCAAGAATAAAGGTTTTGCCCGCAGTTAAAACCGGAGTTTTATAATTGTTGTCATAGTCTGTGGACTCGACAATATACGCAGTAGGCTGTTCAAATGACAATAATTGACCCAAGGCATATTCAGTCCAGCTATCCATTTTTTCGCCCTCTGGAACTTTCTTTTGCGGCATCAACCATGGATTTATAAAGTTCCTTCTGCATAGGATTCCAGTTTGGTGCATTATCGCCTAATTCTTTCAATACTCTAGTTGCCGCTTCCATTTCTATATCGGACATTGTCATATTACCGCTCGCAACTTGCGAAAAAAGTTTAGCAAAACTAATCATATCGAAAAAAGTCATTGGTATGTCCTCCTTTACGCCACCAACTCCACATTCAATTCAATCAAAGCGTCTATTAGGGCTTCAAAAGTCCATGTAGCTACTGTGAGGCGACAAAGCAGTGGAATCCATTGCATCAAAAAACTTTTTATCCGCAGCGGTTTTGCGTTCCTTATCATAGGTCCCTTTCATATGGCAATGAGGGCACTCAAAAGTTCCGTTATAATCATTACAATCAAGCTGAATTAGCTGATTCGCAATATCCCAGCAGTGAGAGCAATAACACAAGGCCGGTTCTTCATCCCTTATAGTCACATAAGGTTCCAAATGGCGAACAACTTTTCCCGATATATCCTGTTTCTTTTTCAATTCTTCATTTTCTTCTTTCAATCGGCTTATTTCCGCCTGTAAATCAAGTGCTTGAGCACTCAAATCTAGTAATTGACGATAAAGATCAATATTGTCGGCTTGCTGCATAACTTTCGCAACATCTTTAATCCCATCATAAAGTCCCATTTCTATTCTCCTTTACGCTACTAAATTTACATTCAATTCCATCAAAATCTCCTCATACTCCTCCCCGAACAATTCATAGAACCGCCCCAGGCCGCCCTTGCGGTCGAAGGGGCTGAGGTTCAGGTCCTCCGGCACCATGCTGAGGGAGGCGGCGATATGGTCTTTGATCAGCCGCAACCACTCCATCTGCTCGTCGGTGAAGTGGACGGCCCCAGCGTTGCGGCGGAAAGACCACTGCTGGAAATTGTAATTGACCCGCTCGGCAAAGGGGGCCAGAGTCTCCAACGCACCCAGCTCGAAGCGAATCAGGGAGACAAGATCGGCCAGCTGCACCGCCGTGTTTCGCTTCACCTTGTCCGGCTGCCGGATGGCGTAACAGTTCCACAGCCGCTCCTTGGTGGCGCCCTTCGCTTTCAGCTTTTCATGCAGCGCCTTGAGTTGGGCAATCGCCATGGGCCGGTCCTTGTACCGCTGGTCATAGATGATCCGCAAGGCCGTGATCTCGTCCCGGTTTTCCTGAATAAATTCCCGGAACGTCTTGATTGTCCGCTCGGCGGCCTCTTCCTGGCTGACGTCATACCCGGCGAACAGCACCGTGTCAAGATTGATATTATCAATGAGCTGTTCATGATTCCGGCGGACATTTTCGATATAGTCCCGCACCTCCGGACTGTGGAAGGGAGCGGCGGCAGTGGTGACAAGGTCCCGCTGAGCAGCATCCAGCAAAGCCTGCCGGTCCGGAGTAGGTTCGCTGTCCTCCGGCAGGGAGACACCCGCCCGGGCCGCAATCACGTCCGGGTCAAAGGCGTCCAGCAGGGCCTGGGCCGTCTGTCCGGCGGAGGCCCCGGTGATCTCCTGGAATTTCCTCCGCTCCCAGGGCGTCATTTGCGCGTTTAGACGAATCATCCGGCTGGCCAGGGATGTGAGGGTGTTCTCATCCCGCGCGCCCAAGGCCACGTTCATCATCAGCTCTTTCAGGGAGACGGAGGGCTTGCGTTCCAAGGCGCGGGTGTCCGACTTCTTGGATTTGGTGACGCCCACCGCGTCCACAATGACAAAGTGGTCCTTGTTCTCTGTGGCGGAGGGCGTCACCTTTTGTAGATCATCCTTGCTCAGCGTCCGGGTACCCCGGCCCTTCATTTGCTCGAAATAGTTCTTGCTCCTCACATCCCGCATGAAAATCAGGCACTCGATGGGTTTCACATCCGTCCCAGTGGCGATCATGTCCACAGTGACGGCAATGCGGGGATTATATTCGTTGCGGAACGAAGAGAGCAGCGCCTCCGGATTTTCAGCGGAGTAGGTGATTTTCTTACAGAACTCATTGCCCTCGCCAAATTCCTCCCGGACGATCTGGATGATGTCGTCCGCGTGGCTGTCGGCCTTGGCAAAGATCAGCGTTTTGGGGACTTCTTCACGGCGGGGAAACAGCGTTGTATAGAGGTTTTCTTTGAAAGCCCGAATCACAGCCCGTATCTGGCTGGGGTTGACAATATCCCGGTCAAGACGGGAGGGCACATAGCTGACGTCCTCGTCCATCTGTTTCCAGCGCTTCTCCCGGGACAGGCGGTTCCGGTATTCGATTTGCTGCTTTACGATGTATCCGCCGTGCTGTCCCACTTCTGTCTCAATGAGGAAAATGTCCTCCCCCACGTTGACCCCGTCAATGATGGCCTGCTCTCTGGAGTACTCGCTGACCACGTTTTGATGAAAAAAGGCAAAGGTGCGCTTGTCCGGCGTGGCGGTCAGGCCAATCATAAACGCGTCGAAATACTCCAGCACCTGGCTCCAGACATTGTAAATGGAGCGGTGGCACTCGTCCACGATGATGCAGTCAAAAAATTCCGGCGGATAGTTTTCGTTGTAGACCACTTCCTTCGGCGCTTTGCCGCCGGCGGTCACAGACTCGCTGAAAAGAGCCTCCTCCGCGGACTCGTCCAGATCCTCACCCTTCAGGATGGAGTACATCCGCTGAATGGTGCTGATATAAATTTGCGTATTGGCCGGCATCCGGGAGGATTTCAGGCGGTACACGCCGTAGATATCGGAAAACGGTCTGGGGTCATCGTTGGGAATGTAGGCCAGAAATTCCCGCTCCGCCTGTTCCCCCAGGCTTTTGGTGTCCACCAGGAATAAAATACGGTTCATTTTTCCGAATTTCAAAAGGCGGTAAGCGGCGGTGATAGCGGTAAAGGTCTTTCCTGCTCCGGTGGCCATCTGCACCAGCGCTCTTGGTTTGTTTTCGGCAAAAGAGCGGTCCAGCTTACTGATGGCACGAATCTGACAGTCACGAAAGCCGGTGGTGTCAAAGGGCGGAAAATGCTTCATGTTGTTGCGGATGGTATCGGGCGCACTTAACAGCGCCCTCAAAGTTTCCGGGCGGTGAAACGAGAAGACGCTCCGGGAGCAGTATTTCAGGTCGTGATAATCCGTGAACCGGGTCAGCTTGTCCGTCGCTTCGTAGGCAAAGCGGATGGCGGTATCGCCCTTAATCCACTTGAATTTGCTTCCGGCGTAACGTGCGGACTGATCCTCCACCGTGGTGATTTTTTCTCCGCTTTCTGTCCGCTTTGCCTCCACAATACCCGCGAGGGTTCCGTCAATGAAAAGGGCATAGTCCACCTCGCCTGTGCTGGTTGGGAACTCCCGCACAGCAACGCCTGTGGCAGAGGACAGGTTCAGGTGTTTTATGTCCTGAATCACCCAGCCGGACTGTGTCAGCTTCTGGTCTATTACAAGACGGGCTTTTTCTTCTGGCGACATCGTGATTCCCTCCTTGTTTCGGCAATTTACTCCATTATACCGAATAAAGCCTCTGGTTACAAGGCGCTATTTCGTTGTTTATAGCGGCGCAATATTTGATAGAGTATATTTTACAGATGAACAGCACAAGGGCGGTATGTCCCGTACCACGCGGAGGGCGCCGCATTTATAAGTATAAGGTACCGGCCGGAATCATATGGGCAGATTTTACCGCTGGCAGTTGCCTCACATTGGTGGCAGGACTGGGAGCCGCCCTGACACTGAGGCGCTTTTGCGGAGATGTATGGAAATCCTGAGCAAATGGTAATGGGATTGGTCCCACGCTGTCCATATGGCGGCGCGGGGCCTTTATGTTTGAATCATTTCTATTGCGTAAGAGGGGGGATGGATGTGGTTTGTCCTATCCCGCTGCTCATATAATGCCGGCAAAAATACTCCAGGCTGTAAACAGATTCGCGGCAAGGGCTGCCAGAGAAATGAGCATATCCCAGCCGCTTATGGATATCTTATCCTGGTATAAACGCTCTTTGTCAATAACCGCCTGTTCTTTTGGACCGCCGGAGGCGGTTCGGTACGTTTTTCGCAGAGCTAGGGATGACTGATAGACCCACTCATGATGCAGACGCCGCAGATAGGCTCGCGAAACCAGTACAATAAAAACCCAGGTTCCAAGGCCGCATATAATCAGAAACAGCACCAAATATAAAAAGTCTGGACGGACAAACATCCAATAGTGTTCACCTGTAAGCCCTTCCTTCGGCGTAAGCTTCCACAAGGCGAAGAAAGAAACCGTGCTGAGAAAAGAGTCCATTAAAAAATAGAGATAGATCGTATTGGCGATGTTCAGTAAGAGCTGGAAACCGTGGGTTACGGACGGAAGTTCTTCCACATACTCCAAGCCGTTTCTGCCGGCCTCCCTGTACAAGCGCATAAGAAAATAGACAAACATAATGCAGATATAGTAACTTGAGAAATTCAAAGTGATCACCACGGTAATGAGAAAAAAATAGAGAATCGTGCCTTCCGGTGTCAAAGGGTCGTTCATAGGATCAAGATACCCCATTAAAAATATGACTGACGACAGGAAGAAGATGGACCAAAGGACGGTATATATAACTTTAAAAATTCCATTTTTCCCGCTGCCTTTCAGCTGGAACTGATAAAGCCAGCGGCGGAGGGAGATGTACAAAGCGCGGTATCCTTTGCCGGGAAACGCCCCTTTCAGGCGCATGAAATCCTTGCGAACAATGGGGGCGTAATAGAACCAGATGTAAATAATAAGCATCTGTGATCCGACCCAGAGAATCCGCCAAATCAAGTGTTCCCCCCAGGGAGGCATTTTGTTTGAAAACGGCGTGTGAACGATTATGATAAAAGTAGCCGCCATTGTAAAAAATGCGTATAGATAAAATAATGGGGTTTTTTCATTCATATGTTTTTCTACAAAAGCCATAATCTCCATAGAAACGCCCTCTTTTTTATAAATTTATAAAAATCCCCATATGAATGAACAGTGTTTATCTATCCGGCGGGAAATTTTATGCCTGCGGTATTAATATAACACAGCCTTTCCGTTTCGTCGACAAAAACCTTTCTCTTTCCATAGAAGCTGCTTTCCATGAAACATGAGAAGGAAATCCACTGGAATATCTGAGCCCCAAGGCAGACGTAATCACCTTGGTTGACGAAACTTCCCCTATATACAGGTTCCGGATAGGATGATAAAACAGACCCGTATTCTAGGGCGGGTTAGGGGGGGAATGGCGAAGAAAAAGGGCGTAGCGCGGATATCCATGATCTTCTGATAAAACTTCCGCCTGGACAGCAGGATTTCCCGGATTTTTTCCAGCTGCTCCTCACCTTTGGGATTCAGAATTTCCAAAAGGGCACACCTTTGCTGCTTCTGGCATCGGGCGTGGATGTGAAAACCTTGTCAGGTATCCTTGGCCACACCGGAGCGGCGTTCACGCTGGCCACCCACACCACCGTGTGGAAGCGGGCCTCGGAAGTGGTGGGCGATTTTCTGACAGACATTTTTGGGGAGGAGTTGAAACCATGGGAAGAAAGCGCAAAAACGGCGAGGGGACTGTTCGACTGAGAGAGGACGAATGCTGGGAGGGCCGTGTGGCCATTGGCTACGATGACAAGGGCCTGGCCAAAACAAAAAATGTCCTTGCCGGAAGCAAGGCGGGATGGCGTTGCGGAACATCTACGCCCATGTTACAAGCGATATGCAGCGGCAGGCTGCCGCCGGAATTTCCGCAAGGCAATCCCCCAAATCACATCTTGACTTTTCCAGTCGAATGCGTATAATGACGCAAGCGAGATTATCCCAAGGGAGATGGTTTCTTTGCGAAGGAAAAACGATCTGGGGCGGGACCCTATGCCCGGGCTTCTGCTCCGTTTAGCGATACCCACCATGCTGGCCCAGTTGATCAACGTACTCTACAGCATCGTTGACCGGATGTTCATCGGACACATTCCGGATATTGGCAGCCTGGCGCTGGCCGGAGTGGGCGTATGCGGGCCAATCATTACGCTGCTGTCCTCGTTTTCCTTGCTGGTGGGCCTGGGCGGCACGCCCCTGATGGCCATGAAGCTGGGGGCGGGGGACAAAGAAGCGGCCGGAAGTATCCTTGCAAACTGTTTCCGGCTGCTGCTTGCCCTGGCAGTGGGATTAAGCGTTCTTTTCTTTCTTCTCCGCCGCCGGTTTCTCTGGTGGTTTGGAGCCAGCGCGGACACATTCCCGTACGCGTTGGATTACATAACGGTCTACATCGCCGGGACCGCCTTTGCGCTGCTCTCCGGCGGCTTGAACAGCTTCCTGATTGCCCAGGGCCGTTCCGGCCTGGGGATGGGCACGGTGGTGCTGGGCGCGGCGCTGAACATCATCCTGGACCCGGTGTTTATTTTTTCTATGGGCCTTGGTGTTTCCGGAGCGGCCTGGGCCACGGTCCTCTCTCAGGGCGTGGCCTGCGCGTTTGCCCTGTTCTGCCTGCGGATACCGGATCTGCCGGCGCCTCTGAGCTGGAGACGGCTTCAGCCGGCGCTGTGCAGGAGAATCCTGTCCCTGGGACTGTCTCCGTTTCTGACCTACGCTCTGGACAGCGTTATCCTGATTCTTCTCAACACGGCCCTTCAACGCTTTGGCGGGCCGGAGGAAGGCGACGTCCTGATTACCTGCGCCACCATTGTCCAAAGCTATATACTGCTGCTCGCCATGCCCATGAGCGGCATTACCCTGGGCTGTCAGGGCGTGGTCAGCTTCAATTTGGGAGCCGGAGACCGGGCGCGGGTAAAACAGGCGCTATGGGGCGTGTTCCTCCTGTGCTTCTTTTTTGCCGCCCTGATGCTGATGGCCACAAAGCTGTTGGCGCCAAAGTTCGTCCTGCTCTTTTCAAAGGACCGCGAGATCCTGTCCCGAACCGTGGGATATATCGGGCTCTACACGGCGGGCGCGCTGTGCATGGCTGTCCAGTGGATGTGCGTGGATATGTTCACCGCCTTGGGAATGGTGCGGTTTGCCCTGTTTTGTTCGCTCTTGCGCAAGAGCCTGTTTCTAAGCGGAATTTTACTGTTTCCGATGCTGTTCGCCGCGGCCGCCGCCTTTGCCGCCGAACCCTTTTGCGATGTTGTGGCCAGCCTGGTTTCCGCTGCTTTGTTTCTCCGTTTCGTGCCGCGGGTGCTTACAAAATACTGCCCGCAAAAAGGTTCCCGGTCAAAAAATGAGTTGAATGAGTGGGTGGAGGAGTCATGCTGAAGTAAAGAGCGTCCCGTCCGGCAGCTGCTGTCCGGGCGGGACGCTTTCGCCGCTGCTCGCCCGGTTCCCCGGTTTGCTGTTTGCGATGGAATTGTACTATTTTCCAAACTTGAAAAGTGTGTATTGAAAAAAGAGGGGGCAGCGGATATAATGGGAGGGATCAGCCGCTGAAGATAATAGAGGGAGAGCCCTTTTGGCGGTTGTAAATAAAGGGAGACGGCGTTGTTTGAGACGGCGCCAAAAGTTTTGGAGGAGGTACGGTTTGATGACGTTAGAGGATTTCCTGCGCTATGAAGATATTGTCATCCAATGCCATGACGACCCGGACGCGGACGCCATCGCCAGCGGCTATGCGCTGCTGAAATATCTGCAGAGCAGGGGGAAGTCCCCCCGGCTGGTGTACAGCGGCGGGCGGAAGGTGACGAAAAACAACCTGCTGTTGATGACGGAAAAACTGAGCATCCCCCTGGAATATGTGCGGAGGACGGAGGATGAGGCGGAGCTTTTGATTACGGTGGACTGCCGGGCCGGACAGCGCAATGTCTCCCCCCTGCCGCACCGGACGCTTGCGGTCATTGACCACCACGAGCTGGACATGGGAGAGGTTTTGCCGGAGCTTTGCAAGGTGCGCACGGACTGCAGCGCCTGTGTCACCGTGATATGGCTCATGCTGAAAAAGGCCGGATTCCCCATTGAGGACCGTTTGCTGTCCACCGCGCTGTACTACGGGCTGTACATGGACACCCAGAAGTTCAAGGGCGCCGAGAAGCTGGACCGGGAGATGCTGGACGCTTTGCGGTTCGATTGGGACATCGTTCTCCTGCTCCAGAGCGCGGACCTGGCCCTGAACGATTTCCGGATTGCGGGCAGCGCGTTTATGAATCTGCGCTACCACCCGGAGTATCATTTTGCCCTGGCTCCGGTGAACACCTCCGAGCCGTATATGCTGGGCATCGTCAGCGACATGATGATGGATGTTCACGAGCTGTCCGTGTGCGTGGCCTATTGCCTGCTGGAAAGAGAGCGGTGTATCAAGGTTTCCGTCCGCTGTTGCAGGCGAAGGGACCGGGCGGATGAGCTGGTGCACTGGCTGGTCCGGGACATGGGGGACGACGGCGGCGGCGACCGGACCAAGGCCGCGGGGCGGCTGCCGCTGGCGCTGCTGGAGAAAAACTGCCCGGACGGGAATCTGCTCTATACCGCCGGGGAACTGATTTTCCAGCGGCTGACCGATTATTTCCGCACCCCCCTCAAGCGGCTTGCCCCCCGGGCGGAGGAGTACGAGCCCTCCCGGGCGGAGGAGTTTTGCAAGGAGAAGGCGGCGCTTTACCACAAGAAAAAGGCCCTTGCGGGCTATGTGCGGGCCATGGACCTCTTTTCAGAGGGGACGGAGATTCTTCTCCGCACGCCGGAGGGGGACATCATCCAAAAGGCCGCCCCGGAGCTCTATATTCTCATCGACGCAAAGCACGAGACCGCCCCGATCACGGAAGAGGAGCTGCGGCAAAATTACGAGCTGACGGAGGAGGAGCTCCCCGTGGACAAAGAGCTGCTGTGGCAGCCGAAGGTGTACCATGCCGGGAAAAAGGAGGCGGTGGACCTGGCTTCCCACGCAAAAAAGTGCGTGGCCAAGGACGCCCCCCGCGTTTGGGCCGCCCCGTTGAACTGCCGGTTGGAGGTTCTTGTGTGGGGAGACTGGCGCCTGGGCGAGATGGGGGACTGGCTGGTTTGCCAGGAGGACGACCACCAAAACGCGTACATCATCCCCAGGTCTGCCTTCGAGCAGTCCTATGAGAGAGTGGAGTGAATCCAAGACAAGGGCCCGTTCCGAAACCGGAACGGGCCTCAGGCTGTCAAAAAAGTATTTTTGCCAGCCTGAGCAAGTTTTCAAAACCTTTGAAAATGTTTTGAAAACTTATGATTGAAAACGAAAGGAACCCTTCCTGGGTTCCTCTCGTAACTCTCTTCCTTCCCGTCGGGGATGGTTTTTACGGTTTTTCGACACTCTGGGGCCCGTTCCGGTTTCGGAACGGGCCTTTGCCTTTGCCGGGGGACCGGGGCAGGGGGTGGAGAGGCTTGCTAAGACGGCTCCTGCGCCGGTGTAGGGGGGAGATTTGGATTTTTTCTCCGGCGGTTGCACGGCGGGGTGCACTCTTTGGCGGCGGGGGCGGTTCCTTAGAGCGGGTCTTAAAAATGAGGACTGCTTCAGGCGGCGGAGCCGGAAGACGGGGCCGACGCCGGAGGAAGGGAGGGAACTTTTTTGCACCAGCGGAACAAGGGCGGGCAGTTCGCCCTGATTCCCGCCGCCGTGCTCTATGACGCCGGGATTCCCGCCACGGCGAAGCTGCTCTACGGCGAGATCTACCGCCTCAGCCGGACGGAGGGCTATTGCTACGCCAGCAACCGGGCCTTTACGGAGATTCTCGGTTGCAGCGAGGCCACGGTGACCAGGCTTTTGTCCGCCCTGGCGGGGCGGGAGCACGTGCGCGTACAATTCATCCGGCGGTATGGGGACAAGGGAGACATCGTCCAGCGCCGGATTTTTTGCCGGAGAGAGCCGGAGGAGGAGGGCCCCCGCAAAGACGCGGACCCCTCCCCTCAAACCGGCGGGGACGGTGTAGGCAAAGGCGGGGGGACTACTACTAAGAAAACCAGAGAAGAACCATCCTCCTCCATCCCCCAGGGGACGGCGGTGTATTTCGCCCGGTTCTGGAAGGCCTATCCCAAGAAGCGGGGGAAGGACGCGGCCCGCCGGGCCTGGAAGCGGCTGGGGCCGGACATAGGCCTGTGCCGCCGGATGGGGGAGGCCCTGGAGCGGCAAAAACACTCCCGGGACTGGCAGAGGGACGGGGGGCGGTACATCCCCTATCCGGCCTCCTGGCTGAACGGCCGCCGCTGGGAGGACGAGGAGCCGGAGGGCGGCGTTTGCGAAGAGGGAGGATACGATGGAATTTGAAAAGGCGGTGAGGCTGGCGGGGGAGTATTTGCTGTTTGAGGAGCGGTTTTTGGACCCGGAGCTTCCCCAGGGGCTGTGGTTTTGCGACAACGCGGCGGAGGTCTCCGCCATAGAGCTTAACGCCGTGTGCCTGGGGACCGGGGTGGAGTTTGACGCGGTTTTAAAGTGCAGGCCCTTTTTTGCCTGCTTTCCCTATGTGGTGATCGTCACACCCAACGCCATCGCCCGGGAGCGGCTGGTGAAGGAGCTGGCCCCCAGGCTTTCCGCCTGCTGTTTGTACGTCATTGGGGACGGGGGCTTTCGGGGCTGCAAGACCCTGGCGGACTATGTGGACGCCTTTGGCCACAGCCAGCTTTTGAACATCCTCTCCGGGGCGGAGGAGCTGCCTGCCTACGGCATTTTGGACCTTGCGGCGGTGGAGGCCCGGGACCTGACCAGGGTGCCCCGGACCCTCTCCGGCTTCCAGCGGCTGGATAAGAGCATCGGGGGTTTTTTCGCCGGGGAGCTCAGCGTCTGGACCGGGAAGCGGGGCATCGGCAAGAGCACGCTTTTAAGCTGGCTGCTGCTGGGGGCGGTGGACCAGGGACACCGGGTTTGCGCCTACTCCGGGGAGCTGGACAAGGCCCAGTTCCGGGAGTGGACCTATCTCCAGGCGGCGGGGCCGGACCACATCCAATACCGGGAGGACCCCCTGACGGGAAAGCGGCTGCCCACGGTGGACCCCCAGGCGGAGGAGAAGATCTCCCGGTGGATGCGGGAGCGGTTTTGGCTCTTCGACCTGGAGCGGAACACCCGCCACGACCCGGAGGCGGTTTTGAGCCAGTTCGCCTACGCCAAAATGCGCTATGGCGCGGACGTGTTTTTGGTGGACAACATTATGGCGGTGGACTTTGACAGGGCCGGGGACCGGGACTTTTACCGGGAACAGTCCCGGTTTACCCAGGCCCTGTCCGCCTTTGCCAAGCGCCAGCACGTTCACATCCACCTGGTGGTCCACCCCCGGAAAAGCGCCTCCGGCCAGGCAGGGGAGGTGACGGCGGACGACGTCCACGGCAGCGGAGACATCACCAACCGGGCGGACAACGTGTTTTTCCTCACGGTCCGGCAGACGGCGGAGGGGCCGTCGCCGCTTTTGATGACGCTGAAAAACCGGGACTTTGGCTCCGGAATCCACCAGCGGCTGGACTTTGACAAGAAGTCCCGGCGGTTCTTCGCCCCGGGGGAGGGGCCGGGGCGGCCCCTGGGCTGGGAACTGGCGGAGCGGCAGGTGGAGCTTAAGGAGCTAAGAGGCGAAAAGACGCCCTTTTGAGAAGGTGGCGTTCCCATTTCGGGGGCGGCGTCCTGTCCGGAGGAAGGGAAAAGGGGGCGGCCCCTGCGTCACGGTCCTTTTTAAAAACGCGCCAATGGACTTTTTCCCGGGAGAGGATGGGTCCTTGCATGGGCGGAGGGTTTGTGCTATAATGCGAGACGGCCGCCGGTTTGGACGGCGGCACGGAGATTTCGCAAGACGCGGTTTGAATCAGGAGGCGCTCCCTATGACGGCCAAGGACTTTCAAAATACATCGACGCTGGGTATTTTCCTCTCGTACTTCCGGCCTCACCGGAAGCTCTTTCTTCTGGACATGGGCTGCGCCCTGCTCATCTCCCTGATCGACCTGGCCTTTCCCGCCGTGTCCCGGTGGTGTATGTACGAGCTGTTGCCCCAAAGCGCCTACAAAACCTTTTTCGCCGTGATGGGGGTGGTCTTCGCCGCCTTCGCCCTCCGGGCGGCGCTGACTTACGTCATCTGCTACTGGGGGCACACCTTCGGCGTTCTGGTGGAGGCGGACATCCGCCACGACCTCTTTCACCATATGCAGGAGCTGAGCTTCAACTACTACGACAAAAACCGCACCGGCCAGCTGATGAGCCGCCTGACGGCGGACCTCTTCGACATCACGGAGCTGGCCCACCACGGGC
>CAJUCO010000053.1 GCA_910585245.1 uncultured Oscillibacter sp.
GACACGCCGGTGCCGATGGTGGCGAAGGGGTCCCGGGTAAAATAGAGGTTGGGCATGGGGTCCACCACGAAGGGATACCCGTCCCCGGCGGCAGAGAGAATGTCCGAGAGCTTCTCGCTTTCCCCTTGCAGCTGACTTTTCCGGACGCCTGCCATCATAGTGGAGACCATCTGCTTGTCCGGCATCTTCCCCAGATACTCTCCCAGAAGCACCCGGCTTCTCTTGTCCTTGATGCCCGCCTCGTTCAAAAACTGGATCACCAGCTCCTTGCGGACCTCGTCGCTGGTGATGGAATGGACCACCAGATCCGTGAGGTAGACCACCTCCACGCCCTGCTGGCGGAGACAGTCGGCAAAGGCGTCGTGCTCCTTTTGCGCCTCTCTAAGATAGGGAATGTCGTCGAACAGCAGCCGCTCCAGATACTCCGGCATCAGGTTCTCTAACTCCTGCCCCGGGCGGTGGAGCAGGACCTTTTTCAGCCGCCCGATCTCGGAGGTGTTATGGATTCCCGTTTCCAAATGGGCTCACTCCTTTTGCGTTCAAATCATTGGGTGGTTTTAGGGTCTCTGGTTTCGGCGGTTTCATGCGCGGCGGAAAAAATTACAAAAAGCGGCCTGTCCAGGAATTCCCAGACAGGCAGCTACGCAATTGAAAAAACACACCCGCAAAGACGAACCGGCGAAACGCCCCGGTCTTCGTCTCTTTGCATGATTTCCGGCTTTTCCGCTTGGAAGTACTAAAACACCCTATGGCGTGATCTGGAAGTAATCCAGCAAGCGTTGGACCTTTTCCTCCTGCTTTGCCCCTAGCGTTTCCGGCGTCCACTCCGGCAGGGCCAGCAGGTCTAAGGCGTCCTGAACCTTGGATTTTTGGTACTCGATCTTCTTCCGGGCAAAAAACTCGTTCTTCGCCTTGATATTCAGCGCCTTTCCCAGGGGCATCAGATTGCCCAGCAGGTTGATCTGCTCTTCCCAAAGCGTGTCTGTCCATCCGTCGTAGTGGTTCCACTGCCGGGGCAAAATATGCTCGATGTCATACTTGCCGTCCAGAAATTGAGCAAAGTCCAGCTTTTTCTGATTGGGATTCAGATAGGCGCAAAGCAGCACAAGCCCCCGCTGGTAGCGCCGCAGCCGGTCTGTCTCTATGGCGGCGGCAAAGGCCACTTTGTCTCCCCCTTCAATGTTGCCGCTGTAGTTGGCCAAATAATCCCGTTCCATCTCAATATCGGCGCACACCCGATAGATGGTGTCCCGCACCGCGTTGACGGAGTTATACACAAGACCCTTGATAAAGAAATACTGCACCGTGGCGTGGAGCAGCTCCAGAAACTCCGGCATACGCGCTTCTGGTAACGCGAATTCCCATGCCGTCTCGTCAAAGGTCCCATATTTGTGGAGAAACACAAACAGGGGGAAATTCCAGTAGTAGTTGGGATATGTCTCCATAATCTGCCACAGGGCAAAGATCTCGTGGCTTCCGTACCAGGCGGAGTCAATGGCGTAGATTATTTTCAGGCTCCGCATAATGGCGGCATAGTCCCCCAAAGTCCCCTTCTTCGCAGTAAAGAAGGCCCGCAGGCCGATCTCCTTGCTGCTGTCATTTTGCTGCGCCCGCAAGATGTGCATCAGCAGGCGAAAGAGCCAGTCGTGGTTTTCCAGGGCGTTCCAGTCCTCGATAAACGCGGCCTGGGCCTCTTTGGGTATATTGTGATAGAGCTTGGCCTTGAAGATGTCCGCGTCAGAAAGCGACATTCCCCGGTTGTTGATGGTCTCAAAAATGGTCAGGGCGTCATCCTCCGAACCGCAGTGAATGGGCAAAAGCACCACGCTGTCCAAGAGCGTGAGAATCAGATGATTCAGCGCCGCCGCCGTCTGTCCCTTCGTCTGCCACCACTGGTCGATCTTTTCGCCGAACAGCTTGTAATTCTCACTAAGCGGGCACTTGGGCACCTTCTCCGCGTCCCCCAGAATGATGGCCTGGAGGTGGAACCGGTCCTCGCTGATAACCTGGGAATTCACACGGAGTTCATCCGTAAAGGCGGTGGTCAGCGCATCCTCCACCCGCAGGCATCTCTCCAGAGCCACCACGGTGCCCGCCCGATGATGGAGCGCTTTAATCAGCAGCAAAAGCGTCGTCAGGCGCTGCTGGCCGTCCACCACCTCCCAGGCCTCGTGGGGCGCCCCGGAGGCAGGGTTGATCACAATGTTGCCCAGAAAATAGCTATCCTCTCTGCTCCCCTCCCGGGTCTCCTTCTGCTCGCAAAAGTCGATGATATCCTCCCACAGCTTTTCACAGGGAGCATTGTCCCAGGAGTATGGCCGCTGGAAATCGGGAATGATGTACTTTTTGGAAAAAACTTCCCGGATGGTCTCCGGATTTGCGGTAATCGCCTTCATGCCAAACCCTCCCTTATAGAAGCAAACGATACCGCTATTATAGGGCAGGCCTCAACATAAACGCAAGTCCCGACAGAAAAAAATCCAGCCCCCGGGCCGTTGAAACAATGTTTCCACAGCCGTGGGATGCGGCTTTTTGAGAAGCCGCCCCCAGCTTGTCAAAAAAGTGCTGTTTAAAATGTTTAAAAGGGAGCGGAAAGGAAAAGCGCTACGAGAGAAACCCATCAGGGGTTTCTCTCGTTTTGAATCAGAAGGTTTTCAGACCTTTTGAAAGGTCTGAAAACCTTGCTCAGGTTGGCGAAAATCCTTTTTCGACAGCCTGAAGGCGGCTTTTTAAGAAGCCGCCTCCCCGTTTTCCCCACTTTTCGAATGTCCCGCGCCTTCTCCCTTCTCTTGCAGCACCGCCGCCAGACGCTCCGCGAAGAGCCGCCCCGCCAAGACGGCCTCCTCCGGGGAATTTCCCGCGGCCCCCACCTCCAAAAGCAGCGACCCGGTGGTGGCGTGCTGGTTATAGCGGGAGTTTCGCAACAGCACCGGCCGCATCAACGTGGGATAATGCTCCAATATGTCCTGCTGCACCGCCGCCGCCAGCCGCAGGTTCTCCAGCCAGTTGGGGTGCTCCAAGCCGCTGCCGTCGCTGCCCATCACCAGGGACATCTGGGCCGGAACTCCCACCCCCTCCACCTCTGAAACCGCCTTGTACTGGTTCCCCTGCCCGTCTTCAATGGCGTCCCGGTGGACGTCCAGAACAAAGCGAATGGAGGGATACTGTTCCAGATACTTCCGTATGGAGACCAGCGCCCGGTCATAGGACCCGGTGTAGTTGGGGTAGTCGTACAGCGTCCGGTCATGGAGGACGGAGATCCCCGCCTCCCCCAGGACCTCCGCCATCTCGTCCCCCACCTTCACCACGTTATAACGGTAATCTGTGGTCCGGTAGTCCCCGGACCAGACAATTTCCGTGCCGGGAGCCGGGGTATAGGCCTCGCTTCCGTGGGTGTGGAGAATCAGAACCTGCGGTCCCTCCTCCCCCAGGGCCGCCGCAAAGGGCGCTTGCACCTCCGGGACGGACAGCTCATGGCCGGTGGAATTGCTGATGTACACCCGCCCGCAGACGGTGTAACCGCTGGGGTCTGTGGGGATCAGAGTCTTGGCGGGGACGCCGTTGTCCGCCGCCAGGGGGGCCGCCGGTTCCACCGGCGTCTCCTCCACCGGCATCACCACGGGGGCCCGGGTCTCTCCGTCCTCCTCCGGCGGCTCCTGCCGCTCCAGAGATTGAAACGCCGCCACGTCCTCCCGGGCCGCCAGCAGCAGCGCCGACTCCCCAATGGCCAGCGCCGCCGCCGGGGACAGTCCGCCGTCCAAGCGCAAATCCCCTAACTCCCAGCGCAAGGCCCGCTCCGGCAGGGCTGCCGCCAGGGCCTTGGCCGCCGCCGCCGCGGTGTCGCTTCCCGCAGTGACCCCGGCCACCCACAGCGTCCCCGCCGCCAGAAGGGCCGCCTCCATCCGCCGGAGAATTTTGCCGCTCTTTTGTTTCATATCCACTCACCTCTGGGACAACCTATGACCGGCGGGCGGGAAATATGTCAGTCTTGCAATCCCGCCCTTTTCAGTATATACTTGGGTATACGTGATAACTCCGGTCTTTTTTGGGACCAGATTCCGACTCCACGATTCCACAAAAGGAGCTGAACTTTGTGACAAGAACCCAACTCGCCAGCGGCGTGTTCCTCACGTATCTGCCGGCGAAAAAATTCAAGACAAGCCTCCTCTCCGCTCAATTCGTCGTCCCCCTCCAGTGGGAGACCGCCTCCGCCAACGCCCTCCTCTCCGCCATCCTCCGGCGGGGCACCGTCTCCTGTCCGGACATGGGGGCCCTCTCCCGGCGTTTGGACAAGCTCTATGGCGCCCGCATCGACGCCACCATTCGGAAAAAGGGCGAAACCCAGTGCGTGGGCTTTGTAGCCAGCCTCATCGACGACCGCTTTGCCCCTGGCGGCGAGCGTCTTCTGGAGCCCGCCGCCGCCCTGCTGGGGGAGCTGGTTTGCCACCCCGTCACCCGGGACGGCCTGTTCCTGGAGGAGTATTTTGAAAATGAGAAAACCAACCTCATCGACGCCATTCGCAGCATATTGAACGACAAACGGGCCTATGCCGACAGCCGCCTTCTTCAGGAGATGTGCGCCGGGGAGCCTTACGGGGTGCCCCGTCTTGGCAACGAGCAAATCACCGCCGCCCTCCACCCTCAACTCCTCTACAGCGCCTATCAGCAGCTGATCGCCTCCTCCCGGCTGGAGATTTTCTATAGCGGCAGCGCGCCGCAAAACCGGGTGGAGAACGCCCTCCGCTCCGCCCTGGCGGACCTGCCCCGCTCCAAGGTGTCCGCCCCGCCGGAATCGTCCCTTCATGTCCCGTCCCAGGAGCCCCGCTTCCTCACCGAGCGCCTGGACGTCACCCAGGGGAAATTGGGTATGGGTTTTGCCTGTGAAAGCGGCGACACCGCCGCCCTGCTTCTGGGCAACACCCTCTTTGGCGGTAGCAGCAACTCCAAACTCTTTTTAAACGTCCGGGAGAAGCTGTCCCTCTGCTACTACGCCTCCTCCCTCTTCCACCGGCAAAAGGGCCTTATCACCGTCTCCTCCGGCATTGAGTTTGAAAACCGGCAAAAGGCCATGGACGAAATCCTTGCCCAGCTGGAGGCCGTCCAAAAGGGCAACCTGGAGCCCTGGGAGCTGGAGGCCGCCCGGAGCACCCTTTTGAACGCCTACGCCTCCATGGGCGACTCTCAGGGGAAACTGGAGAACTTCTATTTGGGCCAAACCGCCACCGGCCAGAACGAGTCTCCGGAGGAGCTGGCGGCTCAGGTCCGTTCCGCCACCCCGGAGCGCATTTTCAACGCCATGAGCACCGTGAAACTGGACACCGTATACTTCCTGGAGGGAAAGGAGGCGGAGGCATGAAACCCGTCTTGTATGAGTGCCTGGGAGAGACCGTCTACCGGGAAACCCTGCCCAACGGCCTGGAAATCCGCGTGGTCCCCAAGCCGGACCATGTGAAAAAATACGCCTTCTTCGCCACCCGGTACGGCGGCATGGATACCCGTTTTCAGTTAAACGGCCAGTGGGTGGAAACCCCCGCCGGTATCGCCCACTATCTTGAGCACAAGATGTTCGACACCAAAGAGGGCAACGCCCTTCAAGAACTGGCCAAAAACGGCGCGGAACCCAACGCCTTCACCTCCAATGCCATGACCGGCTACTACTTTGACTCCACAGACCACTTCGACGAAAATCTGGAGATCCTGCTGTCCTTTGTCTCCATCCCCTACTTCACAGAGGAGAGCGTGGCCAAGGAACAAGGCATCATCGGCCAGGAGATCCGCATGATCGAGGACAACCCCGACTGGCAGCTTTACGTTCGGATGCTCCGGGCCCTCTACCGTGTCCACACCTCCCGAACCTCCATCGCCGGGACCGTGGAGAGCATCTCCCACATCACGGCGGAGACCCTCTACGACTGCCACAGGGCCTTCTACACCCCGTCCAACATGATTTTGACGGTGGTGGGCAATGTGGACCCCGTTCAAGTCGCCGGTCTCGCCCGCCGGATACTGCCCAAAGAGGGCGGCCCCGCGATTCCCAGGGACTACGGCCACGAGCCGGAGACCGTGGCCCAGCGAGAGACCCGCCTCGCCATGGAGGTCTCCAGTCCCCAGTTCCTGTGGGCCTATAAGTGCCGCCCCACCCGGGAGGGGGAGGACCGCCTCCGCCGCATGGTGCTGGGTGATCTGGCCTGCGACCTGCTTTTGGGCGAGTCCAGCCCCCTGTATCAGCGGCTTTACAGCCAGGGCCTTGTCAACTCCAGCTTCGGCGGCGCTTTCGAGCTGATGCCCGGCGTTGCCTATCTCTACGCCGGCGGCGAGAGCAAGGAACCCCGGACCGTGGCCGCCGAGATTCAAAAGGAGGCGGACCGGCTGATCCGCCAGGGCGTGGACGCGGACTTCTTCCAGCGGACGGTCCGGGCCAACTTCGGTTCCAATCTCCGGGGTCTGGACTCCTTTGAGAACATCGCCGTCTCCCTCACCGAGGGACAGTTTGGCGGCTACGATCCCTTCCTTTTCCCCCAGGTCTTCGATTCCATCACCCAGGAGGACGTGCTGGACTTCCTGAAGGAAAACGTCACGGAGGAACAGGCCGCCCTTAGCGAAATCGTCCCCAAGGAGGCTTGATATGTCTGCTCCTGAACTGACCGCGCTGAAAAATATGCCCATCAGCTTTCCCGGACTCTTCGGGGACTGGTCCTTCAACCCGGACCCGGTGGCCATCCACGTGGGCCATGGCGTCTACTGGTACGGCATCATCCTGGCCCTGGGCTTTTTGGCGGGGCTGCTGCTTTGCATGAAACAGGCCAAGCGCTATGGCCTGACGGAGGACCATGTGCTGGACTTCGTCTTTTGGGCGGTGCCCTGCTGCATCCTGGGCTCCCGCATTTACTACGTTCTTTTCTACCTGGATCTCTACCGGGACGCCAGCGGCGCCCTGGACTGGAGCCGGATCGTCGCCATCTGGGACGGGGGCATCGCCATATACGGCACCGTCATCGCCGGGGCGCTGGTGGTCTTCTTCTTCACCCGGCTGAAAAAGCTGAAATTCGGCGCCATGACGGACCTGGCCGTCATGGGTCTGCTCCTGGGGCAAATCATCGGCCGCTGGGCCAATTTCATCAACCGGGAGGCCTTCGGCGGCCTGACGGACCTGCCTTGGCGAATGCGGGTGTGGGTCAGCGCCTACCAATATGTGGACGTCCATCCCACCTTCTTCTATGAGAGTTTGTGGAATCTGGTGGGGTTGTTGTTGATTCTCTTTGTGGTCTCCAAGGGCCGCCGGTTCGACGGGGAGAACACCTGGTTCTACTTTCTCTGGTACGGTTTGGGCCGCACCTGGATTGAGGGCCTTAGAACCGACAGTTTGTATCTCTTCGACTGGACCCTCTTCGGCCAGCCCATCCGAGTCTCCCAGGCTTTAAGCGCGCTTTTGGCGGTCATCGCCGCCCTGGTGCTGTTCTATGAGCTCAAATTCAAAAAGCACACGCCGGAGGATCTGCTGGTAAACGGTCTATCCGCCAAAGCCCCTCAGGAAGAGGCCGCCGGAACCGGGGAAGATGTGCCGCCTCCCTCCCCGGAAGCAACCAAAGCGGAGGAAGCCCCCGCCTCCCCAGCGGAAGGAGACAATGATGGCAGTCAAACTTGACGGCGCGGCCCTGGCCGCCAAGCTCAAAGAGCACATTCGGGCGGAGGCCGCCGCCCTTCCCCGGTCCCCCGCCCTGGCGGTGGTGCTGGCGGGGGAGGACCCCGCCTCTCAGGTCTATGTCCGGGGCAAGGAGCAAGATTGCGCCCAATGCGGAATCCGCACCCAGACCCACCGTCTCCCGGCGGATGTCCGCCAGGAGGACCTATTGTTCCTGTTAGCGCGCCTGAATCAGGACAGTGACGTGGACGGCATACTGGTTCAACTCCCCCTGCCCGGAGGGCTGGACCCCCGGCCCGTTCTCCACGCCGTCTCCCCGGAGAAGGACGTGGACTGTTTCCACCCTTTAAACGTGGGGCTTCTTGCCCTGGGAGAGCCTCGGTTTCTCCCCTGCACTCCCGCCGGAATTCTGGAATTGCTGGACGCCTATGAGGTTCCCCTCCGGGGACGGTATTGCGCCGTCATCGGCCGCAGTCACCTGGTGGGCCGCCCTCTGGCCCAACTGCTCACCGGCCGGGACGGCACCGTCACCCTCTGCCACTCCCGGACAAAGAACCTCTCCGCCCTCACCCGGCAGGCGGACGTTCTGATCTCCGCTGTGGGCCGGCCCGGTCTCGTAACCGCGGATATGGTCAAGCCCGGGGCCACGGTGGTGGACGTGGCCATAAACCGCCTCCCAGACGGCAAGCTCACCGGCGATGTGGACGCCTCTACGGTGGAGGCTGTGGCGTCCTTTCTCACGCCGGTTCCCGGTGGAGTCGGTCCCATGACCCGTGTCTGTCTTTTAAAAAACGTTCTCCGGGCCGCCCGCCTCCGGCGGCGTTGAGCCCCCGAAAATCCCAAAAGCCCCAGGCGGTTTCGCTGAAACCACCTGGGGCTTTTTGGTATATCCACCAATTTCCCCACTTCTATTCACGGAGACATTGACATTTTTGACCATTCTGATATAATTAACAAAAAATGTATTCTATGATACAGGGCGTTGTGCCGCCTGCTTCTTTAATTTTCGTGTATTTATATAGATCGAGGTGGTCTTTTGCTGGTTACAAGAGAGATGGATTATGCCCTGCGCATACTCCGGGCGCTGCACCAGGATGGGCAGCTTTCCGCCGCCGCCGTGGCCCGGCAGGAGCATATGCAAAAAGCCATCACCCTGAAATTGCTGAACCGGCTTTTGTCCTCCGGCATTGTGGAGAGCCGCCGGGGCGTCAGCGGCGGATACTTTCTCAAGCGGTCCTGCCAGGAGCTGAGCATCTATGACGTCTTTCAGGCCATAGGCGAGCCGCCTCTTTTGAACCGCTGTCAACGGGAAGGATATCAGTGCGAGAATTTTCCCAAGGGCGGCTGCGGCGTTTGCCGGGAGCTGGGCCGCATTCAAGACAGCCTGGACCGCGAGCTTAGGCGAATGCCCCTTAGCGACATTTTCTAGCGGACCTGCGTTCCATCCGTCTCATATGTCACAACCGATCATCAAGGGAAAAGGAGGCACACATATGCTGTATCAAACCACCCAGGCCCACGAGGACCTCCGGGCAAAAGTCCGGGAATTTGCGGAGACCGAGATCAAACCCATCGCCTTCATGCTGGACAAGGAGAACCGCTTCCCCACGGAGGCGGTGAAGAAGATGGGGGAACTGGGCCTGATGGGCCTGCCCTATGGCACGGAGTACGAGGGCGCCGGGGCCGACGCTTTGAGCTATGCCATCGCCGTGGAGGAACTGGCCCGGGTGGACGGCGGCGCGGGGGTCATCCTCTCCGCCCATACCTCCCTGGGCACCTATCCCATTGCCGCCTTCGGCAACGAGGAGCAGAAGAAGAAATACCTCCCGGACCTGTGCGCGGGGCGGAAAATCGGCGCCTTCGGCCTGACGGAACCCAACGCCGGGTCCGACGCCGGCGGCACCGAAACCACCGCCGAGGACATGGGGGACCACTATCTCTTAAACGGCGAAAAAATCTTCATCACCAACGGCGGAGAGGCCAGCACCTATGTGGTCTTTGCCGTCACCACCCCCGGCATCGGAACCCGGGGCATCTCCGCCTTCATTGTGGAAAAAGGCTGGGAGGGCTTCACCTTCGAGGAGCACTATGATAAAATGGGCATCCGCTCCTCTGCCACCTGCCAGCTGAATTTCAATAACGTCAAAGTTCCCAAGGAGAATCTGCTGGGCAAGGAGGGTCAGGGCTTCAAAATCGCCATGTCCACCCTGGACGGCGGACGCATCGGCATCGCGGCCCAGGCCCTGGGCATCGCCCAGGGGGCTTATGAGGCGGCTGTTGAATACTCCAAGGACCGGGTCCAGTTTGGCCGTCCCATCTGCCAGCAGCAAAACATCGCCTTCAAAATTGCCGACATGGCCACCAAGCTCCGCTGCGCCCGTTTCTTGGTCTACAGCGCCGCCGAGCTGAAGCAGGCCCACGTGCCTTACGGCATGGAGTCCGCCATGGCAAAGCAATACGCCTCCGACATCGCCCTGGAAGTCACCAACGACGCCCTGCAAATCTTCGGCGGCTGCGGCTACCTCAAGGGCATGGAGGTGGAGCGCTTCTACCGGGACGCGAAAATCACCACCATCTATGAGGGCACCAACGAAATTCAGCGGGTGGTCATTGCCTCCCACATCCTGGGCAAGGCGGGCAAAGCCGACAGCGCCGCCCCCATTCAGCAAAGAGGCCCCGAGACCGGCGCCCGGAAGCGCCAGATCTTCAAGGACGGCTCCGCCCAGGAGAAGGTGGAGGCTTTGGTTTCCAACCTGAAAAAGGACGGCCACGACTTCACCGTGGGCATCCCCCTGGATACCCCCATCACCCAGGCGGAGCGGGTGGTTTCCGCCGGACAGGGCATCGGCGAGAAGAAAAACATGAAACTCATTGAGAACCTGGCCAAGGCCGCCGGGGCCGCCGTGGGCTCCAGCCGTCCCGTGGCGGAGACGCTGAAATACGTGCCTTTGAACCGCTATGTGGGTATGTCCGGCCAGAAGTTCAAGGGGAATCTCTACATTGCCTGCGGTATCTCCGGGGCCATTCAGCACCTCAAAGGCATTAAAGACGCCTCCTGCATTGTGGCGATCAACAAAAACCCCAACGCGAAAATTTTCAAAAACTGCGACTATGGCATTGTGGGGGACCTGATGGAAATTCTGCCCCTGCTCACCGCCGCCCTGGACACCGGGGAGAAGCAACCCGCGCCGCCCATGGTGAAAATGAAGCGGCAAGTGCCCAAGAAGGTCACCCCGCCCCGGAAACTCTATATCTGCAACGGCTGCGGCCACGAGTACGACGTGCTGGTGGGCGACCCGGAGAACGAGGTCAAACCCGGCACCGCGTTCAAAGACCTGCCGGAAGGCTGGACCTGTCCCCACTGCGGCGAGAGCGTGGACGCGTTCATCGAGATCGAAGTTTAACGGCCCCGGATTTAAAATAAGGAGGCAGATCTATGTATAACTACCGTCAAGTCACCGGCGACCTCTACTGGGTAGGCGCGGACGAGCACCGTCTGGCCCTCTTTGAGAATATCCATCCCCTGTACCACGGCGTTTCCTACAACGCCTATGTGCTTCTGGATGAGAAGACCGTCCTCTTCGACACTGCCGACTGGGCGGTGGGACGGCAGTTCATCACCAACGTCAAAGCCGTTTTGGCAGGCCGTCCCCTGGACTACCTGGTTATCAACCACGTGGAGCCGGATCACGCCGCCTCCATTGAGGAGATCCTCCTCCGCTGGCCCAAGGTGAAGATCATCACCACCCCCAAGGCGGTGACCCTGCTGAACCAATTTGGCTTTGCCCTGGACCCCAATCAGATCGACGAGGTAAAAGAGGGCGACTCCCGGTGCTTCGGCAAGCACACCATCGCCTTTGTCTACGCCCCCATGGTCCACTGGCCGGAGGCCATGGTCTCTTTCGACACCACCAACGGCGTCCTCTTCTCCGCCGACGCCTTCGGCTCCTTCCGGTCCCTGGACGGGAAACTCTTTGCCGACGAGGTGAATTTCGACCGGGAGTGGATCGACGACGCCCGGCGCTACTACACCAACATTGTGGGCAAATACGGCCCTCAGGTAGTGGCCCTTTTGAACAAAGCCGCCACCATTGTGGGCCTGGACAACATCAAGATGCTCTGCCCCCTCCACGGTCCCATCTGGCGGAAGGACCTGGGCTATATCATCGACAAGTACACCCACTGGGCCACCTACGAGCCGGAGGAAAAAGGCGTCATGATTGTCTACGCCTCCATGTATGGAAACACCGAGGCCGCTGCGGAGGTCCTGGCCGCCAAGCTGACGGCCCGGGGCGTGACGAACACCCGGCTCTACGACGTGTCCAGCACCCACGTCAGCTACCTGATTTCAGACCTGTTCAAATACAGCCACTTGGTGTTGGCTTCCGTCACCTATAATCTCGGCATCTTCCCGCCGATGCACAATTTCCTGAT
>CAJUCO010000054.1 GCA_910585245.1 uncultured Oscillibacter sp.
GGAGCGGACCGTGTGGCCGGGGCCCTTGGGGGCGATCATGGACACGTCCACCCCGGCGGGGGGCACGATCTGCTTGAAGTGGATGTTGAAGCCGTGGGCGAACATCAGCATATTTCCCGCCTCCAGGTTGGGGGCGATGTCTTTTTTATAGACGTCGGCCTGGACTTCGTCGTTTACCAGGATCATGACAATATCCGCCCACTTGGCGGTATCCGCCACGGTCTGGACCTTCAAGCCCGCCTTCTCGGCGGCTTCCCAGTTCTTGCTGCCCTGACGGAGCCCCACACACACGTCGCAGCCGGACTCCTTCAAGTTCAGGGCGTGGGCGTGGCCCTGGGAGCCGTAGCCGATGACGCCGATTTTCTTCCCGTCCAGTTTTCCAAGGTCGCAGTCCTTCTCATAATACATTCTTGCCATATTGGTATTCCTCCTTCAGTTTGCTCTCGTCATATATCGTGCTACGCCCTCTCTCGATGGCGATAGTACCGGTTTTCGCAATCTCCAGGATGCCGAAGTCCTCCAGCATCTGAATCAGCGCCGCGTTCTTGCTCTGGGAGCCGAAGACCCATACCGTCAAAGACTCCTTGTCCACGTCGATGATGTGGCCCCGGAAGATGTTTGCCAACTGGATAATTTCATCCCGGCTTCCACGGTCCGTGGCCCGAACTTTGATAAGGGCGATCTCCCGGCGGATGCAGGTCTCCTCGTCGAAGATCTTCACCGCCTGGACCCCCAGAAGCCTCCGGCACTGGGTGGCCAGCTGGTTTGCAACCAGCTCGTCCGCCAGGAGCTCTATGGAGATCCGGGCGGTGTGGGGCCGGTCCGTGGCCCCGGAGACAATGGACTCAATGTTATACCCTTTCCGGGAGAAGAGCCGCGCCACCTGGCTGAGGATGCCGGGGGTATCCTCCGTCAGGATACAGAGGGTGTAAAGCTTTTTCTCCGTGTCCCATTGTTTTCTCATGACTCTCCTCCTTCGCTCAGCAGGAAATCCGTGATCTCAGACCCGGACGCCACCATGGGCCGGACCATCTCGTCGATGTCCAAACGGCAATCCAGGACCGCCGGCTCCTCTGCCGCCAGGGCCTGGGCCAGGGCCTTTTCCATATCCTCCGCCGTCTCCACCCGGAAGCCCCGGATGCCATAGGCCTCCGCCAGCTTCACAAAATCCGGTCCCCGGTCCAGAGTGGTCTGGGAATAGCGTCCGCCGTAAATGAGACTTTGCCACTGGCGAACCATGCCCAAGGTGCCGTTGTTGAAAACCACCGTAATAATGGGCAGCTTGTAATAGCCCACCGTGGCCAGCTCGTGGCAATTCATGCGGAAGCACCCGTCCCCGGTGATGTGGAAGACCCTCCGCTCCGGGAAGGCGGTCTGGGCCCCGATGGCGGCCCCCAGGCCAAAACCCATGGTGCCGAAGCCCCCGGAGGTCAGCATCTGGCCGGGGTACTGGAAGTGGAGGTACTTAATGGCCCACATCTGATGCTGGCCCACGTCGGTGGCGACAATCGCGTTTCCCGGCATTTGAACCCGAATGGTCTCCAGCACCTGCTGGGGGGTCAGGTGGTCGCTGTCCTCGGCCACCGACGGGGCGCGAAGGGGCAGGATCTGGGCCTTCCAGGCGCTGTGGTCGTACTGGGGCAGCTTCTCGTTCAGCATGGCCAGCACTCTCCGGGCGGAGCCGATAATGTGGTGGTCCGTCAGAACGTTTTTGTCAATTTCCGCCCGGTCGATGTCAATCTGAACAATCTTCGCCTGCCGTGCAAACGTGGCCGGATTCAGGGCCACCCGGTCGGAGAAGCGGCAGCCCACGGCAATGAGCAAGTCACATTGGTTGCAGGCGGTGTTGGAGGCCCTGGACCCGTGCATCCCGATCATGCCTGTGGTGAGGGGATGGCTGCCGGAGAAGCCGCCGCCCCCCATGAGGCTGATGGCCACGGGGGCGTCCAGTTTCCGGGCAAACTCCTTGAACTCCCTGTCCGCCCGGCCCAGCACCACGCCGCCGCCGCAGATGATAAAGGGACGTTCCGCCTGGGCGATCATCTCCAGGAGGATGTCCACGTCCTCCTGGTTGGGTGTGGGCTTTTTCAGCTCGTGGTCCCGGTTCAGCTCCCGCATTCCGGCGCAGCCCCGGTTCTCCCGCCAGGGGACAAACTCATAGTCGATCTCCACGCTGGGGAAGGTCACGTCCTTCAAAAAGTCAATGAGCACCGGCCCCGGCCGCCCGCTGGCCGCCACGGCGAAGGCCTGACGCATAACCGCGGGAATGGTGGCCGGGTCCCGAACCAGGAAGGTGGCCTTGGTAATGGGCATGGCAATGCCGGTGATGTCCACCTCCTGGAAGGCGTCCTTGCCCAGCGTGGCCTCGGTGACATTGCAAGTGAGAAAGACCACCGGAGAGGAATCCAGGTATGCCGTGGCGATGCCGGTGGTCAAATTTGTGGCCCCGGGGCCGGAGGTGGCGAAGCACACGCCCACCTTCCCGGTGGACCGGGCATAGCCGTCGGCGGCGTGGGCCGCCCCCTGCTCGTGGGCGGTGAGCACGTGGTGAATTTTATCTTTATAACGGTACAGCTCGTCATAGACATTCAAGATGGTCCCGCCGGGATAGCCGAAGACGGTGTCCACCTCCTGCTCCAACAGGCACTCCATGATGGCCGCTGTGGCTCTAATCTTTTCCATATGGCCTCCTCTTTCTCTCCCGGTCATTGGTCCACGTCGAAGAGGACCCAAAGCCCCTTCTCCGCCGCGCTGTGCCAGAAGGGCCGGGAGTTTGCCAGGTTTTCCCAGCTGTAATCAAAATCGTCCTCGCTCAGCTCCATCCCGTACTCCTCCGGGTTGATGGCGAAATAACGCTTCCGGAACGCCTCCTCCGTCAACTCTTGGAGGAATCGGTCCACCTGAAGGACCTGCCTGGGGGACTTGCAAACGACGATGTAGTCCTCCTCCCCCTCCCGGTCTCCCCGGAGCACCTCGCCCCCCAGGATGACCCAGCACCCCGGAGACGGCGTGTCTCCATATTCCAGGTTCCCGCCGGTCAAAGCCCGGTGGATGGCGTCCCAGGACTTCCCCACATCGAAGACCTCCGCCGTCTCCATTTCGTCCAGATAATCGGGGACCCGGTCCTTCCGGGGCGCGGTCCGCAGCTTATCCAGTTCTTCCTTTCTAAGGGCCCGAAGGCCCCCAAGGCAACCCAATAGAGCCCCCTCCTTATCTCTTTCTTTGGTCCTTTATTTCCACAGCTTCACGGCTGTTTCATCCTCGGCCAGACACAGCTCCCGCAGGGTCTCCAGCTCTTCCGTGTGGTCCTCCAGGGGGTCCTCGTACTCCAGCACGGCGGCCACGGAGAACTCGAAGCCCTCCTCGCCGTATTGTTTCCAAAGCTCCATCAGCCGCTTGTTGGGGTGAATGCCTCCGGCGAGCTTGGCCCGGACGCTGTTGAACGCCGCCCTGGTATCCTTGGCGGTTCCCAGGAAGGCCTCTCCCGTCTCCTTGCACCGGAGGGAGATGACCCCCATCTCCGGGCGGCGGTTCTTCCACTCCTCCGTCAGTGCTTTTTTCTGCGCTTTATCCATATCGTGTCACTCCTTCCTGCCGTCAGATTTTTCCTCCGCCCTTTTGCAGGGCGATGACGCCGGTCCGGGCCACCTCCAAAATGTTGAAGGGCCGCATCATGTCCTCGAACACGTCCACCCGGTCCGGGGTGTCGGAGATCTCCAGGGTCATGGAGGTGGGGGAGATGTCCGCCACCTTGGCCCCGCAGATGTTGCAGATGGTCATGATGTGTTCCCGGTTGTTTTTATTGGCGCTTACCTTTATGATCATCAATTCCCGGCCAATCATGTTTCCCTCGTCCAGGGTCCGGACCTTGATGACCTCCACCAGCTTGTTCAGCTGTTTTTCCACCTGCTCCACCACGCTGTTCCCGTTGTCCACAATGATGGTCATGCGGGACAGGGAGGGGTCGTCCGTCACCCCCACAGCCAGGGAGTCGATGTTGAAGGCCCGGCGGGAAAAGAGGCTGGTCACCCGGTTTAAAACCCCCGCCCGGTTCTCCACCAAAACGGAAATGATCTGTTTCATCCTTCCATCCTCCTGTTCAGTCCGTGGTCTTCCATTCAGGGCTCACCTCCGCAATGAGGAGGCAAGGCCCCTCCTTTGCCAGGAAGCGGTCCAGGGTCTCCTCCACCTTCCCCTCGTCCCGAAGGGTCATGCTGGGGATGCCGTAGGCAGAGGCGACGGCGGCAAAGTCCGGGTCCCCCTCCAGCCGCACGCCGAAGGGACCGCCGTAGGGCTCCTTGCTCTGAATCTGGTTCACAAGGCCCAGCACGCCGTTTCGAAGAAGGACTATTTTCAAATCAAAGCCCCCGGCCTTTACGGCGGCCAACTCGTTCATGGACATCTGGAAGGACCCGTCCCCACAGACGGCCACCACCTGACGGTCCGGCTGCGCGGTTTTCACGCCTATGGCGCAGGGGATGGCGTAACCCATGGTTCCCAGCCCTCCGCTGGTCAAAAACCGCGCCCCGTTGAGCCGCAGGTGCTTGCAGGCCCAGATCTGGTTCTGTCCCACGTCCACGCAGACGGCGGCGTCCCCTCCCAGCCGCTCTCCCAGCAGCCGGAGAAGACGGCCGGGAAACACAAACCCCTCTTTCGCGGGATAGCCCCGGCCCAGGTTTGTCCGGCGGAGCTCCTGGAGCATCTCCCGCCACTCTCCGCACTCCGCCCTGGCTCCCCGCTCCATCAGCTGCTGGAGGATCACCTTGGCGTTTCCCACCAGGGGGAGGGTGGACTGCATATTCTTCCCGATTTCAGCGGGGTCCACGTCGATGTGGATATTCGCCATCCGCTTTTGAATCTCGTCCGGGGACACGATGGCCCGGTCCGCCACCCGGGTGCCGATCATAATGAGAAGGTCCGACTTCACCAGGGCCTTGTTGGCCGTGGTATTCCCATGGGCCCCGATCATGCCCATGTTCAGCGGGTGCTCCGTGGGCAAAAGGCTCAGGCCCATCATGGTGGTCACCACCGGGATGCCGGTGAACTCGGCGAACATCCGCAACTCCTTTTCCGCGTGGGCCAGGAACACGCCGCCTCCGGCGCAGATCACCGGCCTCTTCGCCACGCCGATGGCCGCCGTCACATTGGCAATTTGCTTGTCATTGCCCCGGACACTGGGGTTATAGCCCCGGATGCGGACCTCTTTCGGGAACTCCACATCCACCACCAGCTGCTCCTGCACATCCACGGGGATGTCAATGAGCACCGGGCCGGGGCGTCCCGTGGAGGCGATGTGGAACGCCTCTTTCAAAACCGCCGGAAGCTGGGCGGCGTCCTTCACCAGATAGCAGTGCTTGGTGAAGGGCGTCACCGCCCCGGTGATGTCCACCTCCTGGAAGATGTCCCGCCCCAGCAGGTTGGAGGGCACCTGTCCCGTCACCGCCACCATGGGGATGGAGTCCATATAGGCCGTGGCCACGCCGGTGATGAGGTTCGTGGCTCCCGGGCCGGAGGTAACAATGCACACTCCCGTCTTCCCCGTCACCCGGGCATAGCCGGAGGCCATGTGTCCGGCGTTCTGCTCCGTGCGAACCAGGGTGTAATCTATATTGGGGTCCTCCCGCAACGCGTCTGCAATGGGGCAAATGGTGGCCCCGGCATAGCCGAAGACCCGTTCCACGCCCTCCCGGGCCAAGCCCTCCATCAAAATTTGCGCGCCTGTCATTTCCATATGGTCCCAAGCTCCTTTCGGTGCGGAAAACAAACTTCCCGCGTTTCTCCGCCGTGAACATAGGCAAAGCTCGCCTCGCATGAAGTTTTGCGCGTCTTTCCTGCGGCCCCAGAGGGGCGGGGAAACGGCGCGTTTTCATTGTTGCCATGCTCTTACATAGCAAAAAGTCCGTGGCCCTTCGTCGGGTCACGGACTTGCAAGAATTCCGGTTTTGGCGGTTTACCGTTTACGCTGTCCTTTGGAGGAAGCCGCCCGTCGCGTCCTTGTTTCGCGCATGACCAAACGCACTATTCTTTTTCGGCACCAGAACTACCAGTACCAGAACCAGAATAATGTACAGGCCCAGGATGCTGTTCAAAGCGCAGGTTGTCAACATAGCGCATTCCCTCCGCCGCCTGAAAGCGGCTCTCCGGCCTCCGGCCTCCCCCTGGGGAGTGCCTTCCGCCTGTCTTGGTTTATCATTATACATATCCGGAATTTAAAGCGCAACAAAAAAATCAAATGCGCCTCTTATTCCGGATGATTTCACGAAAACGCCCCTTCGCCCGCCCTTCCAATGGTGAAAAACGACGAAGATTTTTCTAGATATTTCCTCGAGACCGCACAGCCATTTTGCAGACAACGCCCGCCGGTCTCCCGGCGGGCGCTTGTCCGTTATGACATTTAAAGAGAGATGGTGGTCCCCGTCTCTCCGGCGACGCCTGCCCCCGCCTTTTCCAGCAGGGTAATCAGCGCCTGGCGGCCCGGGCGGGACTCGGCGAACTTCACCGCCGCCTGAACCTTGGGCAGCATGGACCCGGGGGCGAACTGGCCCTCGTCCATATACCGCCGCGCCTCCTCCGGCGTCAGGCTGTCCAGCCATTTCTGCTCCGGCTTTCCAAAATTCACCGCCACCTTCTCCACAGCGGTGAGAATAATCAGCACATCGGCGTTCAGCTCCTCCGCCAGCACCTCGCTGGCAAAGTCTTTGTCAATCACCGCCGCCGCGCCCTTGAGGTGGTGTCCCTCGGTCTTGAAGACGGGGATACCGCCGCCGCCGCAGGCCACCACCACGTGCTCGCTCTCCACCAGCGCCTGGATGGTGTCCAGCTCAATGACGGACACGGGCCTGGGGGAGGCCACCACCCGCCGCCAGCCCCGGCCGGCGTCCTCCATCACGTCATAGCCCCGTTCGGCAACCATGCGCTTGGCCTCTTCCTCGGTCATGAAGGCCCCGATGGGCTTCGTGGGGTTCTGGAAAGCGGGGTCCTGGGGGTCCACCTCCACCTGGGTGAGCACCGTGGCCACGCCCTTTTGGATTCCCCGGTCCAGCAGCTCCTCTCTGAGGGCGTTTTGAAGGTCATAGCCAATATAGCCCTGACTCATAGCCACGCAGACGGACAGCGGGCAGGGGATGTACTTTTCCGGATTGGAGCGGGTGAGTTCCGCCATGGCCTTTTGGATCATGCCCACCTGAGGGCCGTTTCCGTGGGCCACCACCACCTCGTTTCCGCCCTCGATGAGGTCGGCGATGGCCCGGGCGGTCTGCTTCACCGCCTCCATCTGCTCCGGCAAATTATTGCCCAAGGCGTTGCCGCCCAGGGCGACTACGATACGCTTACCCATGATCAACAAACCTCTTTCTCATAATAGATGCGATGTCCCCTTGCGGCGGCATACACGCCGCGAAAATCCCATACCCCAGCCGCTTTAGGCGGTGGCTCCGGTGTCCCTGGAGGTGGGGATACCCCCCTCAGGGTGTCGAAAAACCGTAAAAACTTTCCCCGGCGGGAAGGAAGAGAGTTACGAGAGGAACCCAGGAAGGGTTCCTTTCGTTTTCAATCATAAGTTTTCAAAATGTTTTTAAACATTTTGAAAACTTGCTCAGGCTGGCGAAAATTCCTTTTCGACAGCCTGAGGGGGGATAAAATCCCCCCTCTCTCTCAGAAGAACTTGCGCTTGCCGGCGGCGTCCAGGGCCATGAGGGCGCCCACAGGGTCTTTCACCTTGCTCATCATAATCATGGCGGCGATGACATAGGGCTTATAGCTGGCTTCCTTGTACAAGGGCACCAGATAGCGGTCGAAGACGGAGTTGTCCACCTCGCCCTCGGGGCAGCTCAACCCGGTGATGTCGGCGGGGAGGCAGTGGAGGTAGAGGGCGGAACCGTTCCGGGTCTTCTTCATCATCTCCTCGGAGCAGGTCCAGTCCTTGTGCTGGGCGTTTTGGCTGAGGAGCTTTTTCTCCAGGGCGTCAATGCCCGCCTGGTCCCCGGCCTGATAGAGCTTGGTCCGCTCCTCCATAGCGGCGAAGGGGGCCCAGCTCTTGGGATAGACGATATCCGCGTCCTGGAAGGCCTCTTCCATGGTGGCCACCTTTTTGTAGCTTCCGCCGGTGGCGGCGGCGTTTTTCCGGGCGATTTCCTCCACCTCGGGCATGACGTCATAGCCCTCGGGATGGGCCAGGACCACGTCCATGCCAAAGCGGGTCATCAGTCCAATGACGCCCTGAGGCACGGAGAGGGGCTTTCCGTAAGAGGGAGAGTAGGCCCAGGTCATGGCGATTTTCTTCCCCTTGAGGTTTTCCACGCCGCCGAACTGATGGATGATGTGGAGCATATCGGCCATGCACTGGGTGGGGTGGTCCACGTCGCACTGGAGGTTCACCAGGGTGGGCTGCTGCTCCAGGATGCCGTCCCGGTAGCCCTCTTTCACGGCGTCCATGAAGGTCTTCTGGTATTTGTGCCCTTCCCCAATGAACATATCATCTCGGATGCCGATGACGTCGGCCATGAAGGACACCATGTTGGCGGTTTCCCGGACGGTCTCGCCGTGAGCAATCTGGGACTTCTTCTCGTCCAGGTCCTGGACGTTGAGGCCCAGCAGGTTGCAGGCGGAGGCGAAGGAGAACCGGGTCCGGGTGGAGTTGTCCCGGAAGATGGAGATGCCAAGGCCGGAGTCAAAGATCCGGGTGGATTTGTTCCGCTCCCGAAGATCCCGAAGGGCGTCGGCCACGGTGAAAATGGCGTCCAGCTCCTCGTCGGTTTTGTCCCAGGTCCAGTAGAAGTCGGACTTGTACATATTGTTGATGTGCAG
Organism: uncultured Oscillibacter sp.; assembly: GCA_910585245.1. Classification (GTDB taxonomy): domain Bacteria; phylum Bacillota; class Clostridia; order Oscillospirales; family Oscillospiraceae; genus Oscillibacter. The sequence goes on from CAJUCO010000054.1 coordinate 8,806, forward strand.
CTTTTCCAGGTGCTGCGCCAGCTCGATGGTCTTAGACATATCAAAAATCTCCTTATTTTTATTTGATGTTCCGGTACAGCATTTCATCCCTCCCATGGAACCGTTTCCCGTTTTGCGGTGGTTCTGGAGGGAACGGGACGGCCGGGGGGCCGTCCCCTATGGGTTGATATTTATTGGATGTCGTTGTCCGTCAGGCTCTGGCGGAACTCCGTCACGTCGGCGGTTTTGTTCTCCGGCTTGTACAGGGGGATGGCGGCGGCGTACAATGCGGCGCAAGTGACCAGATCCTGTTTCCAGGTGATCTCGTTGGGGGCGTGGGCCTGAGACTCCGCGCCGGGACCGAAGCCCACACAGGGGATGCCATAACGGCCCTGAATGGACACGCAGTTGGTGGAGAAGGTCCACTTGTCTGTGAGGGGACGGCCGGTGCGCAGGTGCATGGCGTCCTTTTTCTCATCCGCGTCGGCGTGGCCGATACGCTCTTTGCCCCAGAGGGCCTCGTGGGCGTCCACCAGAGCCTGGACGTGGGCGGCGCCCGCCTTGTTGATCCAGGTGGGGAAGAAGCACTCGGTCTCATAGACGGTTCCCGTCCAGGCGGGACGGTCGTACATATACATGGAGACCTTCACGTCGTCCCCGTATTTCTTCACGCTGGGCAGCTGCCGGATCTCCTCCAGGCAGGAGTCCCAGGTCTCTCCGGCGGTCATGCGCCGGTCGATGGAGATGGAGCAGCTGTCCGCCACGGCGCAGCGGCTGGGAGAGGTGTAGAAAATCTGGCTGGTGGTGCAGGTGCCCCGGCCCAGGAACTGGGCGTCCTTGTAATGCTGGGGGTTGAACTCCGGGTTCAGCATCTTGACAAGGCCCTTGACCGTGTTGGAGGGGCCGTCGCCGTTTTCGTTCAGGGCCCGGACGTCCTGGAGGATGTCCGCCATTTTATAAATGGCGTTGTCCCCCCGGTGAGGGGCGGAGCCGTGGCAGGAGACGCCCTTTACATCCACCCGGATTTCCATCCGGCCCCGGTGGCCCCGGTAAATGCCGCCGTCGGTGGGCTCGGTGGAGATGACAAACTCGATTTTGTTCCGGGCGTCCTCGGGACCCTGGAAGTATTTGTTGACGATGTACTGCCAGCACATACCGTCGCAGTCCTCTTCCTGGACGGAGCCTACCACCATGATCTGATAGCCCTCGGGAATCAGGCCCAGGTCCTTCATGATCTTGGCTCCGTACACGGCGGAGGCCATGCCGCCCTCCTGGTCGCTGCCGCCCCGGCCAAAAATGATGTCTTCGGTCTCATATCCCTGATAGGGGTCCGCCTCCCAGTTGTCAATGTTTCCGATTCCCACCGTGTCAATGTGGGAGTCAATGGCAATGATTTTTTCGCCCTGGCCCATCCAGCCGATGACGTT
>CAJUCO010000055.1 GCA_910585245.1 uncultured Oscillibacter sp.
AGCTACGGACCAGAAGGCCGGGGGTTCGAATCCCTCAGGGCGTACCAAAGCCACGAAAATTCGTTGGATTTCCGTGGCTTTGTTCTTACTATCTGCACTTTTTCTGGCGGTTTGATTTTGCTGTTCCGGTTTGACCCAAGCCGTGACCCATACGGGAACTTAGAGCGGTTAGGGTCGGAGAGTACCGGAGAGGAAATTCCCCACCGCGTTCGCCGCCTGCTTCTGCATCGAGGTCGTGACGTGTGCGTAGGTATCCAGAGTGAATCCCGCACTGTAGCGACCCAGCATTGCGGAGAGAGTTTTCACGTCTACTCCGTTTTGCAGTGCCAGCACGGAGAATGTGTGACGTAAGTCGTAGAAGCGTATCCGCTCCAGCCCTGCCCGTTTCAGTACCCGCTGGAGCATATGCAGGACACTATCCGGGGACATGGGGCCTCCGAATGGTGAAGGGAAAACGTACTCGTCTTTCTGCTTCATCCCCTTGAGGACTTCAATCGTGTCCGCTCCTATCGCAATATTGCGGTAGGAGTTTTTCGTTTTCAGCGGAGCTTCTACCACTTTTCCGTTCTGCCGAAGAACTTGACGCCGGACGTGGATGATACCTTTGTTCAAATCGATGTCACTCCATTTTAGCCCCAGCAATTCTCCTCGCCGGAGGCCAGTTGCGAGGTCGATGTAGTAGAGCTCAAACACGCCGCTGCGCCGCGCCTCCTCGAAGAAGGTGCCGAGGCTCTCCGGCGGCAGGATTTTCATTTCCCTCCGCTCCAACTTCGGCAGGATACAGCCTTTCGTGGGATTGGCAGGAATCAGCCGCTGTTCCACCGCACAGTTCAGGGCGGAGGAAATCATCTGGTTGATGTTCCGCACCGTCTTGATGCTGAGACTCTTGGGTTTATTGCGGGACTCGGTGCATTCCACTCTGCCTCTCTCCAGCAGATGCTTGTACAGCCGCTGGAGGTCCATCGCCGTCAGTTTTTCCAGAGGGATGTCCCCGAGGGCAGGCTTAAAGTGGTTGTTGATGAATCCCTGGTAGGTCTTGATGGATGAGGGGCGGACTTGGAGCTTGGCGTAGTTCTCCATCCAGGCATCCAGCCATTGGCCTACCGTGTAGCGCTCTGTCCGCAGGGACTGGACGCCGCTCTTCTCAATTGCCGACTTGAGTTTTGCCTTGACTTCCGCCTGGGTCTTTCCCAAGACATTTTTGTAGATCGTCCTTCCGGTCACCGGATCACGGCCCGCAGTGTAGCATCCCTCCCAGCGGCCATCCCTTCGCTTGCGGATACTTCCTTCTCCATTAGCCCTCCGCTTTGCCATTGCATATCGCCTCCTATTCAGCGACACACATTACCAGTAACCTCGCTGAATAGCCAGTGACTTTGGGGAGTGTTATCAGAAAATTCACAATCCGTGGTGAGAAAAAGCAGAGAGAAAAAAGACCTATTCTTTGATTAGGCGGCGCAATTTTTGCGCTGTATGAACTCTCGAAAACTGGTTCTGGTTGGGTAGAGTGACCGCGCCTCTTTCTCCTTGTAGACAGTGGCGCAATCCATGGATGAATCTCCCAGACTTTCCACCCTTGCTGACAACCGCCCACAAAGCCCCAACACAGCGGTTTGTCCGCTGGGGAGGGGTGTATGGGGTTCTCCTCCACAAAACCGCACACAGCGGCTCACACGCTGAAATACGGAGGACACAGGCACCGTTGGTGGGCTTTCTTTTTCTCTGTGCTATTTTGATACCTCTGCTCTCCCCGTTTACAGAAAAACCGGGAATTTCTCTGCCATGCCACAGTTGACACCGCTACATTCGCTGCCGCTGTAAGCACTGAGGGAAGCAAGAGGTCAAACCAGGCACCAGATCCCCATATTTGAGGTCACATAACCAATTGCACAAAAGCCTTCAAAAAATGACGGTAATCCGCCAAAAGGTCTCGTTTTCCGCTTCTCCGGCCCGCTCTGCGGGGCGGTGTTCATGGGCCGAGGGGGCCTTATGACCCCCGGCCTTTATCCTGCTATAATTTCGACCGGTGGGTTCACTTCTGATTTTGTCATTATTTTCCTTCTTCCACTTTGAGAAAAATTCCGCTGCGCTTGCAGATCCAAAAAATTGACTGCCCGCTTTTTGTATACACTGGCTCAATCCGCAAACCGTTCAGCAGCATTTTGGCATTTTGCAGGCGCTGCGAGAACAAACTATCTCAAAATCCATCCCACTCCCCTCCCCCCAAAAGACATTTGCCAAATCTCCGCCCTTACGGTATAATCCCCATAAAACCACTATACTGGAGGAGAGGCTCCATGGCAAAAATTCTGGTTGTGGAAGATGACCTGGCCCTGAGCGCGGGGCTGTGCTTCGCGTTGGACGAGAGCGGACATCTCACCGCTGCGGCCTACACCTGTCAAAAGGCCCGCCAGCTCTTGAAAACCGACCGATTTGACCTGGTAATTCTGGACGTAAACCTTCCGGACGGAAACGGCTTTGACCTCTGCCGGGAGTGCAAATCCTCCGCCCCGGAACGGCCGGTCATTTTCCTGACCGCCAACGACCTGGAGCAGGACGAGCTGAAAGGCTTCGACCTTGGCGCGGATGACTACATCACCAAGCCTTTCAGCATCCAGGTCCTCAAGCGCCGGGTGGAGGCGGTCCTGCGCCGGGGGACCGCCGGCTCCGACTGCTTTGACGACGGATTCCTGCGTCTGGATTTCCAGGCCCTGACTGCCGCGCGGAACGGAGAACGGCTGTCCATCACGCCAAACGAGTACAAGCTCCTGCGGCTCCTGACCGCCAATGCCGGGGCGGTGATGACACGGCGGCTCCTGCTGGAAAAGCTGTGGGACAGCGGCGGCAATTTTATCGACGACCACACCCTCACCGTGACCATGAACCGCCTGCGCGCCAAAATCGAGGACGCCGGACACCCCTACATCCAAACCGTCCGGGGCATGGGCTACGTCTGGACAGGAGCCCAGGGATGAAGCGGGACGGATTGGCTCAAATACCTCTTCTTATAACTTCAGCCGCGATCCTGCTGATCCTGCTGGGAGTTCTGGATCTCCCAGCAGCGCTTCTGCGCCCGGCGGCGATTGGTTTGGGAACGGCCATTCTGCTTCTGACGCTTCTGTGGAAGCGCCGCCAGGAACGGCGGGAGTTCGATTTCGCCAACAGCTTCTGTGATACCCTGGACGCCCTGTTGAATGGCCGGGAGCCGAAGAGCGACCGCCCTTATGAGGACTCCCAGCTGGCCAAGGTGCAGGGAAAGCTCCTGCAATACCACGACTACGTTCAGGCGGGACAGCGGCAGAGCGAGGCGGACAAGCAAAATATCCAGGAGCTGGTCAGCGACATTTCCCACCAGGTGAAAACCCCCATCGCCAACATCCGGATGTTTACGGACCTCCTCTGCCAGCACCAGCCGCCGGAGGAAAAACGGGCGGAATTCCTCTCCACACTGTCCACCCAAGTAAACAAACTAGACTTTCTCATGCAGTCCCTCATAAAAATGTCCCGCCTGGAAACCGGGACGTTTGCCCTGCGGATGGAGGACGCCAGCCTGTACGACACCATCGCCCAAGCAGTGGGCGGCGTCCTGACCGCGGCGAACCGGAAGCGCATTCAAATTGACGTGGACTGCGCCAGCGGGGAAACCCTCCGGCATGACCCCAGGTGGACGGCGGAGGCCCTGGGCAACCTTCTGGACAACGCGGTCAAATACACACCGGAGGGCGGGAGCATCCGCGTCCGCGTCCGCCCCTGGCAGTTTTACACCCGGATCGACATTACGGACACGGGAATCGGCGTCCCCGCGGAGTACTATCATGACGTATTCAAACGCTTTTACCGGGGGCAGTCCTCGGCGGAGGGCGTGGGGCTGGGGCTGTATCTGGCCCGGGGGATTATCACCCGCCAGCGGGGCTATATGACATTGAAATCCGAGTTGGGAAAGGGTTCCACCTTTTCCGTGTTTCTTCTGCGGTAACAAGGAGAGCTTTATGGATATGGTAACGGTTTGCGGCCTGAAAAAATATTTTGGCACGGGGATCCGGCAGGTGAAGGCCGTGGACGGGATTGACATCTCCATTGAAAAGGGAACCTTCACCGCCGTCGTCGGGGCCTCCGGCAGCGGAAAAACCACGCTCCTGAATCTGATCGGCGGCCTTTACCAGCCAACAGAGGGAACCGTCACTGTGGACGGCACGGAGCTGAGTACCCTGCGGGAGGAGGAGCTGACGGTCTTTCGCCGGCGGAGGATCGGCTTTGTCTTTCAGGACTGCCGCCTGATCCCGGAGCTGACGGTCCGGGAGAACATCCTGCTCCCCCTGGCTCTGGACGGCTCCAGGCCGAACCCGGCCCTCTTCGACAGGCTCACCGGACTGCTTGGACTGGAAAGCAGGCTGGACAGCTTCCCCCACATGCTCTCCGGCGGCGGACAGCAGTACGCCGCCATCGCCCGGGCGCTGATGACCCGGCCCGCCATTATCCTGGCCGACGAGCCCACGGGGAGCCTGGACGCCAAAACCGGCCAAAACGTGGCGGGACTATTGAAAATGACCGTGGATGTCTTCCATCAGACGCTGATAATGATTACCCACAATCCGGAACTCGCCCAGCTGGCCGATCATGTGGTGTGCCTTCAAAATGGGCGCGTCGCAAAATAGTCCTCATCCCCCGGCGCCCCGGTCTCCGCCGGGGCGCCGGCCTTTAGCAGGGGTAAAAGGCACAAAACTGTAACATTTCTGTGCCGCAATTGTGACATTGGACTGATATTCTGGGTCCAGCAAGAGATTCAGGAGGAGTTTCCCATGGAGGATATGCTGAACATTCTGACCCGGCGGAGCTTCGCCGCCAGCCGGGTTCGGAACGGGATCGCGGTGCTGGCCATTGCCCTGACGGCGGTGCTCTTTACCGCCATCACCACAATTGTACTGGGCACGATGGAATCCTTCACTCTGACCATGCAGATGCAGAAAATGAGCCGCTCCGACGGCGAGCTCCGGTTCATGACGGCAGAGCAGTTCGAGGTCCTGCGGCAGACGGACTTCATTGAGACAGCAGGACTGCGGATGCCGGTGGCCTACCTCTCCAACGCCGTCCGCCATAACATTGAGTTCAACGTCGAGGATGAAATCCAGGCGGAGCTGACTTTCTGCACCCCCACCCACGGCAGGCCTCCCGCCGCGCCCAATGAGGCAGCCGCCTCCGACCTCGCCCTGCGGGCCTTGGGCGTGGAACCGGAGGCCGGTGCGGAGATCGTCATTGAGTTCACCGCCCACGGGCGGGACTACGCCCTCCCCATGGTGGTCTCCGGGTGGTACGAGGCCCTGGACAGTCAGCTGAGCGTCATGTGGGCCGGACCCGCCTTCCGGGAGGCCCACCCGGAAATCTTCCAATTCACTTTCCACGAAGACCGGGATATGACCGGGACCTATTTCTCCGATTTCACCGTCCGCAGTGCCGCAGGCCTGGAAAAACGCCTCCGGCAGCTGGTCTATGACTTGGGCGGCGAGCCGGATGACGCCGGAGCCCCCAACTATATGCAGGCCGCCGTGAACCGCGTCACCAACGTCCAGCCCAGCCCATTCCAAATGGCGGCGGCGGGCGCCTTTGCCGTGCTGTTTGCCCTCTGCGGCTATCTGCTGATCTACAACGTGTTCGACATCGCCGTCATGCAGGACATCCGCCGCTTCGGCCTGTACCGGACCATCGGCATGAGCCGGAAACAGGTGCGGTATCTGATGAACCGGCAGGCACTCTGGCTCAGCGGCATGGGGATTCCCCTGGGACTTCTGGCCGGCTTCTTCATCGGAAGATCTACCCTGCCCCTGATTATGGACATGGTTGTTACCGAGTACAAATACCTGTCCGCCGGCGTCTCCCCCTCTCCGGCGCTCTTTCTGACCGCTGCAGCTCTGACGGCGCTGACCGTCTTTTGCAGCACCCGCAAGCCTGTCCGGATCGCCGCCAACACCCCGCCTATCGAGGCTTTCCGCTACGTGGAGAGCGGCGGCGGGAGGCGGGCCTCCCGCAGAAGCGCCCCAGGGGCCAGCATCCCCCGGCTGGCCTGGTCCAACCTGGGGCGGAACCGGCGGCGGACGGCCTTTATCATACTGTCCCTGACGCTGTGCGTGGTGCTGTTGAACTGTGCGGGCACAGCGGCGGACAGCATGGACGTGGAAAAGGAGACCGCCTTCATGATCCGCACGGACTTCGCCGTGGTCAGCGCGGCCAGCGCCAGCAACGCCAAGGGATTTCTCCGGCGGTCCGACGCCCTGCGGGCGAAGACCATTGCGGACATTGCCGCCCGCCCCGGCGTCACCGGCGGTTCCGCGATCTACAAAAACACGGCGGAGGACGCCAACGTCACCTATGATTTCGGCCATCCGCTGACAGGAGAGACCTTTGAGAACCCAGACAGCGGCCTTCTCTTCGGCTTTGACCAGTACCGGGCCTTTGGCCTGGGAGAGGACGGGCATATGATCTGCAACGTCTACGGAATGGAGGAGGACGCCCTGGCCCGGATGGATCTGCGGGAGGGCGAGACGGACGCTCACGCCCTCTTTGAAATGATGTCCGCCGGCGGAGGCGTGCTGGTTGGTGTACACGTAGACCGCAGGGATATGTCTCTCGAGCCGGTCCTGGATCTGGCGAACGTGGGCCAGATCGTCACGGTCTATAAAAAGGGCGCGGCGGTGATGGAATTGCCTGTGCTGGCAAAAGCCGCCCTCACCACGGACGACGTGGGAATCGGCTATCTGGACGCCGGGGCTACCGATGTTGGCGGAGATGGCCTGTCCCTGTACCTTCCCTCCAGTGTGTTCGAATCGCTGTACGATGCTCCGGCGGTCTACAAATACTCCTTTGACGTGCAGGAGGGATACGAGGCGGAGATGACGGCGTTTCTGGAGGATTACATGGAGACCGAGGACCCCGGCCTGAGCTATCTCTCCGCTCAGGCCGCCCGGGAGAGCTCTCAGGGAACCCAGCGGATGATCCGTTTTGTAGGCGGCTTCGTAGGGCTGGTCTTTGGCCTTGCCGGAATCCTGAACCTGATCAATACCATCGTCACGACGATCCTGACCCGCCGCCATGAATTTGCCGCCATGGAGAGCGTGGGCATGACCCGGCGGCAGCTGACCGCCATGATGGTGTGGGAGGGCGTTTTTTACGCGGCGGGAGCCTGCCTGCTGGGGCTGGTTCTGTCAGCGGTACTGGACCTGACGCTGGTGAAACGTCTGGTGGATTCCATGTGGCAGTTCACGTTCCGCTTTACGCTGGTTCCTGCGCTGGCGGCCTGCGCCGTACTGCTGGCGGTATCCGCCATTGTCCCGGTACTCGCTCTGCGCTGGTTCCACAGGGGCAGCGTTGCAGAACTCCTCCGCGTCGCGGAATGAGGGCAGAAAGGAGATTCATTATGGAAAGCATCCTGAAGGCCGCCGGCCTCAAAAAGTACTACGGCAGCGGCGACGCCCAGGTCCGGGCCCTGGACGGTGTGGACCTGGAGGTCCAGCGGGGAACTTTCACCGCCATCATTGGCACCTCCGGCAGCGGAAAGTCCACTCTGCTGAATATGCTGGGCGGGCTGGACACTCCCACGGAGGGGAGTGTCCGGATCAGCGGCACGGAGCTTGCGGGGCTGGACCGGGAACAGGCAACTATTTTCCGCCGGAAGCAGATCGGCTTTGTCTTTCAGAATTACAATTTGATTCCGGTGCTGACGGTGTGGGAGAACATTGTCTTTCCCCTCTCCCTGGACGGGCAGAGACCGGACCGGTCCTTTATCATGAAGGTGGTGAAGCTGCTGGGGCTGGAGGGCAAGCTGGACAGCCTGCCGGGTCATCTTTCCGGCGGCCAGCAGCAGCGGGTTGCCATCGCCCGGGCGCTGGCGGCCAAGCCCGCCATCATTCTGGCGGATGAGCCCACAGGAAATCTGGACTCCAGGACCAGCGATGATGTGATGGGGCTGCTGCAGATGAGCAGCCGGGAATTTCACCAGACCATTGTGATGATTACCCATAATCCCGAGATCGCCCAGAGGGCGGACAGGGTTGTGCGGATCGAAGATGGGCGAATTGTGGCTTGAGGGTGATGCGGCCGGTTTGCAGCACTGACCCATAACTTGACCCAGAACGGGAAATTTCTATGTGGAGACAGTGGAACAGACAGCATTCCAGAGTGCCAAAATCCTGAGCGGATACCACCAAACGGACTGGAAAGCATCCGTTTCGCTTCCTCAGACAAGCTACGGACCCGAAGGCCGGGGGTTCGAATCCCTCAGGGCGTACCAAAGCCACGGAAATTCGTTGGATTTCCGTGGCTTTGTTCTTACTATCTGCACTTTTTCTGGCGGTTTGATTTTGCTGTTCCGGTTTGACCCAAGCCGTGACCCATACCAGAGCGTGGAGCGGAAATCACCGGAGCGTACCGGAGAGGAAATTCCCCACCGCGTTCGCCGCCTGCTTCTGCATGGAGGTAGTCACATGGGCGTAGGTGTCGAGGGTGAAACCGGCACTGTAATGCCCCAGCATGGCGGAGAGGGTTTTTACGTCTACGCCGTTTTGCAGAGCCAGAACTGAGAATGTGTGACGTAGGTCGTGGAAGCGTATCCGCTCCAACCCTGCCCTCTTTAGAACTCGTTGCAGCATATGGAGAACGCTGTCCGGGGACATCGGGCCGCCGTATGGCGATGGAAATACGTACTCATCTTTCTGCTCCATGCCTTTGAGGACTTTGATGGCGTCCACTCCTATCGCAATATTGCGGTAGGAGTTTTTCGTTTTCAGCGGAGCTTCTACCACTTCCCCGTTCTGCCGAAGGACCTGTCGTCGAACGTGGATGATCCCCTTGTCCAGATCAATGTCGCTCCATTTCAGCCCCAACAGTTCTCCCCGCCGAAGACCGGTTGCGAGGTCGATGTAGTACAGCTCGAACACACCGCTGTGCCGGGCCTCCTCGAAGAAGGTGCCCAGACTCTCCAGCGGCAGGATGTTCATTTCCTTCCGCTCCAGCTTTGGCAGGACACAGCCCTTCGTGGGATTGGCGGGGATCAGCCGTTGCTCTACCGCACAGTTCAGGACGGAGGAAATCATCTGGTTGATGTTCCGTACTGTTTTGACGCTAAGGCCCCTGGGCTTGTTCCTGGCTTCCGCACACTCCACCCTGCCGCTTTCCAGCAGATGCTTGTACAGCCTCTGGAGATCCATTGACGTCAGCTTTTCCAGAGAGATGTCCCCGAGGGTGGGTTTGATGTGGTTGTCGATGAAGCCCTGGTAGGTCTTGTAGGACGAGGCCCGGACCTGGAGCTTGGCGTAGTTCTCCATCCAAGTGTCCAGCCATTGGCCCACGGTGTAGTACTCCATGCTCATAGTCCGTACCGCGCTTTTCTCAATCGCCGCTTTGAGCTTTTCCTTGACCTCCGCCTGAGTTTTTCCGAGGACGTTTTTGTAGATCACCTTCCCAGTCACTGGATCACGGCCCGCAGTGTAGCGTCCCTCCCAGCGGCCATCCTTTCGCTTGCGGATACTTCCTTCTCCATTAGCCCTCCGCTTTGCCATTGCATATCGCCTCCTCGTATAATAAGTTTCAGGTTAATAAATTCAGTATCAGCAGGTTTAGAG
>CAJUCO010000056.1 GCA_910585245.1 uncultured Oscillibacter sp.
TCTCCCTCCCTTTTGTCAATCCCCTTTTTTCCCTTTTTTGCCCTTTTTGGAAAATGCCGGAGAATGCCCCCAAATTTGGTACGACCTCTGGGCAATTTTTAAAATCCGCCTGTGCAAATCCGCCGCTTTGTGCTATACTGTCCTCTATGGTCTCCGCCTTTCCCTATAAATATGCAATGCGGAGCTTGAAAGAATTTTACATAAGAATGATCAAAGGAGTTGATTTCTTTGCTGATACGCCGCATGACCGCCACCTTCGGCAAGCTCCAGGAGCAGACCCTGGAGCTTCAGGATGGTCTGAACATCCTTCAGGCCCCCAATGAGACGGGGAAATCCACCTGGTGCGCCTTTCTTCTCGCCATGCTCTACGGCGTCAATACCAGGGAGAAAAACCGCAGCGGCTTCCTGGCGGACAAAACCCGCTATGCCCCCTGGTCCGGCGCGTCCATGTCGGGCCGCCTGGATTGCCGGGTGGGGGAGGATGCCCTCTCCCTCTTTCGCACCACCCGCCGTCAAACCGCCCCCATGGGGGATTTTCAGGCCCTCTACGCCGGTACCGCCGACCCGGTCCCCGGTCTCACCGGGACCAACTGCGGGGAGACGCTTCTGGGTGTCAGCCGGGAGGTGTACGCCCGCAGCGCCTTTATCCGTCAGGGGGGCGTGGCGGTCAGCCAGGACCCGGGGCTGGAGCGGCGGATCGCCGCCTTGGTCACCTCCGGCGAAGAAGATACCTCTTATACGGAAGCCATGGAGACCCTGAAAAAGCAGTTGAACCGCCGTCGCTACAATAAAACCGGTCAACTTCCGGCCCTGGAGGCGGAGCTTCAGGAGACGGAGGCCCTCCTTGCCTCCCAGACGGACTTGGTCCGTCAGCGGGAACAGCTGCTGGTCCGCTCGGCGGAGCTGGAGTCCCGGGAGGTCTCCTTAAAGGAGGAGCTGGCGGCGCTGGATCGATGGGACCTCCACCAAAAGCAGCAAGACCTTCAAAAACTGGAGGACGCCGCCTCCCTGGCGGAGGAGAAGGCGGCCTCCCTCCGCCGCCGCCTGGAGGAGGAGGGCATCCCGGAAAACGACGTGACGGGCCGTCTCCGGGGGGCCATTGTGAACCTGAACACCGTCCGCAAAAGCGCCGAGAAAGCCCAGACGGAGTGCGACGCCGCCAAAGCCGCCCTGGCTCAGGCGGAGGAGGCCCTTGCCGCCAGCCCCTTCTTTGGGAAGACGGCAGAGGAGGCCCGAAAGACCGCGCAAACGCTTCCCCCCGTCTCTTTAAAGGTGTGGGACTGGCTTTTGGCCCTTCTTGCGGCCTGTCTTTTCGCCGCCGCAGCCTGGGGCTTTTGGTCCGGCACGGACGGAACAGGGCCCCTTCAAGGCTTGGCGTATCTCCCCCTGGTTCCCCTGGTTTTGGGCGTGGCGGTCCTGTCTTTCCTGTTTTGGAGACGGCGCAAGGTGATGCGGCAAAGAGCCGCCCTCATAAACGCCTACGGCGTCACTGCCCCGGCGGAAATCGCCGCTCAGGCGGAGGTCTACGTCAAGCAGCTCTCCGGCCGGGACGCCGCTAAGCAGGAGGCCTCCGCCAAAGCCGCCGCCGCCCAGGGGCTGTGGCAGTCCGTGGACGTAAACGCCGGGGGTATCCTGGAGGAGGTCCGCCGCTTTGCCCCGGCGGCCTACGACATTCCCTCCGCCGACGCGGCTCTCCGGGCCAGCGCCCTTTTGCGCAAGGAGCTCAGCGAGGCGGACAAGGCCGCCCATGAGGCCCGTCTCCGGGCGGAGCTCCAGTCCCAGCAATCTCCCGCCTTTCCCTCAGACGGCCCCTCCCCCCTCCCGCCGGAGCGACCCCGGCAGGAGGTGATAGAGGAGCTGGAAACCCTTCAGCGGGATCTCGCCGCCCTTCGCTCCAACCTGGACCGGGTTGCGGGCCGGCTTCACGCCACCGGGGACCCCCTGGCTCTTCAAGCCGCCGCCGAGAAACTCACCGACGAGATTGCCACTTTAGAGAGGGAGTACGCCGCCATTGACCTGGCCATGTCTACCCTGACCCAGGCCAACACCCAGCTTCAAAGCCGCTTTTCCCCCGCCCTGGGGAAGCGGGCGGCGGAGATATTCGACCGTCTCACAGGCGGGGCCTATGGAGACGTGGTTCTGGACCGGACTCTTCGCGTCTCGGCGGAGCCTGCCGGCGCCGGAGTCCCCAGGGACGCGGCCTATCTCTCAGCCGGGGCGGCGGACCAGCTGTATCTGGCGGTGCGCCTTGCCATCTGTGACCTGGTTCTCTCCCCGGACTTCCCCGCCCCCATTGTCCTGGACGACGCCCTGGCCAGTTTTGACGACGCCCGTTGCGCCGCCGCCCTGGCCTACCTTCGCCAAGAGGCAAAAAAGCGCCAAATTCTCCTGTTCACCTGCCACAGCCGGGAGGCCGTCTTTTTCAGGGACGACCCGGATGTCTCCATCCAGGTCTTGACGGATCCCTGAACCAGGTATAAAATATTCCCCAGCTACATCAGACAAACCACAAAGGAGAAGTTTTACCATGAGCGAGTGCACCCACGACTGCTCCACTTGCGGCGAGTCCTGTGCGGACCGCCAGGAGCCCCAATCCCTTTTGAAAGAGCAAAACCCCCACGCCCGGGTGGGGAAGGTCTTCGGCGTCGTCTCCGGCAAGGGCGGCGTCGGCAAATCCATGGTCACCGGCCAGCTGGCGGTGACCATGCGCCGCCGGGGCCACGCCGTCGGCATTCTGGACGCCGACGTCACCGGCCCTTCCATTCCCAAAGCCTTCGGCATCCACGGCCAAGCTGTGGGCGGCGAGGAGGGGATTTATCCCGTGGAGTCCCGTTCCGGCATCCAGATGATGTCCACAAACCTGCTTTTGCCCAATGAGACGGACCCGGTCATCTGGCGGGGCCCCGTCATCTCCGGCGTGGTCCAGCAGTTTTGGACCGACGTCCTCTGGAATTGCGACTATCTCTTTGTGGATATGCCTCCCGGCACCGGGGACGTGTCCCTCTCCGTCTTCCAGTCCATCCCCCTGGACGGCATCGTGGTGGTGGCCTCCCCCCAGGAGCTGGTGAGCATGGTAGTGGAAAAGGCTGTGAAAATGGCGGAGATGATGGAGGTCCCCATCCTGGGCCTCATCGAGAACATGAGCTACGTTCTCTGCCCGGACTGCGGCAAAAAGCTCCGCCTCTTTGGCCCGGGCAAGACGGCGGAAGCCGCCAAGCGCCACAACCTGCCCCTGCTTGCTGAAATGCCCATCGACCCCGCCCTGGCGGCTCTGGTGGACGCGGGGGAGATCGAGTCCTTCCAGGGCAGCTGGCTGGACGCCGCCGCCGACTTGCTGGAAAAAAAGTAAGCGCCCGTCATCCCAGCCGCGCTCCGTCCCCGGAATCCCAGGGCGGAGCGCGGCGTTTTTCCAAAAATATGTACTGACCCTACAAAGCCCCGCCCCCTGATTTTGTCGGGAACGGCAATTGCAAAACCCGCCGGGATTCGACATAATAGGGAATACCAATCTGACATAAGGAGGAACGCACCATGCAAGAGCTGAAAGACCGCATTGTTAAGGAGGGCAAAGTCCTCCCCGGAAACATCATCAAGGTGGACGGATTCCTGAACCACCGCATTGACACGGAGCTGATGGACCACATCGCCCAGGAGCTGGGCCGGCGTTTCGACATGGACGGCGTGGACGTGATCCTCACCGCCGAGGCCAGCGGCATCGCCCTGGCGGCGGTGGTGGCCCGCCACTTCGGAAAGCCCATGATCTTCGCCAAAAAGGCCAAGAGCGATAACATCGAGGGCGGCCTGTATCAAAGCGACATTTTCTCCTATACTTATAAAAAGAAGGTCACCCTTCTGGTCAGTAAGGAGTGGCTCCACGCCGGGGACCGGGTGCTGGTGGTGGACGACTTCATGGCCAACGGCGAGGCCATGCGGGGCCTGTGCGACATTGTGGAGAAGGCCGGGGCCAAGCTCGTCGGCATCGGCTGCGCCGTGGAAAAGGGCTTCCAGGGCGGCGGCGACCGCCTCCGGGAGGCGGGGGTGAATCTCTGCTCCCTGGCCATCATCGAAAGCGCCGAGCCGGGAAACATCGTCTTCCGGGAGGACTGAAAAGTTTCCCCCCTCTGCAACCATCCACCCCCTTTTGCCGTCCTGATTGTAGACGAATCTGAAAAGGAGGCCTTCCCATGAAACGTGTTTTTCTCCCCCTGTGCCTCGCGGCCCTGCTGCTTCTCTCCGCCTGCCGGGAGGCGGAGGCGGGCGACGCCAAGCCCGTGATCTACCTCTACCCGGAGGAGGAGACGGAAGTCACCGTCCGCCTGGACTACGACGGAACGCTCACCTGCACCTATCCCGCCTATGAAGACGGCTGGACCGTCACCGCCGCCCCGGACGGCACCCTGAGGGACGAGTCCGGCCAGACCTACAGCTACCTCTACTGGGAGGGCGTGACCCGGACGGAGTACAACTTCTCCCGGGGCTTCTGCGTTCCCGGAGCGGACACCGCCGCTTTTTTGGAGGACGCCCTCAGCCGCCTGGGCCTCACCCGGCGGGAGGCCAACGAATTCATCGTCTACTGGCTGCCCCGTATGGAGCCCAACTCCTACAACCTGATCTGTTTCCAGTCCGAGGCCTACACGGATCACGCCCGGCTCACCGTCACGCCGGAGCCGGACAGTCTCCTTCGGGTCTTCATGGCCTGGAGCCCTCTGGAGGTCCCGGTGGACCTCCCCGCCCAGGATCTCCCCGCCTTTCAGCGCGAGGGTTTCACCCTGGTGGAGTGGGGCGGGGCGGAAATTCCCTCCCGCTGAGGAACCCTGAAAATAAGGAAGTGCCTGTTATGTCCCACCAAACCGCCGTCATTTTGGACTTTGGCGGCCAGTACAACCAGCTCATCGCCCGCCGGGTCCGGGAGCAGGGGGTCTATTGCGAAGTGAAGCCCTACACCACCCCCGTCGCGGACCTTCGGGCCATGGACCCCATCGGCATCATCTTCACCGGGGGCCCCGGCAGCGTCTACGATCCCGCCGCCCCCCAAGTGGACCCGGAGGTTTTCCGCTTGGGCGTGCCTATTTTGGGCATCTGCTACGGCTGCCAGCTCCTGGCCCATCATTTAGGCGGCCGGGTAACCCCCGCCCAGAGCGATTCCGCCCGGGAGTACGGCAAAACCGAAACCTTCTTTGACACAGATTGTAAGCTCTTTCGGGGCCTCCCCCCCCAAAGCGTCACCTGGATGAGCCACGGGGACTATATGGAAAAGGTTCCCCCGGGCTTTTGCCTCACGGCCCACAGCGCCGCCTGTCCCAACGTGGCCATCTCGGACGAGGCCCGGGGCTTTTACGGCGTCCAGTTCCACCCGGAGGTGAACCACACGGCCCAGGGCGCGGCCATACTCCACAATTTCCTCTACGAAATCTGCGGGGCCACCGGCGACTGGACCATGGGGGATTACAAGGAAACCGCCATCCGCCGCCTCCGGGAGAAAATCGGAACGGGGAAGGTGCTTTTGGCCCTCAGCGGCGGGGTGGACAGCTCCGTGGCGGCCGCCCTGCTGGCGGAGGCCGTGGGGCAACAGCTGACCTGCGTTTTCGTGGACCACGGCCTCATGCGCCTCCACGAAGGGGACGAGGTGGAGGCCGCCTTTTCCAAGTGGAACATCCGATTCCTCCGCGTCAACGCGGAAGAGCGGTTTTTATCCAAGCTCTCCGGCGTCACAGAGCCGGAGGCCAAGCGCAAACTCATCGGCCAGGAGTTCATTCGCGTCTTCGAGCAGGAAGCTAGGAAGCTGGGCCAGGTGGATTACTTGGCCCAGGGCACCATTTACCCCGACGTCATTGAGTCCGGGGCGGGGGACGCCGCCGTCATCAAAAGCCACCACAACGTGGGGGGCCTGCCGGACTGTGTGGACTTCCGGGAGATTGTGGAGCCCCTGCGGATGCTCTTCAAGGACGAGGTCCGGCAGTTAGGCCGCGCCCTGGGCCTCCCGGAGTATTTGGTAAGCCGCCAGCCCTTCCCGGGGCCGGGCCTTGCCATCCGCTGCATCGGCGAGGTAACGAAGGAGAAGCTGGACCTGCTCCGCCAGGCGGACTTCATCTTCCGGGACGAGATCGCCCAGGCGGGCCTTGGGGAAAGCATGAACCAGCATTTCGCCGTGCTGACCAACCTGCGCTCTGTGGGAGTTATGGGAGACGGGCGGACCTATGACTACGCCTTGGCCCTGCGAAGCGTCACCACCAGCGACTTTATGACGGCGGACTGGACCCGGATTCCCTACGAGGTTTTAGACCGCGTCAGCGTCCGGCTGGTGAACGAGGTGCCCCACATCAACCGTGTGCTGTACGACATCACCTCCAAGCCCCCGGCCACCATCGAGTGGGAATGACCGTCAAAACGGCGCAAACCCGCATGAATACAGGGTTTTTGACCTGTCACTTTGCCTTGTGATACTGGATTGATACTATTCGTTTCAACCCGGTCACACAAGAGAATGATTGCAAAGGGCAAGCGAACCGCCCTGCTGAACGACAAATTCAGCAGGGCGGTTTTGCTTGCCCTATTTTTCTTTTCTCCAGGGTACATAGTATTTCGATTCTTTCCCGTCATCGCAGGTACTCGGCCAGTTGATTTTCCATTCAAAGTATTCTTCCCTGGTAATCTCCCCGGCGTGTAGCTCCTGCTGGCGCAAGAGCCATTCCCTCATAAACTCGTCCACAAGGCCATAGTTGAAGTAGATACCCACAGGAGGTTGAGCGGGCCAATCGTCCGTATCGTTGTAGTGAACGGCGGTATCATCGGAGGCCCCTATCTTGCCGGGGTTGCGGACGAGCTGAAACAGACGGATAGAGCCAGGGCTGTCCTCGTCCAGCCAGAAGAACGTCCGCATGAAGTCCTCGGCACAGCCGGGTTGAACCGTATAGAAGTTCTGACGGTCTACCCGCAGGGCCTGGGCAATCTTGTCCAGCAGCTCCCTCTTTGGCACACGGTAATTCGTTTCGTACTGGGCAATACGGTTATCCGCTCCCTTTTCCTCAAAGCCGATAGCCAGCCCCAATTCCTTTTGCGTCATACCCCGAAATGTGCGGATTTTCTTGATTTTTTCTCCTACTGTCATATGTTCCACCGCCTTTGAAAATAGTATAGCGCAAATAAGCGAAATACGCAAGAAGAAAATTAACAAAATTGCGAATTAAACTTTTGACATTAACAACCATGCGAATGTATAATAAGGATGTCAGCATTAATAATTTTGCGAACAAAAAATAAGGAGGTGTTGTATTTGAGCAAAGAGCTGTTTGTACGGGCCGAGGAAGTGGCCGGGGTGCTGGGTATCTCCAAGCCCTACGCCTACAAGCTGGTGCGGGAGATGAACGAGGAGCTGAAGCAGAAAGATTTCCTCACCATCCCCGGACGGGTGAGCAGGCGCTACTTCGAGGAAAAGTTCTATGGACTGCGGGAAAATCAGTAAGGAGGGAAGAAAATGCCAGCGTACAAAGACAAGGCCAAGGGGACATGGTATGCGTCCTTTTACTTTGAGAACTGGACAGGGAAAAAGGAAAAGAAGATGAAGCGGGGCTTCAAGACCAAGCGGGAGGCGCTGGAGTGGGAACGGACGTTTCTGCAACAGCAGACCGCCGACCTGGATATGACCTTTGAGAGCTTCGTGGCACTCTATGCTGCGGATATGAAAGGCCGTATCAAGGAGAACACCTGGGGGACAAAAGAGCATATCCTCTATAAAAAGCTGGTGCCCTACTTCGGAAAGCGGAAAATGAGCGAAATCCATTCCAAGGAGGTCATGGCATGGCAGAGTGAAATGCTGAACTACCGGGACAAGAATGGTAAGCCCTATTCCCCCGTGTACCTGAAAACGCTCCACAATCAGTTGAGCGCCGTTTTCAATCATGCGGTGAAGCACTACAACCTGAAAGCCAACCCCGCCGCCCAGGTGGGCAACATGGGCAAGGCCAAGGGCCGGGAAATGCTGTTCTGGACGAAAGCGGAGTATCTGAAATTCGCTGACGCTATGATGGACAAGCCCCTCTCCTACTATGCCTTTGAAATGCTCTACTGGTGCGGTATCCGGGAGGGGGAGCTGCTGGCCCTCACCCCTGGGGACTTCGACTTTGAGAAGCAGA
>CAJUCO010000057.1 GCA_910585245.1 uncultured Oscillibacter sp.
TGCCCAACCTCTATTTTACCCGGGACCCCTTCGCCACCATCGGCACCGGCGTGTCGATTCACAAGATGCTGACGGAGACCCGGAACCGGGAGACCCTTTTTGGCAAATTCATCTTTGAACACAACCCGGAGTATATGCACGCCCCCCGGTGGTACGACCGGGGCGAGGTCTCCTCTCTGGAGGGGGGAGACATCCTGATTCTCAGCCCCCAGGTGCTGGGGGTGGGCATCTCCCAGCGGACCAAGGGAGACTCCATCGACACCCTGGCGGAGGCCGTCCTCACCTACAGCCGGACGAACTTCAAGAAAATTCTGGCCTTTAACATCCCCAAGAGCCGGTCCTTCATGCACCTGGACACGGTGTTTACTATGGTGGACCGGGACAAGTTCACGGTGCATCCCAACATTCTCTCCAGCATCACGGTCTTTGTCATGGAGCTGGACGAAAACAGAAAGATGCGAATTGAGCAACAGGACGGCCGCCTGGAGGACATCTTAAAAGAACATTTGGGACTGGACCGTGTGACGCTCATCGAGTGCGGCCGGGGCAGCGAAGTGGACGCGGCCCGGGAACAGTGGAACGACGGCAGCAACACCCTGGCCATCGCCCCCGGCGAGGTGGTGGTGTACTCCAGGAACTATGTGACCAACCGCTCCTTGGAGGAGGCGGGGGTCAAGGTTCACGCCATCCCCAGCGCGGAGCTCAGCCGGGGCCGCGGCGGGCCCCGGTGTATGAGTATGCCCCTGTGGCGGGAGGACCCGTGAGGCTCTCCCGGCGGGAAAGGGGCGAGTAGAATCCCCCCTTATGGAAGAAATCAAAAAAGGAAGGTAATGCAACATGGCATTGAATTTAAAAGGTCGCAGTTTTTTGACTCTGGAGGACTTTACCCCCGGTGAAATCCGATATCTCCTGGATCTGGGCCACGCATTGAAGGCCAAGCGCCGCTCCGGCGTCTGTGAACCTGCTCTGAAGGGCAAGCACATTGTGCTGCTTTTTGAAAAGACCTCTACCCGGACCCGGTGCTCCTTCGAAGTTGCCGCCACGCAGGAGGGGGCCCACGTCACCTACCTGGATGCGGGCAGTTCCCAGATGGGGAAGAAGGAGTCCCTGGAGGACTCCGCCAAGGTTTTGGGCCGCTTCTTCGACGGCATCGAGTACCGGGGCTATGCCCAACAGGTGGTGGAGGATCTGGCGAAACGGTCCGGCGTCCCGGTGTGGAACGGCCTTACGGACTGGGACCACCCCACTCAGATTCTCGCAGACATGATGACCCTGGAGGAGCATTGCGCCAAGTCTCTGAACAAAATGAAGGTGGTTTTCCCCGGCGACGTGCGGAACAATATGTGCTACGCCTGGATGATAGGCGCGGCGAAAATGGGGATGCACTTTGTGGGCCTGGGGCCCCAGGAGCTGGCCAAGCAGATGGACCAGGAGCTGGTGAAGCGGGTCTTCGCCGAGGCAAGGCGCAACGGCGGCCTCATTGAGATCACCGACGACATGGGCTCTTTAAAAGGGGCGGACATGATCTACGGCGACATCTGGGCCTCCATGGGCGAGGAGGAATTGATCCCCAAGCGGGCGGAGCTTCTCTCCCCCTTCCGGGTGACGGAGGAGACCATAAAGGCCACGGGGAACCCGGACGTGCTCTATATGCACTGCCTCCCCTCCTTCCACGACTTTGAGACGAAGCTTGCCAAGGAGTGGAAGGACAAGGGCGTGGATATCCGGGAGGTCACCGACGAGGTCTTCCGGGGCCGCCACAGCGTGGTTTTCGACGAAGCTGAAAACCGGATGCACTCCATCAAAGCGGTCCTGGTGGCCACCATCGGAAAATAAAGGGGGGACATCCCTTTGGAACGAGCGAAATTCCGTATGCCTACGGCATACACTACTCTATTTCTCCTCATCATCCTGGTGGCCTTGTCCACCTGGTTGGTTCCGGCGGGAACCTATCAATATGTGGACGAGGCTCCGGTGGCCGGAACCTACCACGCCGTGGACCCCAGCCCCCAGGGAGCCGGAGCGGTGCTGAAAGCCGCCTTTGCCGGATTCTATGACGCGGTGGACGTGTGCGTCTTCATTTTGATGGTGGGCGGCTTTCTGGGGGTGGTGATGAAGACCGGAGCGGTGGACGCCGGCGTGGGCCGGATTATCCAGCGCCTGGGAGGCCGGGAAAAGTGGCTGATTCCCATTTTGATGGTCGCCTTTGGACTGGGAGGCACCACCTACGGTATGTGGGAGGAGACCATGGCCTTTTACCCTTTGTTGATTCCCGTCTTTCTGGCGGCGGGCTATGACGCGGTGGTGGGCATCTCCGTCATCCTTCTGGGGGCCGGGGCGGGGATCATCAGCTCCACCGTCAACCCCTTCGCTACAGGGATTGCGGCGGGCTTTGCCGGAGTGTCCCTGGGAGACGGCATCCTTCTCCGGGCCGTCCAATGGGTGGTCTTCGAGGGGGCGGCCATATGGTTCGTCATGGCTTACGCAGCCCGGGTGAAAAAGAACCCCGCCCGGTCCGTGGTGGGCGTGGGGGCGGGAAAACTCCAGGCCAACATGGAGGAGGCGGTGGAGTTTACCCCCAAGCGGAAGGTCATCATGGTCATCTTCACCCTGACCTTCCTGATTATGATTTACGGTGTCATCCCCTTTGACGAGATGGGCCTGCACCTGCCGGTTTTGGGCTGGTGGTTCCCGGAGCTCAGCGCCTTGTTCCTGGTAGGCGGCGTGGTCATTGGCCTCATTGACCGGATGGGAGAGGAGGCCATTGCCGAGACCTATGTGGCGGGCTGCGCGGACCTTTTGGGAGTGGCCCTTATCATTGGCATCAGCCGGGGCATCACCGTGCTGATGAATGACGGGCAGATTACCGGCACCATCCTCCACTGGGGAGAGAAGGCCCTCTCCGGTACAGGGCCGGTGAGCTTTGTGCTGCTGGTGTACCTGCTGTATCTGCCCCTGACGGTGCTGATTCCCTCCTCTTCGGGTCTTGCGACTTTGTCGGTACCCGTCATGGCCCCCCTGGGCCGCTTCGCGGGGGTGGGAGGTGACCTGGTGGTGACGGCGTTCCAGTCCGCCTCCGGCTTAGTGAACATTATCACCCCCACGGCGGCGGTGGTGATGGGAGCCCTGGCCCTGGGGCGTGTGCCCTATGACAAATGGGTTAAGTATGTGTGGAAGCTGATTTTGTATTTCTTTTTGCTGACGCTTGCCTTCTTGGTTGTGGGCGTGGCAGTGGGCTAGGACCCATGAAACAAAAGGCGGGCCGCCGTTTCCTGTTGGAGCGGCGGTCCGCGTGCTAAAAGTGGCGCCGGTTTTTGAATGGAAGCGATGCTCTGGCCCCTTGTGTATTTGTTGCGCATAGCTACCTTCTGAGGAGGGCTTTTTGACAGTCAAACCGCCAGCCCTTTGGGCTGGCGGCTCATGTTACGGGATAATCTCAATCCAATACCCGTCCGGGTCGGTGATGAAATAGATGCCCATGGCGGGGTTTTCGAAGCAGACGCAGCCCATCTCTTTGTGCTTGGCGTAGGACGCCTCGTAGTCCGGCGCCTTGAGGGCCAGATGGAACTCGCACTCTCCCAGGTCATACTTCTGGGGATGGTCCCGGAGCCACGTCAGCTCCAGGCGGAAGGTGGTTTTCCGGTCGCCCAGGAAGACAATGATGAAGCTGCCGTCATCGGCCTCCTTCCGGCGGACCGGAGAGAGGTCCAAGGCTTCTTTGTAGAATTTCAAGGAACGGTCCAAATCGGAGACGTTGAAGTTAAAGTGATTAAATGTGTACATATTTCGCCGCCTTTCAGCCTGTTTGGTCTTTTAGGATGGTGTAGACCTCATAGATGTCCTGGATGGTGTAAGTGGCCCGGACGTCCTTGGACACATCGCCGTCCCGAGACTGAGTCAGGAAGGAATGGATGTGGAAGGTGGCCCCGAAGCCCAGGTTCTGGGGGCCGATGACATCCCGGGAGTAGGTGTCTCCCACGTAGGCGCAGGTCTTGGGGTCCGAGCGGACCTGATTCAAAGAGACCAGGAAGATATTGGGGTCCGGCTTGCGGTAGCCGGTGACGGAGGAGAGGGTCACGTCCTGGAAGTAATCCCGGATGCCGTACTCCTCCAGCGTGCGGAAGACCTGGTAGAGGGCGGCGGTGTTGCTGATGACGCCCAGCTTCATACCAAGGCCCTTCAAGCCTTCCAGCATTTCCTTTACCTTGGGGCGGAGCGCACGGTGGTAATGGGTGACTTCCCACATATGGGCCAGCTCCTCGGAGAAGGGCTTTACGGTGTCGAAGTCCAGGCCCAGCTCCGGCAGAATGTAGTTACCCCAGATCTCTTCGGGTTTCAGCTCCCGGTTCGTGGGGCCCCGATAGGCGGCGTAACGGTCCCAGCCGCCGGCAAAGGCCTGGATGGCGGCAGGGATATCCAGGGATAGAGGATGGCCGTGGGCCGCCAAAATGCGAAGGACGCCTTCGGCGGAGGCCTTTTTGCTGGCGTCGTCAATGAAGATGTCCTCCAAAGTCCCGCCCATGTCAAACAATACGGTGTCAATCATAAATTCTCACTGCCTTTTCCAAGGCCTTGCCGGCTCTTTGGCGGGGGCCTTTTTTTTCCAATATAGATAGTACGCCAGAAGGGATGTCCCCAGACCCAGCGTTAAAGGGGCCAGCGCAAACATCCCAAAAAATTGAAGGATGAGCCCGGTGCTTTCCCAACCCATGAGAATGATCAGCGCAATGAGGCAGGCCAGCAGCAACAGCGCCAGCCAGATATAGCCGGCGGGAAGCAGACGCTTGTCACTGGGAAGCAACCATACCAAAGAGGCAACCGCTGTCCCGGCAATGGCGGGGACCAGGGCCTCTATGAGGTTGATCAGCCAGATGGGGATATCCCCCGATGCCGTCAACAGGCCGTTTAGCCAGGGAGTGAACAGGGCGAAAAAGCCGCCGTAAAGAGCCAGCAGAACCCAACAGAGGCAGAAGGAGTATAGCAAAATGGTGCTTTTCACCTTGCCGTTCTCCGTCATTTGGAACGCGCCCCAGAATTTGTCTGCGAACTTGCCGACCCGCTCGTCGATCTCTTTTTGCCGGATGGGATTTGCCATGGGAACCTCCTTAAAAACTCAGAAGCTGTATTCACAGGCGGGAAGCCTGCTTTGTTTCTCGCCTGTGAATACAGCTTCTTAGAAGGTGGGCGGGCGGCCGGATGGCCGCCCGCCCAGCGAAGCTGTGAACGCGGCGAATTACTTGTTGGGGCTCTGGTTCAGCCAGTACATCCACATATCCTGCACGTCGGGATAGATGTTGTAGATGGAAACCAGGTCGTTGGCCCGGGCGCCCAGCTCAGAGAGCTTGGCGGGGTTCTTCTCGTCGACAAAGTCGTCGCGCAGGGGCCAGTTGCCCATTTTAGTGAAGGGCTTCAGACCGCCGCTCTGGCAGTCCGCGCCGCCGGTGATGTAACGGATGAAGAGGCGGGCGCCGGCGGGGTTGTCGCAACCTCTAACCACGAACATGGATTCGGTGTTCAGCAGAGCGGTGTAGGGGCTGAGGTTGATGCACCAGGCAATGTTGTAGCCGGACTCTTCCTGGTTTTCGATCTTACCGGCGGAAGCCAGGGCCAGGGCGGGACGGTCGGCGGTGGAGTTGTGAACGGCCAGAACCAGCTCGTCACCGTCGCCGATGAAGGTCATCTTGGCCTGGGTGAAGCGCCAGAGGTACTCCACACCGGCGTTGTTCTCGGGAACTTCGAAGGCAAAGCTGGAGGCGTCATAGGTATATTCCAGATCCTTGCCATAGGTGTCTTTGTAGGACTGGGCCATTTCGTCCGCATTGTTGATGAAGCTGGCAAACAGGGAGAGATAGGCGGTTTCCTGGCCGATTTCCTTGGCATAGAGGGCAAATCTCTGGTTGCCGGCATCGTCCTTCTCGATGATTTCCCACCAGCTCTGAATGGGCTGGCCATCGGGGAACGCTGCGGTGTTGTAATACCAGAAGGACTGAGAGGAGTACAGAGGATAGCTGTACTTCAGGTTCTCCTCGGAGATGTGGGCGCAGATGTCCTTGGGATAGAAGGGCTCAATGACGCCGTTGGCATAGTATTCATGGAAGACTTCGCCGTTGACGTCTTTGGTTTGCAGGACATCGGCGGTGATATTGTTGGTTTCATTTTCGATTTGGGCTTTGCTCAGAACCTCGTCGGAGTCCAGGTCGGCCACCACCAGGTCCAGCTCGGGATACATCTCTTCAAAGGGCTCTTCGGCTTTCAGCATCTTGGAGGAGGTGGCGTAGACGGTGATTTCCTTGTGGCCGTCAGCCGCTTCCTGCTTCGCCATTTCGTAGAGCTGTTCGTCGGTCATGTCGCTCCATTCGTCATAGTAGGGGCCATAGTTATTGGTATCGGTTTCCATATCATAACCAATGGGCAAGGTGCTGGCGGTTTCGCCGGAGGGCTGGGTATCACCGGAGGGCTGGGTGGTGTCCCCCTGGGTGTCGCCACCCTTGTCACCGCCGCAGGCAGCCAGACTGAGGACCAAACTTAAGGCCATCAGCAGCGCAAAGAGTTTCTTCTTCATCAGATCTTCTCCTTTCGTTTTGGGAAAATAATGATGCTGGAATATGTATAGCCAAGGGGGCGAAAACGGGAGGTTAGCCCGTACCCCGGCGGCGGGCCCGCCGCCGGGGATGCGCCTCTTTGCCTATCCGGGAGGAAGGGGTGCTCTTAGACCGAGCGCTTGATGAGCCGGGTGGTCTCTTTATTATACACGTTGATTTTGTCTTGGTCAATGATGGCCCAGACTTTTTGGTCGATGTCATAGTGAGCCTGACCAATCTCCTTGGACAGGAACTCGTCCTCGCCGGCCTTTAAGGTGACGATGGTCTCGGAACCGGCGGGTTGGCTGGCGTACACGGTGACGGGGAGGGCGCCGTCCACAGGCTCCCGAGAGATGAGGATCTGCTCGGGACGGACGGCCAGCACGCAGTCGAACTCGCCGCTGGAGGGCCTTTGCTCGTTGGTCAGGTGCTCGGCGGCGAAGGTGTGATCGCCCAGCTCGCTCTTGACCACCAGCTGGCCGTTTTTCATTTCGGCCCTGCCGGGGACCAGGTTGATCCGGGGGTTGCCGATGAAGTCGGCGGCCTCCAGGTCAATGGGGTTGTTGTACAGCTCCATGGGGGTGGCCACCTGGTTCAGCTCGCCGGCTTTGAACAGGGCGATTTTGGTGGACATGGTCAGAGCTTCCACCTGGTCGTGGGTGACGTAGATAATGGTGGTGCCCAGTTCCTTGTGGAGGCGCTGGAGTTCGGAACGCATATCGATGCGGAGCTTGGCGTCCAGGTTGGACAGGGGCTCGTCAAGCAGCAGCAGCTTGGGGCTGGAGGCCACGGCACGGGCAATGGCCACGCGCTGCTGCTGGCCGCCGGAGAGCTCCGTGGGATAGCGGTCCTTGTACATATCAATGCGCATCATCCGCAGGGAGTCCATGACCCGGCGGTCGATCTCGTCGTGGCTCATCTTCTGGATTTTCAGGCCGAAGGAGATGTTGTTGTACACCGTCATGTGAGGCCACAGGGCGTAGGACTGGAACACCAGATTTAGCCCGCGCTTGCTGGGTTCGGCATAGTAGGCGTCGTCGGCGTTGATCATTTCCACCCCGTCAATGGTCATGATTCCGTTTTGGGGTTTTTCCAGACCGGAGACCACGCGGAGGGTGGTGGTCTTGCCGCAGCCGGAGGGACCCAGGAGGGTCATGAAATCTCCGTCTTCAATGGTCAGGTTAATATTGCGCAAGACGTGGTTATTGCCGTAAAATTTGTCAATATTTTTCAGTTCAATGCGGCTC
>CAJUCO010000058.1 GCA_910585245.1 uncultured Oscillibacter sp.
GGCCTGGACGGCACGGAGCTTGCCATCTCCGAGAGCCAGGAGCGCATGGCGGTGGCGGTGGCCCCCGAGGATGCGGAGGCCTTCATTTCCGCCGCCAAGGCGGAGAACCTGGAGGCCTATCAGGTGGCCGTGGTGACGGAGGAACCCCGCATGGTCATGCGCTGGCAAGGAAAAACCATTGTCAGTTTGAGCCGGGAGTTTCTCAATTCCAACGGCGCGGTGAAACACACCCGGGTCTCTGTTCCCAAAGGTTCTTCCCGCCTTCCTGTCAATAAAACCGCCGGTCTTCGGGAAATGGCCTCCAGCCTGAAAAGCGCCTCCCGCCGGGGGCTGGTGGAGCGGTTTGACTCCACCATCGGCGCGGGCAGCGTTACCATGCCCTACGGCGGGAAACATCAGCGGACCCCCGCCCAGTCCATGACCGCTCTCCTGCCGGTGCTTCCGGGCCAGGAGACGGAACAGGCCAGCGTCATGGCCTGGGGCTTTGACCCGGAGGCCATGAGCCGCGACCCCTACCGGGGGGCTTATGAGGCGGTAACGGTCTCCCTTGCCAAACTGGTGGCCTCCGGCGCGGACTACAAGGCCGCCTACCTCACCTTGCAGGAGTACTTTGAAAAGCTCCGGCAGGACCCGGACCGCTGGGGCAAGCCCTTCGCCGCCCTTCTGGGGGCCATGGAGGCCCAGATGGACTTTGGCGCGGCGGCCATCGGCGGCAAGGACTCCATGTCCGGGTCCTTCCTGGATTTGGACGTCCCCCCCACCCTGATTTCCTTTGCCATCGCCCCGATTCAGGCGGGGGAGGTGATTACCCCGGAGTTCAAGGAGCCGGGACACCCGGTCTATCTCTTTATGGAAGAGGGCCTGGATGGCAGTGGGGAGAGCCGCCGGGCTGTCTGGGAGGAGCTTCACCGGCTGGCCCAGGCAGGAAAGGTCCAATCTGCATATGCCGTGGAAAACGGCCTTGCCGAAGCCGTCATGAAGATGTCCTTCGGCAACCGCATCGGCTTCCACGGGCTGGGCCAAAACACGGAGACGTGGTACGTCCCCCGCCCCGGCGCCATTGTGGCGGAGCTAAGCGAGGACCTGGGCAACTGCCACCCGGAAGGACTATACGCCAAAATCGGCGTCACCACCGCCGAGCCGGCGATTACAATTGGGACAGATTCCGCCCCAATTGACCAACTGTTATCCCTAAACGAGGCGGTCCTGGCGGACATCTACCCCACCCGCACCGCCTCGGAGGGGGAGGCCCCCGTCCTGCCCTGCCCCGCCTTCACCCGTCCGGCCCCCAAAGTGGGTGCGGCAAAGCCCAAGGTTCTCATCCCCGTTTTCCCCGGCACCAACTGCGAGTATGACAGCGCCCGGGCCGCTCAGAGGGCGGGCCTGGAGACGGAGATTTTCGTCGTGGGCAACCAGTCGGCCAAGGACGTGTCTGAGTCCGCCGCCGCCTTTGCCCAAAAGCTCCGGGGCAGCCAGATTCTCTTTCTCCCCGGCGGCTTCTCCGGCGGCGACGAGCCCGACGGCTCCGGCAAGTTCATCACCGCCTTCCTCCGGGGGCCGGAAACCTCCGAGGCGGTGATGGACCTTCTCAAAAACCGGGACGGTCTGGCTCTTGGCGTCTGCAACGGCTTCCAGGCCCTCATTAAATTGGGCCTGGTCCCCTATGGCGAAATCCGGGATACGGACGAGACCTGCCCCACCCTCTCCTTCAATCGCCTGGGGCGGCATCAGTCCAAAATTGTAAACACCCGCATTGTCTCCAACCAATCCCCCTGGCTGGCCCGGGTAAACCCCGGCCAGGTTATCGCCGTCCCCATCTCTCACGGCGAGGGCCGCTTCCTCTGCGCCCCGGACCTGCTCCAGACACTGGCGGAAAACGGGCAGATCGCCACCCAGTACGCGGACCTTACGGGCCTGCCCACCATGGACCCGGACTTCAACCCCAACGGCTCCGCCTGGGCCGTGGAGGGCATCACCTCCCCCGACGGACGGATTTTCGGCAAGATGGGCCATTCCGAGCGCATTGGTCCGGGCCTGTACCGAAACGTTCCCGGAGACTATGACCTCCACCTCTTCCAAGCCGCCAGGGATTATTTTGCCGTTCTCTGAGCATGGGCGGACCCATGTGTCCGCCCACGGCCCCGGCATTTGCGGGAAGAGGGGCGGACACGTTGGTCCGCCCCTACGCTTCCTCCTCTTTTTATTCCGCGGGGGGCACTCCCCCGCCGGGGCTTGACAAGTTTCCCCGTATCGTGTATACTGCCTGAAATTTATAGAAACGAGGTGTCGTCCCATGGCTTACTTTTTCTCCGAGCCCTCCCGCACCTTCAGCGAATATCTCCTGGTCCCCGGTTACTCCTCCGCCCAGTGCGTTCCCGCCAACGTCTCTCTCAAGACTCCGGTGGTGAAGTTCAAAAAAGGGGAGGAGTGCCCCCTGACCATGAACGTGCCCATGGTCTCCGCCGTCATGCAGGCGGTCTCCGGCGAGCAGATGGGCATTGGCCTTGCCAAGGAGGGCGGCATCGCCTTCATCTTTGTCTCCCAGCCTGTGGAACAGCAGGCGGAGATGGTCCGCAAGGTGAAAAATTACAAGGCGGGCTTTGTCACCAGCGACTCCAACCTCCGGGTAGAGGACACCCTGGCGGACGTGCTGGCCTTGAAGCAGCGTAGCGGCCACTCCACCATGGCCGTCACCGACGACGGCACCGGCACGGGGAAACTCCTGGGCCTTGTCACCAGCCGGGACTACCGGGTCAGCCGCCTGGACCCCGCCACCCCCGTCACGGACTTCATGACCCCCTTTGAAAAACTCATCTACGCCCCGGAGGGAACCAGCCTGAAAGAGGCCAACGACATCATCTGGGACCGGAAGCTCAACGCCCTGCCCATCGTCTCCAAGGACGGGCGCCTCGTCAGCTTCGTCTTCCGCAAGGACTACGACTCCCACAAGGGAAATCCCCTGGAGCTGCTGGACGGCCAGAAACGCTATGTGGTGGGCGCGGGCATCAACACCCGGGACTATGAGACCCGGGTGCCCGCCCTGGTGGACGCCGGGGTGGACGTGTTGGTCATCGACTCCTCCGAGGGCTACTCCGAGTGGCAGGCCCGGACCCTTTCCTGGATTCGGGACCGCTACGGCGACACGGTGAAGGTAGGCGCGGGCAACGTGGTGGACGGCGAGGGCTTCCGCTTCCTGGCCCAGGCCGGGGCGGACTTTGTCAAAATCGGCATCGGCGGCGGCTCCATCTGCATCACCCGGGAGACCAAGGGCATCGGCCGGGGGCAGGCCACGGCGGTCATCGACGTGGCGGCGGAGCGGGACCGCTATTTTGAGGAAACCGGCGTCTACGTTCCCATCTGTGCCGACGGCGGCATTGTCCAGGACTACCACATCACCCTGGCCCTGGCCATGGGGGCGGACTTCTGTATGCTGGGCCGGTACTTCTCCCGGTTCGACGAGAGCCCCACCAGCAAAATCCTCATCGGCGGCAGCTATATGAAAGAGTACTGGGGCGAGGGCAGCGCCCGGGCCCGGAACTGGCAGCGTTACGACCTGGGCGGCGCGTCAAAGCTCTCCTTTGAAGAAGGCGTGGACTCTTACGTCCCCTACGCCGGAGCCCTGGCGGACGGCATGGCCACCACCCTGGCGAAAATTCGCTCCACCATGTGCAACTGTGGCGCGCTGACGATTCCCGAGCTCCGGGAGAAGGCCAAGCTGACCCTTGTCAGCTCCGTCTCCATTGTGGAGGGCGGGGCCCACGACGTGCTGCTGAAAGACTCCGCCGGAGCGGTGGGCAGAAATTAAAAAAGAAGGTCCGTTTCCACGAGAAGCGGACCTTTCAGGCTGGCGAAAAAGGATTTTCGCCAGCCTGAACACGTTTTCAAAACGTTTGATAACATTTTGAAAACTTATGATTGAAAACGAAAGGAACCCTTCCTGGGTTCCTCTCGTAGTTCTCTTCCTTCCCGTCGGGGAAGGTTTTACGGTCTTTCGACACTCCGGAAGGTCCGCTTCCACAAGAAGCGGACCTTTTCCCTTATTCAGGTATGTTCATCATAGTACACCAAGGTGAAGAAATCCGTAACCAGCGAGATGAAAAACGCCGCCATCAGCCCCAGGCCCACGTAAAGCAAGGTCTCCCGCCCCGTTGCCTTTCCCCAGGCAATCAGCACCAGCTCCGCCGCCAGGAACGCAATCTGGCTGATATAGTACGCCTGACTTCTGGATTTCAGCTTCACCAGCCGGTTCCGTTCGTCCCGCTCCTCCACCTTGTCCTCCCGGGACCACTTGGGGGACAGGCTCCGAATAACCCCGGCCCCGCCCAGGAGCAGCAAAAGCCCCACCAGCGCGCCGTCGTTCCAGTCAAAGCCCTGCAAGGCGCCCCGCACCAGGTTCAGCGCCCCCAAAAACAGAGCAAAGAGGCCGCAGGCAAAGTTCTTCTTATGATAGATTTTCATGGCAAATTCCCTTCTTCAAGCAAGTCTTTCCGGACGCGGCCGCGCCAATAACCGGACAGCCGCCTCTTATGGCAAATCCCCATACTTCCGGTCCTCCCATTCCCGATTTTCCCGGAGACAGCAAAGCTCCTCCACCGTCACGCCAAAGACCTCCGCCATCCGATAGGCCAGCATCAGCGACGGGCTGTACTGCTCCTTCTCAATCGAGATGATGGTCCGCGCCGAGACATGAACCCGCTCCGCCAGCTGCTGCTGGGTCATACCCGCGGCGGTCCGCAGCTCCTTCACCTTTGTTTTCACGCCATCCCTCCCGTATGTGAAGTCCCCTTCTTGTGAAGTTAACTTCATATTATCACGACGCTTGTTTCTTGTCAAGCAAAACATGAAGTTCCCTTCATATCTTCTTGTGAAAAGAACCCCCGGCCCGTGCCGGGGGTTCTTCCGCTCTCTTACACTCTCTTCCAGGCCGCTCCGCCCTTCACGTCGGTGACCTCAATGCCCTGGGCTTTCAGCTCGTCGCGAATCCGATCCGCCTCGGCAAAGTTCTTGGCCTTTTTGGCCTCATAACGGGCCAGGACCTTGGCGTCGATTTCCGGGTCTCCCTGGCCGGTGATCACATAGTCCCCGCCGCCGCTCTTCGTGGCCTGGGCCGCCTTCTCCCGGATGGCCGCCGCCTTTTCCAAAAGGTTCATGGACAGCACCTTGTCAAATTCCCCGATGACGGCCAGTTTGGTGGCGTCGTTGGTTTCCGCCTTCAGCGCGTCGAAAACCGCCGTCACGGCCATGGAGGTGTTCAGGTCATTTCCCACCTGCCGGAGGAACCTCTCCCGGTACTCGCCGAATACCGCCTGGTTCACCTCCCCCTCCGGGGCCAGCGCCGCAATGCGGTTTAAGAGTTTGGCGTAGGCCGCCGCGGCGTTGTCCAGGTTCTCCCAGGAGAACACCAGGGTCTTGCGGTAGTGGCTCTGGAGGCAGAACCAGCGGTAGGCCAGGGGGTCATAGCCCTTCTCCTCCAGCAAAGAAACCGTCAAAAACTCTCCCTTGGACTTGGACATCTTTCCCGCCGGGTCGTTCAGGTGGTGGACATGGAACCAGTGGGGGCACCAGGGGTGGCCCAGGTAGCTCTCCGACTGGGCGATTTCGTTGGTGTGGTGGGGGAAGGCGTTGTCCACGCCGCCGCAGTGAAGGTCCAGATATTCCCCGTTGTACTTCATGGAGATGCCGGAGCACTCAATGTGCCAGCCGGGATAGCCCACGCCCCAGGGGGAGTCCCACTTGAGGGCCTGGTCCTCAAACTTGGACTTGGTGAACCAGAGGACGAAGTCATTTTTGTTCCGCTTGTTTTGGTCTTCCTCCACGCCCTCCCGGACGCCCACGGCCAGATCATCCTCGTCGTGGTCGTTGAAAATGTAATACCGGGCCAGCTTGGAGCTGTCGAAGTACACGTTTCCGCCGGCCAGATATGCGTAGCCGGTTTCCACCAGCTTGGAGATGATTTTGATATACTCGTCAACGCACCCTGTGGCAGGCTGGACCACGTCGGGCCGCTTGATGTTCAGCTTCCGGCAGTCGTCAAAGAAGGCGTCGGTGTAGAATTTGGCAATGTCCATGACGGTTTTGTTTTCCCGTTTGGCCCCCTTTAGCATTTTGTCCTCGCCGGTGTCCGCGTCGCTGGAGAGGTGCCCCACGTCCGTGATGTTCATGACCCGGTTCACGTCGTACCCGGCAAAGCGCAGGTACTTCTCCAGCACGTCCTCCATGATATAACTCCGGAGATTCCCGATGTGGGCAAAGTGGTACACCGTGGGGCCGCAGGTGTACATCTCCACCCGGCCGGGGGTGTGGGTCTTGAATTCTTCCTTCTTGTGGGTTGCGGAATTGTAAAGATACATCCGTGTAGTCCTCCTTATTTTTATTCGTGCAACTCCAGGGGCAGCCCGTCCGGGTCACGGAAAAAAGTCATCCGCTTCCCGCTGTAGGGGTCCCAGCGAATCTCTTCGCAGGGGATGCCCCGGGCCTCCAGTTCCCGAACCGCCTCTTCGATATCTTCCACCCAAAAGGCCAGATGGCGCAGGCCCCGGGCCTCCGGATAGCTGGGCCGCTCCGGCGCGCCGGGGACGGCGAAGATCTCCAGCTCCCCGTCCCCGAATTTCAAATCCAGCTTCCAGTCTCCCCGCTCCTCCCGGAAATTCTCCCGGAGGACGGGAAAGCCCAGCTTCTCCACATAAAACTCCCTGGCCCGCCGGTAGTCTGAAACGATCACCGCCACGTGGTGCATCCGCTGAAACAGCATATATGCCTCCTGTTCCCGCCGCTCAGGCGGGCTGTTTTCGGCGGGTCTTCTCCCGGCCCTGCAACGCCTGCTCCAGCTCCGCCATTTGCCGCTCCAGCCGTTCCAGCTCCTCCCGCACCGGGTCCTGGACGCTGATCTGGTCCACAGCGTCGGCATAGTACACCGGACAGCCGTTCACCCGGACAATCCGGGCCGGAACGCCCACGGCGGTGGACCCTGGCGGCACCTCCCGCAGCACCACCGCCCCGGCGGCGATGCGGGCGTTATCCCCCACCTTGAACGGGCCCAAAATCCGGGCTCCGGAGCCCACCATCACGTTGTTGCCCAAGGTGGGATGCCGCTTTCCCTGGTCCTTTCCAGTGCCCCCCAGGGTCACCCCCTGGTAGAGCAGGCAATCGTCCCCGATCTCGGCGGTTTCGCCGATGACGATGCCCATTCCATGGTCAATGACCAGCCGCTGGCCGATGGTGGCGCCGGGGTGGATCTCAATGCCGGTCTTTTTCCGGACGCGCTGGGAAACCCACCGGGCCAGAAAATACCGCCTTCGCCGGTACAGCCAGTGCGCCGCCCGGTGCCACAGCAGCGCGTGGACCCCGGGATACAAAAGAAAAACCTCCAGCTTGCTTCGGGCGGCGGGGTCCCGGCGCTGGTAGGCGGCCAGCAGGCCGCCCAGACGAGTCAAATACATGGTGCTTCACTCCTTGTCAGGCCGGGAGGAAGTGAAAACGCCTCCCGTACCGAAGTACGAGAGGCGACGAATCGCGGTTCCACTCTCATTTATCACTCAAGGGGCC
>CAJUCO010000059.1 GCA_910585245.1 uncultured Oscillibacter sp.
TTTTGCCCTGGATGTTGCCCTGGCGGGCGATCATGATGCGCTGGGCCTGGGGAGAACCCGCGCCGTGCAGGGACTCGGTGCGGTATCCAACCGCCGCCGCGCCCAGGCACACATTTTCCAAAAAGCGCATGATCCGCTGGCGGTCCTCGGTGGCGACGCCCTCCCGGGCGGCGAAATACTTGTGGCAGATCTCCCCGATGGTCTCGCCGTTCCGGCCCACGGGAGTGTCGGACTCAAAGTCCTTCTGAGAGGGCATTGTCACCATCAATCCACCGGCCACATCCTCCGCAAGGCGCACAATCTCATAGGGGAAACGGGTGACGTTTTGCTTGCAGACGTTGGCGAGAAGCAGGTCGATCTGGTAGTTTCCCGCCTTGGTTTTGAAGCCCTGAGAAGAACAGGCGATGCCGCAGCAATACAGCGTCTCGTTCAAATGGGTCATCTCAATCAGCTTATCCTTCACAGCGGAAGCCTTTTCCACTCCGTTGTATTCTGCCGCCAGGGCCGCCGCGCCAATGACCACGTCACCCACGCCCACTTTGCACCCGCCGTAGCTCTGGCGGTGATAGCCCGCGAAACGCTCCACGATCATACCGGCAAACTCATATTCACCGTTGAGGAAGATGTACTCATTGGGGATAAAGACACGGTCCAGAACAATCAGGGCCTCCTGGCCGCCGAATTTGGCGTTGCCCACGTCGATAGACGCGCCCTCTTCCAGTTTCCGGGTGTCGCAGGACTGGCGGCCGTAGACGATGAACACGCCCTCCGCGTCGGTGGGGCAGGCAAAGGAAACCGCCCAGTCCTTGTCCGCCTCCCCCATGGAGATGGTGGGCATAAAGATGTGCCAATGGCTGTTGACAGAGCCGGTCTGGTGGCACTTGGCGCCTGAGACCACGATGCCGTCCTCCCGCCGTTCCACCACATGGAGGAACATATCCGGGTCCGCCTGTTCGTGAGGCGCTTTGGACCGGTCGCCCTTGGGGTCCGTCATGGCGCCGTCCACGGTGAGGTCCTGATCCTGGACCATGGTGAGGAAGTTCTTGAAGTTCTCGTGGTAGTGGGTTCCGTATTTCTCGTCGATTTCATAGGTGGAGGAGAAGACGGCGTTGAAGCTGTCCATGCCCACGCAGCGCTGGAAACAGCTGGCGGTCTTCTGGCCCAGCAGGCGCTGCATCTTCACCTTGTTGATGAGGTCCTCCGTGGACTGGTGGAGGTGGGTGAAGCGGTTGACGGTGCGGCCCGTCAGGCTGGACTTCACCGTCATGAGGTCCTGGTACTGGGGGTCCTGAGCCAGGGCGTAGGTCATGGCGACGCAGTTGATGGAGGGGCGGATCATGGGGTGGTCCACCCAGTTGTCGATCTTTTCGCCAAACATATACACCCGGGTCTTCAGCTTGCGCAAACTCTCGATATATTCTTGTGCGGTCATTAAGGCCATTTTTTGTTCCTCCTAATTTTAATGGGGTATTGCCGGAGCCGTGCGGGTCCGGTGGAAATAGGGAATGAAACCCACATAATTTTCGCCGGGAGGCGGAAATGCAGCGAGGTGAACTTCCTTTCGACGAGGTGAGGGGGTTCAGCGGAACCGCGTCAAAGGCGTGGCGGAGCGTCTAAAGGGGACGGGGTTCCCCTTGGACTCAGTCGTTGGCAAGACCCATCAGCTCATCCTTAAAGATGCGCTCGTCCATGAGCTTCAGGTCCTCGGCGATCTTGGGCATGAACTCCATCTGGTCCAGCACCTGGGTCTGGAGGTCGATGCCCGGGGCAATTTCGACAAGGGTCACGCCCTCGGGCCGGAGCTCGAAGACGGCCCGCTCCGTGACGTAGAGCACCGGTTGGCCCACCTTGTTGGCGTAGGTTCCGGAGAAGGTGATGTGCTCCACCTGGTTGACAAACTTTTTCTTCGCGCCCTCCTGGGTGATGACCAGCTTGCCGTCCTGGCATTCGGTCTTCAATCCCTTGGCTGTGAAGGTGCCGCAGTAGACCACTTTTTTTGCGTTCTGGGTGATGTCGATAAAGCCGCCCGCCCCCGCCAGACGGGTGCCGAACTTGGAGACGTTCAAATCCCCGTTGGGGGCCGTCTCAGCCAGACCCAGGAAGGCCACGTCCAGGCCGCCGCCCTGGTAGAAGTCAAACTGGACGTTGTGGTCCAGGATGGACATGGAGTTGGCCGCGCCGCCGAACTGGGTGCCACCGTAGGGCACACCGGCGATGCTTCCCGCCTCCACCGTCAGAGTCATCTTGTCGGAGATGCCCTCCTCCGCCGCCACGTTGGCGATTTTCTCCGGGGCGCCGGTGCCCAGGTTCACAATGGCGTCCTGAGGCAGCTCCATGGCCGCCCGACGGGCCAGAATCTTCTTGGCGTCCAGGGGGATGGCGGGAATGTCGTCCACGGGAATGCGGAACTCGCCGCTGAGGGCCCCGTCATAGGGCATCCCCAGGCACTGGTTGTTGTCCTCCGGGGAACCGACCACGATGGCGTCCACATAGATGCCGGGAATCTTCACCAGCCGGGGGTCCAAAGTGCCGCCCCGGACGATTTTTTCCACCTGGACAATGACAATGCCGCCGGAGTTCTTGGTGGCCTGACATTGCGCCGTCACATCCAGAGGGCCAATCTCCCTATGTACCGTACAGTTGCCGTATTCGTCGGCGTAGCTGCCCCGGATCAGGCAGACGTTGATGGGAATGGGCTTATACAAAAGACGCTCCTCCCCCTCGATGTTCACCAGCTTCACCAGGTCCTCTTCGGTACATTCGTTCAGCTTTCCGCCGCCGTTTCGGGGGTCGGCAAAGGTGTAGAGGCCCACATGGGTGATGGTTCCAATGTTGTGGGCCGCAATGTCCCGGAACATATGGGTGATGACGCCTTGGGGCAGGTTATAAGCCTCAATTTTGTTGGCCAGGGCCAGGTCCCCCAGCCGGGGCGCCCGGTCCCAGTGGCCGCCCACCACCCGCTTGCACATACCCTCGCCGCCGAAGTGGTCGCCGCCGGTGCCGTCCCGGTGGCCCTGGCCCGCGGCGAAGAACAGCGTCAGGTCCCGGGGATGCCCGGTTTCCTCGAAGCGCTTTTCCAGGGCCTTGGTCAGCGCCTCGGGACAGGCGCAGCTGACAAATCCGCCGGTGGTGACGGTATCGCCGTCCTTGACCATCAGCGCCGCTTCTTCTGCAGTGATGACGCGAACTTTTTTCATGCTTTCCGAACTCCTTTTTTCTTGATAAAATAATCTTGCATCAGAACTCGGTTTTCAATTTCGGATTTCTCCGTTGCCGTCGCTTCAGCTCGGTTTACTGCCGGGCTATAGAGCGCGCTAAAGTTCTTTTGCTTACTTTTCTTTCAAGAAAAGTAAGTTACTTGTTCTGGAAGTGCTTCTCTTTCCGCTTCTCCAGGAAGGCGCTCATGCCCTCTTTCTGGTCCTCGGTGGCGAAGCACATGGCAAAGAGCTCGTTTTCCAGGGCGATGCCATCGTCAATGTCCATCTGCATTCCCCGGTCGATGCAGGCCTTGGAATATTTCACGGCGATGGGGGCGTTAACGGCAAAGGATTTCGCCATGGCTATGGCGGCGTCCATCAGCTGCTCCAGGGGATAGACCTCGTTTACAAGGCCGATGGCCTTGGCCTCCTCCGCGTCAATGACCTTGCCGGAGAAGATCAGCTCCTTGGCCTTGGCCAGCCCTACCCGCCGGGGCAGGCGCTGGGTGCCGGAGAAGCCGGGGGTGATGCCCAGACCCACCTCGGGCTGTCCGAACTTGGCGCCGCCCTTGCCCTCGGCGTTGGGTCCGGCGGCCAGGATGATGTCGCAGCTCATGGCAATCTCGCAGCCGCCGCCCAGGGCAAAGCCGTTCACCGCCGCGATGGTGGGGATCTCCAGCTTCTCAATCCGGCGGAACAGGGCGCTGCCCCGCTGGCCCCACTTGCGGCCCTGGGCCACGTCCATGGGCTTTTGCTCGCCGATGTCTGCTCCGGCCACGAAAGAGCGGCCCTCGCCGGTGAGGATGAAGGCCCGGAGATCTCCGTCCTTTTCCACCTCGCCAATCAGCGCCTCCAGGTCCGCCACAACCTGGGAGTTCAGGGCGTTCAGCGCCTCGGGGCGGCTGATGGTGGCAATCCCGATATTCTCTTTTTTCTCATAGCGAACGGTCTGATACATAGTTGGGTTCCTCCTTCATTTTTCGGGGCAGACCCCGTTTTGTCCAACGCCTATTGTAGCAAATTTTGTGCCAACTTTGCAAGCCGCAGTTTCTACCGGAGAGGCCAGTTTCCTGTTCAGAATGCCAAAAAACGGGGGGCGCTTTTCTCCATTTGAGAGAGGGCCGCCACCGGAATTTGGAAGGGCTATTCATTTTTGAATAGACTGTTTTAAGGACGTGCACGCCCCGGAGGACAGGTGCTTTGTGAAAATTGTTGGTATGGCGGAGGGGTTTCTGTGAAAACCGCGCAAACATCCCGTAGATTGGCCTCATTTACTCAAATTTGAATAAATGCTATTCATGTTTGAATAGCATTCTGGGTAGAGGCGCCCCGCCGGAGGGGGAGGAAAAAATTTTTGGAATTTTGAAGAATCCTCCGGCGGAATTTCGTATCATAAGCGTCGGACGACAAGAGGCCGCCGGAACCGCGCTTCGGAGGGCCTTGGGAGGGGGTGGCAAGACGGCGTGAGTGAAATGACAAAGGAACAATTCGCGGCGCTGGTTCCCCAGTATGAGCGGCTGGTCTACACCGTCTGCTTCCAGCTGGTTCGAAATGCCGCCGCCGCGGAGGATCTGACTCAGGACACCTTCCTCTCCGCTTACATTCACCGGGGGAGTCTGCCGGAGGGATATGAGCGGCAATGGCTCTGCCGCATCGCAACCAACAAGGCCAAGGACCACCTCCAAAGCGCCTGGAATCGCAAGACGGTGCTGCCCGGGGAGGAGGAACTGGCCCGGGGACTGGCTCCGCCCGCCGAAGAGGCGGTGCTCCGGCGAAACGCGGTGGAGGAGGTGCAACAGGCTCTTCAGGCGTTGAAGGAGCCTTACCGGCAGGTGTGCCGGCTGTGCCTGCTGGAGGAACGGTCCCCGGAAGAGGCCGCCCTGGCCCTGGGCAGGCCGGTAAAGACGGTTTATACACAGCTCTCCCGGGGCAAGCGGATACTGCGGGAGGCATTGGAAAGGGGTGAACAACGCGATGGTATTTCGTGAGGACGGACATTTGAGCGACAGGGCCTTGGCATCTCTGGCGGGAAACGAGGACTGCTTCGATGAGCTGGAGCGGCTGGAGATGGCGGAACATCTTGCTTTTTGCGACGAGTGTTTGCAACGTTATACCATGGCCCTGGAGGGCGGCGCGTTGCTGGTTCCGGAACACTCCTGTCAAAGGACTCTTTGGGTCCGGATACGAAGCCGGACCCTCCGGCTGGTCACCAGCCGGTACGCCACGGCGGCGGCGGCCGTGACCCTGGCTCTGACGGTTTTGTGGGGCGGCGTGGGGATCAATCTCCCCCGGCCCATCTTACCGGAGGACCGGCCCAGCGTCTCCCGGCAGTTGACGGGTCTGACGGGGGAAATCCACGACTCCCTGCGGGAGGCCGTGGGCGGCATCTCAGACTTTTTAGACGGGTTCCGGCCCGGTTCAGTTGATTAAAGGAGGAAACAAGGCATGAAAGCCATTCGGAAATTTTTGAGGAACTGCTGGCACCTGCTCTGGGCCTGTGTTCCCGGCTGCGGCCAGATGTGCCAGGGATATATGAAGCGGGGCATCTCCCAAACCGTTATCGCCGCCTCCCTGCTTTTCATCGCGATATTCCTGGAAATGGGAGTGCTGGCGGTGCTCATTGTGCCGCTGTGCCTATACTCCTTTTTTGACAGCTTCAACCTCCGCCGCCAGATTCGGGACGGTCTGGCCCCGGAAGACGACTTCATGTTTGGCCTCTCGGAGATGGACTCCCAGAAGCTGAGCCAGATTCTCAGCCGCCGGGGCAGCCTCATCGGCTGGATGCTGGTGGCGGTGGGGCTGTACAACCTGTATCGGATCTTCGCCCAGAACGTCCTTGGAGGCCTCTGCGACCTGTTCCCCTGGCTGGACTGGCTCTACCGCCTGCTGGTCTGGGACGCGCCCCGGATTTTGGGGACGGTGTTCGTCATTGCCCTGGGCCTCTGGTTCATCAAGGGGCCCAAGGTCCCCAAGGACGGCAGCTTTGACGAGGAGCCCTCCTACACGCCTCCCAAGGCGGAGCCGCCCAAAATGAAATCCACCCCCTGGACGGAGGCGGAGGAGCAGTTCCACCAGGAGACGGAGCCCCAGGCCCCGGCGGCGCCGGAGGAGCCCACACCGGTGACCCTGGAATGGAAATCGGAATTTAACGTGGAGAAGTACGAGAAAGAGCTCCAGGAAAAAAAGGAGGCGGACCATGACGGCCAGTGAGGCCACCCGGCCCCAGCGCCGGGTAGGGACCTTCACCTTGGGTATTGTCCTGGTGGTGGCGGGGTTCGCCATGCTGGCCTCCCTGCTGTGGCCCAGGCTGGAAACCGGCCTGCTACTGAAGGCCTCGCCGCTGATTCTGGTGGCTTTGGGGGTGGAAACCCTGCTCAGCGCCCGGGGCGGCGGAAGGGTCAAGTACGACTGGTTGGGGAT
The DNA here is from genome assembly GCA_910585245.1 of uncultured Oscillibacter sp. Lineage (GTDB taxonomy): Bacteria > Bacillota > Clostridia > Oscillospirales > Oscillospiraceae > Oscillibacter. Next base: position 6,618 of record CAJUCO010000059.1, read on the forward strand.
GATTCTCTGCTTTTTGCTGGTGAGCGTGGGAATGATCTTTTACGCCGCCGCCTGGGCCTATGAGAACGGGGAGTTTTTCAACGCCTACAACTGCTCCCGCTACGCCGACGAAACCAGCTTCCGCATGGATTACGAATTCTTCAACGGCTTTGACTCCCACACCCTCTATCTGGATAGGGGCGATGTGCTGGAGGGGCGGATTGACACCTGCACCGGCTGGTTGGAGGTGGAGATTTGCGATGAAGACGGGGAGGCCATCCTGGAGGGCGCGGCGCTGAACGGGGACCAGTCCGTGGAAATTTCCCAAACGGGATACTATACCATTCTGGTCCACGGGCGAAAAACCAGCGGGGAATTTGCCTTTGCGCGGGTTCCGGCGGAGGAGACGCCGCCAGCGGAAACGGAAGAGGCGGCTTGAGCGCAAATAGAATGTAAGAATTTGTATTCACAAGCGGATGAAACAGTGGTAAAATATGATATATGGAAGAAAAAGGACGAGTGCCGTATCCCAGCGACTTGACAGATGAGCAGTGGGAAGAAATTGCCCCACTGTATAC
>CAJUCO010000060.1 GCA_910585245.1 uncultured Oscillibacter sp.
AGGGGGTCCAGCGGCACGCTGGTCGTACGGGTCACACGTTCAAGAAGATGATCGAATCCTACGAGAAGTCCCTGTAACTTCCCGCTGGAACGAAAAGGGGAGAGGCGTACGCCTCTCCCCTTTTTCTCACCGCAGCAAAATCGGCTGAAGCTGCTCTCCCCGAAGGGCGGCCTCCACCGTCTCCGGCAGCTTCGAAAAATCCGCCACCAGGGAGCTGGGCTTTTGCACGGCATTATCTTGACCGAAGGGTACAAAAAAGTAATTCCGCCGGACCAAAAGCTCTCCGATGTTCTTTGCCCCCGCTGCCAGTCCGTCGTTGCTGGACACCGCCAGCACCACCGGCCGGCCGTTCCGAAGATGGGATTTGGCCGCCATGGTCACCGACGTGTCGGCGATGCCCGCTGCCAGTTTGGCAACGGTATTCCCCGTGGCCGGGGCAATCACCAGCACATCCAGCAAGCCCTGGGGCCCGATGGGTTCCACCGACGGAATATCCAGCAGCGCGTCCTTTCCCGTCAAATCCTCCAACCGCTCCAGCAGGTCCTCGGACCTTCCAAAGCGGGTATCCGTAAAGGCGGAAATTTCCGAGACAATGGGAATCACCGTCTCATAGATTTCCGTCAACGCCTCCAGCGCCTTGAGCACCTTCTCATGGGTGCAAAAGGAGCCGCAGACCGCGAAACCGACCCGTTCCTTGCGCATACAGGCCACCTCATTCTTCCAATAGGATGTAATACACCGCGTCCCGAATAGCCGCCGCCGCGGACCGGGGGGAAAGCCGCCCCGGCAAGGAGCGGGCCCAGAGCACCTCCGGCCCTCCCTCCGCCGCTTCAATGCCCCGAACAGAGGCCAGGTCCATCAAAAGGCAGTCCTCAGGCAGCTGCTCTAAAAGCGGAGCCGTCAGGACGGGAGAGGGAACCGTGTTGAACACCGCGCCAAAAGCGCTCAGGCAGCCGTCCAGCTTCCCGGTCTCCAGCGCCTGGTAACCATACGCCCGTATCCAGGCCAGGTCCTCCGGTTTGCGAGCGGTGGCGGTGACCCGGGCCCCCAGGCCGTGAAGGCGGCAGCTTAAAAGCTTTCCGATGCGGCCAAAGCCCAGCACCAGACAGTCCATACCCAAAAGGGTCCGGTCCAGCCCCTCCATGGCGGTTTGGACCGCCCCTTCCGCCGTGGCGGCGGCGTTGGCCACCGCCAGTTCCTCCCGGAGGAAATAATCCTCCACCGTCAGGCCCAGAGCCTCCGCCTCCCGCCGCTGCTGGGGCCGCACCTGGCCCGCCAGGATGCGCTGCCGGGGCCGGAGGCGGCGAAACAGATCCGCCGTGGGTACCGCCCCTTCCTCGCAATTCAAAACGCCGTCGCCTCTGCACAGCGGCAAAGGCAAAATCACCACGTCGGCAGAGGCGGCGCCATCCAGCGTGTCCACTCCCACGGGCTTCCAGCGGTCCAGACCGTAAGTACGAACAACATGGCCGTCTCCGGCCAGGAGTCGGCTGAGCTCCGCCTGACGGCGGTCCCCTCCGACGACGCCAAAGGTCTTGTGCATCTCAACATTCCCCCTTGCTCCATGGTATGGTCCGGGGCGGGAATGGGTGATTGTCTTTTCAGCCTGCCCATGGTACAATGGGGGCGGCCAAAATCCCCTTTCCAAAGACCCATCCTCCTGAAAGGACAAAACGGATATGAAATACTCCTACCTGCTCTTTGACGCAGACGACACCCTATTCGATTTCCCAAAGGCCTCCTCCCGGGCCTTTGAGACTCTGTGCAAGACCCACAAGATCCCCTACACCCCGGAGTCCTACCGGCTCTATCATGAGATCAACCTGGAGCTCTGGGCCGCCTTTGACCGGGGGGAGGTCACAAAGGAGTTTGTCACCCATGAGCGCTATGTCCGCTTTTTAAGGGCCCTGGACCTGAACCGGGACCCGGCGGCGTGCAACCGGGTTTATCTGGACGCCCTGGGAGAGGGCGTCTATCCCCTGCCTCATGCGGAGGCCGTCTGCCGGGAGTTGAAGTCCCGGGGACACCGGATGTTCATCATTACCAACGCCGTGGCCTCCGTCCAGCGCAGCCGCCTTCGGGGAAGTGTGTTCGCGGAGTTTTTCCAGGCCGCCTTCATCTCCGAAGAGGCCGGTGCCGCCAAGCCCAGCCCTGCCTACTTCGATTATGTCCGGCGGCAATTGCCCGAAATGACAGATGAAAACGTCTTGGTAATCGGAGACTCCCTGTCCACGGACATCCAGGGGGCCAACAACGCCGGACTTCCCTGCTGCTGGTTCAACCCGGCGGGAAAGCCCCGGCGGGAGGGGTTGCGGGTGGACTATGAAATCAAGGATCTGAGAACCCTGCTGGAAATTGTGTGAGGAGGGGTTCTCCCTCCTCACTCGAAACCGCCCCTTCGCGTCATAGCGGCCAAACCGGAACAGGCAGACTGACTCCTGCCAAGGAAGGCCCCACCGCTCCCTCAGCGGGGCTTTTTCCGCAGCTTTAGCAAAACGCCCTCCCGCTCCGCAGCCGCCTGAAGCAGGGCGGCGGCTCTGGTTCCCCGCTCTTTCAGGGGGAGGTCCGCCATGGCCTCCGCCTCCCGGCGAATCTCCCGGAGGCTTCCCAAAGTCAGGAGGCTTGCCGCCAGATAAAAGAGGGTCTTCCGCCGCCCGTCGTTGCAGTTCGCCAGGAAAAACTCCAGCAGCTCCCGCCGCTCTCCCAATGCCGTCCGGTAATTTTCCAGTCCGGCGGTCCGGGCCCTTTCCATGTCCCCAAGCCGGTTTTGATGGGTGATGAACGAGTCATATTCGTCTCTCTCCCCATACCTCTCACAGGGGTACTCCCCGCACCGGAAGCAGTAGGCGGGGGCCCCGTGCTCCAGGGAACACCGGGCAATTTTGCAGGACTGGTTTCCCGCTCCCCCGCCGCAACCGGGACAGTGCCCGTCCAGCTTCATGGGACACAGGCCGCAGTTCAATCCGCAAAGGGAGAAGAACAGGTCCTCTCTTGCAAAGCCCTTCATGTTCTTCTCTCCTCTTTCTCGGTTCTCCCCGTCCTTCGGAGATGGTCCAGCAAAGCCGTCCGGTCGTTGGGCAGATCGCCATCTACCACCTTTTCCAAAAGCTCCTCCAGAGCCTTCCCCACATCGGGCCCGGAAAGCCCCAGAGCCAGCAGGTCTCCGCCCTTCACCGCCAGTTGTTTCAGGGAAAAGCAGGCGTCCTCCGCCAGCAGTCTTTTCAAAATGTCCTCTCCCTTTTGAATCTCCGCCTGCCGCCCCCGGTAGGCGGGGGCCTGGGCCAGATTATCCGCCCGCTTCAGGGCCAGCAACAGCCGCAGGTCCTCCTCCCCCAGTGCCCGCAGGGCCCGGCGGACCCCCCTGTCCGTTCGGGGAATGTCCCGGTCGTGCCACGCAATGAGCCGGACCGTCCGCTCCCGAAACTCGTTAGAACTTCTCAGCCGCCGGAGCATGGTGTCCGCCAGGGCGCAACTCTTCTTGGCGTGGCCGTAGAAATGGCCCACCCCCAGTCCGTCCAGAGTGAAGGTGGCTGGCTTCCCCACATCGTGGAGCAACGCGGCGCAGCGGAGAACCGGGACGGGCGGCGCCGCCATCATAGCGGCCAGACTGTGCCGCCACACATCGTGGCAGTGGTGGACATTCCGCTGGTCAAACCCCACCATAGGCAACACCTCGGGCCAGAAAACCCCCACAACCTCCGGGTGATTTTCCAGCACCCCGCCTGCGCTGCCGCCGACAAGCAGCTTGACCAGCTCTGTCCAGACGCGCTCCGGGGCAATGGCCCGCAAAAACTCCCGGTTTCGGTCCATGGCGGCGCCTGTGGCCCCTTCCTCCTCCAGGCTCAGCACCGCCGCAAAGCGCATTCCCCGGAGAATCCGCAACGCGTCCTCCTGAAACCGCCGGTCCGGGTCCCCCACGCAGCGAAGAATCCTTTGCCCCAAGTCCGCCCGTCCCCCGAAGGGATCCCGGAGCTCCCCCCGGAGATTCAGGGCCATGGCGTTGACGGTGAAGTCCCTCCGGCTCAAATCCTCGTCCACCAAGCGGGTGAATGTGACGGACTCCGGCCTCCGGTGGTCCCGGTACACGCCGTCCACCCGGTAGGTGGTGACCTCCACCGGCCCCTCCGGCGTTTTGACGGTAATTGTGCCGTGCTTTTGTCCCGTGGGCTCCGCCTGGGAGTGGAAACGCGCCAGGGTCTCCTCCGGCAAAGCGGAGGTGGTCACGTCCCAATCCTCCGGTCTCCTGCCCAGCAGGGCATCCCTTACGCAACCGCCCACGCACCACGCCTCATGGCCCGCCGATTCCAGGGTTTCCAAAACGGTCTGTACATTCTTGGGAATCTCCACGGGTTTTGCCCCCTTTCGCCGTTGCATTTCGTTGATTTCTATATTATAATAAAAGACTCCAAAGGATACAATCTTTTTTAAGTTCCGTTTTCTGGAAAGGAAGCTGGTTTCCATGATGCAAACTCAAACGCCCATCAGCGCGTTCCTCGTCCCCGGTAAGCGGGCCCACCTTGTGGGGATCGGGGGCGTTTCCATGTGCCCCCTGGCGGAGGTCCTGCGGGACAAGGGGCTTATCATCCACGGCTCCGACATGGCGGAGAGCGACACGGTCAAGCACCTCCGGGCCCAGGGCATTCCTGTGGCCGTGGGCCACAACGCCGACAATCTGGGGGACTGCGACTTGGTGATTCGCACTGCCGCCGTCCACGACGGCAACCCGGAAATCGCCGGGGCCATCGCCCGGGGCATCCCGGTTTATGAGCGGGCCCAGGCCTGGGGCGCCATCATGCGGCACTATCCCAACGCCCTTTGCGTCGCCGGGACCCACGGAAAGACCACCACCACCTCCATGTGCACCCACATCTTTATGGCGGCGGAGGCAGACCCCACCGTCATGATCGGCGGAACTTTGCCCCTGCTCCGCTCCGGCTATCGCGTGGGCCAGGGGGACACCATTATTTTGGAGTCCTGCGAATACTGCAACAGCTTCCTCAGCTTCTACCCCACCGTGGCGGTGGTGCTGAACGTGGAAGCGGACCACCTGGACTTTTTCAAGGACCTGGACGACATCAAGCGCTCCTTCCGCAAGTTTGTGGAGCTGGTTCCCTCCGGCGGCAGCGTGGTGATCAACGCGGACAACGCCGGGGCCCGGGACATCGCCCAGGGTCTGGACGCCTTCACCTTCGGCCTGGAGCCGGGGGCGGCGTGCACCGCCGTAAACCTCCGCGAGGACAGGGGCCGTCCCGTGTTCGACATCCAGGTTCATGGCAAGTCTTACGCCCACGCGGAGTTGAAGGTCTATGGGCGGCACAACATCTCCAACGCCCTGGCGGCGGCCTCCGCGGCCTATGTGCTGGGCATTTCCGGGGAGGCGGTGGAACAGGGCCTCGCCTCCTTCACCGGAGCGGGGCGGCGCTTTGAGTACAAGGGGACCTTTCAAGGCGCGGAAATTTACGACGACTACGCCCACCACCCCGACGAGCTCCACGCCCTGCTGGTCACAGCCAAGGGGCTGGGCTACCGGCGCCTGATTGTGGCGTTTCAGCCTCACACCTACTCCCGCACTTCCAAGCTCTTTCACCAGTTTGTGGAGGAATTGAAACTGGCGGACGTGGTGGTGCTGGCGGAGATCTACGCCGCCCGGGAGCAGAACGCCTCGGGCATCTCCTCCGCCGACCTCGTCAAACAGATTCCCGGCTCCGTGTACTGCTCCACTCTGGACAAGACAGCGGAGGCCATCCGGCGGCTGGCCGGTCCGGGGGACTTGATTCTGACCGTCGGCGCGGGAGACATTTACCGGGCCGGCGAGAAGTTACTTCTTGCTGGAAAACCATAAGCAAACGAGTTTTCTGTCCCTTTTGGCGTCCGGTGTTGATCGAAGCCAAAGCGGCGGCAACGGAGGAACTGGGAATATGGAATGTTCACCGCTGATCCACAATGCCCCTCCGGAGGGGCAGCTGCTTCCCCAAGAGGCGGCCGCCTTTGCCCTTTTGAAGGAGCTGGGCATGGATTACGACCGGGTATCCGGCGAGCCCGCCGATACCATGGAGAAATGCGCCGCCGTCAGCCAAGTGCTGGGAGTGCCCATTTGTAAAAATCTGTTTCTCTGCAACCGGCAGAAAACGCAATTTTACCTGCTCCTCATGGGGCCGGATAAGCCCTTTTACACCAAGGATCTCTCCCATCAGATCGGCTCCGCCCGGCTGTCCTTCGCGCCGGAGGACTCCCTTTGGGAACTGCTTCGCTGCACCCCCGGCTCCGCCACGGTGCTGGGGCTGATGAACGACCAAGCCCATCGGGTCCGGCTGCTGATGGAGCGGGAGGTTTACGAGGCGGAATTTCTAAGCTGCCATCCCTGCATCTGCACCAGCAGCTTGAAGCTGAAAACGGCGGATGTGTTGGGGAAATTCCTGCCCCACACGGGGCACGAGGTCACGGTGGTGGAACTGTGAAACGGCTTTTTCATCGCCACAAACAAAGCGCTTCAGGCTGTCGAAAAAAGGATTTTTGACAGCCTGAGCAAGTTTTTCAGACCTTTCAAACGTTCTAAAAACCTTCTGATTCAAAACGGGAAAACCCCTGACGGGTTTCTCTCGTAGCTCTTTTCCGTTCCTCTCCCTTTTAGACGGCACTTTTTTGACAAGCTGAAGCGCTTTCCCTGTGAACGGGGAAAGCGCTTTGTTCTCTCTTTTATCTGGGTCCTTTGCTTTGCTCGGGATATTCCTGTTTTCTTTTGAAGCTCCTCCACACCCACTAAGTGTCGTAGGGCAATGTGATTATAGTTTATGATTGCCTAGATTGCAAGATGATTCTTACATTTATTTCAGCACTTCAAGAAAAGAGGAACGTGTGTTTATATTGCTGATATGATTGTTTCTTAATAAGAACACTGTAAATACAAGGCTTTTCAAAGCCTACC
>CAJUCO010000061.1 GCA_910585245.1 uncultured Oscillibacter sp.
GGCCTGGGCCGTGGTCAGTCTCTTTGTCTTTGTCATTTCGTCTTCCTCCTTCTAAAATTTGAGTATAAAAACATCAGCATTCAACCCCTCAGCCAACGTCTGAGGCCGTCTGAGCCTTGCCGGAGCATCCGGCGTTCCAGGCTCAGGTCCGCAATCACGATCTTTTCAGGTTTCCACTCCTTTAACGTTGGATATTTTCTTTTGCGTTGATCTGATTGTAACAGAATCGCAAGAGAGTTGTTTTTGTATTCTTGCGGTAAAATTTTAGAAAATCCCGCATAATTTACACAAAATTTTTGATTTAAATTTGTCAGTTATTCATTCTTGCGGTATCGAAGTTGGGCTGCCGGTTCGGGAGAACGGTCTTTTATCAAGGGGTGTATACCGGCCCGTCAAAGTCTCGATGACTTCCATAAAAAAGAAAACCTCCGGTTGGAGGTTTTCTCAGGCTGCCGAAAAAAGATTTTCGCCAGCCTGAGCAAGTTTTCAAAACCTTTGAAAATGTTTTGAAAACTTATGATTGAAAACGAAAGGAACCCTTCCTGGGTTCCTCTCGTAACTCTCTTCCTTCCCGTTGGGGATGGTTTTTACGGTTTTTCCACACTCTGAGAAAACCTCCGGTTGGAGGTTTTCTTTCCGTATTTTAGCCACGGCTGCGGTATCTTGCCCGTCAGCGGCGCTCGGTCTCCCGTTTCAAAATCGCGCCGGTGCGGGCGTCGATTTCAAACTCGTACTCATACCCGTTATAGAGAATCTTCAACTCGTACTCCGCGTCGTCCACATCCAGCTCTACCTTTCGGATCTGAGAGGCGGTGGCGCCCCGAACCTGCTCCAGAGCAATGCTCTTGGCCTGTTCCTCCGTGATAAATCCGTTGTTTTGTGTGGGAGGCGTATAGCCCTCCGCATCATAGTCCATGCTGAGAATCTCGGCGGTGCGGGCGTCAATTTCATAGTCATACTCCCGGCCCTCCGCCGTGTAAAACTCCACGTCATAGACCTGACGGCCATCCTCCCACTCCAGCTTGCACTCCACAAAGGTCACCTGGGTGGCGTCGAGCTTGGCATGAGCCAGCGCTGTGGACTTCGCCTTTTCCTCGCCGATCAAAGCGCCGGAAGTGCCGCCGCCAGAGGGCCCAAAGGTGTCCGCGTCGGTAACCTGAGGCTCTCCGCCGGAGAGGGTGATGGTCCGGGTCTGCGCGTTCCAAGCCACGGTTTTGCCCATCAACTCCCCAATGGCCCGCACAGGCAGGTAATTGGTGCCGCTATTCAAAAGGGGATAGACCGCCGCGCCCTTGGCGTCGGTAAAGTCGCGTTTCGTCCCGTCTACTACGATGCGGATGTCCGGCCGCTGTTCCACGGTGATCAACTTGTCCTTGGACGCGTTATCCGGTTGCCCGGATGTGGCGGCGGCCGTACGGGGACTGGAGAGCGTGATGGTTCGGGAGGCCCCGTCCCAGTTGACGTTCCTGCCCATCAGCTCTCCGATGGCCCTCACAGGCAGGTAGTGGGTGCCGTTGTAGTAGAGGACGTGGACTTCTTTTCCCGTGGCATCATAGAACGTCCGCTCCATGCCGTCCACCACCACCTTGACGCTGGGCCGCATCTCCACCGTCACCTGAGAAGGCTCCACAGCCGAGGCGGGCAAAATCAGCGCGCTTAGCAATACCAGCAGACACACAACACCTATGCGCTTTCCAATTCTCATGTCAATACTCCCTTTCACTCAGTCTGATCTCTCCCAACACGCCAAAACCGGCAGGGCTGCCAGGAGACGCTTCTATTTTAGCAGCTTTTTCCCTCTCTTGCAAGCGGCGCGGGTATTTTTTCCCTCAAAATTCCACATGGTCAAGTGGAATTTTCAAGTCGGACCGCCTTGGCGTAAAAGGTCCCCACCGGCATGGCGCAGGCGTCTGCCGCCTCCCGCAGGGTGAGGTTCTTTCCCCTCCAGGCTCTATGTACCTGATGGAAATTCTCCGGCAGCGGCAAGGACGGCCTGCCAAACTTCACGCCCTTGGCCTTCGCCGCGGCGATGCCCTCCGCCTGCCGCTGGCGGATGTTGCTTCGCTCGTTTTCCGCCACAAAGGACAATACCTGCAAAACCACATCGCTGAGAAACGTCCCCAGCAGATCTTTTCCCCGGCGGGTATCCAGGAGGGGCATATCCAAAACGGCAATATCAATCTGTTTTTCTTTTGTGAGGATACGCCATTGTTCCAGAATCTCCCCATAATCGCGCCCCAGGCGATCAATGCTTTTGACGTACAGCAAATCCCCCGGTTTGAGTCTTTTAACCAACCGCACATATTGAGGACGCTTAAAATCCTTGCCGGACTGCTTGTCCATAAAAACATTCTCCTCCGGTACATCCAAACTTTGCATCGCAATTCGCTGCCGCTCCTCTTTCTGATCTCGCGTACTAACCCGGATATATCCATAGATTTTGATATTGCTCGCCTCCCATCGTTGCATCCCACGGTAACTTGAACCGCCACCATTTTACCACGGCATCCATTTTGTGTACAAAGAACCGCTTACAAACGCTCTGCCGAAAGCGGGGGAAGTCCTCCCTTTCCGGGACCTCCCCCGCCGCGTTGGCGCAACCGGCCAAGCGCAATATGGTAGACGGAAAAACAGCGCAGGCCGCCTCACCGGAAAAGACCCGCCAAGCCGAAACCGGCGGATCTTCGAAACCAGCGTGCAACCTGTATTCATAACCAGGGAATACCAAGTGGGTGGAGTTTCCCGCGTTTTTGTGTGCTGATCGAAGGGCCGCCGTCACCACGTCAAAGCTCCACAATGTCCAGCGTCGCCCGCTCCACGCAAAGGGCGCTGGGGGCGTCCAGCGTCAAGGAGAGCTCCGCCTCGTTTCCGCCGCTCATACGGGGGTATAGTACGGCGGTATATTGCAGCGTCTGTGGACTGTCCGGCACGTGCTCCAAAGAGAAGTACAGAGGCGCCGCCTCTGTAAACGCGCCTCGGGGAGTCTGTTTGAAAAGAATGACTCCCATCTCCGCCGATGGGTGCATGGCACAGACATTCAACGTGCACTGAACCGCATAGGCTTTTTTCAGGTTCAGCCGAATCTGAGTGGGATTCTGTTCCTCCCAGCAAAGGTCCTTTCCACGCCGGACCCGTTGCCGCCAGGGCAGGCGACAGCCTTGATTCCACAACACCCCCTCCCGCTGTCCTGTCAGCTGGAGGGCGCTTTTTTCCCGCGGTTCCGGTTCCCCCGGCGGCGGGCAAGGACAGGGGGAGGGAGGACAAGGAGGCGGAGGGCAGGGGGACGGAGGACAAGGAGGGGGACAAACATCCGTCCCGCCGGGAGGGGGGCAGGGACACGGCCTATCGGGCGGGGGACAGGCCTCCAGCACCCGCTCCAGCTTGCTTTTCAAGAGTATCTGGTTTTGCGTCACCGCCTCCAAAAGCGTTTTTATGCTTCGATTGACTTCCAGCACCTCCTGAGGACCCGCACAGGGTTTTGTCCCCGGCAACGTCCCCAATATATATTGTAACTTCTCGCCCTCTGCGTTGAGGATGTGGCTCAGGGCAAGCTCTTCCATGGCGATGGAGGCAATGATCATCGTCAGGGCTTCCTCCCGAGTCATATCCGCCCCGCCGGACGGAAAGGAAGGCATAGACATATTCGTAACTCCATATTGATGTGCGGCGGGATCTCCGCGCCGCCGTTCTATCCTATGCCGGAAAAGGCAGCCGGGTTCCGGCGAAACCCGCCGCCGGGGGCGCAGAATTCCCCGGGCGTTTCGCCTCCTCCCCCCCGCCAAGGCAGGCGCCCGGCGGGCCGTCCATGGGACGCTCCGACTTGCCCATGGGACGTGGGATAGCTTTATCTCGCAGAATTAACAGGGTCCTCTTCCCCGCATTTGACCTTGCGTTTGTCACAGCCGTCTTGAAAGCGCCTTGTCCCTGGAAAAAAAACTTGCAAAAGCCACCGTTCACCAGTATAATTGATAAAGTGGGTGGTATGCCCATCTTTAATTCTGAGAGACAGACGGAGTGAGCAGTCATGAGAAATGTCGAGTTTTCCAAGCGTAGTACCGGCAAAAAGCAAACCCGCATCGGCAAAAAAGTGGGCAATTTGGTGGTCATCATGCAGATGGTGTCCGTTGTTTTCGCGGTGGGGATGTGTGTGATCATGTTCCGGTCCTTGACCACGTCCATGCTGGAACAGCGCTGCACCAACGGCACCAATATGCTCGCTTACACCCTGGACCAATCCGGCGGCGAAGAGGATATCAACCAACTGTTGGATGATCTGAAAAGCCGCATGGGCTGTGAGTTCACCATTTTCGAGGGAAACACCCGCGCCTATACCACCGTGGTTCAGGACGGGCAGCGGGCAGTGGGAACCACGCTTTCTTCCAGGCTGTCTGAAATCGTGCTGCAAAAGGGCGAGTCCTACGTGGGTAGAGCCACCATACTGAGTGAGGAATACCTGTGCTCCTATGTCCCCACCCGGGACGCCTCCGGGGCGGTCGACGGCCTCCTTTTTGCCGGTATCTCCGCCACCGACGCCAATCACCAGATTTTCATGACCGTGATCTGGTCTACTTTGGTGAGTATCGCCGTTATCATAGCGTGCATCGGCTTTTTGACGGTGTATCTGAAAAAGACTGTTTCCACGCCTCTGGCGGAAATCACCCGGGTGGCCGGACGTCTGGAACAGGGCAACCTGGGGCTCGCCAGCGGGGAGGAAATCGACATCGCGGTCCACTCCAACGACGAGGTGGGCCAATTAGCCCGCATTTTCGAGGGAACCATCCAGCGCCTCCGGTCCTACATAGGAGAGATTGCTTCCGTACTGGATTCCATCGCCGGTGGAGATCTGACCGCCACGGCCCGGCAGGACTATGTGGGGGACTTTTTGTCCATCAAAACCTCTCTGGACAGCATCCAATCCAAGCTCAGCGACACCATGAGCCAGATCCGGGAGAGTGCGGACCAGGTGTCCGCCGGTTCAGAACAGGTGTCCAACAGCGCCCAAGCCCTGGCGCAAGGCGCCACCGAACAGGCCAGCTCCGTTCAAGAGCTCTCCGCTACTATCAGCGACATCTCCGAAAACGCCAAGCGGACAGCCCAGGCCACTCGGGAGGCCGGCCAGTTTGTGGAACAGGCCGGTGGACAGTTGGCCGTCAGCGTGGAGTATGTCAAGCAGTTGAATGTAGCCATGGGAAAGATCTCCAGCTCCTCGGAGGAGATCAGCAAAATCATTGCCGCCATTGAAAACATCGCCTTCCAGACCAACATTCTGGCCCTGAACGCCGCCGTAGAGGCCGCACGGGCGGGCAGCGCCGGAAAGGGCTTCGCCGTTGTCGCCGATGAGGTCCGCAACCTGGCCAACCGGTCCGACGAGGCCGCCAAGGCCACCAAAGATCTGATTGAAACCTCCATCGCCGCTGTATCCGAAGGCAGCAACGTGGTCAACGAGGTAACCCAATCTCTGGAGCGCACCAGCGTCAGCGCAGAGGGTGTGACGTCTCAGATGTCCATTGTGGTGGAGGCGGTGGAAAAACAGACCGCAGCCATCAACCAGGTCACCGAGGGCATTGACCAGATTTCCTCCGTGGTTCAGACCAACTCCGCCACCAGTGAGGAAAGCGCCGCCGCCAGCCAGGAGCTGTCCTCCCAGGCCAGCCTTCTGAAAAGTCTGGTGGCCGCCTTCCGTTTGAAACAGGGCGGACACTGGTAAAATTACGTGCATAAGCCGGGGGACTTGTCCTCCGGCTTATGTTATCCCTAAAAGAGAACAGCGCCGGACCTGTAGGTCCGGCGCGCCGGCTGTCGAAAAAGGATTTTCGCCAGCCGGAGCAAGTTTTTCAGACCTTTCAAAAGGTCTGAAAAACTTCTGATTCAAAACGAGAGAAACCCCTGATGGGTTTCTCTCGTAGCTCTTTTCCTTTCCGCTCCCTTTTAGACGGCACTTTTTGGCAAGCTGAGCGCCGGACCTGTAGGTCCGGCGCTGTCTCTTTAGGCCCGCGCAAGCGCCTGCCTTTTTAGCGTATCCGCTGCATCACACCTCGTGAAGCCAAAGATACCGTTCATCCTCGCAGCGGTCCGTCTGGAGCCAGGGGTTTCCGTCCAGGTGCCGGATCATCCAGGTGGTGTACATCTGGAAGCCGGGAGCCACGGCCTGGGGATGCAGTGCCCCGCCGGGGATGGCGGAAAAGCTGTGGTCCACGCTCTTAAAGACCTCATCCCCCACAAAGCTGGCTCCAAAGCCCTCGGGCCGGTCGAAGAGGAAGAAATAGGTCTCCGGCTGGGGATGCCGGTGGGGAAGATACCCGGACCAGTTGCCCCGGTCGTTCAACACCTCGCCTAAAACCATATTGGAATCCGGGCAGATATCGTGGTCAAAAATCGTGTTGACCCGCCGCTTGGCCACATCGCCAAACTTGCCCTTGCAGGAGTACTTCCAGGGGGCATCCTCCGGGCGGTAAAGGCGGCTGGAGAAGCTCTTCTCGTTCTTCGTGCACTGGACCAAAATCTCCGTTCCCGCCTCGGCGGTGACGGCGATCTCCACCCCTGTGGAGGCGTGGACGCACCAGGGGCCCTCAATGAAGACATTCCGGCGGCTGGCCTCGGCCCGCTGGGTCTCCCAGGTGAAGACCGCCTTGCCGCTGAGGAGCAGGACGGCAATTTCCTCCCCCACCCGGCAAAACTTCCGGGTCTCCCCGGCCTTCATCTGATAGACCCGCACATCCATCAGCATGGCGGCATAGTCCCCGGTATAGGTGGTGAGGACCATCTCGCCGGAGGCGTCAAACTTGGGATAGCCAAACACTTTGCTCATCGCGTTTCCTCCTCAATACTTCCGGGCCTCGTCGCGGCCGGCCTTGACGCCCTCCCAGGCTTTGCGGACGCTCTCCTTCT
>CAJUCO010000062.1 GCA_910585245.1 uncultured Oscillibacter sp.
GTGCTCCATGCCCAGGGCCAGCACCATCTGGCTCTTCCACAGGGGGATGGTGTTCACCAGAGAGGACTGAATCTTCTCCACCATCAGCGTGTCGTTGTTCTGGAGCAGCCGGGTCTGGGGACCCATCTGAATGGAGATCATCCTCGTCAGTTCCAGGTCGTGGAGCTTTTTTTCAAACCGCTCGCACATCTGCACCAGATCGTTGTACCGCTGGGCGTCCTCCTGGGCGCCGGTCTGCTCCGCCTTGGCCCGGAGAGCGGTAAGCTCGTTTTCCCGGACCGCCGCCAGCTTCTTCTTCCCCGCCAGGATATACATGGTCAGTTCCTTGTAGTATTTGAGGTTCAGCTCATACATCTGGTCGAACATGGCCACGTCCTTCATCAGCGTCACCTGATGCTGCTCCAGCTCCCGGACGATCTTGTCCACGTTGGTCTCCACCTTGGAATATTGGGCCTTCATGATCTCCAGCTTGTTTCCCGCCTTTTTGAACTTGCCGAAAAGGCCCTTTTTCTCCTCCTCCTCGCCAAAGCCCTTCAGCTCCACCACCAGTTCAGAGAGGGACTTGCCCACCTCCCCCAGGTCCTTGGTGCGCACAGAGGCCAGGGCGCTTTCGGAAAAGCCCGCCACGTTCTTCTGAGCCGCCGCGCCGTATTGCAAAATCAGGTTGGAGTCCATCACGTCAATTTTTTTGGAGAACTCCTCCACGGCCTTCTTCTCCGCCTCGGAGAGCATGGAGTCGTCCAGCTCCACCGGCTTAACCTCCGGCTTCTCGGGTTCCGGAGCGGCGGGAGTGGCCGCGGGCTCCAGGGTCAACTCCGGCACAGGGGCCGTGGCCGCCGAGGGGTCCAAGGTCAGTTCGGGCATCAGATTGTCACTCATAGTCGTATTCCTCCACCAGTAAAATGTGCTTCTCTTCCCGGACTCCCAGAATCCCGTGGAAGACGGAAACCGCCAGCCACACGCAGCCGGTCAGCAAATGCAAAGGGTCCCGCTCTTTCTTCGCCAGATAGAAGTAGCCTCCGGAGAGCATCCCCTCCAGAATGGAGAGGAACAGGTAAACGGGATTTCGTCTTTTCACAGTCCTTCCTCCTTCATTTGTTTCTCCGCCCGGAGTCCCCAGGCGGTCCTCGCCGCGTAAACCGCGCCGGTCAAAACCCGCTGAAACCGTGTGAAAGCCGTCCGGCTTAGGTCACGGCCTTCAGGGGTAGTTTTTCCTTCTTACTCTCACAGCTCCAGCTTGATGTCCGTGCCGTCCGCCTGGACGGGGTCCGCCTTCATCTCCGGCTCCGTCAGGCCTTCCCGGGCAAGCAGGGTCTCCATCACCTGGATGTCCGTGGAGATGTCCAGGGCGTCGGCCCCGTAGAGGCTGTCCAGCTGCTTTTCAAAGGCCCGGACGATGGTTTTCAGCATATCCTCCACCTTTTCCTTGGTCCCGTCGATGTTCTCCCCGGAGACCCCCGCGCCACTCATGCGGTCATAGGCGTTGAGGAGCTTCAAGGTGGTAGGCAGATAGTAATTCATAAACTTTTGAATTTGAGGGAGCTTTTTCGGGTCCTCCTTCACCGCCTGAAAGATCTTCTCCGACACCTGGCTCAGCCGCACGATGTCGGCGGAGACGCCGGGGTCCGCGATGTTGTCGTCCAGCCGTTTCATCTCACTGAGGGCCAGCTTCCCATCCCTGACAACCTTGTCCAGCTCCGGGTTTCCGGTGGAGGGCTCCTCCTTGGGCTTCTCGGGGGCCTTCGCCTCTTCTTTTTTCTCCGCCCCGGCGGACCCGGCCACAGCGCCCGCCCCCCGGCAGATTCCATTCACCAGAAAAAACACCGCCACCGACACCGCCGCCAACAGGGCGATGGCCGTATTGGAATACAGGGGCAGGAACAGCCCGCCCAGCAGCCACAGCGCCCCCACGGCGTAAAAGGGCGCGACAGGCTTTCGTTTGGCCGTCATAGAAGGACCTCCATTCGTCTCATCGTATCGTGTTCCTCTTTTCATCCGGCGGCCACAGACGCCGGATGTGTATTGAAAGCGCTGGTTATGAAGTTCAAAACAGGGCCGCTTGTAGCGAATCTTGCCGCCGGCCGAAAAAGAAGCGCCGGAGTCGCTTTTTGTGTTTCAACTATTTAAGTCAGTATATTATACTCCCCCAACCATCCATCGGTCAAGCCGGAGGGCCGCAAATTCACAGTAAATTCCAAAAAGGCGAAAACGCCCCGGAGGGCGTTTTAAAAAAAGCCATAGAGTCCCGTCACCGGGTCCCGCCAAAGGGGCAGCCGGGGCGGATGGAAGGTGCACCAGACGAAGCAAAAGGCCAATCCCCACAGAACCGCCAGCCCCAAAAGCTGCATCCAGCCTGAGGAGAGCTTCCCCCGGCGAATCAGGATGAAATCCAGGGCAAAGGCGCCCAGGTCCGCCAGGAAGAAAATGGCGATATCCACCCACACAAAATGGCGGCCCAGGATGCCGGTATAGGTATAAAAGAGCACCGGAATCAAAATTATCCCCGTCAGGGCGCTGAGAGCCCGGACCGCAGGCAGATTCGGGTAGTTCCGCCCCAGCAGGCAGACCTGAACCACGGAGAACAAAAAAAGAGGCACAAACAGCAGCTTCATATGTTCCCAAGTGGATTCGTTGACGGCGGAAAAGCAGGCCACCAGCACGCTGCCCCCGCTCCACTCGTAGACAAAATGGAGCGCCACGCCCATGGCTCCGGTGAACAAACATCCACCCAACTCCCAAAAAAGCCCTTTTCGCCTCATAAAACCAGCCTCCGCCCGGATGAAGTCGCGGCGCAGGCCGCCTCTCCATTCTGTGCGGAGACTGGAAAAATTATGCGTTAGGCAACGACCTATCGTAGCCTATAAGACGGTCTAATTAAATTGACAACCAAGTCGCACCCTCTCCCGCCTGTCAGCTTGGGAACAGGCGCCCTCCCCCCAAAAATCAGGGCCGCGCCCAAGGGCGCGGTCCCGCTTCTTCACATATGCTCCGGCGCGTCCACGCCGATGAGGGCCAAGCCGTTTTTCAAAACGGACCGGGTGTCGTCCGCCAGCCGCAGCCGGGCGCCCGCCAGGGCGGGAGCTTCCTCCCGGATGTGGCAGGCGGAGTAAAAACGGTGGAAGCAGCCTGCCAGCTCCATCAAATAGCGGTTCACATGGGAGGGGTCGTAGTTCTTCGCCGCCGCCCGGATGGTATCCGGCCAGATTGCCAGCTGTTTGATAAGGGCCTCTTCCGCCTCCGCTGTCAAAAGGCTCAGCTCCGCCGTTCCCGGCGCGGGGACGGTCAGGCCCTCCTGGGCCAGCTTCTCCACCAAAGAGCAGATGCGGGCGTGGGCATATTCCACGTAATAAATAGGGTTCTCGGAGTCCTCCCGAACGGCAAGGCCCAGGTCGAAGTCCATCTGGGTATCGGGCTTGGCGTTGAAAAACCACCGGGCCGCGTCCACCGGCACCTCGTCCAGAAGATCGGAGAGGGAGATGGCCTTTCCGGTGCGCTTGCTCATCTTCACCAACTCTCCGTCCCGCAAAAGCTTGACCAGCTGCATCAGCACAATGTCCAGCTTTCCGCTGCCGTCCAGCCCCAGAGCGTCCAGGGCCCCCTTCAAACGGGCCACATGGCCGTGGTGGTCCGCACCCCAGATGTTGATACAGCGGTCAAAGCCCCGGGTTTCAAACTTGTCCCGGTGATAGGCGATGTCGGCGGCAAAGTATGTGTAAAAGCCGTTGGCCCGGCGGAGCACGTCGTCCTTCAGGTCCAGCTTTTCAATGTCCTTTTCCTTCTTCCCCGCCTTCCGCAGGTTCTCCCGCATGATCTGAGCGGTTTTCAGCCACAAAGCGCCCTCTTTTTCATAGGTGTAGCCCCGGTCCGTCAGCAGTCTGGCCGTCTCGGCCACGGCGCCGCTGTTGTGAAGACTGGACTCATAAAACCAGGTGTCATAGTCGATTTTATAGCGCTGGAGGTCCGCCTTCATCCGGGGCAGGTTCACCGAGAGCCCGTACTCGGCCATGGCGGCCATCCAGACCTCCTCCCGGGTGGCGCCGGGGAAGTCCCCCGCCTGGGCCAGAAAGCCCTTCGCCAGTTCCCGGATGTCCTCCCCTTGGTAGCCGTCCTCCGGGAAGGGGTGGTGTTCCTCCCCGTAGGTCAGCTGCATACACCTGGCGTAGATGGACCGGGCAAACTTGTCGATCTGATGCCCCGCGTCATTGACATAGAACTCCCGGCTGACCTCCGCCCCACAGGCCGCCAGCACAGCGGCCAGGGTGTCTCCCAGCACACCGCCCCGGGCGTTGCCCATGTGCATGGGTCCCGTGGGGTTCGCGGAGACAAATTCCACCATGATCTTCTGGCCCTTGAGGCTGTCGGAGCGTCCGTAACCGGCCCCCTCCCGCTCCACGGCGGCGCAGACCTCCTCATACCACCGCCGGCCCAAACGGAAGTTCAAAAAGCCTGGTCCGGCAATCTCGGCGGAGGCGAAGAAACTCCCATCCAGATTCATATGATCCAGCAGCGCCTGGGCAATGGCCCGGGGCGGCTGGCGCAAAGCCTTGGACGCCGCCAGGGCAAAGGTTGTGGTGAAATCGCCGTTGGCAGCGTCTCTGGGAATCTCCACCGGGGCGGTCTGGACCTCGGCCTGGGGAAGCGTCCCATCCTCCGCCGCGGAGCGGTAGGCGGCCATGGCCAGGGCGGCGGCTTGGTCCTTGGCATTTTGTACCATGTTCGTCATTGAAAAACCCTCTTTCTCGTATCTTTTGTATCAGGATTGCCCGTTTTCCCGCAGCTCATGCTTGGGCCTCACCCGTATTTTAAAGGCGTTCCGCCCGGTGACGGAGTGTTCCACGGAAATGGAGTAGCGCAGGTCCATCAAACCGCCCCGTTCCGTCAAGCTGTGGCGCAGGCGGCTAGTCTGTATGTCGACGGCCAGTTCGCCAAAAGGCGTTTCATAAAGGGAAGTATGCTGCTTCCCCTCCTCAAAAACCATCTGGGAGTTCACGTTCCCCGTCCGGCTCAGGATTACCTGAGGGCCCCGAACCTCGAAAGTGGTGGTGGTGCCCTCCAGGCCGGTCAGCTCGCTCTCCTGATAAGAGAGGACAATTCCACCCTCCCCGGCGGCGGTCAGAGTGCCTTCGGTCATCAATTCCATGCTGTCCGGCTCCATATTCTCGAAATGCTGCTCCGAGCGAATGGTCAGCAAGACGGGCAGCGTCTTCTGTTCATTTTCAATATTGATCAATGTCAATCCTCCGTGCCATATGGTGTATGTCCTCCTGCAAAAACAAAGAGGCCACTCCCTCGAAATCCTCCGCTCGGTCACTGACATAAAACTCCGCCTTCCCCCGCTTCTCCGACGGGGCCCGGAGCCCCTGGGCAGTGAGCAAACGCTTTAACTCAAAGGCGGACTCCTCCCCGGCGGAGACCAGGGCGACACCGGGGCCGCAGACGGAGGCGATGACCTCCTCCAGCAGTGGGTAGTGGGTACAGCCCAAGATGAGCGTGTCCGCCCCCCATTCCAGCAGCGGAGTCAGATACTCCCGGGCCACCGTCTCAATGACCACGTCCCCCGGACGGAACCGGCCGTTTTCCACCAGGGGCACAAACAGCGGGCAAGGCTGGCAGAAAACCTCCACCGATGGGTCCAGCCGCCGCAGCGCCGCCTCATAGGCGCCTGAGCGAACGGAGGCCAGCGTGGCGATCATGCCCACCCGGCGGCTTTTCGTCACCGCCAGACAGCGGCGGCACGTGGGCTCCACCACGCCGACAATGGGGAGGTTATTTTCCCCTTGAAGAACGTCCAAAGAGGTGGTGGACACCGTGCCACAGGCTATGAGCACGGCCTTAAGCTCAAAGGAGCGGAGAAAACGTAAATCTTGCCGGGCGTATTTTAAAAGGGTCTCCCGTGAACGGCCCCCGTAAGGCACCCGGGCGGTGTCGCCGAAATAAACCAGGTTCTCCTCGGGCAAAATGCGCCGCAAAACCCGCACCGCCGTCAGGCCCCCCAGGCCGGAGTCGAACACACCGATGGGCCGTGTATCCACTGCCGTCACTCCTTTCCTTGGGCCCCGGAAGGGCCCCCCTGTCACAAATCGCTCTGAGTTATGTATTATACTATGAGAGTCCCTTTGCCGCAAGACAGATTTTAGTCTTTCTGCCCTCTTTTTTATGTGGAATTTTTCTGGAGACTCTGTTATAATCATGCTGTATGTTAAAATCAACCGCCACCGGCGCTGTGAGGAGGGGCCTGCTCATGAAAATCGAGTTGACGGAACGGCAGTACCGCTACTTGTTGGACCTGGTCTACATAGGCAACTGGGTCCTCAATTCCACCCGAGAGGATGACCGCATCAAAGAATATGATCAGGTGGAGAGTCTAATTTTCTCCCACTGCCTCCGGCACGGTATGGGGAAGCTGGTGGAGTTATACCAGGGGGAGCTGATTCCCTCCCGTGCCTTCGCCAACGGCGGTATCCACGAGGCTATTGAGAATTACGAAGATGTGGTTTTCTATGAGATTCTGGCGGAGGAACTGGCCCTGAGGGACCTGGACGGCGAGCCTTTGACCCGCGAAAACTACGGGGCCTTGATGGAGCGGATCGACACCTATCTGGATGAGTTTGACGAACACGGAACAGAGCACATCTCCATCGACCTGGACGAATAGTTCTCCCCGTGTTTTCCGCACAACACTTTTCTGTCAAATCGCTCTTCGCACATTTTGACAAACTGACCGCCTGCCGTGCATATGCACGGCAGGCGGTTCTCTCATATGGGACCGGCGCAGTCCGGTCTCAACAGC
>CAJUCO010000063.1 GCA_910585245.1 uncultured Oscillibacter sp.
AGCCGGTGCGCTTCATCATGGGGATGGTGACGGAGCCGGTGGTGACGGTGTTTCCAACGGAGGAGCCGGACACCATACCGCAGAGGGCGGAGGAGATAACCGCCACTTTCGCGGGGCCGCCGGAGGTGCTGCCCGCCAGGGAGTTGGCAAGGTCGATGAAGAAGTTAGAGATGCCTGTCCGCTCCAGGAACGCGCCGAAAATGATGAACACAGCGATAAACTTGGCGCAGACCTGAATGGGGGTGGCCATGACGCCGGAGGTGCCGTAAAACAAGGTGTAGATGACCCGGGCCAGGTTCTGCCCGCTGGCGAAGGTGTAAATCAACAGCACGCCCACCACGCAGAGGATGGGCAGGCCCACGCAGCGGCGGCAGAGCTCCGCCAGCACCAGAATCGCCACAACGCCGATGGCCAGGTAAAACCACGCATTGGGAATGGCGGTCTCGCTGGAAGGGTTGATTTTAGCCGCGCTGGTGATGACCATGACCAGGGAGTTGTAATTCAAGCAGTAATAGAAGAAGGAACCGGCCCCCAGCAGCATCAGCACAAAGTCATACCAGGGGATGGAGTTGGGTTTCACATGGTCCTTCCGAGCGGGATAGGTGAGGTAACCCATGACGGTGATGAGCCCCAGAAAGGACGTCAGCCGGATGGGCAGGTCCCAGGTGCAGCGCAGGGTCATCCAGATGCAGTACAGGGAGAACAGGGCCATGATCACGCCCACAACCACCTTGGGTTTCCCCTCCCAAATACGGGTGGCGGACTCCCGGTCATATTTCCGCATGACCTCGTCCATGTCTGCCGCAGTGCCAATTTCCACGTCGGGGAGATGCTTCTTGTCTTTCTCGCTCATAGAATCGTACTCCTTATCAAAATAAACACAACGGAAAAAGGGTCCTTGCCGTATTGAAGGGGCGGCGGGGAGACTGCCCTTTCAATGCGGCAAGGGCCGCGTATTGCGGCCCTTGCCGGGGGTACTCCGAAATAGGGCTTAGTAGGTCCCGGCGGGGATGGTGTAGGCGCTGTAGTAGGGGGAGGACTCCAGCAGGGCGCTGGTGTGCTCCTCATCCAAACTGACCAGATACACGGGCCCGCTGGTGGCCAGGTCCACAATGGCGGTGGTGGGGGCGCCGGCCACCACGAAGGCCGCGTCGATCTTTTTGTCCTTCAGGCTGTCTGCGCTGTCGCCGAAGCCCTGGTACACGGGGCTGATTCCGCTGTCCGGGTCAATGTCGTAAGCGCCCAGCACGTCCACGGCGTTAAACCACACGCCGGAACCCCGGTCGCCGATGGAGACGGACTTACCCGCCAGGTCCGCCACGGACTTGATGTCCGGGTTGGTGGTGACGATCTGAACCTGCTCCATGTAGAGGGAGGCCACTACGGAGAAGTTTTCCACCTTGGCGTCGAAGAGGCGCTCGCCGTTATAGGCGTAGCTCATGACGTCGGACTGGACAAAGCCCAGCTGGATGTCCCCGGCAGCCAGGTCCTCGATGTTGGCTTTGGAGCCTCCGGAGGTGACTGCGGTGACGGAGACACTGGTGTTATTGGAGATGAAGTTGCTCAGTACGCCGCCAAAGGCATAGTAGGTACCGGACTCGCCGCCGGTGCCAAAGGTCAGGGCCTTGGAATCGCCGGAGCCCGCGCCCTCTTTCACAGAGGCGACTTCATTGCCCTTTTCGGCAAAATACTTGGCCGCGCCGGGGTGATAGGGCACGGAAGTGACGGAGGAGGCGAAAGCGAGATCCAGCTCGCCGCCCTTGGCGTGTTGCTCGGTAATGGTGGAGATGTTTTCAAAGATGGCGGAGGTGAGGGCGTAGACGTCGTCTTCGGGCACGTCGTCCCGGACGATGACCACCGCGCCCACGGCCACGGTGTTGGTGTCTTCCGCAACGGCGGAGGCGCCGCCGGAGTTTCCGGAATCGGAGGGCGCATCGGTAGAGGCGGGAGGCGTGGAGCCGCCCTCGTTACCGGCGCCCTGGTCGCCGCCGCAGCCGGCAAGGAGCATGGCCAGCATGAGAACGGCCATCAGCACAGAGAATTTCTTTTTCATCGTTCTTCCTCTTTTCGGGATTGGATTTTGCGAGGGTTGAAGTCAACTCCTGCAAGTATGCGCATATCATACCATAAAATGCCCTGTTTTACAAGGGCGCATTTTCATGTAGTAAATAATTTTTGCAAGTTACCATGATTATACTTGCATTGAGGGCCGCTTTTGTGAAAGTTTGCAGGTGTCTCTTTCCAACGGGCGGGGTTTGCGGCGGCAAAATCGGGCCCCTTCCGGGAAAGAGGGACCTCCGCGAAAAAAAGCGGGCCGCCCTCTGAGGCGGCCCGCTTTTTGAAAGGGTTACACGATTTTTCTCAGGGCAGGAGCGGCCTCCTTTTCCTCCGCCAGACACCGGATGATGTCCTGACGGGTGACGATGCCAATGAAGCTGTTCAGATCATCCACCACGGGGACGAAATTGTGGCGGACGATGGTGTCCAGCAGCTCGTTTAAAGAGGCGGTGATGCGGACAGAGGGATTTTCCCGGAGAATATCCCGGACGTGGAGCCTTTCCAGCTCTTTGAGGGAGCAGGGACAGAGGGTTCCTTCGTCGGGCAGCAGCCGCCAGAGGAAATCTCCCTCGCTGACGGTGCCCACGTACTGGCCTTTGCGGTTGATGACAGGGACGGCGCTGCGGCCGTGGTGCCGGAGCTTTTCCAGGCCTTGGCGCATGGTGTTGTCGTCGTACAGGTAAGCGACGCGGTGTTTCGGCGTCAGAAGATATGCAATATTCACAGTGGTGCCTCATTTCTGGCGGCGGGCCGGCCCGCCTGGGTCGTGGTGGAAGGGAGTGCATATCTATAATATACAGGAAGGGCTTGGGAAAATGGTGAACAGTTTATGAAATCTGCCGGAGAACTTGCCGCTCTTTTACAAAGTGAACGAAGAGGGAAATAGAAGGGGGACCGGTCCTCTTCCGGAGTTTTAGGAAAAAGGGAACAGGCCGTTTGACTGGAAGGAAGGGCGTTACGAGAAAACCCCGGGGGCTTCCGCTCATGGTGAATCCCAAGTTCCCGGGCCGTCAGAGGGATCTTGGGAATTTATAAGAAGCAGGCGAAGACACGCTTTTGCCTGATTGAAACGGAAGAGGGCCAGCCCGAAGGCTGGCCCTCTTCCGTTTTGTTTGGAAGATTGGATGAAAAGAAGTTTTGTCTCTTGCAAGTATTAAGATACAGGAGAGTTGTTAAGGAAACCAGCGTCAATTGTTACAAAAGTCTTAAATCTTATGTCAACCATTTTCCGCCCGGAGACGGCGAAAGAAATTGGAAAGAACTTCCTGGCACTCTCTCTCCAGCACGCCGCCCACCAGGGCGGGGGAGTGGGGGAAAGATTCCATAAACAGGTT
Source organism: uncultured Oscillibacter sp. (assembly GCA_910585245.1). Classification (GTDB taxonomy): domain Bacteria; phylum Bacillota; class Clostridia; order Oscillospirales; family Oscillospiraceae; genus Oscillibacter. The sequence continues at coordinate 3,393 of CAJUCO010000063.1, forward strand.
GGTCACGCCGCCGCAGGCGCCAAAACAGCGGTCCCTGGCCCCGAACCAGACCCGGCGGATTCGGGCGTTGAGAATGGCCCCGGCACACATGGGGCAGGGCTCCAGGGTGACGTAGAGCTCGCAGTCCTCCAGCCGCCAGGAGCCGAGAGCCCCGTTGGCCTGGGCGATGGCCTCCATCTCGGCGTGGGAGGCGGTGGAGTGTGTTTCCTCCCGGCGGTTCCGTCCCCGGCCCACCACCACGCCCTCCCGGACGATGACGCAACCCACGGGAATCTCCCCGGCGGCGGCGGCCTCCCCGGCCAGAGCCAGAGCTTGTCTCATAAAAAATTCCCGCATAGAAAATCCTCCCGTATGAAAGCTGGCATATTTGTCCAGACTCTCCATATAAAGTATTATACAGGAGGGACAACGCTATGAAAACCACTTTCTTCAAAAAAAACCGACAGGACCCGGAGTTGCTGGCCCTGCGGGCAGAGCTCCAGAGCGCCCAGGGGGACCTGTCTCTGGCCTACCGGAAGTTTGATCAGGCGGTAGACCCGGAGCTGGTGGAGTCCTGCATCTATCAAATCAAAGCGGAGAAGGCCCGGTGCAACTATCTGATTCGGGCCATCAAGGAGCGGAGCCCGGAAAGCCTCCCGGCCCTACGCCTGGAAGGGGAGGCCGTATGGACCTGAATCAGAAGATTGTCGCCGGATTGCTGGCGGGCTTCTTCCTCATTGCCCTGCTGCGGGTTTTCAGCGCGCCGCTGAAACTGGCGGTAAAATTGTTGGCGAATACGCTTCTGGGCTTTCTGGCTCTCTGGGTGGTAAATCTCACCGCCGGAGTGACGGGAATCGCACTGGGAGTGAACCTCTGGAACGCCCTGGTAATTGGAGTGCTGGGGCTTCCGGGGTTTGTCCTGTTGTTGCTGGTGCAATGGGTGTTGTAGAGTACATATGATATAGATGCTTGAGACGCGGGGCCGTCCGGGAAGGGACCTCTGATACCTCTCTTATTTATTAAAAGGGGAGCGGACCTGTGTGTCCGCTCCTTTTTTTCGCAAAGGGTCCATCTCTGAAACCGAAATAATTTAAAATAAAAATTTAGATATCGGGAGATTACAATAGAAAACAAGAGATTTCATTAGTATTTGAGCTTTAAACGAAAAATTGTGTTGACATTGCCGGAAGGCCGTGGTATAAATAACCTTGCTCCGCAAGGAGCGCTTGATTTTGTATGACCAAACGGAAAATATACTGATGGAGGAAAGACCATGTCCACTTTTATGGCAAACAAGGCCAACATTGAGCGCAAGTGGTACATCCTGGACGCCGCCGGAAAGCCCTTGGGCAAAACCGCCGTCCGGGCCGCCGATTTGCTGCGTGGCAAAAACAAAACCACCTTCACTCCCCACGCGGACTGCGGAGATAATGTCATCATCATCAACGCGGGCAAAGCGGTTCTCACCGGAAAAAAGGGCGAGCAGAAGATCTACCGCACCCACTCCGGCTGGGTGGGCGGCCTCAAAGAGACCCCCTACCGTATCCTGATGCAGGAAAAGCCTGAGGTTGCCATGCGGGTGGCCGTTCGGGGCATGATGCCCAAGAACACCGTGGCCAAGGATTCCCTGAAGCGCCTGCACATCTACGCCGGCGCGGAGCACAAGCAGCAGGCTCAAAAGCCCATCGCCCTGGACGCTGAATAAGGAGGAGGAAACGTATGTATCAGTCCAAGAAGCCCTATCTGTACGGTACCGGCCGCCGGAAGTCCTCCGTCGCCCGCGTTCACCTGTTCCCCGGCGGAACCGGGAGCATCACCATCAACGGCCGTGACATTGATGATTACTTTGGCCTGGAGACCCTGAAAATGGTGGTCCGCCAGCCTCTGGAAGCCACCGGAAACACCGGCAAAATGGATATCGTGGCCACGGTTACCGGCGGCGGCGTCACCGGCCAGGCCGGTGCCCTGCGCCACGGCATCGCCCGGGCTTTGCTGCTGGCCAGCGAGGATAACCGCCCCATCCTGAAGAAGGCAGGTTTCCTGACCCGCGATCCTCGTATGAAGGAGCGCAAGAAGTACGGCCTCAAGGCGGCCCGTCGCGCGCCTCAGTTCTCCAAGCGCTGATTTCCAGCTTATATGGTATTGGATGGCGGGACCTCGAAAGAGGTCCCGCTTAGCTTGTCAAAAAGGTGCTATTTAGAATCTGTATTCATAAGCGTTTGATCAGTGTGTGGAAATGAGAAATTTTGA
>CAJUCO010000064.1 GCA_910585245.1 uncultured Oscillibacter sp.
CCGCCACCTTGCCGGAGGTATCCGGAACCTGCTTGATGGATACTATGATTTTCATGACCTTTTACCTCCTATCTTATTTCACGCCCAGGCGGCTGGAAATAACCATGCGCTGGACCTCGGATGTACCCTCATAGATCTCGGTGATCTTGGCGTCCCGCATCATGCGCTCCACGGGATACTCGCGGGTATAGCCATAACCGCCAAAGAGCTGGACGGCCCGGCGAGTCACGTCGGACGCGGCCTCGGCGGCAAAGAGCTTCGCCATGGAGGCGTCCATGGAGTAGTCCTCATGGGCCTGCTTCTTGCAAGCGGCTGCGTAAACCAGATACTGGGCGGCCTGCATACGGCAGTGCATATCGGCCAGCTGGAACTGGGTGTTTTGGAACTGGCTCAGGCGGCGGCCAAACTGGACGCGCTCCTGGGTGTACTTCACAGCCTCATTCACCGCGCCTTCGCCCAGACCCAAAGCCTGGGCCGCCACGCCGATCCGGCCGCCGTCCAAGGTCTGCATGGCAATCTTGAAGCCTTTACCCTCTTTGCCCAACAGATTTTCCTTGGGGACAATGCAGTCTTCAAACACCAGATCGCAGGTGGAGGAGCCGCGAATACCCATCTTTTTCTCGTGCTTGCCGGTGGAGAAGCCCTGGAAACTCTTTTCCACGATAAAGGCGGAAATACCATGGTTCCCCTTGGACTTGTCGGTCATGGCAAAGACCACAAAGGTATCGGCCACGTTTCCGTTGGTGATAAAGCATTTGGTTCCGTTGAGGACATAATGGTCGCCCTCCAAAACGGCAATGGTTTGCTGTCCGGAGGCGTCGGTACCTGCGTTGGGCTCGGTGAGGCCGAACGCGCCGATTTTCTTGCCGGAGAGCAGGTCGGGGAGGTACTTCTTCTTCTGCTCCTCGGTGCCATGCTCAAAAATGGGGGCGCAGCACAGGGAAGTGTGAGCGGAGACGATGATCGCGGTGGTTCCGCAGACCTTGGCCAGCTCCTCCACGCACATGGCATAGGAGAGAACGTCGCCGCCTGCGCCGCCGTATTCCTTGGGGAAATAAACGCCCATCATGCCCAGCTTGCCCATTTTCTCCACGGTTTCCATGGGGAAGCGCTCTTCCTCGTCGACCTCCTCGGCGATGGGCTTGACCTCGTTTTCGGCGAATTCGCGGTACATCTTACGGAGCATCAGCTGCTCATTGGAAAGGTGAAAATCCATACCTAATTAACTCCTTTTCTCAGGTTTGCCTGTATTCAAAGCCAGGATACCGGCCGGGGGAAAAAACCGCCCGGACAGCATCCAGCGGTCTTGAACGCCGGTTTTTTACTTGGAATAATCGAAAAAGCCCTTGCCGGACTTGCGGCCCAACTCGCCGGCCCGAACCTTTTTGCGCAGCAGCAGGCTGGGACGGTACTTGGGATCGCCGGTCTCGCTGTACAGGGTCTCCATAATGGCGAGGCACACGTCCAGGCCGATCAAATCGCCCAAAGCCAGGGGGCCCATGGGATGGTTGGCGCCCAGTTTCATGGCGGTGTCGATTCCCTCGGCGCTGGCCACGCCGGTATTCAAAAGGTCCGCGGCCTCATTGACCATGGGGACCAAAATTTTGTTGACGACAAAGCCGGGGGCCTCGTTGACCTCCACAGGGTCCTTTCCGATCTCCTTGGTGAGGTTCCACACCACGTCGAAGGTCTCCTGAGTGGTTTTGGCGCCCCGGATGATCTCCACCAGCTTCATATTGGGAACGGGGTTGAAAAAGTGCATACCAATGACGGGATGATTCAGGCCGTTGGCCATCTCCGTGATGGACAGGGAGGAGGTGTTGGAGGCAAAAATGGCCTCGGGCTTGCACATGGCGTCCAGCTCGCCGAGGAGGGCCTTTTTCGTGGCCATCTCTTCTTTAACGCACTCAATAATAAGGTCGGCGTCGGCGCAGGCAGACTTCTCTTCCACCAAGACGTTCGCCATGAGGGCGTCGGCGGCGGCCTGTTCCATGCGGCCCTTGTCCACCCGCTTTTGGAGAGAGGCGGCCAGTTTGTCCTTGTGCTTTTGGGCGGACGCCACGGAGCTGGCGTACATCAGGGCGGTGTGGCCCTTTGCCGCGAAGACCTGAGCAATGCCGCTGCCCATCGTGCCCGCGCCAAAAATAGCTACCTTCATGATTGTTCCTCCTGTTATTTTTCAAAATTTTAGGTCCTGTTACGATCGTTTAAAGTCCGGGAAAAGAGAGCAAATTCCGACATTGCTAATTTGCTCACAATCTTTATTATAGGTGCCTTCCCCTGAATTATCAAGTACAATTTTACTGCCAAACCCCTCTTTTTTTCTTTTTTACGATTCGTACAAAATATTCGTTAAATTTTATACAATTTTCTATCTCTCCTTAATTATTTGATACTCTCCACCACCCTGGATGTATGGGAAAAGATTCCCTGAGGATTGCCTCCTCCGCCCGGAAATCTGCTAAATTTTTAGATCGCCTAAAAAATTGTTAGAATTCCTCTTGCATTTTCTGGTTTCTGTGCTATCATAGGCATATCACCTGAAATTTTTTCAGTCCCGTGAACAATTTTTTTGGAGGCGCACCATGAAAGAAGCGATCAAGTGGACCCTGAACCGTATGCCTAAGAGCGACGACCGCCAGCTCCCCGTCATGTCTTTGTCCAACGTGGCGAAGGCCCGCTTTTTCCACAGCAGCTTCCCCCAATATTCCATCACCCCCCTGGCCGAGCTGGACGGCATGGCCAAATATCTGGGGCTTGGCGGCCTGTTCGTGAAGAACGAGGCTCACCGCTTCGGCCTCAATGCCTTCAAGGTGCTGGGCGGTTCTTTTGCCATGGGCCGGTACATCGCCAAGGAGATGGGCCGCGACGTGTCCGAGATGACCTATGACTACCTCACCAGCGAGGCATTTCGCCGGGAATTTGGGCAGGCCACCTTTTTTACCGCAACCGACGGCAACCATGGCCGGGGCGTTGCCTGGGCCGCCCACAAGCTGGGGCAAAAGGCCGTGGTCCATATGCCCAAAGGCAGCAGTCAACCCCGCTTTGACAACATTGCGAAAGAGGGGGCCCAAGTGACCATTGAAGAGGTCAACTATGACGACTGTGTCCGTATGGCCGCCGCTGAAGCCGCCCAAACGGAGCACGGCGTCATTGTTCAGGACACCGCCTGGGACGGTTATGAGGAGATCCCCTCTTGGATCATGCAGGGTTACGGCACCATGGCCGGAGAGTCCGCCGACCAGCTCCGGCAGATCGGCGTGAACCGCCCCACACATATTTTTGTTCAAGCCGGCGTAGGCAGCCTCGCCGGGGCTGTGGTGGGCTATTTCACCAACCTTTTTCCCAATGACCCACCCAAGTTCATCGTCATGGAGGCCCAGGCAGCGGATTGTCTCTATCAGGGCGCCCTGGCTGGGGATGGTTCTCCCCGGGTGGTGGAAGGCGATTTGAAGACCATTATGGCGGGTCTTGCCTGTGGCGAGCCCAACACCATCTCCTGGGACATCCTCCGGAACCACGTCACTGCCTTCGTCTCCTGCCCTGACTGGGTTAGCGCTCGTGGGATGCGAATGCTGGGCGTGCCTGTAAAGGGGGACCCGGTGGTCATCTCCGGCGAAAGCGGCGCGGTGGGCATGGGCCTTATTGCCGCCATGATGGAAACCGATGAGTATAAAGACCTGCGGGAAGCCGTGGGCCTGGACCGTTACAGCCAGGTGCTGCTGTTCTCCACCGAGGGGAACACCGATCCTTTGAAGTTCCGCAAAGTGTTGTGGGACGGGGAGTTTGCCACCGTCTAAGAGAGTATGTTGTTCCGTATAATATAATGTAAAGGTGTAAGGGAGCCGGACCTGTGGGTCCGGCTCCTTTCCCGGTTTCCGGAGCTGGCGAATCCTGTTGCTTTCCGAACAAAAATGTGTTATAACAGCAGATGGTAGTGACGGCGAAATTTTTACAATGGAGGACAGTCTATGAATAACAACATTCGACCCGCGGACATGAAGCGAATCAACACCCAGGAACTGGCGGAGGCCTTTATCGCCCAGCAGGTGTCCCAGGTCCGGGAGCAGGTGGGAGAAAAGAAGGTGCTGCTGGCCCTTTCCGGCGGCGTGGACTCCTCGGTGGTGGCAGCGCTGCTGATTAAAGCCATTGGCAAACAGCTGGTCTGTGTCCATGTGAATCACGGTCTTATGCGCAAGGGCGAGAGTGAGCAGGTCATTGAGGTCTTCCAGAACCAAATGGACGCCAACCTGATTTATGTGGACGCCACGGACCGCTTTTTGGACTTGCTGGCAGGGGTAGACGAGCCGGAGCGGAAGCGGAAAATCATTGGCGGCGAGTTTATCAAGGTTTTTGACGAAGAGGCCCGGAAGCTGGAGGGCATTTCCTTCCTGGCACAGGGGACAATCTATCCCGACATTTTGGAGAGCGACGGGGTCAAGGCCCACCACAATGTGGGCGGCCTTCCGGAGGACATGGACTTTGAGCTGGTGGAGCCGGTGAAGCTGCTGTTCAAGGACGAGGTTCGAGTGGTAGGCCGGGCCCTGGGCCTGCCGGTCTCCATGGTGGAGCGCCAGCCCTTCCCGGGCCCGGGCCTGGGCGTACGGTGCCTGGGGGCCATCACCCGGGACCGTTTGGCGGCTCTGCGGGAGGCGGACGCCATTTTGCGGGAAGAGTTTGGAAAAGCAGGATTGGCGGAGAAGGTATGGCAGTTCTTTACCGTGGTACCGGATTTCCGGTCTACCGGCGTGCGGGACGGCAAGCGGGCCTTTGATTGGCCGGTGATCATCCGGGCCGTCAACACCGTGGACGCCATGACCGCCACGGTACCGGAGATCCCCTGGGCGGTGCTCCAGACGATTACGGGCCGGATTCTGGCGGAAGTGCCAGGGGTGTGCCGGGTTCTGTATGATTTGACGCCCAAGCCGGTGGGAACCATTGAGTGGGAATGAGTTTTTGAAACTATGAACCCGTTGCGGCACAAGGGATAGACGGTTTTGCGTCCCTCTTTTGATAACGATTTGATAACGCTCCCCATAGGCCGTATCATTCTGTATCCCCGGTGGATTGCAGGTGAAAAGTGTTCCTTTGCGGCTTGCGGGTAACAAAGACCATATTAGAAAGCCCTTACCGATGGCAGCGTCGGTAAGGGCTTTTTGCTGTCTA
>CAJUCO010000065.1 GCA_910585245.1 uncultured Oscillibacter sp.
GGCCCCCGCCCTTAGAACAAGGTGGACAGCAGGGGGATCAGGGTCGTACCCAGCAGGATGATGCCTCCTCCGGCCATGAGCTGCTTGATGCCCTGCGACTTGGCCGCAGCGTTGTCCGACCCGTAGCCCTCCAGCAGATTGACCACGCCCCACACGGCAAGGCCCGCGCCCAAGGCCACAACAAGGGTCTGCAAAGTAGTAACAGCGGTAGAGAAAAACTGCATATAAACCTCCATATTCTCCAGGAATATCATCCCGGCCATGAAAAAAGCCGCCAGTTACGGCGGCAGGTAACATCCTCTGGCCACTCTGGCCAGAAGCTATACAAAAGTGTCCGGGTCGTCCAGGTCGTCATAGTTGAGGATGTCCTCGTCCTCTTCCATGTGGCCCCCGTCCGGCACGTCCACCTCGTACACGGTATATTCCTCGCTGGGGTTCAGCTTGTCCATACGCCGCCGGATCAGCCTGGAGAGGTCAAAGGCATTTTTCTTTTTGTCGGCCTCGGCGGTGTATTTGTAGTTGGGGTGCTGTTTCAAATCGTACTTGGGAGAATAGAACGGCGGCAGGCCCCGCAGTTGCAGGATGCACCTGTCGCCGGGCATGGTGGCAAGCTCGGCGGGGGTCATAAGCTCCCGGCCCAGGCGCTGGGTATTTTGGCTGAAGCTCTCCGACTGCCCACGGGAGCGGCCCTCGGTCTGCATACTGATAGTCGCCTTGCCCAGCCAGTTTTCCGATATTTCCTTGATGGTGCTGGCCTCACGGCCTCCCAGGAATATCACGCTGTCCATATTGCCTAAAATGGTTTCAGCGTTCTTGTCATAGATGGCCTTGCATTGAGCCATCTGCTGGTAGAACAGGGTCAGGCTCACCTCGCGGGAGCGGATGACCGCCACCAGCTTTTCCAGGTTCGGCACTTGGCCCGTGTTGGCCGCCTCGTCCCACAGCACCCGCACATGATGGGGCAGACGGCCCCCGTGTACGTTGTCCGCCCTCTCGCACAACAGGTTGAACATTTGAGAGAACGCCAGGGCCACAATAAAATTGTAGGTGCTGTCCGTGTCGCTGATAATGAAGAAAGCCGCCGTCCGCTTGTCCCCCAGCTTGTCCAGCTCCATTTCGTCATAGGACATAATCTCCCGGAGCTGGGGGATGTCAAAGGGGGCCAGCCTTGCGCCACAGCTAATAAGGATCGAGCGGGCGGTTTTGCCGCTGGCAAGGCGGTATTTGCGGTATTGCTTCACGGCAAAACAATCCGGCTTGCGTTTTTCCAGCCCGGCAAACATATAATCCACCGCGTTCATAAAGTCAGGATCGTCCTCTTTCACCTCCATGCCGGAGATCATATCCACCAGCGTGTTCATGTTCCTATCCTCCGCTGGCCCCTCGAAAATGATATAGGCAATCAGGGCGCAGTACAGGAGCGTTTCAGATTTCGTCCAAAACGGATCTCCCTCCTTGCCCTCGCCCTTGGTGTTGGAGATAAGGGCATTGACGAATTTCAGGATGTCGGCCTCGTTGCGGATATAGGCCAGGGGATTATAGTGCATGGATTTTGAGAAGTCGATGCTGTTGAAAACCTTGATTTTATAGCCCTTTTTCCTCTGGAGAAAATAGCCTACCTGGGACAGCACCCCGCCCTTGGGGTCTACCACCACATAGGAGCTGTGGGCCTGGAGCAGTTGGGGGGTGAGCCAAAACCGGGTTTTGCCGGAGCCGCTGGAGCCGATGACACAGGCGTTGAGGTTCCGGGCGTTGGCCGGGTTCTTGGGCTGGGTGTTGGTGGTGAGAAATTCCGTTTTGGTGAGAATGACGTTATTCTCAAACTTGGGATCGGCAAAAGGGGCAATATCTTTTGGCCCACCCCAGCGGGCCGATCCATATTCCGCATCCGGGCGGAATTTCTTGGCCTTTTTCGCTTTGTAGTAAATCACCAGCCGGACGCCAGCCGCTCCTGCGATGCCCGCCAGCCAGTCAAAGGGGTTCAGCCCTGGCGCAAAGTCGGCAAAGGCCGGGCCGAGGGCCGCCGTCATCCCCACCAGCTTGTGCGCCAAATCCGCCCCAGCCGCCAGACGGTAGGCCGTCCCCACTTTCAGACAGGCCCACAGGATGAACAGATAGGGGATGTTAGGCAAAATGTACTTGCGGATATTATCGTTCCTCACGCTCCCCCTCCTTTGTCCGCTCCTTTTGCCGGGGCTGATCGCGTACCAGCTCCTGGGCGCGTTTGAGCTGTTCCCGGAGGGGGACGTGCCGATCCCGGCCACGGTTCATCATCCGGCGGGAGTATTCCGAGAAACAGCCCGTGATGGCGTCCGCCTGTTTTGCCTTGAAGAACAGCAGGTATTTTCCCTTTTCCACCCGCTTGATGGCATAGTCCACACCCCAGCGCCGGGCCACCCGGTCAAAGTCTTTCGCCCGCCCCGGCAGGTCGATGGCGCTGGTCTCCCCGCTGTGGCGCAGTAGCTGCTTTACCGTCTGCTTGCCCTGGGGCGCTTGGGCCTTGCGGATTTTCCTGGCCGCCTCCCCCAGCGCGTAGGCCAGACCCCGCGCCGTCAGCTTGCTGGCCCGGACGGAGATTGCGATGGTGCTGCGGGAAATTTCTTCATCTATCATTCAAACGCCCCCTTTCCTGTGCCTCTGGCCAGGATGACCAGAAGTTACCTGTCCTCCCGGCTGACGGATAGCCGCTGTTTCCCCTCGTTCAGCGCGGAGCGGTCAATCACCTCCTGATAGGCCGCCATCTGCTCCCGGATATTGAGCTGGGGATAGGCGAACACCCGATGCTCCGGGGGTATGTCCTCTATGCCGTGGTAATGCTCCACAAAGGAGCCGTGGTTGCACATGACATAGCCTCCGGGGGCAAAGTGGCCGCCCTCGTTGATCCGCACGTCCCGCCCGTATGCCTCGTAGTCGATGTAGTCAATCAAATGCTCCGGCACTTGGACAGCTTCAAATTCCTGGATATACAAACGGCCCAGGGCTTCCTCGCTGTCAACATCGGGGTAAAAATCGTAGTTGTCCAGATTTTGCGTCAGATTGATTAAATCCTTGACGCTTCCCGTGTACTCCCCGCTGTCCATCACGGCCTCCAGCTTCGCCAGCGAGTCACCGTCCATGCCGGACAGCAGGTGGGCCAGATGGTTCAGCTCGTCAATGCTTTCATACTCGCCCAGGTGGTCATACAGGCCCAGGATGTCGCTTTCAAAATCGGTAATGAAAATTTCCTCATACCGAACGCCGTCCACCCCGATGCGCTTCAACAGGGCTTGCACGTCCTCGGTGGTGGTGGGGAAGTTCAGGGGCGCACCTACCAGACGGCCCTCGTTGTATTTCCCCAGGTTGGTTACATAGGCTTCAAGGATTTTACCCTCCATATCAGCGCCGCCTGTGGCCCTGGCCCTTGACGGTGAGGATGCCCTCTAACGTGGTGGCAGTAATCCCCAGCCGCTGGGCGGTGGCGATGTCATTTTTCATTTCCTCGGTGACGGGGCCGCCGCACACCACCAGGACGCGGGAGCGCCGGAGCAGGTCGCGGCCCATGTCGATGCCGCTCTTATGCTCCTCCGGCACAGCGTCATTGAGGAACAGCGGCAGATACAGCGTGGGGCAGATGGGGGAAAAGCCAGCATCATACACGGCCCGGCAATACTTGGCCGCCTGTTCCGTGATTTCGCAGGGGTCGCCGCGCCATGCGGCGGTTACATAGGCGAGGGGTCGCTTCATATCAAAAATGCCTCCTTTTTATGTTCAGTCGGTGGGGGACGGTCAACCCTATCCCCCCGCCCTTTCCCATTCATGGGAAAGGGGGCGGCTCTGGAGGATATACCCCCGCCGCGCCGCAGGGGATAGCACAGCCGGGGCCGCCCGTCAAGGGCAAGCCGCCGCAAGCGGCGGGGCGTTCCGCCCCCTTGACAGCCGTCCCCGCCTGTGCTTTTACGACGGCGGCGACGGGGGATATACCCACCAGAGCCTGGTTTTCCCCTGCGGGGGGACGAGGGACGCGGGAACGAAAAAGCCTCTGGTCAGGATGGCCAGAGGTTACTTTTCCATATCCACTTTTTTCTCGCCCTTGCCCAGCTCCGGGGGCTGTTTCTCTTTCCACCCGTCCAGCAGGGCCATGATCTGATCCTTCATCTGACGGGGCGTGGCCTCCTTGCCGAAATACTTCTCCAGTTCAGCGCCGGAAATAATCACAGAAATATCCTCCTTTTTCTTTTCTTCGCTCAAAATCGCGTCAATGGCGTCTGGGTTCAGCTTGTTGTCCTTGTCCAGCTCCCGGAGCCGCTTGGCCTGTCCCTGGGACGGGGAGGACTGCTGGCCCTCAATGGAAACGGCGATATACTTCTGGTGCTTGGGCCGGATGCGGGAGATTTCCACGGCGGGGGTGAAAGACAGCTTGCCAGCGTCCATGACCTCTTTCAGTTCGGGAACGAGGTCGTTCAGCCAGAGATACCGCTGTACGGTTTTCACGCTCATGCCGTTGCGCTGGCCCACACTTTGCAGGGAGAGCTTGCCCGCCTCGTCATCGTCACCCCGCGCCCCCTGGTGCTTGATGGCCTCATACTGCTGTTGCAGAGCCGCCGCCTTTTCGCTGGGCAGGAGCTTTTCCCGGTGGCGCAGGTTGTCATCCGTCATAGCGAGGACGGCCTGATCGTCCGTCATTTCACGGATAATACAGGGCATATTCCCAAACCCGGCCAGCTCACTGGCCCGCTGGCGGCGGTGGCCCGCGATGATTTCAT
>CAJUCO010000066.1 GCA_910585245.1 uncultured Oscillibacter sp.
AAGGGCTGTGGTTGGAACCTTTTCCGAACCATCTTCGTGGTAGAAGGCGGTAACCAGTCCACAGCATCCCTTACACCTTGGAGAGGGGCTCTAATAACTACTACTTTATAATACAAGGAGGCGGTTTTATGAAACTCTGGAAATTCGGATCTGGCCTGGCCCTCTGCCTGCTGCTGGCGGCCTGCGCCCCGATGGAACCGCCGGAGGACCCGGCCCAGACGGAGGTCCCTGTAACCACGGCGGACCCCGTGGACCTTCCGCCCACCACGGTAGATGCCGCGCCCTCTCTGGCGGAGGACGAGGAGCCCACCGTAATTCTCTGCCGGATTGTGGACGGGGCGGAGGAGGGGAATTTGCTTCTGGCGGAGCTGGATGAGGGTCTGTACGGCGGAAGTGGAGTTTACCGGCTGAATTTGAAGGACGTGCCTGTAACCCTGGACGGCAACGCGTCGGAACCGTCGGCGCTGGAAGACGGGATGGCCGTGGAGGTGGCCTTCAACGGCTTTGTGGCGGAAAGCTTCCCCGCCCAGTTGGGGGAGGTCTATTCCCTGCCAACCATCTTCTTTAACGCGGAGAAATGGCGGTCCTCCCTGGGGGCATATATATTTCAGAATTGTTCCGCCATGTGGTCCCAGGGTGGGACCTGGACGGGCTACCAAATCGGCAGCGAGATGATTTCGTAAGGAGGCATGGCTTGTGAAGCGGATCGGAATTTTGATTTGGGCCCTGGCGCTTTTGCTGTCCTCTTGCGCCGCCCCGGCAGTGGAGCCGGAGCTGACGGAAACGGAAGGCCGTCTGTTGCTGGCGGAGAACGGCACAGCCTTGCTGGTGACGGAGGACGGGACCCCCATAGTCTTGTCCATCCAGACGGACGGGGACGGCCCCTGGTGGGGGTATCACAGCGGCGACCGGATTCGGGTGACCCACGACGGCATAAATGAGACCTATCCCGCCCAGACCGGGGCCTATGCGTGGGAGCGGCTGGAAGAGGGAACGCCGGAGGATATCCCGGAAGAGACCCTGGCGGCCCTGGAGGATTTGGGCTGGAACTTCGGCCGGGAGATCCACGAACCGGCGGCGGAGCCCCAGACGGTGAAGGACCCGGTAACGGGCTATTGCGGCAACACAGTGACGGAGGTAACGCTGGACGGGGAGACGTATTCTTTTTGGGGAGGGGACTCCGTAACCCTGACGGATATTGTCATCAACCTGGCCTACGACCCGGAGGCGGTTTGCAGCTGCCTCCCCGAATTCCTGGTAGATACAGAGTTTGGAGACGGCTACAGCGTAAACCTGACGGAGTACTACGTTCGCTGCCAGGAAGGCCAAGCCCCTTTGACAGCGGAGCAGGCGGAGAAAATCCGAGGGATTGTGGAGCGGAATTGCAAATAGAGTAGGAAACCACCTACCCAGAGTCCTACCAATTAGAAGGGTGGGAAAAGGGCGGCAGCCCCTACAAGTCTGATTAACGGAGCATCAGCGGCAGCGGAAAGAGAAGGAAGTCCATTCGATAACCACCAAAACCCCCGCCCGCACCACGCCGCGGGCAGGCCAATTCGTACTTGCCCACCAAGCCCCAGGCGCGCCCACGTCCAACGTCCCCCCGCAGGGCGTATACTTCCTTTTCTCTTTTGGACCGTGCACGGCCCGTTTTCTCTTTTCCTTCTGGAAGGAAAAGAGAAAATGGGGGGTGCAAAGAACCAGCCATCTTCATGGCTGAAATCCCCCCGCCCGTCAGGGCAAGAAAAAACTCCCCCTTTCGGGGGAGCCTCTCATCCACCTAGCCAAGCGCAGCTTAAAAATCAGCACTGCCAACCGTGCGGGGATGCGGCAGCACATCCCGGATATTGCTCACGCCGGTGAGGTACATCACCAGCCTCTCAAACCCCAGGCCAAAGCCCGCGTGGCGGCAGGACCCATACCGCCGCAAGTCGCAATACCACCAATAGCTCTCCGGGTCCATGTCCAGCTCCTTGATGCGGCGCTCCAAAACCTCCAGCCGCTCTTCCCGCTGGCTTCCGCCGATGATCTCCCCAATGCCGGGGACCAGGCAGTCCGCCGCCGCCACGGTCTTCCCGTCGTCGTTGAGGCGCATATAAAAGGCCTTAATCTCCTTAGGGTAGTCCGTCACAAACACCGGCCGCTTGAAAACCTGCTCCGTGAGATACCGCTCGTGCTCCGTCTGGAGGTCGCAGCCCCAATAGACCTTGTAGTCGAATTGGCCGTTGTTCTTCTCCAGAATTTCCACGGCCTCCGTGTAGCTCACCCGGCCGAAGTCGGAGGAGGCCACGTGCTCCAGCCGCTGCTTAAGCCCCTTGTCCACGAAGCTGTTGAAGAAGTCAATCTCGTCGGGGCAACGCTCCATCACCTTGCGGATGGCATATTTTATCATAGCCTCCGCCACGTCCATGTCCCCCGCCAGATCGCAAAAGGCCATCTCCGGCTCGATCATCCAAAACTCAGCGGCGTGGCGCTGGGTGTTGGAGTTCTCCGCCCGGAAGGTGGGGCCGAAGGTGTACACGTCGCCAAAGGCCATGGCAAAGTTCTCCGCGTTCAGCTGGCCGGAGACCGTGAGATTCGCGGGCTTGCCGAAGAAGTCCTGGGTAAAGTCAATCTTGCCGTCCTCGGTCCGGGGCGGGTTCTCCGGGTCCAGGGTGGTGACCCGGAACATCTCCCCGGCGCCCTCGCAGTCGCTGGCGGTGATAATAGGGGTGTGGACATAGACAAAACCCCGGCTCTGGAAAAACTCATGGATGGCGAAAGCGGCGGCGCTCCGGACCCGGAAGGCGGCGGAAAACAGGTTTGTCCGGGGCCGCAGGTGCTGGATGGTTCGGAGGTACTCCACGGTGTGCCGCTTCTTTTGGAGGGGATAGTCAGGGGTAGAGGGGCCCTCCACCTCAATCTTCGCGGCTTTCAGCTCCAGGGGTTGCTTGGCCTCGGGGGTCAGGACCACGGTGCCGGTGACAATGAGAGCCGCCCCCACATTCTGCGCGGCAATGTCCTTGTAATTTTCCAGGGTTCCGGCCTCCATAACCACCTGGAGGTTTTTGAGGCAGGAGCCGTCGTTCAACTCCACGAAGCCGAAGTTCTTCATGTCCCGGATGGTCCGGGCCCAGCCGCCCACCGTGACGGACTGCCCGTCCAGGGATTCCTTGTCGGCGAAAATCGCCGCGATTTTTTTGAGGGTCATTGTGTTCACCTGATTTCTGTTATTTCATATGGATGGTATATTATATCATAAAATTTTGCTTTTGCAAGAGGGGGATTTTTGCTCGCCCTTGCGGGCGGGGAGGGATTCAGCTAGGATGCTAGCTGGTGCAATGCACCCCCCATTTTCTCTTTTTCTTGCCAGAAGAAAAAGAGAAAACGGGCCGTGCACGGTCCAAAAGAGAAAAAGAAGTATACGCCCTACGGGGGAGGAAGGACGGGGGCGCGCCTGGGGCTTGGTGGTCAAGTACGAATTGACCCGCCCGCGGCGTGGTGCGGGCGAGGGTCTTGGAGGTTGTCGAATAGACTTCCTTCTCTTTCCGCTGCCGCTGATGCTCCGTTAATCAGACTTGTAGGGGCCGCCGTGCTCGGCGGCCCGTTTCCCCGGAACCTCCATGCTATCCATGGCCCGTTCCCCTGGGCCCACCCTTCTATCGGTAGACTATTTCCGTAATGGGACCATTCCGGTAGACCGGAAAACTTTCTTTGTGGGGCCTGACCCCCTGGTCAGGCCCCACAGGGTCTGCCTTTCTCCCGGCAGACCATTCCCCCAGGGCGGAAACTCACTTATGATACTTCGTTCCCCCGTTGATCTGGTACGCCCGGTAAATCTGCTCCAGCAGCATCACCCGGGCCAGATGGTGGGGAAAGGTCATGGGGGACATGGAGAGCTTTGCCCACGCCTCCGCCTTGAGGGACTCGTGGAGGCCGAAGGAGCCGCCGATGAGAAACACCAGCCGCTTTTCAAGCCCCTGCTCCGCCCCGGAGGCCCAGGCGGCCATAGTCCGGGCCAGCTCCTCGCTGGAGCGGAGCCGTCCCTCCACGCACAGAGCGATGAGCCGGGAGGAGGGGGGGATCTTCCGGCGGACGGCCTCCGCCTCCTTCAAAAGGGCCCTTTCCACCTGGGCGGGGGAGGGAGCCTCCGGGAGGCGTTCCTCCGCCAGCTCCACGATTTCCAGCTTACAGTACCGGCTCAGGCGCTTGGCGTACTCCGCCACCGCCTCGGCGTAGAATTTCTCTTTCAGTTTCCCGACGCAAAGAAGGGTTATTCGCTGCATACCGGACCTCCCATCAGCACATAGGCCCCGCTGAGCGCCTCCCGGGGGGCAGCGGAGAGGCGGGGGCAAAGCCCCGCGGCGGCAAGGGCCGCCTCCACTGCCCGAAGAGCCATGCCCGGGGTGTTGTTCTCCCGGCTCAGGTGGGCCAGGACGATCTCCCGGGCCCCAGCCGCCGCCAGGGTGACGGCGAAGGCTGCGGCGTCCTCGTTACGCAGGTGCCCGGTGGGGCCCAAAATGCGCTCTTTCAAAAAATAGGGGTACGGGCCGCTGCGCACGGCCTCCACGTCGTGGTTGGCCTCCAGCACCGCCAGGGCCACGCCCGGGAGAACCGCCTGGGCCTCCGGCGTCACCACGCCGCTGTCCGTCAGCAGGCCGAAGCCCCCGTCGGGGG
>CAJUCO010000067.1 GCA_910585245.1 uncultured Oscillibacter sp.
AGGGGGTTGGGGCTGGTGCCAAGAGACATGATCACGCAGTCCACGTCCAGGTCGAACTCGCTGTCCGGCATCTCAATGGGCCGCCGCCGTCCGGAGGCGTCGGGCTCACCCAGCTCCATGCGGATGCAGCGGATTTTGTTCACGTCGTCGTTTTCATCGGCGAAGATTTCCACCGGGTTGCACAGGGTCTTGAAGATGATGCCCTCTTCCTCGGCGTGCTCCACCTCTTCCTTCCGGGCGGGGAGCTCCTCCATGCCACGGCGGTAGACGATGTAGACCTCGGCTCCCAGGCGCTTGGCGCAGCGGGCCGCGTCCATGGCAACGTTGCCGCCGCCCACTACGGCCACCTTCTTGGGCCGCTGGATGGGGGTGTCGGAGTCGGGGAGGTAGGCCTTCATCAGGTTGATACGGGTGAGGAACTCGTTGGCGGAGTACACGCCCCGGTAGTTCACGCCGGGGATGTCCATGAACATGGGAAGACCCGCGCCGGAGCCGATGAACACGGCCTCGAAGCCCTGCTCCTCCATCAGCTCGTCGATGGAGATGGTCCGGCCAATGACCGTATCCGTGGCGATGGTGACGCCCATGGCTTTCAGGCCGTCCACTTCCTTCTGAACGATGGCCTTGGGCAGACGGAACTCGGGGATGCCGTACACCAGCACGCCGCCTGCCAGATGCAGGGCCTCGAACACGGTGACCTCATAGCCCTTCCGGGCCAGGTCTCCCGCGCAGGTGAGGCCTGCAGGGCCGGAGCCCACCACGGCCACGCGATGGCCGTTGGAGACAGGCTTTTCCGGGGCCTCGGTAGAGTGAGCGTTGTGCCAGTCGGCCACGAACCGCTCCAGACGGCCGATGCCCACGGGGTCCCCTTTCTTGCCCCGGACGCAGTACATCTCGCACTGGGTCTCCTGGGGGCACACCCGGCCGCAGACGGCGGGGAGGGCGGAGGTGTTGGAGATGATCTGGTACGCCGCCTCGAAGTCGCCCTTGGCAACCTCGGCGATGAACTCGGGGATATGTACCATAACGGGGCAGCCCTGCATACAGGCCCGGTTCTTGCAGTTTAAGCAGCGGGCCGCCTCGTCCAGGGCCTGGGCCTCGGTATACCCCAGGGCCACTTCCTCAAAGTTCTTGTTCCGGACATTGGGGTCCTGGGAGGGCATGGGGTTTTTCTGTAAAGACATATTGGCCATGATCACTGGGCCTCCTTCTTGAACAGGTTGCAGGTCTCCTCGTACTTGTGTTTTTCAAATTCCATGTACATCTGGTTCCGCTTCACGGCCAGATCCCAGTCTACCTTGTGGCCGTCAAAGTCCGGGCCGTCCACGCAGGCGAATTTCATCTCGCCGCCCACGCTCAACCGGCAGCCACCGCACATACCCGTGCCGTCGATCATGATGGGGCTCATGGATACGGTGGTGGGAACGCCGTAGGGCTCTGTGGTCTTGGAGACGAATTTCATCATGACCATGGGGCCGATGGCGAAGACCTCGTCGTACTGGTTCCCTTCTTCAATGAGTTCCTTCAACGCCTCGGTGACCAGGCCCTTGCGGCCATAGCTTCCGTCGTCGGTGCAGACGATGAGTTTGTCGGAGGACTTCTTGAAATCCTCCTCCAGAATCACCAGGTCCTCGGTGCGGAAGCCCACGATGGCGTGGACCTCGGCCCCGTCGTCGTGGAACTTTTTCAAAACCGGGTAGGCAATGGCGCAGCCCACGCCGCCGCCGACGACGCAGACCTTTTTCTTGCCCTCGGTCTCGGTGGCTTTGCCCAGGGGGCCCACAAAGTCCTGGAGGCAGTCGCCCTCGCTCAAGTGGGAGAGCTTTTCCGTGGTGGCGCCCACCGTCTGGACAATGATGGTGACGGTGCCTTTTTCCGGGTCATAGGCGTTGATGGTAATGGGGACCCGCTCGCCCTTT
Organism: uncultured Oscillibacter sp.; assembly: GCA_910585245.1. Lineage (GTDB taxonomy): Bacteria > Bacillota > Clostridia > Oscillospirales > Oscillospiraceae > Oscillibacter. Next base: position 1,920 of record CAJUCO010000067.1, read on the forward strand.
TCGTCCACCCGGAGGATGATGAACTGTCCCGGCTGGGCCTTCTTGGCGATCAGCGGAGCCTCGATCTCATACAGGGTGACGGTGGGGCGAAGGGCTTCTTTTCGAACAATTTTGTACATAGTGCTTCCTTCCTTCCCAATCTTGGTCGAAATGTTGATGCCGGTGTCCTTCCGTTGACACATTGTCTTTAGTCTAGCATATGGGGCGGAAACCGTCAATTGGTTTCCCCTGGATTTTTCGAAAACCTGCAAACTGTTGTAAACCTGCGCCGCTTTAAGAGAGGGTTCCCATGACGCTCACGGGGGTCTTCTCCCCACCTTTCACCCAACACGCGCCCGCTTCATTTTCCCAGGCACGACAGCATAAGAGGAGGCTTGCAAACCCATCTGATTTATGCTATATTGTTAAATTTGTGGAAACACTCTCACTATTAAAAAGCAGGAGGCTAGAACATGGCCGCTTTCCAAGACGAGATCGCCCGGAGGCGAACCTTCGCCATTATCTCCCACCCCGACGCGGGCAAAACCACCCTTACGGAAAAACTCCTCCTTTACGGCGGGGCCATCGCCCAGGCCGGAGAGGTCAAGGGCAAGCGGGCCCGGGCCGCCACCAGCGACTGGATGGAGATTGAAAAGCAGCGGGGCATCTCCGTCACCTCCTCCGTCATGCAGTTCCAGCACGACGGCT
>CAJUCO010000068.1 GCA_910585245.1 uncultured Oscillibacter sp.
GGAGCCGATGACACAGGCGTTGAGGTTCCGGGCGTTGGCCGGGTTCTTGGGCCGGGTGTTGGTGGTGAGAAATTCCGTCCCGGAGAGGATCACGTTTTTCTCAAACTTGGGATCGACGAAAGGGGCTATGTCTTTAGGACCGCCCCAACGTGCGCTGCCGTACTCCTCGTCACGGCGAAATTTTTTTGCGTTCTTGGCCTTGACGTAGACGAAAAGCCGGATGGCCGCCGCCCCCGCGATCCCCACCAGCCAGTCCGCCGGGTCCAGCCCAGGGGCGGGGGAGGCAAAGGCCGCGTTGATGGTGTTCATCATGCCCACCAGCTTTTCCCCGGCGTTGGCCCCAGCCGCCAGACGGTAGGCCGTCCCCAGCTTCAAGCAGGCCCAGGCCATGAACAGGTAGGGCAGATTGGGGAGGAGATACTTTTTCAAGCTACCTTTCTTCACGCTCCGCCTCCTTTTTCCGCTCCTGGGTCCGTTCCCGGCCCCGCAGCAGCTCCCCGGCCCGCTTCATCCGCTCCAGGATGGGGACGCGCCGCACCCTGGGCCGGTCCATGATACGGCGGGAATATTCCCCGAAACAGGCGGTGATGGCGTCGGCCTGCTTGGATTTGAAGAACAGCAGATATTTTCCCTCGCCGTTCTTGTAAAAAGCGTAGTCCACATTCCAGCGCCGGGCCACCCGGTCAAACTCCCTGGGGGCCTCCACGGGGAGGCTGTTGGTGGCCTCGCCCTGCCTCATAAGCTGTTTGACGCTCTGCCTGCCGTGGGGCGTCTTGCGGGCCTGCCGCTCCTTTTGGATCTTCCGGCCCGCCGCCCGCAGCGCCCAGGCCAGCGTCCGCGCCGTCAGCTTCCCCGTTCGGATGGAGAGGGCTATCGTGCGCCGGGAAATATCTTCATCTACCAAAAATCATCACCTCCTGCCTCTGGACACGGTGTCCAGAGGGCTACCGCTCCTCCCGGTCCACCTTGGGCGCGGACCGCTCCGTGGTCAGGGAAGCCCGGTTCGCCATTTCCTGATAGGCAGCCATTTGCTCCCGGATGGGCACTTTAGGCATGGAGAATACCCGGTGTTCGTCGGGAATGTCCTCGATCCCGTGGTAATGCTCCTTAAAGGAATGTCCCCCCTGGACGTACCCGCCGGGGGCGAAGTGGCCGCCCTCGTTGATCCGCGCATCCCGCCCGTATGCCTCATAATCAATGTAGTCGATCAGGTGCTCCGGCACAGGGACGGCCTCAAGCTCCTGGAGATACATCCGCCCCAAGTCCTCCTCGGTGTGAACATCGGAATAAAAGCTGTAGCTGTCCAGGTTTTGAGAGAGATTGATTAAATCTTTCACGCTCCCGGTGTACTCCCCACTGTCCATGACGGCCTCAAACACCGCCAGCTCGTCCTGGGACAGCTTCGACAGCAGGCAGGCCAGATGGTTCAGCTCGTTAATGCTCTCGTACTCGCCCAGGTGCTTGTGGAGCTGGGGCATAGGGCCGTCATAATCGGAAATAAAAATCTCCTCATACCGAATACCGTCTATGCCGATTTTTTTCAAGGCCGCCTGGACGGTTTCGGTGTCGGTGGGGAACGCCACCCGCTCATATACAAGCTGGCCCTCGTTGTACTTGCCCAGGTTCGTCACACAGGCTTCAAATATCGCTATACGGTTTCCCTCCCTTCAATTCTTCTTTTACTCCCGCCATGATGTACTCCGCGCAGGGCAGGGCGATGGAGTTTCCCAGGGCCTTTTGACGGGCCCGGACGGAGACGGGCCGCCCGTCGTGGCCGAACGCCGTCCAGCCGTCAGGCAGGCCCATGGCCCGCTCCCCCTCCGTGGGGGTCAGCCAGGTAATGACGCCCTCCGCCTCCCGGCCCTCCCGCCACAGGGCAAACACCGTCAGCCCTCCGGCCATCAGGGTGGGAAAAGGGTCTGTTGGTTTTCCAAAGCTCCCCAGGAAATTCCCAACGTCCCCCGCCTTGGCCGCCCCCCGCATACGGTAACCTTGAAAGGGGTGGACGACTGGTAGCGGCCCCCCTGTTTCAGAAGCAGATATTCGATTGCCTCCGGCGGGGGGCAGCCCAAAGTCTCCGCAAGGCGCAGGAGCCGGGAACAGGCGGCGGGGCTTAAACAGGACCGCTCCGGCACGTCGGCCTCCAAAATCCGCCACGACGAACACCCGCTGACGCCGGGCCAGCCGGGGGTCTGCCCAATGCTGGGCGTCCAGCAGACGCCAGCACACGTCACGGCCTCCGCCTCGCACCATTCCGGCGTTGGCCCAGCGCCCGGAAGCAGGCATTGGAATTTTGGTGTTTGTGAGAGATTGCAGGACGGCTCTAAAATCCAGCCGGTTTCCTGATAGCAGAGCTCCCATGACGTTTTCCCAAATAACGATTGTTGGAAATTGACCTCCAGTGGCATCCCTCATTTCCTCTATGATACGCACCGCCTGGAAGAACAGGCTGGACTTTGCCCCGCCCAGCCCCTCACGGCGGCCCGCGCTGGAGAGATTTTGACAGGGGGACCCGAATGTGATGATGTCCACGGGCGGGACCTCGCCGCCGTGGAGCTGGGTAATATCGCCCAGGTGCGCCATATCCGGGAAGTGGCGTTTCGT
>CAJUCO010000069.1 GCA_910585245.1 uncultured Oscillibacter sp.
TGCTGGGTACGACCCTGATCCCCCTGCTGTCCACCTTGTTCTAAGGGCGGGGGCCTATGGGTATTCTCACCGACTGGATCACGGAATGGCTGAAAGAGCTGCTGATTGACGGGATCATGGGCAACCTGGGCGGGCTGTTCGATAACGTCAACGCCCAAGTCGGAGAGATCGCGGTACAGGTGGGAACCACCCCGGCGGCATGGCACGCCGGGGTGTTCTCCCTCATCCGCCAGCTTTCCGAAACGGTGATACTGCCTATCGCCGGGCTGGTCTTGACCTTTGTGGCGACCTACGAGCTGATCCAAATGATCCTCGAAAAAAATAATATGCACGAATTTGACGTGGCGAATATCTACAAGTGGGTATTCAAAACGTCCTGCGCTATCCTCATTCTGACGAACACATTCAACATCGTTATGGCGGTGTTCGATGTGTCCCAGAGCGCGATTGCAAGCGCGGCGGGGCTGATACGGGGCAGTACCAGCGTCACGCCGGATATGCTGGCCGACCTGGAGGCCACGCTGGAGACAATGGATGTCGGCTCCCTGCTGGGGCTGTTCATGCAGTCCATTTTAATCAATGTCACCATGACGGCCCTGAACATCATTATTTTTGTGCTGGTGTATGGCCGCATGATTGAAATATATTTGCTCACCAGCCTTGCCCCCATTCCCGTGGCGACTCTCTCCAACCGGGAGCTGGGCGGGACGGGACAGAACTACCTGAAATCCCTGTTTGCCGTGGCGTTCCAGGGGATGCTCATTCTGGTGTGCGTGGCGATCTACGCCGTACTCATTCAGGGCATCGCCACCAGCGGCGACCCCATAGGGGCCATTTGGGGGACTATCGGCTACACGGTGCTGTTGTGCTTCATGCTGTTCAAGACGGGCGGCATCGCCCAGCGCGTCTTTGGCGCTCACTGATGAAAGGACGGTGATTTATGCAGGAAATTCTTACTTCTGAAAAAAGGGTTCCCGCAAAGTCGGCAGACTTTGTGGGAGGAGGAGCCGCAACGGAGCGGGCGGATTTCGGCGGCATGGCCGCCGAAGGAGCAGAGCGGAGTTTGTGGCGCCGAGGCCAGAGCTTTGCCCCGGACGGGCGGCCCCTGGCCCCAAACGGTCTGTTTCTCATGGACGGTATTGAGGGCCTGCGCTCCCTGCCCCGGCACTCGGTTGATATGCTACTGACCGATCCGCCCTATGGCACGACCCGGAATTACTGGGATGTGCCTTTGCCCCTGCCGGAGCTGTGGGAGGCGGTGCGGTGGGCGGTGAAGCCGGAGGGGGCAGTGCTGCTGTTCGCCCAATGCCCCTATGACAAGGTGCTGGGCGCGTCCAACCTCCCCATGCTCCGCTATGAATGGGTATGGTATAAGAGCCGATGCTCCGGCTTTCTCAACGCCCGCCGCGCTCCGCTGAAAAAATCGGAGAATATTCTGGTGTTCTATCGGAAGTCCCCGCTGTACGATCCGCAGTTTGAGCAGGGGGAGCCGTACAAGAAAATCCACCGAAAGAGCGGCAACAGCCCCAACTACGGAAAATTTGAGCGTACCAGCGGCGAGTCGGACGGGCGGCGGTTTCCTGGGAATGTGCTGGCGTTCCCCACGGTGGCAAACGCCGTCCACCCCACGCAAAAGCCCGTTTCCCTGTGCGAGTATTTCATCCGCACCTACACCCGGCCTGGCGAGGTGGTGGCGGACATCTGCGCCGGGAGCGGCACAACGGCGGTGGCCGCCGTCAACACGGGCCGCCGCTACATTTGCTTTGAGAACGCCCCGGCCTTTTACGGCCCTGCCGCCGAACGGGTGCGCCGGGCGGAGGAGGCCGTGGCCCAGGGCGGAAAAGGGGTGTAACTATCAGAGGATATTCCATTATCTACGCCGACCCGCCCTGGCGCTACGCCCAAAAGGGCTTGCAGGGGGCGGCGGAACGGCACTATCCCACCATGAGCATTGAGGAGCTGTGTGCCCTGCCTGTGGCCGACCTCGCGGCCCCGGACAGCGCCCTGTTCCTTTGGGCCACGTTCCCCCAGCTCCCGGAGGCCCTGCGGCTGATCAAGGCGTGGGGCTTTACCTATAAGAGCGTGACGTTTGTCTGGCTGAAAAAGAACCGCCGGGCAGACAGCTGGTTTTACGGGCTGGGCTTCTGGACGCGCTCCAATGCGGAGGTGTGTCTGCTGGCAACGCGGGGCCGCCCCCGGCGGCAGGCCGCGAATGTGCATCAATTCATTATCTCCCCCATAGAGGGCCACAGCAAAAAGCCGGACGAGGCCCGCGAGAAGATTGTGGCCCTGATGGGCGACCTGCCCCGTGTAGAGCTCTTCGCCCGGCAGACCCCGCCCGGCTGGGACGTGTGGGGGAACGAGGTGGAGTCCGTCAACTTATGGAATTTGGGTTCCCCGCAAAATGGAACATTTTGTGGGGAGAGGAGGAGCAACGAAGCGGGCGGACTTCTGGCCAGCATGGCCAGAGGTAGCCGAGCGGAGTTTGCGACGACGAGGCCAGAAGCCGCAGGGCCGGAAAGGAGGCTGAACAATGGCCTATGTGAGCATCCCCAACGACCTGT
>CAJUCO010000070.1 GCA_910585245.1 uncultured Oscillibacter sp.
TCACCGCCACGGCGGGGACCCTGCTCCAGATCAAGCCCATCATCACCTTTGCCCCCAACGGGCAGCTCCAGTCCGTCGCCAAAGTCCGGGGACGGAATCAGGTCATGGACAAGCTGGTGGCCATGACTGTGGACCGCTGCGGTGGACACCGGAAATACAATCTGGCTGTGGCCAACGGCGGGGCCCCCGCCGAAATGGAAACCCTCCGTCAAAAGCTCACCGCCGTCCTTCCGGACTACGACCACATCTGGGACGGGGAGATCGACGGAACCCTCAGCGTCTACATTGGCGACGGCGTTCTGGGCGCGGCGGTGCAGGTCCTTGATTAACTGCCCCCGCCCTTCAAAACCGTTCCTTTCCCGGGAAAACAGGTCAGGTCCCGGCTTCCACTTGAAAAGCACGGCCCCCGGCGTAACCACACGCCGGGGGCCTCGTTTTATCTTCTTCTTCCGCCGCCCCGGCCCGCGCCCCCGCCAAAGGAGCCGCCGCCAAAGCCGCCGGACCGTCCGCCGCCCCTTCTGGCTCCGCCGCCGAAGGAACCGCCGAAGCTACCCGGACCGCCGCCCCGCCGCGCGCCTCCGCCGAAGGAGCCGCCGCCAAAACCGCCGCCGAAGCTACCCGGACCGCCGCCCCGTCGCGCGCCTCCACCGAAGGAGCCGCCGCCAAAGCTGCCCGGCCCGCCGGGTCTTCCGGGCGGAGGGGGAGGCCGCCTGGGCCGCCGGGGACGGCCCCAGAACACGGGATAGTACACAGGTCTTGGAATGCCGATCACTGTGGGGCCGTAATACCGCCGCCGGTAGCTCCGGTAGCGCATCCCGTCCAGCGCCACCCAGAGGACAAACAGGAGAATCAGCAGCGTCACCAGCCCGGTGACAACGCTTCCCATGGCCACCGCCGCGCCGGTGGACTGATAGCCGCCGGAAATGGTCTGGTAGCTGCCCATGGCCTCCGGCGCCGGAGGCGCCGTGGTGACGCGGACATGATAGACGCTTTCCAGATAATCCGCCAAAGAGCGGAAGGTATACCGGACCCCGTCGTCGTAGCGTTTGGCGGCAAAGTAATCCTCCAGGGTGTTGTAGAGAATATCCTCCAGCCGGTCCTGTTGCCCGGAGGTAAACCCGCCGCCCCAGGCGATGACATAGTCCCCGTCCGGCAGGCCGTTGTACTCGTTCTCCAGAGCCAGCACCAGCAAAATGCCGTTCTGCCGCTCTCGGGAGCCCACGCCTAATTCATTCAGGGTCCGTTCGGCATAGTCCATGATGTCCTCGTCCCCGGTGGTTCGCACCACGTCCACGGCGATCTGCGCCCCGGTCTGGGCGAAAAGGGAGGTGTTCATGGCCTCGATGTATTCGGCGGTGTCCTGGGAGATCACCCCGCCCTCGTTGTGGATCAGGTAGAGAAAGTCCCCGGTGAGGGCCGCTTCCACAGTGGGCTTTTTTGCCTGCCCCAGGGCAATGCCCGCCACAATGGCCAGCGCCATAATGACCGCCGCCACCGGGCGTTTTTGCAGCAATTTCATAAGCTCAATCCTCTGTCTTCACCGCCTGGAAGTCCGGCACGTCCGTCCGGCCCACCAAGTAGTCGATGGATACTTGGTAATAGTCCGCTAAAACAATCAGCTTTTTCACACCCGGCTCGTGCTCTCCGGTCTCGTAACACTGATATCCCCGAACGGAGATACCAAGCAGTTCCGCAAGTTCCCGCTGATATAACCGCCGTTCTTTACGCAGTTCTTTCAGCCGTTCTGGAAATGTGGGCATAATTCCCCCCTTGACATTAACTATAGTTAGTATTATAATGAACGAAAAGTAAAAAGCAAGGAGGTATCTCTATGACCAGTCTCATGCAGCTGTTAATGGACTTCACTTACAACGAGCGCATCCCCCGCTGCCTGGACCACGAGGCTTACGACCTCTCAAAATCCCTGGAAGAAAAACACCTTGCAGCCTTAGAGGAGGGCCTCTCCGGGGAACACACGGCGTCCCTGGAGCAGTACCGGCAGGCCCAGGAGGACAGCCGTTCCTTGGAGCTAAAGGCCATGTTCCTGGCGGCCTTCTCCGTGGCCCGGGAGCTCCGATAGGCGGAACCGTCGGGGCGGACCTCCGTGTCCGCCCCCTACAGGCTCGTTTTACCGGCAGACGTTTATTTATGCAGCTCCATCAGCTTCGCCCGGAGCTCACCCTCAATGCGGCCCAACTCCACCTCGGCGGCCTTGCGCTTTTGCGCGCCCTCCCGCTGGATGTTCAGCACCTCGTCCAGGGTGGAAATCAGCTGCTGGTTCGTGTGCTGGAGCGTCTCGATATCCACCACGCTTTTCTCCGCCTCCCGGGCGGTCTGGATGGTGCCCATTTTCAACATATCGGCGTTTTTCTTCAAAAGCTCGTTGGTCATCTCCGTCACGGCGCTCTGGGCGGCGGTGGCCTGCCGGCTGTGCTCCATGCCCAGGGCCAGCACCATCTGGCTCTTCCACAGGGGGATGGTGTTC
>CAJUCO010000071.1 GCA_910585245.1 uncultured Oscillibacter sp.
CAGGGCCGGAAAGGAGGCTGAACAATGGCCTATGTGAGCATCCCCAACGACCTGTCCAAAATCAAGACCAAGCTGGCCTTTAACCTAACCAGCCGACAGCTGGTGTGCTTCGGCTGTGGGGCGGCGGTGGGTATCCCTGCCTTTCTGCTGACCCGGAGCGCCATCGGGAACAGCGGGGCGATGTTCCTGATGCTGGCCGTCATGCTCCCCGCCTTTTTCATGGCGATGTACGAAAAGGACGGCCAGCCCTTTGAAAAGGTGGTGCGGAACATTGTCCGGGCCAAGCTCCTGCGCCCCGGCGTGAGGCCCTACCGAACGGAGAACCTGTACGCGCTCTTTGCCGGACAGGTGGAAAAGGAGGAACCGATTGCAGGTAAAAAGAACCCCAAGACGCGGCCCCGCAAGGGGTAAGGGCCGGGCGGCCCTCTCCGCCCAGCAGACTGTTCCCTACCTGGAAATGCTCAAAGACGGCGTTTGCCGGGTGCGGGAGGGCTACTACACCAAGACCATCGCCTATGAGGACATCAACTATTCCGTTGCATCCACCGAGGATCAGGCGGCCATTTTCAGCGGGTGGTGTTCGTTCCTGAACTACTTCGACAGCGCCCTGCCGTTCCAGCTCTCCTTTGTCAATCACCGCTCCCGTGGCGGGGGCCGCTACAAGGTCAATATCCCTATGGCCCACGATGAATTTGACAGCATCCGGGGCGAGTATGTGGATATGCTGAAACGGCAGATTGCCAGGAGCAACAACGGCATTGTCCGCTCCAAGTACATCACATTCGGCGCTCCCGCCGACAACCTCGCCGCCGCCCGGCCCCGGCTGGAGCGGGTAGAGGCGGACATCATGGGGAACTTCAAGCGGCTGGGGGTACAGTCCCACGTTCTCAACGGCTGGGAGCGGCTGGAGGCCCTCCACGGCCAGCTCCACCCCGGAGGTCGGGAGCCGTTCCGCTTCTCCTGGGGGGACATCCCCAAGACGGGCATGGGGACAAAGGATTTCATTGTCCCCGACAGCTTTGACTTTACCCAGGGCCGGACATTCCGGGTGGGCCAGTTCTGGGGGGCGGCGTCCTTTCTGCAAATCATGGCTTCGGAGCTGTCTGACAAGCTCCTGCTGGAGTTGTTGGAGCTGGATGCGGAAATGACCGTGACCCTCCACATTCAGACGGTAGACCAGACCAAGGCCATCAAGACGGTAAAGGGTAAAATCTCCGACATTGACAAAATGAAAGTGGAGGAACAGCGCAAGGCCACCCGGAGCGGCTATGACCCCGATATTCTGCCCCCCGACCTCATCACCTACGCCAAGGACGCGGCGGCGCTCCTGGCCGACCTGCAATCGCGCAACGAGCGGATGTTCCTGCTCACATTCCTGGTGGTGAACACCGCCCCCACGCGGGAGCGGCTGGAAAACGAGGTGTTCACCGTGTCCGGCATCGCCCAAAAGCACAACTGCACCCTCCGGCGGCTGGACTACCAGCAGGAGCAGGGCTATATGTCCTCCCTCCCCCTGGGCTGGAACGGCATCGAGATACAGCGGGGCATGACAACCAGCTCCACGGCGATTTTCATTCCCTTTATGACCAAGGAACTGCGGATGGACGGTCAGGCCCTCTACTACGGCATGAACGCCCTTTCCAACAATGTCATCATGGCTGATCGCAAGCGTTTGAAAAACCCGAACGGGATGTTCCTCGGAACCCCTGGGAGCGGCAAGAGCTTTGCCGCCAAGCGGGAGATCGTCAACGTGTTTCTGACGTGGCCGGAGGATGATATTGTCATAGCAGACCCGGAGGGAGAATATTACCCCCTCGTCAACCGCCTGGGGGGACAGGTGGTGAAGCTGACCCCCTCCGCCAGCTCCGGCA
>CAJUCO010000072.1 GCA_910585245.1 uncultured Oscillibacter sp.
TGTCCGGCCAGGAGAAGCGGAACGGCTCCCGGCCTCCGGGGTGCATCTGGCCGTGCAGCACCTCCAGCCGCTCCCGCCCGTTGAGGACGCGGGAGTGGGCTCCCAGCTTCTTGAAGTTGCCCATGATGTCGCTGGACACACGCTCCAGCCGGGGGCGGGCCGTCTCCAGGCCCTCGGCGGGGACGCCGAAGGTGATGTACTTGGAGCGGACGATCCCGTTGTTGCTCCTGGCGATCTGCCGTTTCAGCATATCCACATACTCCCCCCGGATACTGTCAAAGTCGTCGTGGGCCATAGGGATATTGACCTTGTACCGGCTGCCGCCCCTGGAGCGGTGGTTGATGAAGGAGAGCTGGAACGGGAGGGCGCTGTCAAAGTAGTTGAGGAAGCCGCACCAGCCGTCGAAGATGGCGGACTGGTCCTCGCTGGAGGCCACGGAGTAGTTGATGTCCTCATAGGAGATGGTCTTGGTGTAGAAGCCCTCCCGCACCCGGCAAATGCCGTCTTTCAGCATCTCCACATAGGGGATGGTCTGTTGCGCGGAGAGGGAACGCTTACCGGCCCTTCCGGGCCCGGCGCTTTTGGTCCTTATGTTCAGAAGCCGATACCTCCTTTCCGGCGAACGGCGCGTAGATATTTTGCGTTCGGTAGGGCCTGGGGCCGGGCCGGAGGAAGCGGGCGCGGATGATGTTCCGCACCACTTTCTCAAAGGGCAGGCCGTCCTTTTCATACATTGCCATGAGGAACGCCGGGAGCATGATCCCCAGCATGAGGAACATAGCCCCGGTGCTCCCCACAGGCCCACGGGCCAGCAGATAGGCGGGGACCCCCACCAGCCCGCCGCCTCCGAAACAAATGAGCTGCCGCTTGGTGAGGTTGAACGCCAGCTTGGTCTTGACCCTGGACAGGTCATTGGGGACATTCACATAGGGTATGGCAAATCACTCCTTTCCGCCTCCCGGCCCTCTGGACTCGTCGTCGCAAGCTCCACATCCCTCGCTTCCGCCTCCGGCGAAAGCTCACTCGTTTCGCTGCTCCTCCTCTCCCCACAAAATCCTTGATTTTGCGGGGACCCCATATTCCAGAGGCCGGGGGTACATTCCACCTCGTTCCCCCACACGTCCCAGCCGGGGGAGGTCCGCCGGGCGAACAGCTCCACCCGTGGCACGTCGCCCAGGAGGGCCACAATTTTCTCCCGCGCCTCCTCCGGCTTTTTGCTATGGGCTTCAATGGGGGAAATGATGAATTGATGGACATTGGCGGCCTGCCGCCGGGGACGGCCCCGCGTTGCCAGCAGGCACACCTCCGCGTTGGCCCTGGTCCAGAAGCCCAGCCCGTAAAACCAGCTATCCGCCTTGCGGTTCTTTTTCAGCCAGACAAAGGCCACGCTCTTATACTGAAAGCCCCACGCCTTGATCAGCCGCAGGGCCTCCGGGAGCTGGGGGAACGTGGCCCACAGGAACAGGGCGCAGTCCGGGGCGGCCAGCTCCGCCACGGGGAGGGCGCACAGGTCGTCGATAGTCATGGTGGGGTAGTGCCTCTCCGCCGCCCCTTGCAAATTCTTTTGGGCGTACCGCCAGGGCGGGTCGGCATAGATCACAGCGTATTTTCCGATAAAATCCCTCCTTTCCGCTCCGCTCTGGACACCGTGTCCAGAGGCCGGGGGCCTAATGCGCCCCCAGGACGCTCCGGGCGATACTCCCCGTTTTGAACAGGCAGTAGCACAGCAGCACCGTGTAGCCGATGGTCCCCCATATCGCCCCTATGGGGTCGCCCCCGGAGGCGATACCTTGAATGAGTACCGCATAGATACCCACGCATACCAAAATCAGCATCCCCTGGAAGCCCACGGCGAACAGGGAGCGGA
>CAJUCO010000073.1 GCA_910585245.1 uncultured Oscillibacter sp.
TGCGGTTTACCGCCGCCGCCAGAATCTGGGAGGTGGCGTAGGTGTCGGAGCCGCCAAACTCCCGGGCGGAGACCAGGACGCCCTCGTCCGCGCCCATGGCCATCAGCTCCCGAAGCATGGAGGCCGCGGGAGGGGGACCCATGGTGACTACAATCACCTTGCAGCCGGTTTCGTCCTTCAGCTTCAGGGCGGCCTCTACCGCGTTCATGTCGTCCGGGTTCGTGATGGTCTGCATGGACGCCCGGTTCAAGGTGCCGTCGGGATTGACGGCCACTTTGCCGGAGGTATCGGGGACCTGCTTGACACAGACAATGATTTTCATAGTCGTTTCCTCCTCCTCTTACAGTCCCATATTCGCGGAGATGACAATGCGCTGGACCTCGGACGTGCCCTCGTAGATCTCGGTGATCTTGGCGTCCCGCATCATGCGCTCCATGGGGTAGTCCTTGGTATAGCCATATCCGCCGAACATTTGCAGCGCCTTGGTGGTGGTCTTCATGGCGTGCTCAGAGCAAAAGAGCTTGGCCATGGCGGCTTCCTTGGTGTAACGGACACCCTGGCCCTTGAGAACGGCGGCCTGATAGGTCAAAAGACGCCCCGCCTCGCAGCCCAGCTCCATGTCGGCAAAGGTGAACTGGGTGTTTTGGAACTTGGAGATAGGCTTACCAAACTGGACGCGGCCTTTGGTGTATTCCTTGGCCTCGTTCAACGCGCCCTCCGCGATGCCCAGGGCCTGGGCCGCGATGCCGATGCGGCCGCCGTCCAGGGTTTGCATGGCGATGGGGAAACCCCGGCCTTCCTTGCCCAGCAGGTTCTCCTTGGGGACAATGCAATCCGTAAACACGATTTCGGCGGTGGGAGAGCCGTGGAGGCCCATCTTCACCTCGTGTTTGCCCACGGAGAAGCCGGGGAAGCCGCTCTCCACAATGAAGGCGGAGATGCCCTTGGTGCCCTTGGACTTGTCGGTCATGGCAAAGACCACAAAGACGTCGGCCACGTATCCGTTGGTGATGAAAATTTTGGACCCGTTCATCACATAGTGGTCTCCCTCCAGCCGGGCCTCGGTCTGGCCCTTGGAGGCGTCGGAACCGGCATTGGGCTCGGTGAGGGCGAAGGCGCCCACTTTATGACCGGCGGTCAACATGGGGAGGTACTTTTTCTTTTGCTCCTCGGTGCCGTGGGTCAGGATGGGGTCGCAGCAAAGGCCGTTGTGGGTGGCCACAATGTCGCCGGTGGAGGCGCACTGCTTGCTCAGTTCCTCCACACAGATGGCGGCGGCCAGGGGGTCCGCGCCGGTGCCGCCGTACTCCTTGGGCACGCACATACCCATGACGCCCAGGTCAAACAGCTTTTCAATGTTCTCCCGGGGATACTCGCTGGTCAGGTCTGTCTCGGCGGCAATGGGCTTCACTTCATTTTCGGTGAACTCGGCCATCATCTTCCGGATCAGCTGGTGCTCACGGCTCAGATTAAAATCCATGTGATGTTCTCTCCTTCATATTTTTTAATTGGCAATTGAGAATGGGCAATTGACAATCGGGGCTTGATAACGCGCCGGACTTTGTTGGGAGGGCCGGCGGTCTCACTGGATGCCGGCCACGTCCTTGGCAAACTGCTTTTTGCCCTGGATGTTGCCCTGGCGGGCGATCATGATGCGCTGGGCCTGGGGAGA